>JBMOPE010000026.1:0-216473 GCA_049323755.1 Bacillota bacterium
CGGCGGACTTGGACGCCTTGTGTGGATGCCCAAGGCACTGAAGGAAGAGCTTCGCCCGCTGCTGGAGGAAGCTGCTGAGAACGCAGGCCTGGGCAAGGACTTTGTTGACAAGATCGCCGATGAGTCAATTGGAACCGGCGGCGATGAAATAATGGGCTTCCTGGAAGAAAAGGGACACCCCGCTCTCACCATGGACCCGCTTCTATAAAGGAAAGGGGACACACCTGCTGAAGTTTTGGCATTCCTTTATAGACAGGAATGTCCCCGATCGGGATAATGGGGACACACCTCCCTAGTATGACTGGCTTTGGTGGTCGGAGGAATGTCCCCGATCTGAGCAAGCTAAATAATTGAATGAATTATTCGGAGGACATCCGGCAGTTGTCTGTGTGTCCTCCGGATAAGACTTTTTCTCTTGTAAACAACAACCGATCAGAAAGGAGTACGGAGAATGGGTTTAACAGGTTTAGAGATTTTTAAGCAACTGCCCAAGACCAACTGCAAGGATTGCGGTCAGCCCACCTGCCTGGCATTTGCCATGGCGCTGGCAGGCGGAAAAGCCAGCCTGGATCAATGCCCGCACGTTAGCGATGCGGCCAAGGAAGCGCTGGATTCTGCTTCTGCTCCCCCGATTGCACTGGTTAAAATAGGTACAGGCGAAAACGCTATTGAAATTGGTAATGAGACTGTTCTCTTTAGACATGATAAGCGCTTTGAGCATATGACAGGAATAGCAATTTCGGTATGCGACACCATGAGCGCTGATGAAATAACTGCCAAGGTTGAACAGGTGAACAAGCTGGTATTTGACCGCGTCGGACAAACACACAAGGTTAACCTTGTGGCAGTAGGAAATTGCTCCGGTGACGCCGGCAAATTTGCCGAAGCTGTTAAGGCTGCAGACGCCAAGTCGGACTTCCCCCTGGTTCTTATGAGTGAAGATCCTGCCGCTATCGAAAAGGCCCTGGAAATCGTAGCTGCCAAAAAGCCGCTGGTATGCGGAGCCAATGCCGCCAACGTAGAGGCCATGACAAACCTGGCCAAGAAATATGATGTTCCCATGGTCGTAAAGGGCGCAGACCTGAACGAACTGGCAGCCCTGGTGGAAAAAGTGGTTGGAATGGGACACAAGCAGCTTGTTCTGGATTCCGGCGCAAGAGAAGTAAATAAGGTTCTTGCGGACCAGACCCAGCTTCGCCGTCAGGCCCTCAAGAAATTCCGCCCCTTCGGCTATCCCACAATCGCCTTCGCAGACAACAAGGACCCCCTCCAGGCTGTTGTGGACGCAGGAGTATATATTGCCAAGTATGCAGCTGTTGTGGTAATCGACAGTGCAGACCCGGCGGATGTTCTCCCGCTGATTACACTTCGCCTGAATATATACACAGACCCGCAAAAACCAATTGCCGTTGAGTCCAAGGTTTACGAGGTGCTCAATGTCAACGAGAATTCACCGGTTTATATCACAACAAACTTTTCGCTCACCTATTTCTGTGTTGCAGGTGACGTGGAAGCTTCAAGGATACCTGGATATATCCTGCCGGTGGATACCGACGGAATATCGGTTATGACCGGCTGGGCGGCAGGCAAATTCACACCGGAAAAAATTACCGAGCTGCTTCAAACCTCGGGCATTGCAGACAAGGTTAAGCACCGCAAGGTAATTATCCCTGGTGGAGTTGCGGTCTTAAGCGGCAAGCTGCAGGAGCTTTCCGGGTGGGAAGTGCTGGTGGGACCACGTGAGTCCGCCGGCATAGCTTCTTTCCTTAAGCAGCGCTGGCTGTAAAATATAAAACCAAAGGAAATAGCAGGGCATTATTGTACTGTTAAATGGGAAGCCTTTAAAAAGATGTTCGGCTAAAGGCCTGTGTTACCCGTCATTGCAGCAGCAATAACAGCTAATAAGAAGTAATAAATATGGAAGGGAGTGTAAAGATGGCATTTACAGTTGCAATAGCAGGAAAGGGAGGAACCGGAAAGACAACTCTGGCTGCCCTTCTGATCAGGCAGATAACAAAAGCCGGCAAGGGACCGGTACTGGCGGTGGATGCCGATGCGAACGCCAATTTACACGAAGCTCTGGGTATAGAGGTGGATGACACCATATCGGAGTTGCTCAACCGGATAAACCGAAACATTGAGCCTCTCCCGGCAGGAATGACAAAGGACCAGTACGTTGCATACAGGGTTCACGAGTCACTCGCCGAGGGTGAAGATGTTGACCTGCTGGTTATGGGAGGTCCTGAGGGGGCCGGGTGCTACTGCTACGCAAACAATCTGGTGCGTGGCTTTATGCAGGAGCTTAGCAAAAATTACCCGTTCGTTGTTATGGACAATGAGGCCGGGCTGGAGCACCTTAGCAGGCGAACAACGCAGAATGTCGATGTGCTCCTGGTGAGCAGCGACTCAAGCGCCAGGGGAATCAGGTCGGCTGGAAGGGTAAAAGAAGTGGTGGACTCACTGGGGCTGGACATTAAAAAAATGTACCTTGTGGTAAGCAAAGTTACAGATGGGACCATTGAGGCGCTGAAAGAGGAAATTGACCGCACCGGGCTTGAGCTGCTGGGCTCAATTCCCCTTGATGATCAGGTGCGGGAATATGACCTGCGCAGTATGCCTCTGGTGTCATTGCCGGACAATTCTACTGTGGTGCAGGCCGTGAATGAAATTGCCCAAAAGGCCGGCATTATCTGATAACATTTCGTAAATAAGCTCAAAAATGTTGAAAGGAGCGGGAGTAATGGCTGTTACTATAGCTAAGGAAAGATGGACCAGCAAGGTAAACGAACTGGTCCTTGGTGCGGAACCCAATGCCATAAAAGTCGGCGGGGACAGCACTCTGCCATTCCTGTTTTTCGAAGGCGATATGCCCAACCGCCCGGTTGTGGCTCTTGAAGTGGTTGATATGAATCCGGAGGACTGGCCTGAAATAGTTAAGGCGCCCTTCGCAGATGTTCTGGATGACCCCGCTGCATGGGCCAAGAAATGCGTTGAGTACGGAGCGGACATGATCTGCTTAAAGCTTGCCAGCGCTAACCCCGACCTTAAAAACGCAAGCCCTGCTGACTGTGCCAAAACAGCAAAGGCTGTGGCCGATGCAGTTAATGTTCCGTTAATAGTAATAGGCTGCGGAGTAGAGGAAAAAGACGCCGAAGTTATGACTGCTGTGGGAGAAGCCCTGGCAGGAAAAGTGGCCCTGCTTGGCTGCGCAACTCCGAACAACTACAAAACAATGACTGCCGCCTGCATGGTTAACGGGCACTCAATAATTGCTTCCAGCCCGCTGGACATCAACCTTGCCAAGCAGTTAAACATTCTTATAACTGAAATGGGACTGGCCGCCAACAGGATCGCCATTGATCCCCTGGTGGGAGCTCTCGGGTATGGTATTGAATATGCATACTCCATCATGGAGCGTGCCCGGATGGGCGCATTGACCGGTGACAAGATGCTGGCCATGCCGGTAGTCTGCTTTGTCGGCCAGGAAGCCTGGAAGGCCAAGGAAGCCAAAGCTTCCAATGACGAAACTCCAGAGTGGGGCGACCAGGCCCGCAGGGCTATTCTCTGGGAAGTTATGACCGCAGCTACCTTTGTGCAGGCCAGCGGATCAATCTTCGTATTGCGTCACCCCGATTCAGTAAAGCAGTTTAAGGCACACGTCGACAAGATGATGGAGCCTGTGAAATACTAGGAATTAGGAATTGGGAATCAGGAATTAGGGTTTATGGTTCCCACTCACGGATTTAAAGTCGAGGAAACTAAAAAAATGCAGGGAACAGGAATTTGGATTGAATGGATTGACGTTGGGGAAGGGATACCCCTTTCCCCAATTCCCAATTCCGAATTCCCAATTCCCGACCAGAGAGGAATGCAAAGGAGGTAAAAATAAATGATCCTTATCGGAGAACGGATTAATGGAATGTTTAAAGACATTCGCGATGGAATTCTGAACAAGGATCCCGAGCCCATCAAGCACTGGGCAAAGCGTCAGTTCGAGTCCGGGGCCCACTACCTTGACGTAAACACCGGCCCCACTGTTGAAGCCAAGGATCAGCCCGCTGTTATGGAGTGGCTGGTTAATATATGCGGTGAAACCGTTCCCCTGCCCTGCTGCGTTGACTCAACCAACCCCGAGGCAATTGAGGCTGGCTGTGCAGCTAACAAGCACGGCAAGGTAATGATTAACTCCACCCATGCAGACCAGTGGAAAATGGACCTTTTCCTTCCGATGGCTGCAAAATACAATGCTGCAATAATAGGCCTGGCCATGAACGAGGCGGGAGTGCCCAAGAGTGCTGCCGACCGTGCAGCACTGGCGATGGAAATAGTGGTAAACGCCGATGCCCATGGCATTCCCATGGAAGACTTATACATTGACCCGCTTATGCTTCCCTGCAACGTCGCCCAGGAGCACGGTGTGGAAGTTCTGGAAGCAATCCGTCAAATTAAAGCTCTGGCTCCCGGAGTAAGGACTACTATGGGTCTTTCCAATTCCTCCCAGCGCTGCACAAACCGCCACCTGATCAACAGGACCTTCCTTATTATGAGCATGGCATGCGGCCTGGATTCCGCAATCGCCGATGTAGACGACTCAGAGCTTGTTGACGCTGTGGCAGCGGCAAACATTCTTCTTAACAAAGATATCTACTGTGATTCTTTCCTGAAGACTTTCCGTCAGAGATAAAAAGGAAGCAAATAATACAAAATGGGCGGCAGTATATCTGCCGCCTGTTACTCAGTAAAAGAGAGAAATAATATATTTTGGGATAGGGATTATTTGGTTGAGTATAAATTTTTATGGATTTAATATGAAATTAAAACAAAAAGATTATTGCAATTTATGAACGATATTCCTTATTTTTAAAGGAATTGACAGTAAAACTGAGAAATATTATACTAGGGACAAGGTTTCTTTAGTTCCCTGTTTAGCTAATATTTATGTATTGGTATGAAAAAACACGGAAAGCCATTGCGGCTATTACAAAAGAATAGGCAGGGATTATGAACCTAGAGAGCCGTCCCCGCGATTTGAGTACACGGATGACGGTCAGTTTTTTTGTGTTTAAGAGGTTTTTATGCTGCAAATGGCTGCCTGGTTTACCGGGAAAATTGGCAACACTGTTTCTTAAAGTTTTTGCATTGGAGGTGAAAGGGGGTCACAAACATCCGGATAAGACTTAATTACAATTGGTTAATCAGCGGGATAATTATTTAATATTATAATAATCGGATGTTTGGAAGATTAGAAAAGGAATCGTGTAAATTCTCAGGAGAGAAGATTGGTTTCGAAATTTTATTATCTGGAATTAACCTTTATAAAGGTTGATCTCTTCAGCGGCCTTAGTGGCTTTTACAGCCAATCGCCGAAATTAGGAGGACGGATGTGATGCAAAGATGACAACTAAACCCGATAAAATCGGGGCCGTACTGGTAGTGGGCGCAGGTATAGCGGGAATCCAGGCATCCCTTGACCTGGCCGAGTCCGGCTACTACGTCTATCTGGTGGAAAAGAGCCCTGCCATCGGCGGAACAATGCCGATGCTGGACAAAACATTTCCCACAAACGACTGCTCAATGTGCATCCTGTCACCAAAGCTTGTTGAATGCGGGCGCCATTTGAACATTGAAATAATGACCTGTTCAAATCTGGTTGACCTGCAGGGCGAGCCCGGTAATTTCAAGGCAACTGTGCTTCAGAAAGCACGTCTTGTTGATCCGGACAAATGCACGGGATGTGGTTCCTGCTCAGAAAAATGTCCTGTAAAAGTGGATGATACCTTCAATCAGGGTCTGGATAAGCGGAAAGCAATCTACAAGCTTTATGCTCAGGCCTATCCCAACGCCTATGCCATAGACAAGGAAAAGTGCCTTAAAATTAAAAAGCCCAAAGCCTGCGGAAAATGTCTTGAAGTCTGCCAGGCAGAGGCAATCGATCACTCAATGGAAGATAAGACCGTTGAGATTAATATTGGATCGGTTATACTTGTTCCCGGATTTGAGGCATTCCAGTCTGAGAAGCTGTTCTATTACGGTTATGGCAAATTCCCCAATGTGTTGACAAGCTTAGAGTTTGAACGTATTTTAAGTGCTTCCGGACCGTTTGGCGGCCATCTGATTCGCCCCTCGGATCACACAGAGCCCAAGAAAATAGCATGGATCCAGTGTGTCGGTTCTAGGAACTGCAAGATGGACCATGGATATTGCTCTTCTGTGTGCTGCATGTACGCTATTAAAGAGGCCGTTATAGCAAAGGAGCACACTCCATACGAGCTTGATGCTGCAATATTCTTCATGGATATGCGGACCTATGGCAAGGAGTTTGAAAAGTATTACGACAGGGCCAAAAATGAGCATGGAGTCAGATTTGTCAGATCGAGGATTTATGAGGTAACAGAAAAAGACGATGGAAGCGGAAACCTGGTTATTCGCTACTCCAACGAAGATGGAACAATAACATACGAAGAGTTTGACATGGTTGTACTTTCGATAGGCCTTGAGCCATCAAAGGACATGATAGATCTGGCAGGCAAGCTGGGTGTGGAGCTGAATAAGTTTAACTTTGCTGAACCTCCCAGTATGACGGGTGTTGGCACAAGCAGGCCCGGCATCTATGTGGCCGGTGCATTTAGCGGCCCCAGGGACATTCCGGAGACCGTCATGCAGGCCAGCGCCGCTGCGGCTGACTCATCAGTTATTCTGGCCGAAGCACGTGGGACAATGGTCAAGAAAAAGGAATATCCTGCCGAGAAGGATGTGGCCGGGGATATTATCCGGATGGGTGTTATCATCTGTCACTGCGGTATAAATATCGGCAGCGTTGTTAAGGTTCCCGAAGTGGTTGAATATGCCAAAACCCTGCCGGGAGTCGTATTTGCGGATGAGAAGCTGTACGCATGTTCACAGGATACAGCGGGACAGATAAAGGAAACTATTGAAAAATACGGCCTAAACCGTTTAGTGGTGGCATCCTGCAGTCCCAGAACTCATGAGCCCATGTTCCAGGAGACTCTAAAAGAAGCCGGGATTAATTCCAGTCTCTTTGAAATGGCTAACATCAGAGACCAGTGTTCGTGGGTGCACCAGAATGAGCCTGAAAAGGCTACCGAAAAGGCTAAAGACCTGGTTAAAATGGCAGTATACAAGGCTGCCCTTCTTGAGCCTGTGCAGGCTGTCAGCCTCGGCATGAATCACGATGTGCTTGTTATCGGGGGCGGAGTGGCAGGAATGAATGCTGCGCTAAACGCTGCTGCCCAGGGATACAAGGTAAGCCTGGTTGAGAAAGCAGACAGCCTTGGTGGTATTGCCAATCGCATCCATTACGGAATGAAGGGCGAGGATGTCCAGTCATACCTCAAGGATCTGGTTTCAAAGGTTAATAATAACCAGCTGATTAAGGTATATACCGGTGTTGAAATAGCTGAAGTTCACGGCTTTGTTGGCAACTTTGTCACTAAATTGTCCAGCGGTGAAGAAATTCAGCACGGTGTGGCCATTATCGCCACAGGCGGAAATGAGTACAAACCTGTTGAGTATCTCTATGGACAGAATGACAAGGTAAAAACACTGCTTGAGCTGGAATCCGACCTTGCTGACGGAAAGCTGGCAGGGGCGAAAAATATCGTGTTCATACAGTGTGTGGGGTCCAGGGAGCCTGAGCGCCCGTACTGCAGCCGTATATGCTGCACCAAGTCAATAAAGCAGGCCCTCAAGGTTAAGGAAGCCAATCCTGAAGCCAATGTATTCGTCCTTTACCGGGACATTCGCGCCTACGGTTTCTATGAGGACATGTACACCGAGGCAAGGAAGAAGGGCGTTATATTCATCCGCTATGCGGTGGAAAGCAAACCGGTGGTTGAGGCTGCCGGCGACAAGGTTAAGGTAACGGTCAATGACCATGTGCTGGGAGTACCGGTTATAATTGACGCAGATGTAGTCGGACTTGCTGCCGCAATTGTGCCTACTGATAATAGTAAGCTTTCTCAGTTTTTCAAGGTTCCTCTGAACCAGGAGGGATTCTTCCTGGAGGCTCACTTAAAACTTCGCCCGGTAGACTTTGGTACCGATGGAGTGTTTATGTGCGGACTGGCCCATGGCCCCAAAAACCTGGAGGAAAATATTTCACAGGCCAAGGCTGCCGTTTCCAGGGCATGCACTGTGCTGGCCAAGGAGACCATTGAAGCGGAAGGCAAGTGCGCTGTTGTCAACAAGAAGAAGTGTGCAGGCTGCGGAGTCTGTGAGTCGGTCTGCCCGGCAAAGGCTGTTGCTGTAGATCTTAAAGAAAAAGTTGCAGTGGTCAATGAGGCTCTTTGCAAGGGCTGCGGGGCATGTGCTTCTTCATGCCGCTGCGGTGCCTTAAATGTTAAGGGCTGTACCAACGAACAAATAATGGCCATGATAAACGCGCTTTAGCGACAGGGGGAGGGAAAAGGTAAATGGAATGGGAACCAAAAATAGTCGCTTTTCTGTGCAACTGGTGTAGTTACGCGGGGGCAGACCTGGCCGGGGTAAGCCGGATACAGTATCCCCCCAATGTACGCGTAATCCGCATACCATGCTCGGGCCGGATAAACCCTCTGTTTATTATGTCGGCCATAAAGAACGGGGCGGACGGCGTGCTCACCTCTGGGTGACACCCCGGAGACTGCCACTATGTTAGTGGCAACCTTGTAGCCCGGAGGAAATTTGCACTTCTAAAAGGTATGATGGAATACATCGGCGTTGAAGATGACAGGGTTAACTTCTCCTGGGTCTCTGCAGCCGAGGGTGGCCGGTTTGCCGAACTGGTCAAAGAAGTTACCGACAGAGTTAAGAAACTGGGCCCTAATAAGGGGATCGTACCCAGTCAAGAATCGGGGTGTTCTTGCGGATGCAAATGCTAGCTACTGCGATACAGGATGCGGCAAAAAAACTATTCGATGAAAAGAAGGTTGACCTGGTGGTCGGCTTCACCAAGGGCAGCCTGCCTCTACGCAGCACCCCCTGCTTTATTCGTAAGTCTGAGGATGCTGCAAAGCTAACGTGGGATTACTCCTGTGAAAACAACCTGGCCAACTACCTCCGTAAGAGGGAGGAAAAGGTGGCTGTGGTTGCCAAGGGCTGTGATGTTCGTTCAATAGTTGCCCTGGTGAAAGAAAACCAGATAAACAGGGATAATATTTATATAATAGGCATTCCCTGCGCCGGTATGATTGACCGTGCAAAGGTTGACGCTGTCCTTGACGGAAAGGATCTCCTTGAGGTTGAGGAAAAGGGCGACTCCTTAGTGCTCAAGGGCAAGGGATTTGCCCAGGAAGTAAAGCTGGATGACATTTGCCATGATACATGCAAGGTTTGCCGCTACGGCAACCCTGTTATATATGACATGATGATTGGCGAGCCTGTTCCTGCCAAGCCTGAAGATAACTTCGCCGATGTGGCGGCATTCGAGGCGCTTTCACCGGCCGAGCGCAAGGCGGCTCTGGCGGCAGAGTTCTCTAAGTGCATTAGGTGCTATGCCTGCCGTAATGCCTGCCCCATGTGCTACTGCACCGAGTGCTTTGTTGACTGCTCAACACCGGCATGGATTAACAAGTCAACTGATACTGCCGACAATATTATGTTCCAGGTTGGCAGGGTATTCCACAGCGCAGGGCGCTGCGCTGACTGCGGAGCCTGTGACAGGGCCTGTCCCATGGGCATTAACCTGCGGGGCATGACACGTAAAATGGTCAAGGAAGTCAAGGAACTGTTTGGCTACGAGACTGGAGTCAACCCGGATGAAACACCGGCGCTGGCTGACTTTAAAGCCGACGATCCCGAGGCTTTCCTTGTGAAGGAGTGAGGTGAAAAGGATGATAATAGCAAAAAACGCTCTGCCCGGACTGCTGGATAAGCTTATTGCCGAATATGAAGTTTACGCCCCGGTTAAAGAGGGAACGTACTCGTTATTCAAGAGGTTAGCTAAGGGCACAGAGGCATATTTCGGCTATCTTAACAGTAAAATCCCTCCCAAGGGTGTCCTTTTCCCTCAGTCTGAAAAGCTTTTCAGCTACAGTGGAGCCCAAATGGAGGAATGCATTGACAGCGCTAAAAAGGTGGTATTCGGTATTCGTCCTTGTGACGCCAAAAGTCTCCTTTTGCTGGACAATGTTTTTACTAACGATCAGTACACAGACCCGTATTTTGTAACCAGAAGGGAAAACACACTGCTGGTGGGAATGGCTTGCAGCGATCCGGCCGGCACCTGCTTCTGCACATCAATGAATTCGGGCCCCTGTGACAAAAGCGGCATGGATGTAATGCTGACCGATATAGGTGAAAGCTATGTTGTAGAAGCTATAAGCGAAAAGGGTAAGGACCTGGTGGCCAAACTTGGCCTTGGTGCTGCCGATGACAGCCAGAAAGACGCCGCTGCTAAGGCACAAGAGGCCGCAGAGGTAGTCTGCAAGGTCAACGTGGAAGGCCTTAAGGCAAAGCTTGATGTTAATTTCTATGACTCCATTTGGGACGGCATCCAGGAAAAGTGCCTGGGCTGCGCGGCATGCACGTACTCCTGTCCCACCTGCCACTGCTTTGATATAGTTGATGAGGCCGTGGACTGCACAGGGTGCCGGGTTAGGAACTGGGACTCCTGCATGTTCCCTCTGTTCACCCTGCATACTTCGGGCCACAACCCGCGCACCAGCGGCAAGGAGCGCATGCGCCAGAGAGTCATGCACAAATTCAAGTACTTCATTGACAGGTACAACGCCACGGCTTGTGTGGGCTGCGGCAGATGTATTAAAAACTGCCCCGTCAATCTGGACATCCGTCAAGTTCTTGCGGATATCCAGGGGTCGTAAGGGAGGTCGGATAAACAATGCAAAAAAATCCATACCTGCCGCTCCCGATGAAGCTGGTCAAAAACTTCACCGAAACAGAGGATAAGCTCATCCACAGTTTCACCTTCCAGTTTATGAGCGAGGAAGATGAAAAGAGCTTCCCCTACATGCCCGGCCAATTTGCCGAGATATGCGTGTTTGGAAAGGGAGAGGCCCCCTTTGGCATAGCTTCTTCTCCTACTGAGCCCGGATTTCTCAAGTTTTCCGTGGCCAAAGCCGGAGTAGTTTCCACCGCCCTGCACCTGATGGAAGAGGGTACCATGGTTGGTATTCGCGGTCCCCTGGGCAACTATTACCCGGTGGAGCAAATGAAGGGCAAAGATGTAGTAATTATCGGCGGCGGCTTTGCCTTCACAACATTAAGATCACTGATTACCTATATGCTAAAGCCCGAGCACAGGGGAGATTACGGAAAGCTTACCGTTATCTACGGTGCAAGAAATCCCGGACTTCTCCTGTATAAGGATGAGCTTGATCAGTGGGACAGCCGGTCAGATATAGACCTGGTTTGTACCATTGACAGGCCGGTAGATGGCTGGACCCGCAAGGTGGGGTTTGTTCCAGCTGTTACCAAGGAAGTTTCACCCAGTTCAGATAACTCCGTGGCTATCATTTGCGGGCCTCCCGTAATGATAAAGTTCACCATGCCGGAACTTGAAGCCTGCGGCTTCAAGCCCGAGCAGATTATAATGTCTCTGGAAAACCGCATGAAGTGCGGCATAGGGATGTGCGGACGCTGCAACGTTGGAAACAAGTACGTCTGCAAGGACGGCCCTGTGTTTACAAGGGCTGAGCTTAATCAGCTGCCTAACGAGTACTAGGAATGAGGAATTGGGAATTAGGAATTGGTGGGGGCCTGGCGCTTCCCCAATTCCTGTACCAAATCCAAAATTCCAGAAATAAGCAATGAGTTAAATGCGGACTGAAAGCAATGAACCAGTATCCAGGATAAGGAATAGGATTCCCCAATTCCTAATTCCTAATTCCCGATTCCCGATTTATGAGGGGAGGAGCATAAAACAATGGAAAGTATTCAGGCAACACAACTGAATCCCAAATTCAGGGACATAGTGGCAGAGAAACTGAAAAACTACGATTTTTCACAGTGCCTGGCCTGCGGAATGTGCACGGCAGGCTGCCCTTACTCCGATGTCCATGAGAACCAGGATCCCCGTAAATTCCTGCGCAAGTTAAATCTTGGCATGGAAAAGGAAGTATTGGAAGACCCGTACCTCTGGTACTGCACCATGTGCGAGCGCTGCACCGTAGAATGCCCCATGGGCATAAACGTTGCTGTTGTGGTAAGAACACTGCGTGGAACATGGGACAAGGAAAACATTCCGGGCTACATGCAGACTATTTGCGAAGAGCACAAAGAGTCCGGCAACCAGATGAATGTTAGCCAGGTAGACTACGAAGAAACAATTGAATGGATACAGGACGAGCTTAGAGAAGAACTGGGTGATCCTGAGTATACAATTCCGCTGGATAAGGCCGGAGCGAAATATTTTTACGGGTTTAACGCCAGGGATATTAAAATCTATGCCAATGAGCTTCAAACCACACTGAAAATTTTCTACGCTGCAGGTATTGACTACACCATCAGCACCAAGCGCTGGGACGCCACTAACATTGCCCTGTTTACCGGACAAAACGATGATTTTGTGGAAATCTCCCATCCCATTTGGGAAGAATTTACCAGGCTGGGCTGTGAGGAATTCATCGTAACCGAGTGCGGACACGCCTTCAGGTCGATGAAATGGGGTCAGAGGATGTTCTGGAAGGGCGAAAAATTCCCCATCCGTCACATACTTGAACTGCTTAATGATCTAGTAAAAGAAGGCACGCTCAAGCTGGATCCGGACGCCATCACAAAGGTGGTTACCTATCACGATCCCTGCAACACCGCCCGGAAGGAAGGCGTTTGGGAGGCTCCCAGAGAGCTTGCAAGAAGCTTTGTAAAAAATTTCGTGGACATGAATCCCAATGGCAAGATGAATTACTGCTGCGGGGCCGGTGGCGGCGGAATGGCCATGCCGGAGTTCAACGAAAAGCGTAAGGCCAAGGGTAAGAGGAAGGTTGACCAGGTTATGGCTACAGGAGCTGAGATTGTTATAGTTCCCTGCCACAACTGCATTGACCAGTTCAATGACCTTAACAAGTGGTATCCAGACACCAAGGGCAAGTCCAAAAATATGCACATGTGCACACTGATAGAGGAAGCCCTAATACTTCCTGAAAAAGAATAGAGATTATATCTACTAGCATCCGCAAAAATTAACATATAAAGAAGTGAAAAAGAGGCTTGTACTTTGGTTATACAGGTACGGGCCGCTTTTTCACCATATTATTTAACAGAGAGGGATAGATCTTCCGAGAGAGGACGGATGTTATCAATGAGTACTGAAAAAGTCGGGGCCGTGATGGTGGTTGGTGCAGGTATAGCCGGTATTCAGGCATCACTGGATCTGGCCGAGTCCGGGTATTATGTTTATCTGGTGGAAAGCTCCCCTGCCATAGGCGGAACAATGCCTATGCTGGACAAAACGTTTCCTACCAACGACTGTGCTATGTGCGTATTGTCGCCTAAACTGGTACAATGCGGACGACACTTGAATATTGAATCACTGACCAACTCAGATGTGCTGAATGTTGAGGGTGAGCCGGGAAAATTTAAGGTTAAAGTCCTGCAGCGGGCAAGATATGTTGATATTGACAAGTGCAAAGCCTGCAGTGAGTGCGCCCAGGCCTGCCCGGTAGAAATTCCCAATGAGTACAACCAAAACCTGGAAAACCGTAAGGCAGCGTATAAGAGATACGCCCAGGCGTATCCCAATGCCTTTGTTATAGATAAAAGAGGGGTATCACCCTGTAAAGCCGCATGTCCTGCCGGAGTAAACGCCCAGGGTTATGTGCAGCTAATTAAAAAGGGTAAATTTGCAGAAGCCTGGCAGACCATCTACAGGGACAACCCATTCCCGGCGGCCTGCGGCCGGATTTGTACACACCCCTGCCAGTCCCAGTGTCACAGGGGTAGTGTCGATGGTGCTGTTAACATTATGAGGCTTAAACGTTTTGCCTCCGATTACGCTTATAATAATCTGGACGAACTTCCCCTACCAGTAATTGCGGAAAATCGTGTCGAAAAGGTGGCTATTGTGGGTGCCGGCCCTGCGGGTCTCTCAGCAGCATACCAGCTGGCAAAGAGAGGTTACAGCGTAACAGTATTCGAGGCTCTGCCGGTGGCAGGCGGAATGATGCGTGTGGGTATACCGGAGTACCGCCTGCCAAAGAAATGGGTTGAGCTGGAGGTTAAGCTGTTAAAGCGCCTTGGGGTTGATATAAGATATAACACTCCAATTAACAGTGAGTTTACTGTTAATGACATTTTGGAGCAGGGTTACAAGGCTGTATTTCTGTCTGTAGGAGCACATAAGGGAATTAAGCTGAGAGTGCCCGGAGAAGAACTGAGCGGAGTGATTCCTGCCGTAGACATGCTTCGACAGATGAATCTCGGGGAAAAAGTAGACATTTCCGGCAAAGTTATAGTTATTGGCGGCGGAAACGTGGCCATGGACGCAGCCCGCAGTTCAATTCGCCTTGGGGCAAAAGAAGTGTGCGTTTATTCCCTGGAATCCGACGAAGAAATGCCCGCATCAAGGGAAGAAATTGAAGCAGCAAAAGAAGAAGGTGTTATTTTCCGCCATCGTAAAGGTGTTAAGGCCATTCTTGATGAGGGCGGCAAGGTTTCTGGACTTGAATTGCTGGATGTTGCCTATGTTTTTGACGCTGACGGAAGGTTTAACCCCGAATATATAGGGGGAACTGAAGAAACCGTTTCTGCCGACAGGATAATCATTGCCGCGGGCCAGAGCTCCGACCTGAGCTTCCTGGGCGAGGACCTGGAAAAAATGACATCACGGGGAAGGCTGAAGGCGGATCTGGAAACAATGGCCACAGAAATACCCGGCATATTCGCAGGAGGCGATGCCGTGACCGGCCCCAAAACCGTGGTGGCGGCAATAGGGGCGGGGAAAGAGGCGGCCGAGTCCATTGACAGATACATAAATGGTTTAGATCTTAAAAAGAATAGAGTATTCTCTGTTCCTGAGGAGGAAATTGCTCCTTTAAGGCAGAATATAGAGGATATTGAATTAATACAGCCGCAGAAAGCTGAACATGTAGATCCGGCTGTGAGAGCCAAGTCATTTGAAGAGGAATCTTTGGCTTACAAAATCGAGCAGGCTCAAAAAGAGGCAGAAAGGTGCCTGAATTGCGGTGGGTGCTCGGAGTGCCTGGAATGTGAGAGGGCATGCCTGGCAGGCGCCATTGACCATTCCCAGAAGGATAAGGAAATTGAATTCGAAGTCGGTGCGGTTGTTCTATGCCCGGGCTTCGAGACTTTTGACGCTTCAAAGCTGTCGTATTACGGCTATGGAGAGTATCCAAACGTTGTAACCAGCTTGGAGTTTGAGCGGATTCTCAGCGCATCGGGGCCTTTTCAGGGGCATTTGATACGGCCCTTTGATCACAAGGAGCCCAAGAAAATTGCCTGGATTCAGTGTGTAGGCTCAAGAAATACCAGGGAAAACAAGGATTATTGCTCTTCCGTGTGCTGTATGTATGCAGTCAAGGAGGCGGTTATTGCCAAGGAGCACTGCAAATATCCTCTTGAGACAACAATATTCTATATGGATATGCGCACATACGGCAAGGGATTTGAGAAGTACTACAACAGGGCAAAAAATGAAAGCGGAGTCAGGTTTGTACGCTCAAGGATTTACTCAATTGACCAGCTTGATGACGAAGATAAGACTCTGAGCATCCGCTACAGCGATGAGAATGGTAACATACACAATGAGGAATATGACCTTGTTGTGCTTTCTGTTGGGATGACCCCGTCCAGGTCGGCTATAATGCTTGCCGGTGAAATGGGAGTTGATCTTAACAAAAACGGCTTTGCCGAGCCTCTGCCGCTAACCGGTATATCCACTAACAGGCAGGGCATATATGTTGCCGGATCCTTCGCAAGCCCTATGGATATTCCTGAGACCGTAATGCAGGCAAGTGCCACCGTAGGTGCGGCTGGAGGTTTGCTTGCAGAAGCAAGAAACACACTGGTAAAAGAAAAAGTATATCCTCCCGAGAAGGATGTTTCTGCCCAGGAACCCCGAATAGGAGTGTTTGTATGTCACTGCGGAATAAACATCGGCGGGGTTGTCAATGTTCCTGAATTGGTGGAAATGGCTAAAACCCTTCCAAATGTTGTTTGGGCAGAGCATAACCTTTATACATGCTCCCAGGATACCCAGGCAAGGATGCGCGAGCTTATCGAGGAGCACGGAATCAACAGGGTGATAGTGGCCTCGTGCAGTCCAAGGACTCACAAGCCGCTGTTCCAGGAAACGATGCTGGAGGCAGGGCTTAACCGATTCCTCTTTGAAATGGCCAATATCAGGGACCAGTGTTCCTGGGTGCATATGCACGAGCCGGAAAAGGCCACTGCCAAGGCTAAAGACCTCGTTCGCATGATTGTTGCCAAATCTGCTATGCTTCAGCCGATACACAAAAGGCCCGGCACTGTGAATAAGTCGGCCCTTGTTATCGGTGGCGGCGTTGCCGGACTGAATAGCGCGCTGTCCATGGCCGAACAGAATTTTAAAGTATACCTGGTGGAAAAATCTGACCGCCTTGGCGGAATGGCAAATAGGATTAATTACAGTCTGACCGGTGAAAATGTGCAGGAATATTTATCAGACATCATAGAAAAGGTGGAGAATAACCCCAATATTGCTATTCACAAGGGGACCGAAGTGCAGGAAGTTTCCGGTTATGTAGGAAACTACAAAACCACCTTAACCAGCGGGGAAAAGTTGGAGCATGGTGTCGTGATAATATCCATAGGTGGTCAGGAATATAAGCCTACCGAGTACCTGTATGGCCAAAATGACAGAGTAATGACCCAGATGGAACTGGAAAACGCCATTGTCAATGGTAATGAGTATGTGGAAAAAGCAAATAATGTGGTGCTGATTCAGTGCGTAGGGTCACGTGAGCCTGAACGCCCATACTGCAGCCGTTTCTGCTGTACCAAGTCAGTAAAATTGGCCCTGGAAATGAAGGAGAATAATCCAGATGCCAGGATATTCATACTGTACAGGGATATCAGGACTTACGGCATGAAAGAGGAGCTGTACACAGAGGCGAGAAGAAAGGGTATTATCTTTGTACGCTATGATGTGGATAGCAAGCCTCTGGTAGAGCAGGAACAAAACGGAAAGCTAAAAGTTACTGTAAGGGATCATGTGCTTGGCGATAACATTGTCATTGACGCTGACGTAATTGGACTGGCGGCAGCAGCATTGCCTCCGGCGGACAATAACAAGATAAGCGGCATGTTCAAGATTCCGGTTAACGAGGACGGGTTCTTCCTGGAAGCTCACATGAAATTGCGCCCTGTGGATTTCGCCTCTGAAGGCATATTTATGGCAGGCCTGTCACATAGTCCAAAAACTCTTGATGAAAATATTGCCCAGGCCAGGGCTGCAGTAGGAAGGGCCACTACTATACTGGCCAAAGACAAGCTGGAATCTCACAGTGTGGTGGCAGTAGTTGACAAGAAGAAATGCGCCGCCTGTTATACCTGCGCCAGGCTGTGCCCTTTCAACGCTCCCAAGATAGTCAACTACGCAGCAGAGATAGAGACAGTGCTCTGTCAGGGCTGCGGCACCTGTGCGGGTGAGTGCCCCAATAAAGCCATTACCCTGCAGGGATACAGTGATAAAATGTATATTTCAATGGTCGATGAATTGTTTAGGGAGGTGGATTAAGGATGGAATTTGAACCTAAAATAGTAGCCTTTTGCTGTCACTATTGTGCCTATTCGGCGGCTGACCTGGCCGGATCCATGCGCCTGCAGTACCCGCCCAATATTAGGGTGGTGGAAATGACGTGTTCAGGAAACACCGATCACCGCGTTATATTAAACGCATTTGAAGATGGGGCGGATGGCGTATATGTGGCCGGGTGCATGGAAGGAGACTGCCATTTCCTCAAAGGCAATTTCAGGGCAAAGAAAAGGGTTCATGCAGTTAAAAAACTGCTTGACGAAATAGGTTTTGGTGGTGAAAGGCTTGAATTTTTCAACCTATCGGCTGCCATGGGTCCGCGTTTTGCAGAAATAGCCAATATAATGACAGATCGCATTAAGGGCCTGGGGCCGAGCCCCCTGAACAAAAAGAATCCCGGCGCAAAGAAGGAAGGTGGCAATTAAATGATTATTGCACAGCAAAAGGACATTAATGACATAGCTGCAATGATAGCTGACTGCAAAAAAGTACTAATGGTCGGCTGTGCGGGCTGCGTTACAGTATGCCTCTCCGGAGGTGAAAAAGAAACAGAAATACTGGCTTCAGCGATGCGCATAAAGCGCAAGCTGGAGGATAGTCCCCTGGAAACGGTAACCTATACGGCTACCAGGCAGTGTGACCCGGAATATATTGAAACACTGGATGAGATGGCGAAGGATGTTGATGCCATAGTATCCCTGGCCTGTGGCGTGGGTGTACAGTATGTGGCCGAGCGCTTCAAGGACAAGTGGGTGGTTCCCGCCCTGGACACCAAGTTTATTGGTGGATCAGTTTTACATGGCGAGTGGGTGGAAAAGTGTGGCCTTTGCGGGGAGTGCATTTTGCACAAGACCGGTGGAATATGCCCCATAATTCGCTGCTCAAAGAGCATATTAAACGGTCCCTGCGGCGGATCGCAATATGGTAAGTGCGAAATCAGCAAGGATACAGACTGCGCCTGGGCGCTTATATATGACCGCATGAAGGCTCTTGGCAAACTCGATAAGCTGATGGAAATACAGCCGCCTAAAGACTGGTCCAAGTCCCGTGACGGAGGTCCCCGCCGGGCTACCAGGGAGGATGTGATGATAGGTTGAAATATTTAAGCAAACTTCACAAAATACTGGACAGCGGACAATTTGCCGTGACGGCAGAAATAGGGCCGCCCAAGCATGCCTCTGTTGAAGGCGTAAAGCACCATGCCCACCTGATGAAGGACTATGTTGACGCTACAAATATAACCGACTGCCAGACAGCGATCGTGCGTATTTCCAGTATAGCTACAGGAGTGCACGTTCTTAACAGCGGCATTGAGCCCATTATTCAGATGACCTGCCGTGACAGAAACCGCATTGCAATGCAGGCTGATATTCTTGGAGCATACTGCCTTGGTATGAGAAATATGCTCTGCTTATCAGGAGACCACCAGAAATTCGGCAACCACCCAACTGCAAAAAACGTGTACGATGTTGACTCAATGCAGCTCATTCACCTGACTGCCAGGATGAGAGATGAGAAGAAATTCTTCTCCGGTGAAGATATCAAACAAAATGAACCACGGCTGTATGTTGGCGCAGTGGCAAACCCCTTTGCTGATCCCTTTGAATTCAGGGTAGACCGCCTGGAGAAGAAGGTGGAGGCGGGAGCACAGTATATTCAAACCCAGTGCATATTCGACATGGAGCGCTTCGAGCGCTTTATGGAAATGGTGCGTGCCCGTGGCCTTCACGAGAGGACTCACATACTGGCAGGGGTTACCCCACTGAAGAGCTGGCGAGCAGCAAAATATATGCAGTCAAACGTTTCCGGCATGATTGTGCCAGATTCAATAGTGGAGCGCTTACAGGCAGCAGAAGATCCTAAGAAAGAGGGAGTCGATCTCTGCATTGAACAGATAAAGTATATAAAGGAAAACGTAAAGGGAGTTCACGGCGTTCACATTATGGCCATCGCATGGGAAGAAATTGTTCCCGAAATAGTAGAGCGTTGCGGACTGTATCCCAGGCCCAAGGTTGACCCTTCTGAACTGGAATAAATTTTAAATCTGATGAAAAAGGAGTGGAAATAGTCCACTCCTTTTTTACAACTATCCTGAAAATAATGACTGTCTTTATAAGCCACGAGGACACAGAGATCATAGAGAATTTGTTCTCAGGTATTACTCTCAGGTCCGAGACCGAAGTAGATTTTAGGGAGATGTACCGTTTTTATAAAAAATCTCTGTGCCCTCTGTGTTCTCTGTGGCTTTAAAAGGACCCAATTTTCATCCTTATTGGTGGTCGTTTTGCACGCCCCGGCTTGTTAAAACCATACGATATTTTCTTTATCACAGTCTTTGCCAGGGAGGATATTGTTATTGTTAAACTTATGTTGCGGGAGAACAGTTAATAATGTTTTAGTCAAAACATTATCAGAATTTTAAAACATGCAAGCCTTTAATAAAAGACAAAAAGTATATTGCCTATTATTTTTATCCCATTATAATACTAAAAGCGAACAGCTTATTTAATGTTGTGTGTTTACTGTAAGGGAAATTGTCAGAAAAAAAATGTATACAGAAAATGGAAAGCATGTTAACATATCTGTAACAATATATATTATACAAACCCTGCAATACGTAATTTTCTTGATAAAATTTTGCACACAATACACCTTGCCGGAATAAAATATTGTAGAGGCAGTTGTAAAGCCAAATGGGTATATATTAAAATTCCCCTGCATATATTTGATATAGGTTATTGTTAAATCAAATCAACAACAAAAAACAAAAAACAAAAAGCAAAAAGCAAAAAACAAAAACAAGAGAACAAAGAAAAAGATAAATTTTGTGTTAAATTGCAATTGTAAACTATACTTACTGGTAAGGTAAATGTAATTAAAAATATGCGAATATTGAGAAAAATGCGAAATCAATAACCCAATGGTTTATTGCAAAAATGTAATGTTAGGCGCTGGTGTATCCCAATACTTAGGGGGTATGTGCCTGATGTTTTATAGAGAATTGTTAATAACAACGGTTAAAATCATTGATTTTACCGTTTTGTTTTTAATAGGTGTTAAAAATTGCAAAACGCCAGAATTAATTTGCGCAAATAACAACCTAGGTAAGCTTGACGTAAGATTTGCGAATATTCCGTTAATTGTTTTGTAAGTTTGTAATCATGGTGAATTATATTACAAACTAAACTTTTACATTTTGTAATTTGGTATTGCTTTAACCTCTAAAAATTATTGGGAGGTTTACCTGATGCATAATGGTAAATTTGAGAAACCTTATATGCCTGAAAACAACGGATTTCTTGTTAATGGTGATGGGTTGAACAAAACAGCCAACGGTGAAAAGGGATCAAATGTAAACATTCCTCGTCCCAGAACGCCATCGGAGTTATTATTGTATATTACTAACTATGTTAATATGCTGCACGACATGAAGGGAATAAACAATTTGGGGAAGGAAACGCTTACGGCGGCGGATGAAACACTAACACGGGGACAGTCGGTAATTAGAAAATCTATAAGTGAGATTAAGAGACGTGAAGAGGGGCAGATGCAGCTGCATTTTTCTGTTCGTAATGCGTTCTACGGTGTAACAAAAGCTTCCGGGGAAGATAGCGATGTTATACTGGAAGAGGCAAAAGCTGTGGCGCTGTCTGTAGGCAGACAATTAAATCTCCCGGACATAGAGAAATACGTAAACTCACTGGTAATGGAGTACAAAAACAGTATTATGCGACCTGGAACTGCAGCTATCGAAGGTAAAGAAACTGCAGCCAAATATAGAATAGCTATCGACGGTAAAACAATTACTGAAAAGTGCCGACGTAATAATATGGAGTTGGCCAGGATACTTTATAAACATGGGATAACCGAGGGAGAAAAAAGTGAAGACTGCAAGGCCCTGGGCATAGATATAACAGATATTAATGATCTTAATCATCCTGTTGAATATCGCTTAAAGCGAAGGCATCTTAAGATAGAGCGTATAAAGTAAAATTAGTAGCAATAAGCTTATTTTAAATACATAACAAAAACAAAAACTAAAACAAACCACGGAAAAACGATGTGATGCGTTAAACACACGTTTTCCGTGTTTTTTATTTTAAGGCAAATTACGTTGCAAAAGTAGAGGATCTATTTATTGTAAAGCCTTTGTTTAATGTAAAAAGCATTAAACAATTTATTACGGTAACCATCCTGTTATGCAAAGGGAAATGCGGAACGAGAAAACTGTTACGGAAACTGGCGGTCAATTTAACAATCGGTGAAAGAAGTAGGGGGGTGATGGCTGTTCATATAAGATTTTTGTTGCCTGTAATAACTCTGCTGATAAGACCCGGCCCGTTAAATTTCTAAAAAGGAGGAAAGAAAAATGAAATACTTATTGGAAGAAGACTGTATAAAATACTGCGATTATAACCAGGTATGCGTTAAGTATGGAAAACTGTACCGGGACGGCTGTGTTTTAGATGGTGAGGATTTTGAGGAAGGTAGTCCAAAGAGCAGTGAGGAGCGGGAAAACAGAATAAACCGGCTTATTAAGAAGTTGTCTGAAATAAAAAATTAGTTTTACGGGAGGTTTATAATAATGAAGGTTATAGATATTTATAATAACGCAAGCGGGCCAATATTTTCTATAGAGTTATCCCCTTCTTTGAACGGTACATCACTGGATCCTATTTTTCATACTGTCAGCGGTTTAATGAAATACAATCCGAAGTATGTTAGTGTGACCTGCAGTGCACTTGGCAGCGCCAGGGGAGGAACCATTCCCATAGCAGGAAGAATAAAAAGGGAATACGGAATTGAAACCGTTGTTCACCTGACCTGCGTGGCAAAGTCGCAGCAGGATGTTGAGAATATGCTTATGGATGTAAAATACGAGGGAGTTCAGAATATACTTGCCCTTCGAGGTGATCCGCCAAAGGGGCAAAAGCAATTTATTCCTCACGAGAAGGGACACAGGTATGCATCGGACTTTGTAGACCAGATAAAGCGGATGAACCGCGGGACATTCCTGACTTTTAATGAGGGCCAGTACAGGGATGGAGAGCCTACCGATTTTTGTGTAAGTGTTGCAGGCTACCCGGAGGGCCACCCCGAATGCCCGGATAAAGAAACCGATCTGGAACACCTCAAGGTTAAAATTGATAATGGAGCCGACTATATCATAACCCAGCTGTTTTTCGATCCCGATATTTACTTTGGATTTGTGGACAGAGTGAGGAATAAAGGGATAAATGTGCCGGTGGTTCCCGGTGTTATGCCCATTGAGAGCCTTGCACAGATAGAGTTTATCCTCACTCAGCCCATTGGTGTAAAGGTACCTCAGGAGTTAGTGGATAATCTCAGGAAGTACAAGGAAAATGGGGATAGTGCCTCTGCACAAAAGTATGGGGTAGAATTTGTTTCATCAATGTGTCAGAAATTATTGGATGGCGGCGTTCCCGGAATTCACATGTACACAATGAATACACCGGACCGTGCGGGAAGGATTTTCGAAAATATAGTTAAAGAAAAAGTAGTCATTTAGTCAGCCAGGTAGATCAAAAAAGAGCCCCTGATCTGATATTTTCAGAGTCAGGGGCTCCTTATTTTTTTATGCAAACATTCCTTTAACCCTTTCCATCTGCTGCTTGTCGCTAAAGCCCATCAGCTCAATAGCCTTGTTCGGACACTCACCGGCGCAGGTTCCACAGCCCTGGCAGGTAACCGGCTCGATTTCGGCCTTATAGCTTGAATTGGGTCCGATTTTTGGAGCATTGAAGGGGCAAAGCCGTACACAGGTAAGACATGCTGCACATTTATCCTGGCTGACATGGGCACGTACACCCCTGGATTCCAGCTTGTCACGGCTTAGAATAGTTCCTGCCCGGCCAGCCGCCGCTTTAGCCTGGTTGATACTTTCCTCGATGTTCTTGGGGGCGTGAGACAAGCCGCACATATATACGCCCTCTGCCGGGAAGTCAACCGGACGCAGTTTCATATGAGCCTCCAGGAAGAAGCCGTCGGGGTTAAGCGGCAGTTTAAACAGCTGCGACAGTTTACTGTTGTCGGCTGCTGGAGTTATTGGCGATGCCAGCACCAGCATGTCGGCAGGTATATCCAACGGCATTTGCAGTATAGGATCGTTAACGGTGACTATAATTTGACTGCCGTCTTTCTTTACTGCAGGCTTTTGGTCAACGGAGTAGCGGACGAATAATACACCCTTTTCCCGGGCCAGTCTGTACTGGTCTTCGTAGAAGGAATAGGTGCGTACATCCCTGTATAGTACGTAAACATTCGCCCTGGGATTTTCCTCCTTAACTTTAAGGGCCTGATGAACCGACTTGGTGCAGCAAATTCTGCTGCAGTATGGGCGATGGTCTTCCCGAGATCCTACGCACTGAATAAATACAACGTTTTTGGCGTTCTTGAGGGCTAGTTCTCCGGAAAATAGCTTTTCGTCCATTTCCAGCTGGGTCATTACAAGGGAATCTTCACCGTAGAGGTATTCCTCCGGTTTGTTTTCTACCGCGCCGGTAGCAATTATGGTGGCGCCATGCTTAACTGTTTCACCGTTGCTCAATTTGCTTATAAAGTTACCCATATAGCCGGAGACTTCATTTATCTCGCTATTAAGATGCACCTTAATAAGCGGGTTATTGACAACACTGTCTGTCAATTTATTAAGGAAGGAAGGAACATCCTCACCACTGAGTCCCTGTGGAATGCGGCGGGCAATTCCCCCAAGCCGGCCTGATTTTTCTACGATTTCCACGTTATATCCCTGCTCTGCTATGGAGAGAGCGGCAGACATGCCTGCAACACCTCCACCGGCCACCAGTGCAGTGTGTACTACTCCCACACTGACTGCCTCGATGGGTTTATGCAGAGCCACTTTATAAACAGCCGCACGGGTAAGGTCAATGGCTTTTACCGTTGCCTTTTCAGGTTCACGGCTGTGTACCCATGAGCACTGGTCCCTTATGTTGGCCATTTCAAACAGGTGTGGATTGAGCCCCGCGTTTCTCATAGTCTCCTGGAATAGAGGACGGTGAGTTCGGGGACTGCAGGAGGCCACTACAACCCTGTTAAGCTTTTTCTCCAGGATTATTTCCCTCATGGCTGCCTGGCTGTCTTGCGAGCAGACATAAAGGCCCTCTTGGGCGTGCACAACATATGGAGCGTTTTTAATATCCTCAACAACAGAGGGTACGTTTACAACGCTTCCGATGTTAATGCCGCAGTGACAGACAAATACACCAATGCGAGGCTCTTCGCCAAGCACTTCACGCTCGGGTGGAAATTCCTTTTCGCTTACCAGGGTATTGCGAACCGGGGCCAGAAGGGCTGCAGCGTCACCTGCGGCAGCGCTGGCCTGCATAACAGTTTCAGGAATGTCCTTTGGTCCACAGAAGGTGCCAGCTACGTAAATACCGGGCCGTGAGGTTATAACCCCTGTCAGTGATTCAGGCTGGCAGAAATTATACTGGTTTAGTTTAACATCCAGTATACCGGCCATTTTAAGAGTATCGTCATGGGGCTTAAGGCCTGCGGACAGTACAATCATGTCAAATTCTTCCTCTAAGATTGCACCGTCTTCTGTACGATAGCATAGGCGGAGGTTATTATTGTTAGGATCCTCCTTGACCGTGGAAATCATGGTGCGCACATACTTGACATTATAGTTGTTTTTGGCGCGATTGTAGTATTTTTCAAAGTCCTTGCCGTAGGCCCTTATATCCATGTAGAAAATGGTTACATCCAGGTGAGGCTCGTGATCCTTTGCGATCATCGCCTCTTTAGTGGCATACATACAGCAGACGCCGGAACAGTAGCCGTTGCCACGGGCAATATCCCTGGAGCCAACGCACTGTATAAAGGCAATTCTGTTTGGAGTGGAATGGTCGGACGGCCTCTTAATGTGACCGCCGTATGGTCCTGATGCGCTTAACATACGCTCGAACTGAAGGCTGGTGATTACGTTTTCGTATACCCCGTAGCCATACTCGCCTTTCAGCTCGGCATTGTATAGATCAAATCCGGGAGACAGAATTATAGCTCCAACATTAATTTCCGTGGTTGTTTCCTGCATACAGTGGTTTAAAGCGTCGGCGCTGCAGGTCCGTACGCATTCCATACACTCTGAGCAAATGCTGCAGTTAAGACATCTTTCCGCCTCTTTCTGGGCCTGCTCAATAGTATAGGCGTAAGCTACCTCTCCGAAGTTCTTTTTGCGCTCCGATGCGTCCACAAGATCTATTGCCTCACCGGCCAAAGGCTCAACTTCTCCAGCTTTGAAACGGTGAGGGGCAATTTTATCTTCGGGTATCTTGAATTCACGGTCAGCTCTTAAGTCCTGGCCATTTATAAAGCGGTCAATTGATTCGGCAGCAGTTTTACCCTGGGCAACCGCGGCAATAACTGTTAAAGGTCCCGTTACGGCGTCACCGCCGGCGAACACGCCGGGAATACCGGTGGCCAGTGTATCCTCATCGGCCTCTATGGTGCCCCACCTGGTCTGGTTCAAGGTCATTCCATCCATGTCAGGCTTCTGGCCAACAGCGAGAATAACATTGTCTACATCAATGGTGAACTCGCTGCCCTGAACAGTGACAGGGCGGCGGCGTCCGCTTGAGTCAGGCTCGCCAAGATCGTTTTTAAGACACTCCATCTTTGTGACACTATCACTGCCATGGAAGGCCTTTGGACTGGTGAGCATCATAAATTCGATGCCCTCTTCCTTGGCTTCATGTATTTCTTCTGGTAGGGCGGTAATTTCACCCTCAGTACGGCGGTAAACTATCATTACTTTTTCAGCGCCCAGGCGGACGGCTGTCCGGGCGCAGTCCATGGCTGTGTTGCCGCCGCCTATAACAGCAACTCTTTTTCCTAGCTTAACATTTTCCCCCAAAGCTATTTGACGAAGGAAAGTTAAACCATGACTTACTCCGTTGAGATTCTCTCCGGGAACGTTAAGGGTGGTGCCCTTATGGGCTCCTATTCCCACAAATACCGCCTTAAAGCCTTCGGCAAGCAGGCCGTCGGTAGTGACATCTTTTCCAAGTCTGGTGTTGTACTTTATTTGTACGCCCATCTTGGTTAAAAGGTCTACTTCCAGTTGAACCCACTTTTTAGGAAGGCGATATTCCGGTATCCCGACCCGGAGCATGCCACCGGCCACGGGCAGAGCCTCAAAAACGGTCACCTGGTATCCTTTTTTGGCAAGCTGGTATGCACAGGATAAACCTGCAGGACCGGCTCCAATTACAGCCACCTTTTCATTTTTTTGCGGCTCAAGTGTCGGGAGGGGCAGCTCTTCTAGATTTGAGTAGGCATAGTCGGCAGCCACCCTTTTTAGGTTCATAATGTTGACAGGCTCGTCAACTTTACTGCGGTGGCACTGTGTCTGACAGGGGTGGGTACAAACCCGGCCGCATGCAGCAGGGAAAGGAAGATCATTATAAATGGTTTCCCAGGCTTCCTTTAGCTTACCCAGCTTTATGAGCTGTATATAGCCCTGGGCGTTAACACCAGCAGGACAGGCTGCGCGGCAGGGAGACACCCCGCGCTTATCTACTGCATAGGCGTTGGGATATGCCTGGGCATATGGTTTGTGAACTGCCTTGCGGGTCCCCAGTCCCTGGTTGAATTCGCTTTTCAACTCCACGGGGCAGGCCTGGGAGCATTCACCGCAGCCCTTGCATTTGTCAAGGTCTATATACCGGGGCTCCTGTTTTACGGTAACCGTAAAGTTACCTGCTTCCCCGGCCACATTCTCTATTTGTGTGCTGGTTAGGGTTTCTACATTCAGGTGCCGCCCGCATTCCACCAGCTTTGGCGACAGCGTGCACATGGCGCAGTCATTGGTCGGGAATGTCTTGTCAAGCATTGGCATGGTTCCGCCAATGGCAGGAGATTTTTCTACAACATATACCTTGTAGCCCATTTCTGCCAGGTCAAGGGCGGACTGCATACCACTTATTCCTGCCCCGACAACCATTACAGCGCCTACCATTTTACCGTTTTGCTGTTCAACATTATTTTTCAAAGCCTATTAACCTCCATCCAAGGCTGGTTATCCGGCCAGCGACAATGATCTTAATAGTGGTAAGGGGTCAACTATATGTTTTGAGAACCAGTCGTTGCTTTCATTAAGTCCCAGTGCAAGTCCCATGAGTTCAGTGAAATAGAATGCCGGTGTGGTGGGCCTGTTGTCTCTGCGGGACTCAAGGTTCAGGTGGCATACAGGGCAGGCAGCAACTATTGCCTGTGCTCCGGCCTCCTCAGCCATATCAAGAAGCCTTGTCACCATTTTGGTAACAGTCTGGCTAGACGTAATTGAAAGGCCGGCGCCACAGCAGTCTGTTTTGTATGACCACTTAACCGGTTCGGCTCCAATAGCCTTCATTAAGGTGTCCATTGACTGAGGGTTTTCGGGATTGTCAAAGCATGCTATTTCGGGCGGGCGCAGTAATAGGCAGCCATAATAGCAGGCCACCTTCAGCCCTTTAAGGGGTTTTTTTACTTTGCCGGCTATTTCCTTTAAGTCGAGCTTAGTGCTGTAAGCCTCAAGCAGAGATACAATGTTGACATTTCCACTGTACTTAAAGCTGGCTATATCCTCAAGCTCTTTTCTTTTACATTCATCATTCTTGAGAATATAATCCGCTTTTTTAACTCTGTTGTAGCAGGCGGCACAGGGAATTGCCAGATCCAGTCCTGCCTCCTGGGCAATGGCTATGTTTCTGGAAGGCAGGGCAACTGACAGGAGATGGTTTATGCTGTGCGCAGCTGAAGCGCCGCAGCAAGACCAGTCTTTTAGTTCAACAAGATTGATCCCCAGCGCTTTGCCCACCGCCAGTGCCGAGTGATTATATTCCTTGGCGCTGGACTCTAAAGAACAACCAGGATAGTATGAAAGGTCCAAGGATTATTCTCCTCTCTTTCAGATTTAGATAGAGCACTTGTCGAAGGATTCACGTCTCCTTTTATCTCTACTCTTCTCAAAAATTTGCTTCACCTGTTTTTTAGCCTTAACACCTTTTGCCAGCAGGGGCAATTTCCCTTTCAGAAATAGCTTTAGTCCAAGGTCTACATCAGAAAACAGGTCTTTTGTTTTAAGCTTGTAAAAGCCAATTAACATTAACTCATTAACCCGTCCACCGGACTTAACCGAACTTAAAAATTCTTCATTAAAGAGCTTAATGTTCTTCTCTTTTACTACATTTTCTTCAATGGCTATTTCCTTGAGGGTGTCCATTACCTCTGCCATTTTAATGCCGTTTGGACATCTTGCGCCGCATATTTCACAACCCGTGCAAAGCCATATCATTGAGCTGTTGAGCACCTTGCTTTTCTGGTCCATCTGGACAAGGCGGAGTATCTGGTTTGGAGTAAAATCCGCATATTTGAGCATGGTACATCCGGAGGCGCATTTTTGGCACTGGTAACAAAGGTTGAGCGGCTGATGGCTTTTAAGAATAACCTGTTCGATAAATGATTGGTTGTCTAACATTCTATCCATAAAAACTCCCCTTAAATTATAGTAAGAGTATTGGACTACCTAAAATTATGTGCCAACAATAGAAATCTATTGCAGAAATTAAACTAATCAATATAAATAAACTTAAAGTAAAAAACTTAAATTAAAGAGAAATATTAAAGGGGGATTTTGGTCTGTATTTTATTTAAATTTCGCTTTCACTGTTAAATCAGCGAAACATAATTATACCATTATATTGCTCAATAAATTTTAAAATTTATATCGACTTATGTCAAGTATTTATTTTGAATACCTTTGATATATTCCACCTTGCCGTATAATTTTCACTAAAGTTATAAAATTATAAATTATATGTAACTTTGAGCGAAAATATATTAACACTTTATAAAAAGAAAAAATTATTATACATGATAAAGAAAGCTGAATGTAAATATCTAGGAGCTAAGTTTCTGTTCGGGACGGTAGCCAATCACCATATTGCGTCCGTTTCTTTTGGCTGTATATAGGGCAGTATCACTGCTTAGTATTAATTCGTCAACATTTCTCCCGTCACCGGGATAAGTTGAAATACCTCCTGAGACAGTGATATAAAGAGAGCCTTCGGCGGTATGGTACACCGGGGTGTTTTGAATTTTTATTCTAATGCTGTCTATCAGTTCAATAGCTTCATCTTTTGCTGTCCCAGGCAAAGAGATAGCTATCTCTTCGCCGCCGAAGCGGCAGATGCTGTCTTTATCTCTTAAAGAGTTGGATAATATATTAGCCGCCTCTTTTAAAACATGATCTCCTGCCTGATGTCCGTAAGTATCATTTACCTTTTTAAAATTATCAAGGTCCAGAATGGCCAGTGAAAGGGGAGAGCCAGATGAAGAGTTCGCCATATCAATGTTAACGCTCTCAAGAAAATATTGTTTGTTTAAAAGACCGGTGAGGCCGTCCACAGAGGCAAGAACCTTCATTTTCTGAAATTCATAAAAATTGATAACAGCTGTGTTAACCTGCCCTGAAAGAGTCTGAATCAGGTAAATTTTATCCCTTGAAAGTTTATTCTTTTCCCCGCTGTATAGATTTACCAGCCCTATAAGCTTGTCTTCATATATAATAGGGAAAGAATAGAAGGATATAATTCCAGGAACGATCAATACCGGTTTTAGATTAATCTTATTTCGCACCTCACCGTGGATAAGAGGAGTCCTGTTGCGGTACAGATCCCTGATCTCAGGACTGTCGACCTTGTAAGGCATCGAATTGTATTTGTCCACATATTGTGAAGGTATGCCGTGATACGAACTGATTAAAAGATGGCCATCCCTGTCGACAAGGAAGATTGCAGTATATTCTATGTCAACCATTTCAGCGGCTGCCCTGGCTATTACCCTGACCGTCGAGTCAAGGTCTTTTTGTGATGCCAGGTCCCTGGCCAGGGTGTAAGCGGCGTGAACCTCAATCATTTTTCGCTGGGGGGTAACATCCTGGAATGTTGCAACGGCGCCGGTAATGCTTTCACCGGTATATATAGGGCTTATGTTAAGCAGCAATTCCCTAAAAAAAGTATCCACCTTAATTATATTTCTAAGCCCAAGATACTCTCTTCCGGTTCCAATGCTTTCCATGGTGTAATTGTAATAGTTGTTTGGAAAATAGTGAAGCATGGGCTTGCCAACAACAGAAGAAGGCTCCTGGCCGGTTATTTCACCTGCCTCGCGATTAAAAAAAAGTATCCTTCCTTCCAGGTCGACAACCATAATTCCAATAGGGACGCTTTCGGCTATATTTATACTGCTGCATAGTGTTTCGATGCGGGATGAAAGTCCTTCAAGTATATCTTTGCTATCAGTTTCAAAGCGCTGTTTTAGCATTTCAACAAAACTGAAGAGAGGTTTCATAATGGCAATTATCAGATAATAGGAAATAACAATTAGAGCTACAGCCGTAATGAAAAGTATTAATGAGGCTTTGAGAAAGCCGCCCCTAAAATTCAAATATCCAGAGTTTTTGGGGCGCAGGCTTACTAAAGACCAGCCGGTTTCGCTTATTTCAGCAGCCACTAGAAATGCTTCTCCGGTTTCCAGCTGTTTAGTAGGAGATTTGCCTGGCTTTGAGATTAAAGTACTAAAATGTCCTGTGTCAGACTTTAGGTCTTCACTGCTGAGAGATGCAGCATTTCCATCATTTTCACAAAGGTAAAGGTATATCTCTTCGCCCTCGGATAGCTTTGCAATTGATTGGTGGTATATGGCATTTGGATTTATAGTTCCTGCCAGCCATCCTGAAAGGCTTCCGTTAGTATTTGTTACCGGGGTGAGGATAGCTGGTATTTTTCTGCCTGTAGTATCGTCAAGAAATAATGGGAAAGGACTGCCGCCTTTTTCATCCGGTCCTTTACCCGGAACATGGAGCTTGAGAGACTGAACCCGGCTATTTCCCGTTGCCCTGATGAGGTCACCTTCAGCATTAAATAAAAAGTAGTCATTAAAATATACTTTTGAATTTTTTTTTAATGCAGAAAGGTCAGGAATTATATTGCTTTCTCTGTTTTTAAGAAAGGACTGGTTTGACAGTCCTTCCAGCTCACTGCCGGCAAGGGTCAGGTATAGCTCCAGCCTTCCGGCCAATTCAGCTGTAATTGAGTCCTGGCTGGAGGTCAGGTAGTGGTCCTTAATCCGTGGCATTGATATAAAGAGGGAAGCCCCCAGCATTATCAGCACACAGATAAAAACAAGCGCTATAAGCTTTTTATCTGTATTCAATCACAATCACCCTCCAAAGTTATATAAATTCGATATTAATCCACAGATACCTATCTAAATAACAAATTAAATAAAAAAAATTTGAAATTTTAAAAAACAAAGGATGTAAGAAGGTGTGGCTCAGGTGTAAAATTTGGAGGGTAAAAGTCCATAAAATAGGAGGTAATGGGGGAGAAGGTAATTACAAAGGCTAAATAGGCGTGTTTAAAACCTTTGGCTCCCCGCCCCAGAGTTTTTTTATAACCGGGCCGACGTTTTCTACTTTACCGCTGGTATGAAAAATCTCAGTGCCTTTATTGCTGTGGGGACTATTAAGGCCGTTTTGGTCCAGTACCCGTTTAACCTGGCGGGCTACCGCCTCTCCGGTGTCAATAATCGTAATATCCGGACCCGCAATGGTTCGTACAGATTCTTTTAAAAAGGGGTAGTGAGTACATCCCAGGACGATAGTATCAACTCCGCTGCGCAGCAGAGGGTCAATGTATCTGTCTAATAAATTCAGGGTCTCAGGTGTGTCATATTCCCCTCTTTCCACTATCTCGACCAGACCGGGGCATGGTTGAGAAAACACCTCGGCGCCGTTCTGATACCTCTCCAGAAGAGATGAAAAACGGTTGCCCGAAAGAGTTACACCAGTTGCCAGAATACCTATTTTCCCATTCCTGGTAACCGCCGTGGCAGGTTTTACGGCAGGTTCCATGCCCACTATAGGAATTGCATATTTTTGTCTGTAAATATCCAGTCCTGCCACTGAGGCTGTATTGCAGGCCACAACAAGTGTTTTTGACTGGCAGTCTAGAAGAAAGTCGCATATTTTAAAGGATCGTGCAACGATTTCCCCGGGAGGTTTGTGGCCGTATGGACAATATGCCGAATCTGCGTAATAAATAATGTTTTCATTAGGTAAAATTCGCCGTATCTCATTTAATACTGAGAGGCCTCCGACTCCGGAATCAAAAACCCCTATGGGTCTGGGATCAGACAAGACTTACACCTCGTTAATTTATTTTTAATATAAGTATTACCTTTTTTTGCGACGTGTAAAAAAGGCCGATACCAATACTGCAGTAATAATACCAAGTGCTATTCCAATATTGTCATTTTGCCGGAGAACAGCGGACCAAAGGTAGTATACGCCCACTGATAGAAAAACGGTTACGGTGGCAGGAAATGCACCTCTGCTCAATATTAAGTCCCTCCGAAGCAAATCAGTTTCAAGACCTTAATGTGGCGATTACTCTTTTGGTGTTAAGAAGCAGGTCAAGGGCATCATTTATGCTGCCTGTAACAATATCTGCGGCCGCAAGGGCATGGGCTGAGGACCCTTCAGCACCTATGACAAGTATACCGAGGGCTGATGTTCTTAGCATCATTCGGTCATTCATTCCATTTCCCACAGCTACTACGCTTTGTTCACCAAGACGGCGAACAAAGGCCTCTTTTTCTGAAGCCCCGGCTCCCTGAGAGAGAACCGTTACAGTTCCATTTACAGAGCTGCAAGCTTCTCTGACGGTACCGAAGGTATCGGCGGTAAGTATATGGACACTGAGTTCACGGGAGAGGCTGTTAAGCCTTTCAATAACACCTGGTATAATTATGCCGTCAGTGGCCATGGTTCCGTTGAAATCAAGAACTATGTGGTTTAGTTTCATAATATCCATACCGGGAATTTTTATTTCAATCATAAAAGGCCTCCCAGAAAAAAGGCAATATTTTTAACTAAACTTGAATTATATTAAGTCATTTTTAAAGATATTTATAGTTTATAATTGTTTTTAGAATTATAATACAATTTTTAATGGGGTGTAAATGTATGAATAAAAGAATAACTGAACTGGAAAGAAGAATAGATGAAATAAAAAACAGGCTGCCTGCTCACTCTGTTAAGCCCTCTATGATTGAAGAGCTTGAGGAGCTTGAGGAGGAACTGGCACAGCTAAAAGAACGAATAGAAATGACCAAAAAAATATAGATGCAATCTCAAAAGAGTTTTTGGATTAAATTATTCTACAATATCACTTTGTAAACCTTCAAAGTACTTGATGTGACGGGAGTTGAATTTCTTGAAAATCATTGTTGACGCCGATGCAGCACCAAGGGAAGTGCTGGAAATATGCCGTGAAGTATCAATAAAATTTTTAACAGAACTATGGACTGTTGCAAGTTTTAATCATAATATCAGTTCAATAAACCACATCGTTGTTGGAAATGAATCCCAGGAGGCAGATATAAAAATAATGAATATAACATCAAGGGGAGATATTGTTGTTACCCAGGATTATGGACTTGCAGCTATGGTTTTGGCTAAGGGCGCAAGTGCCCTGTCACCCTGGGGGAGAATATTCAGGCAGGAAACAATAGATTTTTTGTTGCAGGAGAGGGATATAAAGGCAAAATACAGGAGAAGCGGCGGCAGAACAAAAGGCCCGGAAAAAAGAAGCGAGAAAGATAATATTATTTTTAAAAAAAGCCTGTACAGTCTTTTAGGACAAAAAGTATAGGCATCCGTAATATAGAAGAAAAAACTCCGTTGCTACGGAGCTTTAATTTCATAATGCACAAAATTATATGATTTTAAAGTGTTAAAGTAACCATAGCTGGTTACAAATAACACTGTACTCTAAACCATTCTGAATTCTGAATTCCGCCGCTGGAACAGCGGCAACGCCCGCAGGGCGTTTATTTATAAATTCTTGCTAATAAAAAGGGCGGTATCTATAACCCTGTTGGAGTATGCCCACTCATTGTCATACCAGGAAATCACTTTTGCCAGCACCCCGTCTATGACCATGGTGGAGAGTGAATCTATTATTGATGAGTGTGGGTTGCCGTTATAGTCCCTTGACACCAGGGGAGCTTCACTGTATGCCAATATTCCCTTCAGCTCACCTTCTGCAGCCTCTTTAAGCACCGAGTTAATTTCGTCTGCAGTGGTTTCCTTTTCAAGCTGGGCAACAAGGTCTACAACAGATACGTTGGGAGTGGGAACACGCATGGCCATACCGTTGAGCTTACCTTTGAGTTCCGGCAGCACCAGCGAAACCGCCTTTGCCGCACCTGTTGTGGTTGGTATTATTGACACGCCTGCCGCCCTGGCTCTACGCAGGTCTTTGTGGGGAAGATCAAGAATTTGCTGGTCGTTGGTATAGGAGTGTACTGTTGTCATCATTCCCCGGATTATGCCAAATCTATTGTGCAGGACCATGGCAAAGGGGGCAAGGCAGTTAGTTGTGCAGGATGCGCAGGAAATAACATGGTGGTTTTGGGGATCGTATTTTTGATTATTAACTCCCATTACAATAGTAATATCTTCATTTTTGGCCGGAGCGGAGATAAGCACCTTTCGGGCTCCTCCCTCGAGGTGTTTGGCAGCCTGTTCCCGTGCAGTAAAGCGACCTGTTGATTCAATAACAATATCGACGCCAAGATCGCGCCATGGTATGGCTGACGGATCTTTTTCTGCCAATACTTTGACTTCTTTGTCATTTACCCTGAAACCGCCGTCTGAGACCTGAACATCTTCATCCAGTATATCGTGAACAGAGTCATACTTTAAAAGGTGCGCAAGGGTTTTTGCATCGGTTAGATCGTTTACTGCCACCACCTCAATTTTGTCAGCGTAATTTAAGCTGACACGGTATACTGCCCTGCCTATCCGGCCAAAACCGTTAATCCCAATTCTTAATGTCATAAATTAAAATCACTCCTCCTTTTATGTAAACTTTATTATAAAAAGCGACTACTCTGGTGAAAATTTATGGAACTTAGTGTACCCCTTTCAGAATGTTTAAATAACAACAGGCAAACTTTTTGTTAAATAATTTTAGTGTAAGTCAGGACTGTTTCAATTGATTTTCTTTTTTGAACGCCAGTATTGTACCATAATATTACCATATTATCAAGATAACCCATAAAAAACATAAATGACCTTTAAAATTTCTATTTAACTGGGCGAACTGGATATATTAAGTATAATTAGGATATTATAATAATATGCGTCCGGGACAACGGCATGCATTATGCAGCATCATTTATAAAAGGAGGTAAAAAAATGCTTATAACGACAACACAGGGCATAGATGGGAAAAGTGTTGCAAATTACCTGGGAATAGTATGCGGAGAGGCAATAATGGGGGCAAATATAGTAAGGGACTTGTTTGCCAGTATTACCGACATAGTGGGGGGGAGGTCCGGAGCCTACGAGCAAAAGCTGGCCCAGGCCCGTCAGATTGCACTTGATGAAATGGGCGCCCAGGCAATGAGACTTGGGGCCGACGCTGTGGTAGGTGTGGATCTGGATTATGAGGTTATTAGGGAGGGCATGCTTATGGTTACCGCCAGCGGAACGGCGATAACTTTTAAAGAAAAATAGAATAGTAATCATTTTTTTAAACCGTTGTTAAATGATATAATAAATCTATAATATGGTCAGCATAGGCTGGCCTATTGTTTTGAATAGTTCGGGGGGAGAAGCGTTGCATAAAACTTCGGGGCGTGGATTGATTTTTGATTTTGACGACACACTGGTGGAGACTACAGTTTTTTTTGAAATATCCAGGGAAAAGTTTGCACGTTATATGGAGGAGCTGGGTTTCCCGCTTAAAGATGTATTAGAGACGCTTGACAGAAGAGATATTGAAAATGTAAAAAAATGTCAAGGGTTTATGAAGGAGTGCTTCCCCCTGGCAATGGTTCAAACGTACCGGCATTTCTGCAGCCTGGAAAATAGAGATCAAGACCCTGCAATATGCAAAATAGTTGAAAATATAGGCTGGTGGGTTTTTGACCAGAAACCAGTGCCGGTGCCGGGTGCTATAGAAGTTCTTGACAAGCTTGCCGGTGAATATGATTTGTTTCTGGCTACCAAGGGAGATCCATCAGTCCAGTGGCAGAGAATTGATGAGAGCGGCCTGAAGAAATATTTTAAAAATACGTATGTTTTAAAAGATAAAAATTGGCTTGAATATATAAAAATAGCCAATATTAACGGAATAGATCCGGGTAAATCGTGGGTAATAGGCAATAGTATTAAATCAGAAATAAATCCCGGGATAAGAGCAGGCTTTAACTGCATATACATTCCGAACAGCTATACATGGCATTTTGAAATGGAGGAACCCGTCGGAAGCTACGTAACCCTTAAATCTGTTTCAATGATTCCTGATTTGTTGGTGAAAAAGAATATAGCGGTATGATTAATTTGGGAATTGGGAATTGGGAATTGGGGATCAGTGGTTGGGGATAGAAAGATAATTATTTTGGATGAGGAGGCAGTATTTCGGTGGGTGGTCGTGTTTTACTGGTTGTGGACATGCTTAATGATTTTGTCAGGAGGGAAGGCTCACTTTATTGCGGTGAATCAGCGGACAGGATAATACCCTTTGTTGAGGAAAAAGTCAGGGAATTTGTCTCAGAGGGCCTGCCGGTGATATTTATTATGGATGCCCATGATACGGAAGACCTGGAGTTTAAGAGATTTCCCCCACACTGTATTTATGGCACCGAGGGTGCGGGGATTATAGAAGAGCTCAAAAAAATTATTGATGAGTACTCTTTTGTAATTAAAGTACCTAAAAACAGGTATAGCGGGTTTTTCAGAACCAATCTTAATCAGATATTGAAAGATCTAAGATCGGAAATCATTGAGGTTGTGGGGCTGTGTACAAATATATGTGTAATGTACACTGTTGAGGAGCTATGTAACAGGGATTATAAGGTTGTTGTTTACAGGGACGGAGTGGCTTCTTTTGATTTGGAAGCCCACAGGTGGGCACTAAAGCAGATGGGGGAGGTTCTGGGCGCTGAAATAAGGTGAATGTAGAATTATTATAGTAGAATCATAATAATTGATATAAATCTGTTTAAGGGAACTGAAACAATGGTAAGAATCAACTTTTTTTATGCTGGACAAACAACCGGCAGTACCATAAAATAAAATTACATTTTTGGGCGGAGGTCAATTATGTTTACAAAAACCGGCAATACAGTAAAAAAATACAGGCAGGGTAATATTGCCTCCGCATTCGGTACTGACCTGTGGATGTCTGGTGCTGTAAACGTGCCTAGCCTTTTGCTTAAATATTACAGGCATATGGGTATTACAGATTCAGAAATGATGACTCTTATTCAGCTTTTCCGTTTTTGTACACAGGAAAAGATATTAAAGCCTGCTGCCGAGGATTTGACTGAGTGCCTTTCCTCAAGCCCGGAGGAAATAGAAAGTAATATAAAGGCTCTCTTTGCAAAGAAGGTTATTGCGGAAACGCTCTATTACGATATTGCCAGGGATGACGTGATAACAGGCTATGATTTTGAGCCTTTGGTTGAAAAACTTTCAGACTACTGGGCCTGTGCCAGGGCAAAAGAAATAGAAAAGGCCGGCGCAAAACTTGAAGGACACGGGAAGACTTCTGTCAGGGAAGATATTGCAGCCGAGTGTTTCAAAAGTTTTGAAAAGGAATTCGGCAGGCCCCTGTCACCTATAGAAACAGAAAAAATAGCACAGTGGATAGGACAGGCTGGACCCGAATTGGTACAGGAGGCACTTAGAAGGGCTGTTTTGAATGGAAAGTGGAATTTTAGATACATAGACACAATACTGCTGGAGTGGAAAAAGAATAATTTAACCACAGTGGGATCTGTTACGGAGCATGACAGGCAATACCAGAGCAGAAAGTCGTCCAGAGAGACCCGAAAAAAGGAAAGCATGAGACCTGAAGACATGAACGCCGACAACAAGAGAAGGGCTCTTTTCAAAAAGCTATATCTTACATAACAGCCGGGCGATAACCGGCTTTTTATTATGATAAGAAAAATTTTTATGGTGTAAATAATTAGGGGAATAGCAAGGGGCAGTCCCCTGATCCTGAGGGGGGCAGCTCCTTTTTCAAGTATGGGAAGGTGAGTCTTATGAGTAAGGAAAATAAGGAACTGCGGTGTGGTATTACAACGGGGGCCTCGGCGGCTGCGGCCGCAAAGGCTGCTGCACTGCTGCTTTTCAGGGGCGAAGAAAATACCTCGGTGGATGTGTTTAATCCCAGGGGGGATAAGATAACTGTACCGGTAAAGACTGCCTTTTTAACTGACCAGGGAACGAGGGGGATTGTTGTTAAAGACGGCGGTGATGACCCAGATGTGACTCATGGACTGGATATAGTGGCTGATTTAAAATTAACTGAAAGCGGCATTACCATAAAAGGCGGAGAGGGTGTTGGCACTGTCACATCTCTGGGACTCCCTGCCGGAGTTGGAGAACCAGCCATAAACCCTGTTCCGAGAAAAATGATATTAGAGGCCGTTCAACCGCTTATCCCTGACGGCAGAGGCATAGATATTGCAATAAGCGTTCCCGGGGGGAGGGAGGCCGCAAAAAGGACATTAAACAGCCGCCTGGGAATAATTGGGGGTATATCAATTCTGGGTACAACCGGTATAGTAAGGCCAATGTCGGAGGAGGCACTGAAGGATTCACTGGTGCCTTTTATCAAGAAAGCTGTGGCGCTTGGATTCAGGAAAGTGGTTCTGACACCCGGAGGAATGGGCTACAGGCAGGCGGTTGAAGATCATGGCTTTAAAGTTGAAGCAGTTATTGAGATGAGCAATTTCGTGGGATTTATGCTGGAAAAGTGCGTTGATGAGGGGATTGAATCGGTACTGCTGTGGGGCCATGCCGGAAAAATAGCAAAAATAGCCGGAGGGATTTTCAATACCCACAGCAGAGTAGCCGACGGGCGCAGGGAAGTGCTTGCCGCTTATGCTTCTCTGCAGGGTCTAAAAAAGGATTTAATTGAAGAAATATTGAATATTAACACTCTGGAAGGGGCACTGGCAGTACTGGAGAAGTCAGGGGTAAAAGGAGTATTTGATACAATTGCGGAAAGGGCAAGTGTAAGGGCATCGGAATATGTTTGGGACCGAATTAAGGTTGGCACGGTAATCACAGCCCGGGATGGACGAATACTGGGGTTGGATAATAATGCAGTGGAACTTGGGAGACTTATGGGATGCAAAAAATTAAGGTAATCGGTGTGGGGCCTGGAAGCCCTTCCTATATCACCCGGGAGGCATTGGAGGCTATTGCAAAGGCGGGCCTTTTAATTGGTGGGAAAAGGCACCTGGAGTCCTTTGCGCTAAACGGGCAGGATACTTTTGTTTTATCGAATAACCTGGAAGAGGTGACCCAAGTAATAAAGAGCCGGTTTGCTGAAGGGGTTGCGGTGCTGGCCACCGGAGATCCCGGAATGTACGGAGTATTGAACTACCTTGTCGGTAAATTTAATCCGGACAAGATTGAAGTAATTCCGGGGATAAGCTCTATTCAGCTGGCCTTTGCAAGGATATGCCTGCCCTGGCACGATGCAGTAACGCTGAGCGCACACGGGAGGCCTGCCGATTCAATAAAGGCAATTGTTGAGAACAGCCAAAAGGCAGCAGTTCTGACAGGACCTGACAACTCTCCGGAAAAAATCTATGATATGATAAATACCGTTAATTCCGGTAAAATAATCTATTTGTGCTTTGACCTCAGTCTGCCCTCGGAAGAAATAGTAAAACTAAATACAGGAGATGTTTATCCAAAGGAATTAAAAGGAAGATATAATTGCGTTATGGTGATTACAAATGAATGATTACAAGAATTGTAGTGTCCCTGGTATACCCGACAGCTTTTTTATCCGGGGTTCTGTACCCATGACCAGGGAGGAAATAAGGACTGTCACACTGTCAAAGGCGCGCCTGGGGCAGGGAATGACTGTGTGGGACATAGGCAGCGGAACCGGGTCCATTTCAGTGGAGGCCGCCAGAATGACTCCCGGCGGAAAGGTATACGCTGTTGAAAAAACAGATGAAGGCTGCCGGCTAACCGGTGAAAACTGTTTAAGGTTCGGGGTTGAAAATGTACAGGTTGTGCCTGGTGAGGCTCCAATGGCTCTGGAAAATCTTCCCCCGCCCCATAGGGTTATTATCGGCGGCTCCGGGGGGCACATAAGAGAAATTATTATGGCGGCGGGAAAAAGAATGCTTCCGGGAGGAAGAATGGTGGTAAATGCCGTTACCCTTGAAACACTTACCAGCTCTCTGGATTTCCTGGGTAATGCCTGGGAAACAGAAATAGTTCATGTTAGCGTAAGTAAGGCGAAAATGATGGGAGAAAGCAGGCTTATGAAAGCCTTTAACCCGGTTTATATAATATCCGCATGGAAATGTGGGGTGTAAGAAATGGCGGGGAAATTTTACGGTCTGGGTGTCGGCCCGGGTGACCCGGAACTTGTTACTATAAAGGCGTTAAGAATACTAAAGGAAGTTGATACAATATGTGTTCCCCGGTCCTCAAGCGACAGGGAAAGCCTGGCTTTACAAGTGGTTAAAGGACTTGTAGACAGGGAATACCAGCAGCTTGATCTGTCCTTTCCAATGTCCAGGGACAGGGCTGTGCTGGAGACAAGCTGGGCTGCAGCCGGTGAAGCCGTGGCGGAGAGAGTTGCAAAGGGAGAAAGGGTGGCCTTTTTAACCATCGGCGACCCCATGTTCTACAGTACATATGGGTATGTTCTTGGCTACCTGAAAAACTTATATCCTGATATAAAATGCGAGACTGTGCCAGGGGTCATGGCCATGTCAGCCTGCTCATCCCTGGCAGGCATTCCACTGACCGAGGCCGAGGAAAGCCTGGTGGTGCTTCCGGCGGCATATGGGCTTTCTGAGCTGGAGGATGCCCTGGACAGGTTCGACAATGTAGTTCTGATGAAGGTAAACAGAAGAATAGACGAGGTGCTAAGCGTTCTTGATAAAAGGGGAATCAAGGACAGGGCGCTCTATTTCAGCCGATGCGGCTATGAGAATCAGTATTTTACCTCTGACCTGGAGTCGCTGGCGGGGAAAAGCCTTGATTACATGTCACTGCTTATTATAAAGAAAAAGGGAATGGACAAAGGCAGCAGACGAAACGGAGGTCTGGGTTAATGATTTATTTTATTGGGGCAGGCCCGGGAGACCCGGACTTAATAACAGTAAAGGGCTCCAGGGTGCTGGAGGAGGCAGATGTTGTCATATATGCAGGTTCGCTTGTAAATCCGGAGCTTCTTAAAAAGTGCAGACCTGAAGCGGTAATTTACAACAGCGCAGGGATGGACCTGAATGAAGTTATAGATGTGATGGTAAAGTCATGGAACGATGGAAAATCGGTGGCCAGGCTGCATACCGGCGACCCTTCAATATACGGGGCAATTCAGGAGCAGATGGACCTATTGTCAAAAAAGGGTATAAAGTACAGTGTAATACCAGGGGTCAGCTCATTTTTTGCCGCTGCCGCCGCAATCCCACATGAGCTGACACTGCCTGATGTTTCCCAGACAGTCATTTTAACGAGGCTGGAAGGCAGAACAGCTGTGCCGGAAAAAGAAAAGCTTTCGGATCTTGCCAGGCATAAAAGCACCATGTGTATTTTTTTAAGTGTAAACCAGATTGACAGGGTTGCCCGCGAGCTTATCGGAGGCGGATATTCCACAGAAACCTGCGTGTACGTGGTTGAAAAGGCATCCTGGCCGGACCAAAGGATTATTAAGGGAAAACTTTCAGACATAGCCGCACTGGTTGAGGATGCAGGTATAAAACGCCAGGCTCTTATACTGGTGGGAGAGGTATTTGACGGTAATTATTCGCTGTCCAAGCTGTATGACCAACATTTTTCTCATGGATTCCGGGAGGGTAAATGAAAATAGCTGTAATCGCCGTAACACACAGCGGCGCCCAACTGGGTATAAAAGTATCGGATGTATTGAGAAGAGGAGGCCACCATTTACATATATTTGCCCCCTATCCTGTGACGCAGGAGATAGATGAAGTTACACCCATAGAGGGGCCGCTAACCGGCGCAATTGGCGATTTGTTCGAAAAATACAGGGGCCTTGTTATGATAATGGCCCTTGGCATAGCTATAAGGACAATTGCCCCCCACATAAGGGATAAGAGAAAGGATCCTGCCGTGGTTGTTCTGGACGAGGGTGGCAGCTATGTAATAAGCGCCCTGAGCGGTCACGTGGGAGGGGCAAATGATCTTGCCCGGGAAATAGCCGGCGGAATAGGGGCAAGGGCCGTAATAACTACTGCTACCGATGTGCGGGGCGCCCCCGCGGTTGATGTTATTGCCAGGGACTTGAAGCTTGAGCCCGACCCGCCTGATATGACTAAAAAAGTCAACGGATTTCTGGCCAGGGGTGACAAAGTTTACATTTATACCGAGTACACCCTTCCCCTTGAGGATTCAGAGTATCTTTCCGTAAGGAACCTGGAGGATTTGGAAAAAACAAAAGGACTCCCCAGGGTATTGGTTACGGGGAGGACAGATATTTACCCTTCACAGGGAGACACTTTTTTAAGGCCCCGCAATATTTTGGCAGGTGTGGGATGCAAGAAGGGGGCCCAATCCCGCGATATAATAGCTGAAATAAAAAATGCCTTTGAAAGTACACAAAGAAGCATATTATCGCTGAAGGCAATTGCCACCATAAGGGAAAAAGCTGTTGAGAAAGGTCTCATGGAGGCCGCAGCTGAACTTGGAGTATCCATTATCAGCTTTGAAAAAAATGAACTAAACAGGGCAATTGAATTGTTGGGACTGGAAAAATCGCTGTTTGTAACGCAGAAGATGGGAGTGGGTGGAGTATGCGAACCGGCGGCAATGCTGGCATGCCGGAAGGGAAGGATGCTGGTTTCAAAAAGGAAGGGCCCGGGAGTAACAGTTGCGCTGGCAGAGGAAGAATCCGGGTGGTGGGAATAGGACCCGGATCGCCAGATTTATTAAGCCCCCGTGCTCAAAAGGCCTTGCAGGAGGCCGGGGTTATAGTAGGCTATAAGACCTACATAAATTTACTGGGAAATGTCATTGACGGAAAAGAAATTATTAGCACGGGTATGACCAGGGAAAAAGAGCGAAGCGCTGCAGCCATTAAAAAGGCCTGTGAGGGAAATGATGTAGCCTTCGTGTCCAGTGGAGATCCAGGTGTGTACGGAATGGCCGGACTGGTATTGGAAATGCTGGACAGGGACGGCCTTGCCGGAGAAGTGGATGTGGAAATTATTCCCGGGATAACTTCAGCCACAGCCACGGCTGCAAGGCTTGGCGCTCCACTGATGCATGACTTTGCCGTCATAAGCCTTAGCGACCTGCTTACACCCTGGGAGGTAATAGAAAAAAGGCTTCACAGCGCTGCAAAAGGTGATTTTGTTATAGTCCTGTACAATCCGGCAAGCCATAAGAGAGTAAGCCAGATACGCCGCGCCAGGGAAATATTAAAAGAATACAAGCCTGGAAGCACTTCGGTAGGTATAGTAAGAAATACTGACCGCGAAGATGAGGAAGCGGTAATAACCGACCTGGATAATATGATTAATTTTAAGATAGACATGCTCTCCACCGTAATTGTTGGTAACAGCAATACAAGAAAGCTGGGCGTGTTCATGGTAACACCAAGGGGCTACAATATATGATTCTGGTTATCGGAGGGACATCTGAGTCAAGGGCTATCGCCGGGAAACTTGCCGGAAGAGGCGCAGGGGTGATAGTAAGCACCGCTACCGGGTACGGGGCAGAAATAGCTGCCGGTGAGGGAATTGAAGTAACTTCCGGAAGGCTTGACAGGGACGGAATATTAAAATTATTAAATGATAGGGGTATAAGGGTTGTGGTGGATTCATCCCACCCCTTTGCCTGTGAGGTAAGTAAGAATTCCAAAGAAGCGTGTGTCTCGGCAGGTATTCCATACATTAGATACGCCCGTAAAGAGGATGTGCTGCCGGAAAGCCCTTTAATAGTAAAGGTTGAAAATTATAGAGAAGCTGCCATTAAGGCATGTGAGAAAGGAAAAACAGTATTCTTAACCACAGGCAGCAACTCGTCCGGCACTTTTATAGAGGCAGCTTTGGAAAGGGGCAGCAAGGTTATATTCAGGGTAACACCGGATCCCCATGTGTTAAAAAAGCTTATAGAAAAAGGTGTGCCACAGAAAAATATAATTGCCATGCAAGGACCCTTTAGCGTAGAATTGAACATTGCCCTATTGAAGTGCTTCGGTGCCGATGTTATTGTAACAAAGGAAAGCGGAAGGGCCGGAGGATTTATAGAGAAGGTTGCGGCAGCGGAAAAGTGCGGTATTCCGCTGATAGTGGTTAAAAGGCCGCCAGAGCCCGGGGGGGCTGTTGATTCAATAGACAACGCAGTGGATATTGCCCTTGGTTTATACCGCTAACTGAATAATAAATGAGGTGTGAGTCATGAAAACCGGTGTCATAATGCTGAGCCACGGGAGCAGGTCTCCTGAGGCCCAGGTTACTGTCAATGAACTTTTGGAAATGGTACGGGAAAAAAGCAATTTTGATTATGTGGCAGGCGCCGCCCTGCAATTTAACCAGCCTGACCTGCCAACGGCCCTGGCTGACGCAGTTTCGGCAGGAATGGAAGAGGTTATTGTAGCGCCTATTTTTTTATACATGGGGCTTCACATGAAAGAAGATATACCGGAAATTCTTGAGGAGGAAAAAAAGAAATACCCCCATGTGAAGATTAAAATGACGAGAAACATTGGCGCGGACAGAAAGCTGGCTGATATAGTGCTGGACAGGATTGGGGAGGTAGGCTGAAACTTGGATATTATCAAGGACCCCAGGGAAATAGAGAAGAAAAGTATGCTGATAATTGAAGAAAACCTCCCTCAATTACAAAATTTTGAGGAGAGGGAAAGACAAATAGTAAAAAGAGTGATACATACCACCGGGGACCTGGACTGCGTATCACTGGTTAAGATATCACCCGGGGCCGTTGAGGCCGGACTGGAAGCCATAAGAAAAGGAAATGGCATATTGACTGATGTAAATATGCTAAAATCAGGGTTAATCGGGGACAGGATGGCAAGGTTCGGCGTACAATCACACTGCCTGATAAGCGACCCCGGAGTTGTGGAAGAGGCGCGGGAAACCGGCATGACACGGGCAATGATTGCTATTAGAAAAGGAGCCGCTCTTGCAGATAACGGCATTGTAGCCATTGGCAACGCTCCCACCGCGCTCTTTGAACTTTTAAAAATGATAAGGGAGGGCCAGGCCAGGCCTGCTCTTGTTGTAGGCACGCCGGTTGGCTTTGTGGGGGCGGCGGAATCAAAGGAAATGCTTATGGAAACCGGTATCAATTATATTACCATGCCGGGTACCCGGGGAGGAAGCACCATCGCCGCCTCAATTGTAAACGCTCTACTTCTGCAGGCCTGACAGAAAACCGGCGGCTGCAATGCACATTTTACGCCGGGCAAGCTTTCACAAAACTATGAATAAGGTGGATAATCATGCCATCTATTAAAGTGGGTCTTGTTTGTAATGCAGAAAGATTGCCTGAGCTTTCTAAAAGGTTTATGCGTTTTGAATTTGTAAACCTTCTTGGGGCAGTTGATATTTCTGGAAAATTAGGCAGTGGGGAGGATTCCGGGGTTTTGGGCCTGCCTTTATTTGACAGAATTGATCAATTAATATCCCTGCAGGGGATGCAATTTGTTGTTGAGGACTCTGAGAATGAGGGTGTAATAAAAAAGTCAAACTGCTATACCCCCTTTGGTATGATAGTGGTAGGCCCGGCAGTACTGGAAAAATTTTTTGCAATAATGGAAAGCCATAAAGAATTATTCCAGCTGTTCAGGGATATGGAGCTTATGCAGTTCATTCTCAACAACGTTCAGGAAGGTATTCAGTATGCTGACCGGAACGGGGAGTTAAGATATGTGAATCCTGCCTATACAAAGATTACCGGGATAGACCCCAAGGACAGAATTGGCACCAGCGTTTTCACGCTGTCAAGGGACGGGGCGCTGGTGAAGGCCCTTGAAACAGGTAAGCCGGTATTCGGTTTGCGTAACATCGCCATGCATTCCAAGACAGAGGTGGTGTCAAACGCCTCTCCCATTTATGACTGTAATGAGTTGCTTGGTGCTGTAGTAGTGTTCAGGGATATAAGTGATATTGAAAAAATAACAAGGGAATTGAAGCAGTCGAATATAATTATTGCTAATCTTAGCAGAAGGCTAAAGCATTACCAAAGTCAGAAATTTGTTTTTAACGATATTATATGTGTATCGGATAACATGTTGGTCATAAAAGAAAAGGCTGTCAAAATTGCCAGGTCTGACTCTACCGTTCTGATACAGGGGGAAAGCGGGACCGGGAAGGAATTGTATGCCCATGCAATTCACCATGGAAGTAAAAGGACAAACAGGCCGTTTGTAGAAGTAAACTGCGCGGCCATTCCCGATCATCTGCTCGAAAGCGAGCTTTTCGGACACGAAAAAGGGGCATTTACCAGCGCAGACAAGAAAAAACCAGGCCGGTTTGAAATGGCTGAAGGGGGAACATTATTTCTCGATGAAATAGGTGAGTTAAAACACGAAATGCAGGCAAAACTTCTCAGGGTTTTGCAAAACAAGGAGTTTGAGAGGGTTGGAGGAACTGAAACAATAACGGCTGACGTGAGGGTAATTGCGGCAACCAACAGAGATCTCAGAGAAATGATGGAGCTTGGGGAGTTCAGGGAAGATTTGTTTTACAGGCTTAACGTGCTTCATCTGGAAATACCTCCACTTCGCGACCGAAAAAAAGATATTCCGGTGCTCTCAAAGCACCTTATCAAAAAAATTTCTTCAAGAATAGGTATTCAGCCTAAAGAAATAAAGGGAGAGGCATTGAAATTTCTTCAGGAATACTCCTGGCCCGGTAATGTCAGAGAACTTGAGAATCTACTGGAAAGAGTCCTGTATTACGAGGAGGGAGACCATATAACCCTGGAGACTGTTTCTATACACCTGGAGCCTTTTATTAAAAAGGAAGTGTCGAAATTGCCCCGGTCATTAATAACCCTGGATGAGGCAGAGGCTCAGGCTATAAAAAGGGCCCTGGACTGTTTTGGCCGTTCGGTGGAGGGTAAGAAAAAGGCTGGCAAATCCCTGGGAATATCTCTTGCCACACTATATAATAAGCTAAAAAAACATGGGATTTCATAGGGCAGTTGGTTGTAGGCTTTCTAAGATATTAGAAATATTTCCAGGTTTCTAGAACACTTGGGTTGATTAAAAATAAAGAATATTGCCAGAAATTTTGAAAAAATTCCAGGTTTTTAGAAAAAATCGAATATGAAGCAAATATAGAAAAGCCGAATAGCTTAGCAATTCGGCTTTTCCCTTTTGGCATGGAATATGCAGAATATATCTTTAAGAAATGGAGGGACGGGCTACAATTTTTTCCCATTAAAACACTGATTGGCTGGAGGGCTTAAATGCTTGGCGTAATTATGCTTGATACTGTATTTCCCCGTTTTCCCGGCGATATAGGGAATAAAAATACATTTGATTTCCCTGTAAAATACTTGGTTGTTCCCGGAGCCTTACCCAAAAGGGTGGTTTGCGAGGCTGACCGGGAGCTTGTAAAACCTTTTATAGAGGCGGCTAAAGAGCTTGAAAGGCAGGGCGCTAGGGTAATCGGTACTAGCTGCGGATTTTTGTCGTTATTTCAAAATGCTATTGCCAGGGAAGTAAAAGTTCCCTTTATATCATCCAGCCTTTTACAGATCCCGATGGTACATGGCATATTTCCTTTTAAAAAGGTCGGCGTACTGACAGCCCACGCCAGCCACCTTACCAGGGAGCATTTTATTGAGGCGGGGGCCGGGAACACTCCGGTTGTAGTCCACGGGATGGAAGGCATGGAGGAGTTTTCAAGGGTATTTGTGGGAAACAGCCCTGAAGCAGATTTTGAGAAGCTTAAGCGGGAGGTTGAACATGTAGCAGGTCTTTTTGCAGGTGAAGATGTGGGCGCTTTGGTTCTTGAATGTACAAACCTTCCTCCTTTTGAGAAGGAAATTCGAAGGGCCTCGGGCCTGCCTGTTTTTCATCTGAACAGACTGATCAATATGGTATACCATTCAGTATAAATTCAGTAGAAATAATTTAAAAGCGCGGGGGTAGTCAAAGTGAATATTAAATCACCGGAGGTACTTGTAATAGGAGGCGGGATAATCGGAACATCCACAGCTTACTACCTCTCCAGGAAAGGTGTCAGGGTGATGCTGATTGAAGCCGGTGATATAGCGGGCGGGACATCGGGCTCCTGTGACAGAGCAATCATGATTCAGTCAAAAAGTCCGGGCCCGTTGCTTGAATTGGCTCTTGAAAGCGCACGCATATATAAAAGTCTTGAAAACGAGCTGGGGGAAGATCTTGAATACAGCAGCAGCGGCGGAATGATAATAATTGAAAATGAAGATGAAATGAAGGTGATGGAACACCTTGTGACAGCCCAGCAGGCCTCCGGAATAAAAGTCAGGATAATAGGCCGCGATGAGGCTGTAGAGAGGCAGCCATTATTGTCACCGCATATATTGGGTGCTACCTGCTGGGATGGCGATGCTGATGTTAATCCTATATGTGTATGCCTGGCCATGGCCAGGGCCGCCAGGTTGCATGGGGCGGAAATAATACTGAACAACAGGGTAAACGGGCTTTTGGCGAAAGATGGCAGGGTGGTGGGCGTAAATACAGCCTGCGGGGACATAAAAGCTGAAAAAACAATATTGGCCGCTGGTATCTGGACACCGGAAATTGGGAAGACAGTGGGCCTTAATATACCTGTAATACCAAGAAAAGGTCAGATAATTGTAACAGAGCGTCTTGCCCCGGTTATCAGGGGGAATATTTTGAGCGGCAATTATATTGCCTGTAAGCATAACCCTGAGCTTGCCAAAAAGGCCAGCGGGATTGTGCAAAAGCTGGGAGTTGGGCTTTCAATCGGGCAAACCCGAAATGGAAACCTTCTTATAGGAGGGACCCGTGAATTTGCCGGACATGACCTCAGCATAAGCACGGATGCAATCAAAGCCATAGCTGAAAATGCAGTGCGCCTGTTCCCCTCTCTTAGAAATGTACACTTAATCAGGAGCTTCGCCGGACTGAGGCCATATTCTCCTGACGGCAGGCCGTTTATTGGCCCTATTGACGGTAAACCAGGACTGTACATCGCGGCAGGCCACGAGGGTGATGGGATAGCGCTTGGACCTATAACAGGGAGAATTATGGCTGATATAGTCATGGGCTCCAGCCCCGGCTGCGACATAACCCCGTTCAGCCCGGAAAGATTTAAAGAACTATATGTTTCTTAACCGGATTTTGGGGCAAGGGAGTGAATCTATAATATGCAATTAAAGGTAAATCCGGTTGATGGGCGGGAATACCGGCTGTTAATAAGAGGGCAGTGGGTAGAAACTGATAAAAAAATAAACGTTTTAAACAAATATACCGGTAAAACTATGGGACGTGTGTGCCAGGCTGACGGTAATGCACTGGAAATGGCGCTGCGCAGCGCCAGGGAGGCTGCTGACGGAGATGTTCCCTCTCCGTATGAAAGGGCAAAATGGCTGAGCAAGGCCGCCTTCCTTTTGCAGGAGCAGGCTGAGCAACTAGCCGGGATTATCGCCGGGGAGGCCGGAAAGCCTATTCGCAATGCCAGGACTGAAGTGGCCAGGGCCATTGAAACACTTACCGTTTCTGCGGAGGAAGCAAAAAGAATTGCTGGACACGAAATACCAGTGGCTGCAGCACCGGGTGCTTCAAACCGGCTGGGATTTACAATGAGGTTTCCGCTGGGTGTTGTTTGTGCCATTACACCATTTAATTATCCACTTAACCTGGTCTGCCACAAAATTGCACCGGCACTGGCTGCCGGAAACGCAGTGGTCTGGAAGCCTTCAAGCCTGACTCCGCTCACTGCTGTACACCTGGCCATGATTATGGAAGCAGCCGGTGTTCCCGGTGGTTTTCTAAACCTTGTTCCCGGTCCCGGAAGGGAAGTGGGGAATGTACTGCTTAATGACCAGAGAATAGATTTTTACACATTCACGGGCAGTCTGGAGGTAGGCAAAGAAATAAGAAAAGCAATAGGTATCAGGAGGGCAACCTTTGAACTGGGCTCAAATTGCGCGGTTATTGTGCACAGTGACGCTGACATGCAGGCGGCGGTGGCAAGCTGCGTTGAGGGAGCATTTGCATACGCGGGACAGAACTGTGACAGTGTACAAAGAATATATGTTCAGAAACAAATATATGAAGAGTTTCGTGAAAAAATTGTATTTGCCACAAAACAGATTAAAACGGGAGATCCTTTGAAGATATCCACAGAGGTGGGTCCCATGATTTCTCCTAAGGCAGCCAGTAGAGCTATGGAAATGATTGAATCAGCTGTTGGAGAAGGGGCCGTGCTTCTGGCCGGAGGAAAAATTGACGGGTCCACCCTGACCCCCACCGTGTTGGAAGGTGTTCCCGCCGACCACCCGATAGTTATTGAGGAGGTTTTTTCCCCTATCGTAGCCATTTTCCCTTATCATGACATAACTGAGGCTATTTCAATGGTGAACAGCAGCCGTTATGGTCTTCAGGCCGGCATTTTTACACGTGACCTGGATTTGGCCTGGTATGCCGTGAAAAATATAAGGGTTGGAGGTGTCATGGTTAATGAAAACAGTTGTTATAGGGTTGACCTTATGCCCTTTGGCGGGGCCAAGGAAAGTGGGGTGGGGCGCGAGGGACCTAAGTATGCAATCGAGGAAATGACCGAGCAGAGGCTTGTGGTATTCAACCTATAAATCTATTCGCCTGAATTAAAAGGTGGATAATGATAGGGGGTGTCAAAAGTTAGTTTGTTTATTAAAAAAAATAATTAAAAAAGGGGATGAAGTATGAGTCTGTTTGCTATTACGTGGACAATAACTATCGTTTTCTGTCTTATTTTCCTTTATATTGCCTGGAAGGTTAAGGATGAGGCCGCAAAAAGCTTTACCGCCTATGCTATCGCCGGGGGTACATTACCCTTTATTCTGGTTATGTTTACTGACATGTCTACCATTATGGGTGCAGGTAACTTTATGGGTCATGCCACTAATGGCTTTAAAGTAGGTTACTCTCAGATTTATTTTGTTTTAGGAGAACAGGGCTCAAAAATTATATTTGCACTGATTTTCGCTGGATTTGCCGGAAAATTTATATACAGGTCTATTGCAGAGATGATGGATGACCTTCTTTTCAGAGATAAGATATCAAGGGCTATGGTGGGCCTGTTGACAGTTTGCATCATGATAGCCTGGATAGGAGGTCAGGGCAAAGGCCTTGGCTATGTATTCGAGCAGTTCACCGGTGCCGATCCCACATTAATAATACTTTTCTTTTCCGCAATATTTATTCTTTACACCTACCTCGGAGGGATGCACGGTATTGTGTGGACAGAATTTGTGCAGGGAATAATGATTGCAGTTTTCGGTGTGGTATTCTATTATGCTGCCTTTGCCCCTGTTAATTTCAGCCTTACAGAATTAAACGCAAGACTGGTGGAGTCCGGCGGGGCCAACCTTATTAACTTCACCTTCAATTCCAAAGCCTTTAATAGCTTTGTTACCGGTTGCTTTGGTATTTTGGCCGCCCAGGTATACTGGCAGCGCTGCTTTGCCTCCAAGGACGGAAGAACTGCACGGAATGGAATGCTTGTAGCAGGTTTATTTGCCGTAGTTACAGTAAGTCTTACTGTTCTTGTCGGTATGGTTGCCAGATCCCTGAACCCCACACTTGACCCTAATCACGCGATGCCCTGGCTAATGACCACCCAGGTGCCCATAGCTGTAACAGCCATAGTATTTACACTCATACTTGCAGCAGCCATATCAAGTGCTGCATCCAACCTGAACTCAGCTGCGGTTATCCTTGTTAACGACCTTATCAGTCCGTTTAATGACAAAATTGAAGACAGCACCTTATTGAAAATTGCGAAGGGGTCCACAATATTGGTGGGAGCCTTCGGAGCCCTGGCGGCAATGTATTCCCCCAGCATTATTGGTCTATTTTCAAAGGCGTATACCATGGCCGGGGGAAGCGTTGTCCCGGTACTTCTGGTAGGCCTTTTATGGAAGAGGGACTATGGAAGAGCCTTTGAGGCCGGCGCCAGGCACAACAGCAGGCTGACTCCCTGGGGAGCCCGTGTGGCGCTGGTGGTGGGAGCAGTTGTGTCTCTTATGTATGGCATTCTATGGGGGATACCGGTGGCAGCGGCAATGGCTGTTATAGTTTCGCTAGTTACAAAAAGTCAGCTTGCTGAAATTGATACTGCTGCTGCGTAGAAAAGACTAAATATTTTCATAAACAAAAATAAACACAGCATGCTTTACTGGAGGAAAAACAATGCAGCGCTTAAAGGAAGACAGTATTAACGGATCATGCTGCCCTGGGGAAGAAGTAACTTTTACTTTTAATGGGCGTGAGTTGAAGGGCTATGCCGGGGAACCCATAGCCGCCGCATTACTGGCCAATGGAATACGGACGCTTAGACAGCATGAGAAATCGGGCAGGCCCCGGGGGATATACTGCGGGATAGGACACTGCTATGAGTGCAGGGTAACCGTGGATGGCATACCGGGTGTAAGGGCATGTCTGACGCCTCTGCGCGCCGGAATGGAGGTTGCGTCGGAAAGGACTGAGAGGGTGGTGTCCGGTAGTGAAAACTGAAGTGGCGGTTGTGGGGGGCGGCCCGGCAGGGCTAAGCGCTGCATTGTACCTTGCCCGTAAGGGAATCGAAGTTGTGGTTATTGACGAGTATTTCAGGGCCGGGGGAAGGCTTTTGGGTCAGCTTTATGAGAATCCCCAAAAGCCCCTTGGAAAAAGACTTTGGAACGGGAGGGCCATAAGCGGTCAGTTAGTGGAGGATGTTCTTTCTGCGGGCGCCAGAATTATGACCGGAATTAGCGCCTGGCACATATCAGACGGCAGCGAAGTATACATATCGGGGGGGTCATTAAAAAAGATAAATGCCCGGGCAGTTCTGGTGACTACAGGAGCCTCGGAGAGGGCGCTGCCGGTAGAAGGCTGGACCACTCCCGGTGTGATGACCGTAGGGGCCGCCCAGGTGTTTGCAAATATACACAGGGTATTGCCCGGCAAAAGAGTTGTTGTGGTAGGAGTAGATCCACTTTCAATAACGGTTGCCGGTGAGCTGAAAAAAGCTGGTGCAGAAGTTTTGGGAATATATCTTCCCCCTCCGGGAGTTCTTTCAGGAGATATGGGAGTTCCCGCAGAGGTAATAGGTAAGCTCTCCAGTTCTGCCCATATGGCTCCCGACACCATGATGAAGCTGGCCTGCAAAATCTTTGGAGGCAGCTACAGGGATATTGGAGCCAGGTTATCCTCTCTGTCAACCATGAAAATATGGGGGATTCCTCTAAAACTGCGTACTTCCGTGGTCAGAATTGAGGGAGAAAGCAAAGTTGAGGCAGTGGTTACTGCAAGAGTTTCGCACAAGGGAACTCATGAGGGAGAGAACTGCAGCATTAAGGCAGACGCTGTTTGCCTTTCGGGCGGACTATATCCAATGACCGGTCTTGTTTCAATGGCAGGCTGCCCGTTGATTGAAATGCCGGAACTCGGGGGTAGTATACCGCTGCACAGTCAATATATGGAGACCCCTGTCAAAGGGCTGTTTGTGGCAGGCAATATAACCGGCATTGAAGGAGCTCCCGTTGCCATGGCCCAGGGAGCGCTTGCAGGCGCCTCAATAGCTTCATACCTTGGCATTCTGAACGGTAATTCCCCAAAAGAGCTGGAAGACGCGGCGTCTTTTGTAGAAGAGGCCCGCAGGGAAACTCCAATAAAATTTTTTCCTGATGCTGCGGCCGGTAGAAGAAAATTGGCGGAAATATGGGATTGCCGGAAAGATATAAAAAATACTGGAGGGGCTTGCGCTGGAAAATAATATAATTGTATGCAGATGTGAGGAAGTAACGTTAAAAGATATAAAGGACGCCATAAATGATGGGGCTTTGTCGGTAAACGGCGTAAAAAAGCGCACCAGAGCCTGTATGGGTATGTGTCAGGGGCGCGTCTGCCAGACACTGATTAGAGAGATACTTGCAAAAGAAAAGGGTCTTAAAATTCAATCTATAGAAACATCAACCAGCCGGACACCTGACCGGCCGGTGTTGTTGGCTGACATTATATGATGTATAGGGCCATGAATTTATAATAATCGGGCTGTCTCAGGAATTATTTTGAGACAGCCGTTTTATTTTTAAAACCCCCAATCCCCAATCCCAAGGACCCATAATAATGCTTAACAATGCCGCTGTTCCAGCGGCAACGCCCGCGGGGCGTTTTTGTATAAATAACGGACTTAAGCCACAAATTATTTATCAACTGAAAACGACAGGCGGGTTTAGTAATTCTTATTTTTTGTTAAATAATGACAATACAGTGGTCATATTGTATGCCGGTTTATGGTATAAAAATCCCCAAAGCCTTTTATTTACAGGCTTTTTTTAATTCAAGACAATATTTTTAAATAGCGCAGGTCAAAACATGGTAAATTATGGTATGTATAATGCTGCTTTCCCGGTGCTAAAACTATCAATTGGGAAGAAAGGAGGATATATGAGTACCAGATTTTCCAGGGCCGCCGTTGTGACTATGATTCTTTTGTCTGTAATTATTTGTGTGATGGGGGCGGCGTCCGGGAAGGAAAAGGCAGAAGAAGAGTCTGATTACCATAATAAACAAATTGCTTTTTACACAGTACAAAAGGGAGACACTCTTTATGGAATAGCGGCAAAAACCGGCACATCGGCTGAGGCAATTTCAAGGGCAAACAGGCTCTCAGGCAGCGTAATATACCCAGAACAGGTACTTTACATTCCAGGCAGAGAACCTGACTTTGAAATAGCGCTTTCGAGAGGCTTTACCAGGGAAGATGTTTTAATGCTGGCCAGGGCGATACACGCTGAAGCGAGGGGTGAAAGCTTTATCGGACAGGTGGCGGTTGGGGCTGTTATAATTAACAGAATAAAGAGCGGGGAGTTCCCGGCCACTGTGCGGGAAGTAGTGATGCAAAAAAGAACAGGAACATATCAGTTTACCCCTGTGCAGGATGGAAGTATAAACCTTAATCCCGACGAAACATCCATATATGCAGCGATACAGGCTATTTCGGGCCATGACCCCACAGACGGCGCCCTCTATTTCTATAATCCGGAAACGGCAACAGACAGATGGATAAGGTCCCTTCCCGTAGTGGCCAGGATAGGAAATCATGTTTTTGCCAATAAGAAATAAAGTCAAAAAAGCGGGCCTTTTTGGCCCGCATCCTAATCTCGAAAGGGGCTGCAGCCCCTTATCCTTAATCCTATACTAAAGTGCAGTGAGGTATCACTTTAACACTTTAGTTTATTCCTTTTTTAACGATATTTCTTTGACAACAACATTAATTAAAGTTACCGAAAGGCCGGTCATATATTCCACTCGCTCCTTGACAACGGCCTGAATTTTTTTGGAGACTCCGGGGAGAAAGGTCCCGAAATATAAAACGGGGTATATGTCTATTAATAAGCCTTCTTCGGACTGAACCACATGAATTTTTCCAGGGCTTTTTACTCCGGAAACTTCAGAGGCGGCAATATAAACAATAGAAGAAATAGCATTTTCAGAAATAGTCAGTTTCCCGTAAAAAGTGAAGGTGGGCCGGACTACGGTCTGTTCCATCCAAGCCTTTGAAACCGGAGATTTTTCCCTGTCTTTCCTAATAAGAACTTTAAGGGGCTCTAAAAGAGTGCCGGGAAAACTTTTTCTTACTTCCATTGTTGGGGCGGGTATAACATGTCTTGAAAAGCGGGTCCGGTTAATACGGGCCTTTTTTATATCTTCAGGGCTGGCTACTTCATTTATGTCTATTATTCTTGTAATCTCAGGAAGTTCAAGCGTTTTCGCAATCTTCTGCACCATTTCAACCGAAGTTCCCAGAATTAGCACCGCACTGGGATTATCATTCCTTATGGCTTCTTTTGCCTTCAAAGCCAGTTCATCATCAATAAAAAGGGCGGCCTTAATAGCCCCTATTCTGGTTGGCTGTTTTTTTGCAGTGTGGCCCATGAGAATTTGGTCGCTTTTTATTACCAGGCCGTCATCTATGATTATTTCAGCTCCTGTTTGGTGAGCAACCATTATGGCGCGATGGCTTTTGCCGGTGCCGCTTGGCCCCACGAGAGCGTATACATTCAAATCATTAACCTCCGGAAGTACGCCTACTACCATCTTTTCGACTCACCTCGCTCATATCCTTTATTGTAAAAAAAGATTAATTATCCATGAAAGAGATAAATTATGTAAGTATTGAGAAGCTATGTTTAATAATATAATATCGGTAGTCATATAATAACCATTTTATAGAAAAATAAAATTCAAAAATTTTTGATTATCCCATTAAGACAGGATTTTTACGGATTTACGGAGAAATCATCAAAAAAAAGAAGGTATGGTGCACTCAATGTCTCGGGAATTAGCCTCGCTGGCTGCAAGGGAAATGGGACTTAGTCCAGGTGTAGAAAGCCTTTTAGTTAAAAACATTAAATCACTGAGCAGAGATGAGAGAAAACTTTATTTTGAAAAAATAAAGCCTCTGGAGCATGAAATAAAGATTTTAATAACAGGATATTATTCCGGCAGCAGTGATGGCAAAAATAATGAGGTAATCAAAATAACTGTAGACAGCCTGCTTGAGAAGAAAGGCGACCCTGATTTGATCGACAGCATGGCAATGGATGTAATAGGCAGGATAAAGGTATACAATTTTCTTAGAGAAAGATCGGAGAATGAAGGGATAAAGCTAAACGCCATGACAAGCTTCGGCGGTCTTTCCATGGTTTTATTTGCAGTGGTGATTATAACGGCCATCGTATTGTATTTCTTAAGCTAATAATTGGGGAAGTACCCGTAAAGCCAGTCAGGGGGGGGAATATGTGCAGTCCGGTTAATGCATACCAGGAGGCTGTAAGAAGATTTGCAAATATTGATCCGGACGAAGTTGTGGCAAAGTCCGGGGCATTTTATGACGGAATAAATAAAAGATTTGAGATAATGTACTTCAGTAGTTTGTATAGGGTGAACCTGGAAGGTAAAGTCTGGAAACCAGAATTTCCTATTGAGGAAATCCCTTTCAATGACAGAACCCTTATATTACAGTATCTGACGGAGGCGTCAGGACTTCCTCCAAGGGGAAGATGGCTTTCATTCCTTGAACTTCCCGACGGAGCCCATCACTATGCGCCTTTACAGACAGATGCCATGGCCCCTCTGGCTGAAGTATTCGGAAAAAGAGCTGAAGAATTTAGGGCAGCATCTTTAGAATTAGGTGGAACACCTATTAACATGGGGGATCATTCTTTTTTAATCCCCGCTCTGCCCAAAATACCCCTGGCAGTTATACTCTGGGAAGGAGATGATGAATTTCCCGCAAAAAGCGGCATACTGTTTGATGCTGTTTCTCAACATCACCTGACCACTGCGGCCCTTTGGGTTCTTGGAGTTGAGCTGGCCCGGAAAATGATTTCCTGTTATGATGAGAAGACTGGCCGGGAGAAGGCAATTACCTGGCTGGAGGGAGTGAGAAGAAATTAAAAGGCACTTTAATGCGTTTTTAACAAAGTTTTTGCTGTATGCGCCTCTGGGGGCTATGGTTTTGCCACTATTAAGCGGGACAAGCACCTCGACTTCAATTTTTGTTGCAACCCTGGCAGCGCTGGCATCATATCTTACCGCAGACCTGGTGGTTTATCCCAGGTACGGAAATATTCCTGCTTTGGCATTGGACATATTTATTACATTGGCTGTGTTGCTTGAAATGTCGTATGTTATGGATTTGAATATCAAAATAGAGGCAATGGTGATAATGTTGGCTTTAATAGCGGCTGGTGAGCTGTATTATCACAGGTATATACAAAGAATACTCTTTTCCGGGAGACGCTAGGTTCTCATAATACCTTGCGCCTCCCAGGAAAGGTAGGAAGGACATCTCTAGGAAAGCTTGTATATCCAGTTCAGGCCATTGTTATTGTCCCAGTTATCCGCTATATCCCTGAAGCAGAAGTTTAGCTGGGTGTCCTGCATGGATACCGAGGTTTCCCACCCATCAAAGGTTCTTTCCATGTTAGCGTTTCCTATGCTCTGCCACTTTCCAACTTCCCCAAAGCCGTAATGACAAACTACATCTGTAGCTCCGGAAGAGGCAAGAAGTCCTTTGTACTTAATTCTTACCTCTTTCCCATTTTCTGTGAGAGGCTTTACGCTTACCCCATGAATTTCCTGGGAAAAGTGAAATGGCTTTATAGGTTTCATATTATTACCTCCACAATTTTTTATCAGTTATAGTTTTTTCAGAAAAGGGTTCAGAAATAACTGCTAAATTACAGATTATGAAAACCATTTTATAAAATACAACAAAAAATTACATCTCAGCGGTATTATTTTCAATTGCTTTTAAAAAATGCATTGCTGCGGATACTCCTTTAGAAACAAAAAGAGAGAGCTCCTTGGCTCCCTCAATTAATCAGCCGGTAAAATCCTCTTCCAGAGGCCCACCCAGAGAGTTTAACTGAAAGTCACTCTCCATATTTTTACCATGTAGTGATGTTTTATCTCTGTTTGATAATCCTGCGCCGGTAGGTTGAAGCAACACTCTGCTTACAGGCTTTATACCGTTTTTGTCAGGCATAGTTAACACCTCATGGATTAATATGCCCGGGCTAAAAAAATTTATGTTGGATCCTGTTCATAAACAGTGTCTTCATTTAAATGGACGGACTTACTGGCTTCTACTGCCAGCCTGTCACAGCGGGAGTTCATTTCATTGTCCGAGTGCCCCTTTACCCATACCCACTTGATGCTGTGAGGCCTTAAAAGATCCAAAAGCATTTTCCACAGGTCAACATTCTTTACCGGAGATTTATCTCCCTTTATCCATCCGGTGGACTTCCACTTATTGACCCAGCCCAGGTTAAAGGCATCAACAATATATTTACTGTCGCTGTACAGTGTTATGGAGCAGGGCTTTTTGAGCTCTTGAAGGCTTTTTATAACAGCAGTAAGCTCCATCCGGTTGTTTGTGGTCAGGCGGTAGCCGCCTGATATTTCCTTTGAATGGCTGCCGTATTTAAGAATTGCACCGTAGCCACCGGGCCCCGGGTTTCCGGAGCAGGCACCATCGGTATATATTTCAATATGTGGGGTATTATCATTCATACTAATCACCGGCCATTAAAGTTTTGTGTAAAATTATACCACAGGGCCGGAGATTTTTCATCACACCGCATCACTTAATTAATTACGGCGGAGGGCATTTCGTTGAAACGTCTGAACACACCCCGCGAATAATACAAATCTAGGGCCTCAACCTGTACTGTTTCAAGCTCAGGATAGCGAAGCGCCGTAAGTTTCCCCCCTATAACACACCCCTGGTCAATATCAATAGTATTGTTGCGGAATTCTGCTTCGGCAACGGGTGTGTGGCCGTATACCACCAGGGCACTTCCCCTGTACAGTCCAGCCCAGTCTCTTCTTACCGGAAGTCCTTCCTCCGTTATTTCGCCGGTAGTATCTCCGTAAAGGCAGAATTGCCGAATCCTGTTGGATAGCCGGCCAATCATTTTATCCTTTATTCCTGCGTGTGATACCACCAGCCTGCCGTTGTCCAGTATAAGATAAGGCTGGGCGCTTGCGTAAAGCTCCATAAATCTTCCCATTATAAAATCTCTTTTTGGTTTACCGGCTTTTTCAAGTTCCTCAAGAGTTTTTTCCAGGCCATGGGTTGCTTTTATCTTTTTTCCCTGAAAATAAGCGTTAAGCTTCCGGCAGTGATTGCCCGGAACATAAAGGGCGCTGCCTGTTGAAACCATATCCATGACCAGCTCTATGCTGTCCAGGCAGCGTGGCCCCCTGTCGCCGAGATCACCTGTAAAAACAGCCATTCTGCCACCGGGGTGTGTGTATATGCCATTTATTTTAAAGTAACCAAGCCTGGTTAACAGAATCTCAAGCTCATTACAGCAGCCGTGTATGTCACCTATTATATCGAAGGGACCGGAAAGTGGAAGTTCTACGGGAAGGGGTACGATCTCAACACTGACGGTTTCAAGGTCTTCTTGTTTTATAATATGTATTCTGTCAAAATCTTCGTTATAAACACTTAACAAAGTCCGGTCCAAAAGCCTGCGATGGGATTCAAGCACCTTTTGAGGAACGTTTCTTGTTCTGGAAAGATTTCTGGTTTTACACTCTGAAAGAGGTATATCAAATATTAAAAGTATTATCTGAAAGTCATGCTTTCTGGCAAGAGCTATAAGCTCACGCCGGGCCTTTGGTGTAAGGGCCGTGGAATCAGAAACGGTAAGTTTGCCAATGGCCAGCCTCTGGTCTATAATAAGCCTGAATAGCCTGAATGCGCGGTGGGAGATGGACATATCCTCCTCATTATCGCAAACCATTGCCCTGCACTCATCTGAGGAAACAACCTGGGTGGGCAGGAAATGCCGGGCGGAAAAACTGGATTTGCCGCAGCCTGCTGATCCGCACAGCACCACCAGGGAGGTTTTGGGAATAGAAATTGCTTTCATGAATTTAACACCTTCACTGCATATTAGTTATTGATTATTATGCCTCCAATTAAATAGGCCTAATAAAAAATAAGGCAATTTTATTAAATAAAAAACTGTTCATTTAGACTATTTTATTGTATAGTGCGAAAAAGAGTAAAAACTAAAAAACAGGGGGGATTTTAAATGTATAGAAAGATACTGGTGCCTCTTGACGGCTCGGCAAGAGCCGGAATAGCTGCGGAACACGCCATAGAGCTGGCCAAAACGATGAAGGCTGATGTATTGTTCTTACATGTAATACCCGCCCTCCCACCTTATATTAATACATACAGCGACAGAATGGGCGGCGCATATCAGCAGATCCACGATGAGCTTGAGGCTACCGCCAGAGAAATTATGGAGAAGGCAAAGCAGGATTATGAAAGTAGCGGCATTTCACTTGATTTTAAAATAATATGGGGTAATCCGGCCATGGAAATTTGCCGGGAGGCCAAGGATGGAAGGTTTGAAATTATTGTAATGGGCAGCAGGGGACTGGGAGAAATAAAGGGATATCTTATGGGTAGTGTAAGCAACAGGGTCGTCAGGCATGCCACTTGCCCGGTGCTTATCGTGAGATAATAAATTAATTACCTGATTATTGTTGTTTTTTATAGACATATATAATAAAATTTAATTTGTAATTCATAAGCTACTCCGGCTCGTAATGAGCCGGTGCTTGTTTTTAGGGACGGGGGTGTATTAAATTAATGCCGGTACATGAAGTAAGGGTGGTGAACCTGCCTGATATCCCAGATACTGTGGGGGAGGCACTGCTTTACGAGATTCACAATACCCTCGGTATTAAAGACATTGTCAATGTCAGAACTGCAAAGGTATACCGCTTTGAAGGCATCAGTAAAAGCGAGGCAAAACTGGTTGCGGACCGCCTTCTTTCAGAGCGCATTTTCCAGAAATACTCAATTAATGAGCCGGTTCTGGAGGGTGATGAGGTTGTAGAGATTGCCTACAAGCCCGGAGTGATGAATCCTGAGGCCGCCACCATAATGAAATCGGTATCTGATCTTGGGATAAAAGGACTCCTGGCGGCGGATTCAGGAAGGGAGTACGCCTTTTACGGGCCAGGTGCGCTTCCTGGCAATATAGAACAGATTCTTAAAAAGCTTCTGGTAAATGACACTGTGGAAATGGTAATTAAGACCGGTCCAAAGACTTTGATAATTGAGGGGATTCCGGGGAGCACCCGGATAATACCCATAAGGCAGATGAGTGACAATGATCTGATGGAGCTCAGCAAAGACAAGCTTTTTCTTAATATTGACGAAATGCGTGCGATACAGAATTACTTTATTGATATTGGAAGGGATCCCACCGACTGCGAGGTGGAAACCCTTGCCCAGACATGGTCAGAGCACTGCGGGCATAAAACATTTAAAGCCGATCTTATAGTTAAGGGCAAAAAGAAGGAGCCTCTGTTGAAAAGGCTCCAGGAGGCAACCAGGGAAGCAAAAAACCCTCTGGTTCTTTCAGCCTTTGTGGATAATTCAGGTGTCATGGCACTCTATGACGGGTGGGCAATATGCGGAAAGGTGGAGACTCATAACTCACCGTCTGCAATAGAGCCATATGGTGGAGCCATGACAGGCAGCGGCGGGGTATTCCGGGATGTTATGGGCACAGGGCAGGGAGCCAGGGTTATAGCTTCCACAGACATGTTCTGCTTTGCCCCTCCCTGGATGAACCAGGAGGATATTCCCCCAGGTTGCCTTCACCCCAAATATCTGTTGAGAAAAGTTGTCTCCGGGGTAAGGGATTACGGAAACCGGATGGGTATTCCCACAAACAACGGCTCGGTTCATTTTCACGAGGACTTCAGGGCAAAGCCCTCGGTGATAGTTGGTGCGTATGGCATTTTGCCGGGTGACAGGTGTCAGAAAGGCAGGCCTGTGCCAGGTGACCTTGCAGTGGTGATAGGAGGGCGCACAGGGAGAGACGGTATTCACGGGGCCACATTTTCCAGTGGAGAGATGACTGACCGTACAATAGATATTAACTCCAGTGCTGTTCAGATTGGTAATGCCATAGAGGAAAAAAGAATGTCGGATGCTCTGCTTGTTGCAAGCAGCCAGGGACTTGTAAGGGCTGTTACAGACTGCGGGGCAGGTGGCTTTGGCTCTGCTCTGGGAGAGATGGGCCAGGAGACCGGAGTCCTTGTTTGGCTTGAAAAGGCGCCTCTTAAATATCCCGGCCTAAGCCCCTGGGAAATATGGCTTTCGGAAAGCCAGGAAAGAATGGTGCTGGCTGTTTCTGAGGAGAACTGGCCGGAGGTTGAAAAAATATGCCTAAACCACAACGTTGAGGCAGTGGTTTTGGGAGCCTTTACAGATGACGGCAGGCTTAAGGTAACCTACAACGGTGAAACGGTTTGTGACCTGGATATGCATTTTCTTCATGACGGCTTGCCAAAAAGAACACTAACAGCAGATTGGGTTGCTCCCGAAGGTGGGAAGGCCGCTCCGGGTCCTCCCGGCGACTGGACCGAAGCATTCTGCAGGGTAATGTCACACCCTGATGTCTGTTCAAAAGAGCCAATACTCCGCATGTATGACCATGGTGTTCAGGGCGCCAGCTCACTGCCTCCTTTTGGAGGAATTGATGGAGATGCTCCCAATGACGCAGTGGTTATAGCCCCTGTGTACGGTAAGGAATACGGCATGGTAGTCAGCCACGGGCTGAACCCTGTTTTAAACAATATAAATCCATACCATGGAAGCACATGGGCTGCTGCCGAGGCAGTTTCCAACGCTATTGCGGTGGGTGCCAATCCCGGAGACCTTTGCCTTATAGATAACTTCATATGGCCCTATCCGGATGAAGAATCCCTGGGAGCCCTCGATATGGCTGTAGATGCCTGCGTTGACTTTGTAAAAGCTACCGGTATGCCTTTTATTTCGGGTAAAGACAGCCTCTCAAGCACCTACAGAAACAGTGACGGAACAATGATAAAAATTCCCCCGGTGCTATGTGTCTCGGTGTTCGGAAGGGTAGCGGACATTAAAGCCACCGTAACCGCCGACTTTAAAAAGAAGGGATCTGTGGTGGCCCTGGTAGGTGCAAGGAATGCCTCGGAAATGGCAGGGTCGGTTTACTGCAGAACAATGGGTATTAGCGGAAAAAACCTTCCCAAAATAAACCTTGAGGAAACTAATAGAGTCTTCCATGGTCTGCACTTAGCCATTAAAAAAGGTATAGTCCTTTCGTGCCACGATATCAGCGAGGGGGGGCTTGCCGCAGCAGTTGCCGAGATGTGTTTCGGCGGGGGCGTGGGATGCCGCATTGATATTGGAACAGGTGATCTCCCGGAAGAGTTCATGTTTAACGAGACCGCGGGAAACTTCCTTGTAGAATTGGAAGATGAAGACATCATATCAGATATATTTAATGGCGTACCCTGCCGTGTTATAGGTAAAACCACAGAGGATACTGCAATTGCTGTTTACCGGGAGGGAAATCTTCTATTCAGGGCCGATATTGAAGTTTTAAGGGATGCCTGGAAGCGGCCCATGAGGGAGGTGTTCGGTTCTTGAAGCCTAATGTGTGCATTTTAAGGACGGACGGAACGAACTGTGACATGGAAACTTATCACGCCTTTGAAAAGGCAGGGGCCAAATGCAGCATGGTACATGTGAACCAGCTAAGGTCAGGTGAAAAGAAGCTGGCGGATTATCAGATTATGGCGCTGCCTGGCGGCTTTTCCTACGGAGACGATGTGCATTCAGGCAAAATACTGGCTGTAGAGCTTACATCTTTTCTTAAAGAAAGTCTTCAGGAATTTGTGGACCGGGGAAAGCCGGTTATAGGAATATGTAACGGCTTTCAGGTTCTTGTAAGAACCGGGCTGCTTCCTGAAAGAAAGATGGGAGACATCAGGTGCACCCTTATGAGCAACGACAGCGGCAGGTTTGAGTGCAGGTGGGTAAACCTGAAGGTTGAAGAAAGCCACAGTATATTTACAAGGGGTCTCTCCGGGCAAACAATAAGCATCCAGGTTGCCCACGGTGAGGGTAAATTCTATACAGACCCGGAACAGCTTGAAATAATTGAAAAAGGCGGAAGAGTTGTCTTCCGGTATTCCGACGGAGAAGGAAATCCAACCATGTTATACCCCAAAAACCCGAACGGATCTCTGAATGCCATAGCAGGAATATGTGACAGTACCGGACTGGTGCTTGGATTAATGCCGCACCCGGAAAGATTTGTGTCTTTATTCCAGCACCCTAACTGGCGAAGGGGCAAACTGGAAAGCCCCCAAGGACTGCCGGTCTTTAAAAACGCGGTTCAGTACTGCCTGGAAAAGTAAAGACTGCTGTAAGGGAAGATGACTTTTGCTGTTAATAAGAAAAGCGCGTATGTGCGATGTCGAAGAGGTACACAGGCTGATAACCTATTATGCTGACAAAGGTCTTATGCTTGCCAGGTCCAGGTCAATGCTTTACGAGGGAATCCGCGAAATAACAGTGGCAGAAGAAAAAGGTATGCTTGTAGGAACGGGAATGCTTCACGTTATTTGGGAAGATCTGGCGGAGATAAGGTCTATTGCGGTTCATGAGGAATACCAGAAATCAGGGATAGGCAGAAAGCTTGTGGATGCATTCTTGTCTGAGGCCCGTGAGCTTAAAATTCCCAGGGTATTTGCTCTTACCTACCAGCCGGGCTTTTTTGAAAGGTGCAATTTCAGACGAGTGCCAAAGGAAAGCCTGTCACAGAAGGTGTGGAAGGAGTGCATTAACTGCCCCAAATTCCCCAACTGTGACGAGGAAGCAGTGGTGATGGACTTATCCTGTCAATAACTATTGTCGGGAGACAGGAGGGCCAGGCACTCCCACCCTGAAAATACTGAATGTCTTTTTTATCAACCACAGAGGCCACAGAGAACACAGAGAATTTGATTTCAGGTATTACTATTAGGTCTAAAACCGAAATAGATAATAGAGAAGTGCACCTTTTTGAAAAAATCTCTTAGGCTTATAATCAGGGCTTAAAAACCTCTGTGTGCTCTGTGTTCTCTGTGGTTTTAAAAGGACCCAATTTTCATCCTCATTGATGGCCGTCTTATACGGCCCGGTTACTTTCCTCTGTTGGAACAGCGAGGCCGCCCACGGGCGGCTTATTCTTTTTAACCAATTTCCCAATTCCCAATTCCGGACCAGTGAATAATGCTTAATATAAAATGCAACATTATTAAAGAATATTAAAAGCATTTTTTTATTATTTTGAGGGAAGGGAGAAATATAATGGCCGATATCATAATGCCAAGGTGCTGGAGGCTTGAAACAAAGCCACACAAATTTTGTCCCGGATGCGGTCACGGATTGATATTAAAGGCACTGGGCCAGGCTATAGATGAGCTGGACATCCAGGGACGGGTGGCGTATGGGTGTGATATAGGATGTTCTTTACTTTCATGGGACTTTTTTAACGTTGACACGGTTCAGACCCATCACGGAAGGACCACTCCGGTAATGACAGGAATAAAGAGGGCCAATCCTGATTTGATCTGTATTGCCTACATGGGGGATGGAGGAGGTTATGCCATAGGTTCGCAGCACCTGGTTAATGCCGCCTCCAGAAACGAAAGAATCACCGTGGTGCTGGCAAACAATACTATTTACGCTATGACCGGAGGGCAGATGTCTCCCACCACCATGCCAGATCAAAAGACTGAAACAAGCCCCTACGGCAGGGATCCGGCAACCACCGGACAGTCCATGCGGGGGCCGGAAATGGTTGCAGCAATTACAGGGGATGGAGCTTATGTTGCCAGGGGGACCATAGCAAATATGAGGCAGTTAAAATCCTATCTGAAAAAGGCCCTGGAAAACCAGATAGAGGGAAGGGGATTTTCTTTTGTGGAGGCCCTTTCCACCTGTCCTACCAACTGGAGAACAAATGCTGAGGAAACCTGGAAGTTTGTAGAGAAAGATATGACAGGGTATTTCAAGGTGGGAGAATTAAAAACCACGGCATAAAGTGGGAATTGGGAAATAGGAATTGGGAATTGGGGATTTTTTTATACTAATCCCTAATCCCAATTTCACAAAAGCTGTTTTTAGATGCGGCCTGGTTTTTTGTTATACATTAAAAGTGGTGGAATATAAATTAATATCAAATTGATAATCAGGCTATGGTACAAATTTTTATCTTGACATTTGAAGTGTGCTGATATTATTTTGATATAAGTTTAAAACAGCGGGGTATTAATATGGAAAAGAAAAAAATAATAGTGCTTTTTGGTGGGCGGTCCGGGGAGCACGAGGTGTCGCTCAGGTCCGCCGCGTCTGTAATTAGCGCCCTGGACAAAAATAAGTATCAGGTTGTGCCGGTGCTTATCACCCGTGAGGGAAGCTGGATTAAAGGAGTCTTTCCCGAAGAGGCACCGGAAGCCGAGGCAAAAGGGGTTAAAGTCTTTTTGCCGGCTGACCCATGCTATGGGAAATTGGCTTCTCTTAAGGACGGCTGCGCACAGTTTGTGGATGATGAAGCCGATGTTGTAATTCCTGTTTTGCACGGCACCTTTGGGGAGGATGGCACTGTCCAGGGTCTTCTGGAGCTTGCCAATATCCCCTATGTGGGTGCGGGTGTGCTGGGCTCGGCACTGGGTATGGATAAGGTTATGATGAAAACTGTTCTGGCCTACCACGGAATACCTCAGCCAAAGTTTGTATCGTGCATACGCAAAGATGTTGAAAATAATATGGACTCAGTTATTACAGAAATAGAAAGCAAGCTGGGCTATCCCTGTTTTATAAAGCCTGCAAATCTCGGGTCCAGTGTGGGCATTACAAAGGCTCACCACAGGGAAGAACTTAAAAGTGGCTTAAACTTTGCATCCAGCTATGACAGAAAGATAATTATTGAGGAATTTGTTGATGCAAGGGAAGTGGAGGTCAGTGTGCTGGGAAACGATAGTCCCATAGCCTCCATGCCTGGTGAGATTGTACCTTTAAAGGAGTTTTATGACTATGAGGCCAAGTACACTGAGGGACTGAGTGACCTGAAAATTCCTGCAGACCTTCCGCCGAACACAGTGGCAAGCCTGCAGAAATTAGCGGTTAAGGTTTTTAAGGCTCTTGACTGCGCAGGAATGGCCCGGGTAGACTTTTTTCTGATAAAAGCAGATGGTTCTGTAATGGTAAATGAAATAAACACCCTGCCCGGTTTCACCAGTTTAAGTATGTACCCAAAACTTTGGGAAGTAACCGGCATTTCTTACCCGGACCTTCTGGACCGCTTGATAAACCTGGCAATTGAACGCCACAGGGATAAGAATAGGAATGTGACGACTTATGAGCATTCCTGAGTGACAGGAGGGGCTAATGGGTAGTACCTATTGGTCGGAGGTGCTGTGGGGCATTCCCGGATGGTCGGAGGGACTAATGGGTCACTCTCAATTGGTCGGAGGAGCTAAAAGGTATTCCCTGCTGGTCGGAGGAATTAAAGAGTAGTGCCTCTGGTCTTTGACCATCATGAAATTCTTCTCCTTAACCTCCGACCGTCCGGAAATGCATCTTCGGCTCCTACGACCAATCGGAAATACATCTCGGCTCCTCCGACCATCCGGAAATACATCTTCGGCCCCTCCGGTCAATGCGCATATATCGCCCCTTTGGGGCACTTAACCTCACAGGCGCCGCATTTTAAGCAAAGCTGCCGGTCTATAAAATAAGGCTGGCCTTTTTTTTCTCCGGATATGGCATTTACCACACATGCCTTGGCGCATAGGCCGCAGGAGATACATTTATCTTCGTCTACCGTGTAATCCAGAAGATCTCTGCACACACCCGCGGGACATTCCTTGCCAAGGATGTGGGCTTCATATTCATTTCTGAAAAATTTAATTGTTGAAAGTACCGGGTTAGGGGCAGTCTGTCCAAGTCCGCAGAGGGAGGCGTCCATTACTTCCCTGGAGAGATCCTCTAACTCGTACAGGTCTTCCATTTCTCCTTTCCCGGCTGTTATTCTCTGCAAAATCTCCAGCATCCTTTTGGTCCCGACACGGCAGGGTGTGCATTTTCCACAGGACTCATCCTGGCTGAATTCCAGGTAAAACTTTGCTATATCCACCATGCAGTCATTTTCATCCATTACTATCAGGCCACCGGAACCCATCATGGAGCCGACCGCCTTAAGTGACTCATAATCTATGGGTGAGTCCAGATATTTTTCGGGAAGGCAGCCGCCGGACGGCCCACCGGTCTGTACAGCCTTAAACTTTTTGTCATCAGGAATTCCACCGCCTATATCAAAAATGACCTGGCGAAGAGTTGTTCCCATGGGAACCTCAATAAGCCCTGTGTTAACAATTTTTCCTGCCAGGGAAAATACTTTTGTTCCCTTGCTTTTCTCCGTACCCATGGAGGCGTACCACTGGTGGCCCCTGGACAGTATTTCTGGAATGTTGGCAAAGGTCTCAACGTTGTTGAGAAGTGTTGGTTTACCCCAAAGGCCGCACTGGGCAGGATATGGAGGCCTGGGTCTTGGCTCGCCCCTCTGGCCCATTGCTGATTTAAGAAGAGCGGTTTCCTCGCCGCATACAAAGGCTCCGGCTCCCAGGCGAAGTTCAATGTCAAAGTTAAACCCGCTGTTAAAAATATTTTTTCCCAGAAGTCCCTGCTCCCTGGCCTGGGATATTGCTTTTTCCAGGCGATCCACGGCTATAGGGTATTCCGCCCTGACATAGATTACCCCATTGCCTGCTCCAATGGCGTATCCGGCAATTGTCATCGCCTCAAGCACACAGTGGGGATCACCCTCAAGAATACTACGGTCCATAAATGCCCCCGGATCGCCCTCGTCTGCATTGCACACCACGTACTTTTCCTCACCCTGGGAGGCCCTGGCAGCCTCCCACTTAAGCCCCACGGGGAAGCCCCCGCCACCGCGCCCCCTTAAGCCCGACTTTTTTATTTCATCAATAATTTGTTCCTGTCTTTTGTTGAGAAGGCAGCCAGCCAGAGTGGCATATCCTCCGGCCCCAATGTATTCGTTTATATCCTCGGGATTTATTAGGCCGCAGTGCCTAAGCGCCACCCTTTTCTGGGCGCTGAAAAAATAAATGTCATGTATTGACCTTTTCTTGATTCCTGTTTCAGGCTCTTCGTACAGAAGCCTTTCCAGAACCTTACCTTTGATAAAGTGACTTTTGACCAGGTCAGGTATGTCAGAGGGAGCTACATTACAATAAAAAACTGAATCAGGGTGAACAACCACTATCGGACCCAGTTTACAAAAGCCGAAGCACCCTGTTTTAAAAACCTTAATCTCGTTTTCAAGGCCGTTTTTCAATAGTTCTTTTTCCAAATCTTCAATAACAGGACGGCTTCCGGATGAGGAGCAGCCTGTTCCCGTACATACCATAACCTGTTTAATAGGTGTTTCAGTATTTTTTTGCCTGGCCTCAATGAACGGCTGGTGGTTGCTCCTGATCTGCTGCAGGTCTTTCACGTTCCTGATCATATAATTTTTCTCCCGCCTCCTCCAGCTTCCTGTACTGGCGGAGAATCTTCGGGACCTCCTTCCTGCTTACTTTGCCGTGCACCTCATCATTTATTGTAATAACCGGCGCCAGGCCGCAAGCTCCTATGCAGCGGGTGCTTTTTACGGTGAACAAGCCATCATCAGAGGTATCCCTGTTCTTCAGGTCAAGTTCTCTTCTGAAGTCTTCAATAATTCCCTGGGCCCCCTGAACATAGCAGGCAGTTCCCAGACAAATATTAATTCCATATCTGCCCTTTGGATCGGTGTTAAAAAGAGAATAGAAGGTTACCACTCCGTTTACTTCACTGACAGGGATATCGGTTTTCCCGGCAATATATGTCTGAACCTCTTCCGGAAGGTAGCCGAAAATGTTCTGGGCCTCCTGCAATATTCGTATCAACTGCCCCTGCTCTTTATTATAGCGTTCAATAACGCTGTCAAGCTGAGCATATTTTTCGTCGAGGTCCTTGTCGGGCCCGCTTATAATAAACACCTCCGCTTTTTTATTAATGTTAGTTTAAATTTTTTCCTATCTTTTAATTCGGAAAATGCAATGTATCTGTAATTAATAAAATGGAAATATTTATAAAAAAAGTATGGGGGAAAAAACAGTGATAAATCGCCTTAAACAGGGGAAAAAACTTTACATGGGATTTAAAAGGTGGAAAGACCTTAGGGATAGGGGAAGGTATCTTAAATACTATATAAAGCCTGCAGGCAATGGCAGAAATTTACTGTCAACAAATATTGATTTTTACGGATTACTGGCATTTGCCCTTTTGAGTACGTACCTTGCCTTAGCTGTCTATACCGGCAGCCCGTTAAAAGCAACATATTATGGGATACCATTAATGATAGCCGAGGCCTATGCAGCTTTTAGGATTAGACGCGCCCTTGAAAAAGAGGCCAACGCGCATAAAAGGCTGTGGAGAGCCGGGAGGCTTTGTCAGGAGAAGATTAAAAGCCTTGGAAGCTCTACTAATCTTGAAGTCCTTGTTATGGAGGTCCTTGAAAAACTGCCCGGATTTTCTGATGTCCATGTGTTAAAGGATGAAATGGAGCTAGATGATAAAAATGATAGTAATATTAGTCTGGGTTTAAGAGCACTGTACCAGGGAAGGCCTGTTTTGGTGGGATGTATAGTGCCGGAAGAGGGTAAAAGCATTTCTCATGAAAATGTGTCGGCATTTATAGAAGAAGTAAAGAGGATTAATATTAAGGAAGGAATAATGGTGGCAGGAGGAATATTTACCACCGAGGCCAAAAGAGCTGCCAGGGAAGGTAAAAAAAGAATTATTCTTATTGACCTGTATAGACTTGTAGAGTTCTGCAGACAGGCCGGTCATGTTATTTTTTCACCGGTCCAAAATGACGTCAATGGAGATAAAGTCCAAAAACATAGTAATGTCTTAAGAGTTTTTTTAAGATTTGCGTTCAGCAGGGAAAAGGCGAGAGGTTACCTTTTATCCGGTTTAATAATGATAGTTTTGTATATGACTACGTTATCGTCAGGCATATTAGGAATTGGATATTTATTTTTCGGAGCAATAAACCTTGCGCTTTCGCTCTACTGTATAGTATCAAACAGAGAGCTCGATTTAATTGGGTAACATGTAGCAAGCTATTAATTATTGGGTGCCAATTGAAAATCGCTACCCCTTCCTATTGCGGCGGACTGGTGTTCCGCCATTATTTTTTCCGCCCGCAGGACTTCTTCTTCACTGCTGCAAACCACAGCCAGTATAACAAAATTTTTATAACTTTTTTGACCTCTATCTATATTTCTGTGTTTTATTCTGTCCAGGGCGTAGCCCGTCCCCGCTCCGGCAAACATTCCTATAAGCCCGAAGGCCACAGGGCCCAGGGGAAGAACGGAACCGTATATTACGCCAAAAATCATCCCCACAGTAGCTGTAAGGCTGATGCCATCCATTAAGCTTATGTTGTCAGTCTGGTGTATGGTGTCTAAAAGGTTGGCTTTTGGGGGTTTACAGTCCGAAAGCTTAATCACTGAAATTTGTTCGTTATTGAACCCGCTTTTATTAAGAACTGCCAGCGTCAGCTCGAGATAGTTTGTAACATTGAAAAGACCATATACAAACAATGTTAGTCACCCTTTTTAGGATAAACATCTTTGAGCAGGGTTATTCTAAAATATGACATAGGTGGGGGGACTTGCATGGGCGAAAATGTTAAATTCAGGATATCAAGGATGGACATGTCTCCCTGGGACAGGGCCATATTGCATAAAAAGAATCCCTGGATAGTAATGTGGTGGTCGGCATCGCTGCCAGGGCTTGGGCACCTCTGCCAGGGATCTTATGCTAAGGGTCTGACACTTATGTCCTGGGAAATCCTCGTAAATTTTAAGGCAAAACTTAATCTCTCTATTTTATACACCTTCACCGGTGATTTTAAAAAGGCCGGAGAGGTGATAGATGCCGGTTGGGCTTTGTTTTACGGTGTTATTTTTTGCTTTGCCATATTTGACAGCTATAGGATAGCTGTGGAGCTTAATTTGATATCGAGGATAGAGAACAGTGAAAAACGTAGAAAATTTATTTTTTTTAAAATGAAAACCGGTGGAGTCAGTTACCTTGACAGGAGCAACCCCTGGGTATCGGCTTTTTGGTCGGCGCTTTTACCGGGCTTTGGTCACATTTATAACATGAAGACAATTAAAGGATTTATTATACTGAGCTGGACTGTTGCTATTATTTATTTCTCGCATGTTAACAATGCCATTATAGCTACTTTTACAGGTAATTTTTCAAGGGCTGCCGAAATGGTTCATTATCAGTGGCTTATGTTCTTTCCTTCTATTTATCTGTTTTCCATCTGGGATTCTTACGGTGATTCTGTTGAAATGAATAAAATTTTTGTGGAGGAAAAGATATATTACCTCACTGAGTCTTACGGGTGGAAAGGGAGATCGGGGACTAGGGATTAGGGATTGGGGACTCATGAAAATTGCTTAATAGTGCCGCTGTTCCAGCGGTAACGCCTGTAAGGCGTTTATTTATGGCGGGAGTGTGTGGGAATCGAACCCACCCGGGACGGGACCGCCGCCCCACGACTGGTTTTGAAGACCAGGAGCACCACCAGGCACCATCCACCCCCAGAACTTTTAGAACAATGCAAAATTAATTATAACAGAACGAAAAATGATAGACAAGAAAAATGAGAAGGCACTTTTAGCTATTATTCCCAGGGGTTATTTTTTTGGGTCAAACCATCCTCTGCCATTGATTTATGGTAAAAAATATAATAATCTATTATAAGGTTCAAAAAGCTATATTTATAATAATACCTCTTCTGACGAATGTCTGGCGCCACAGTAAATCGTATCGGGAAGAGGATTTTCATGTGATGGGGAATTTGACATATCTCCACAATTCTGTTAGCGGGTGAATAATTTGCTTGAAATATTCAGTGAGATAAAAGAAGAAATACTGCTGGTAGAGAAAGAACTGCGGGCTATTGTAAAGGATTCCGACCCGCTTATAAAAGAAACCTCAATTCACCTAATCAGTGCAGGGGGAAAAAGACTCAGGCCGGCATTCTGCTTTTTGGGAGGCAAATTCTATAATTATGACTATAAAAAAATATTGCCTCTTGCTGTGGCCCTGGAACTAATACATGAGGCGTCACTGGTTCATGACGATGTGGTGGACTCATCTGTAACCAGAAGAAATACACCTACAGTTAAGGCCATGTGGGGAAATAAAATATCCACACACATGGGGACTTATCTATTTGGAAAGTCGTTAAAACTAATAGCCGCCTGTAATAATTATACTATTTCAAGGGTTCTGGCAGACACCAGCGTAAAAATGACTGAAGGTGAGATACAGCAGCTTGCATCGGTAAATCAGCCGGATCAGGGTATTAGAGACTACTTTTACCGTATAAAAAGAAAAACAGCCCTTTTAATAGCAGCTAGCTGCCAGCTTGGCGCAGTTGCCTGCGGCGCTCCAGAATCTATACATCTTTCCCTGAGAAGGTACGGCCACTGTATTGGCATGGCATTCCAAATCACAGACGACATGCTTGACCTTGTGGCAGACGAAATCCAGCTTGGCAAGCCGGTTGGCAGTGATATAAAACAGGGTATTGTTACTCTGCCTCTTATATATGCTCTCAGGCACAGCAGTAAAAGGGACAGACTTGTTAAACTGCTGGAAAAGGAAATAAAGGAGCAGGATGAAATAAAGGAAGCCTGCGAGATAATAATGTCATGTGGCGGTATAGAATATTCGGACAGAGTTGTGCAGAGATATATAAATAATGCAAAAAAGCAGCTCGATAGACTGCCTGACATACCTGCCAGAGATACACTTCACACCGTGGCCGAATTTATTAGAATAAGAAAATTTTAATCCCGGAAAGAAGGATAAATTTGCCTAAATGCTATCCTGTATCTCTTAATATTGAAAAAAAAAGGTGCCTTGTGGTAGGCGGGGGGAACGTTGCCGAAAGAAAGGTGAAAACCCTTCTGGAATATGGTGCCGCAGTAACTTTGGCAGCTCCTGACATTACCGCCGGGCTGCAGGATCTTGTTCAATCCGGAAATGTCACATACATTAAGGAGCAGTATAAAAGAGAACACCTGGAGGGAATTTTTCTTGTTATAGGGGCAACAGACGATGAAGGTGTTAACGCCAAAATATCCGCGGACTGCATGGAGAAAGGCCTGCTTGTAAATATAGTGGATGACCCCCCCAATGGCAATTTTTATGTGCCTGCTGTGGTAAGGCGGGGTCCGCTTCAGATAGCTGTATCAACCGACGGTAAAAGCCCTATGCTGGCAAGGAGAATAAGAGAGCAGCTGCAGAGGGATTACCCGGAAGCATACGGTGAAGTCATTGAGTTTATAGGCGGGCTGAGGGAAAGAGTAATAAATGAAATAAAGGATTCAGGCCAAAAGGAAAGGATACTGTCTTCCATGGTTGATTCTGTCACCATGGATTTATTAAGGCAGGGAAAGTTCGACCTAGCAAAGGAGCGCATAATGAATGCTTATACTGGCAGTGGGGGTCAACCACAGGACGGCTCCAGTTGAAATAAGAGAAAAACTGTCATTTTCGGAAAGCTCCCTGGAGACATGGCTGGGTAAATTGAACTCATACCCTGCCATAGAAGGGTGCGTTATTATATCTACCTGCAACCGCACTGAAATATATGCAGCCACCAGGGAGCTTGACGAGGGGCTGGGGGCGATATGGGACTTTCTGTCAGCAAAGTCCGGCGTGGATATATCAGAAATAAAGAACTGCACATATGTTCACAACCTTTATGACGCCATTCGACACCTGTTCAGGGTGGCCTCGGGGCTTGATTCTATGATTCTGGGGGAGACCCAGATACTGGGTCAGGTAAAAGGCGCTTACCAGTCTGCTTTTAATTACGGGTCTACGAACAAGGTTCTGAACACTCTTTTTCAGCAGGCTATTACCGTGGGAAAGAGGGTAAGGTCGGAGACCGGTATTGATAAAAACTCGGTTTCCATAAGCTATACCGCCGTGGAGCTGGCCAAGCAGGTTTTCGGAAACCTTAGCGGCCGTGAGGTGCTTATTATCGGCGCGGGAAAGATGAGTGAGCTGACAGCCAAGCACCTGGTGGCAAACGGGGTTTCAGGTATAATAGTATCAAACAGGTCCATTGAGCGGGCCAAGGATATGGCTGAAAAGTTTGGCGGTAAAGCTGTCAGGTTTGATCAGCTTTTCAATTGCATGGAACATGCGGATATTGTAATAAGCTGCACAGCCGCATCGCATTATGTGGTTAAGAAAAGCGATATGGCAGTGCTAATGTCAAAGAGAAGCGCGAAAAAAATTATGCTGATAGATATAGCCGTTCCCCGTGATATTGAGCCTGCGGCCGGCAATATAGATGGTGTGTCACTTTTTGATGTTGATGACCTGCAAAATGTGGTTGACCAGCACCTGTCTGAAAGGAAGAAGGCAGCGGTGGCTGCCGAAGGTATAATAGAAGAAGATCTTGACGGGTTCATGAAATGGCTGGGCACACAGTTTGTTGTTCCTACAATTTCATCATTTAAGAAACTTGGCGAGGAAATCAAACAAAAGGAATTGAGAAAGGCACTTAACAGGCTTGGAGACATTTCAGACCATGACCGAAAGGTAATCAGCTCCCTGGCAAACTCCATCGTTAATCAGCTGCTCCACATACCGGTGACAAGAATAAAAGAATATGCGCTGACACCTGAGGGACACCTTTATACCGAGGTACTGCAAAATCTTTATGACCTGGAGGTCCCGGGGCAGAAAACAAAAGCTGAAAAAAGGTTAAAAAGTACAATAAAATTAGTGAAGGAGCGCTGATCCGGCGCTTTCCAGATGAGAAAACCGGGCGGGGCAGAAAAAGCCCCGCTTTGAGCTTTAATGCTTGAGGGTAAAAATGCGGGACAGAATCCAGACTCCCGGGCTGCCAAAGCAGCCATCAAGGAGAATGAAAATTGGGTCCTTTTTAAGCCACAGAGAACACAGAGGACACAGAGGTTTTTAGACCTGACTGAATGATAAAAGATTTTATAAATTAAGTGAAGATGTGTTTTTCTAACTTTCGGTTTAAAATGGGCATATTAGAAATGCATGGAATCTGGATTCTGTCTCCTGAATTCTGAATTCTGACAGAAGGTCATATCAGGATTAGCACAACGGAGGTCGCCGATGCGTGAAATAAGGATTGGAACAAGGGAAAGCAGGCTGGCCATGTGGCAGGCAGAGTGGGTGGCTGAAAGGATTAAAGAAGTAAGGCCTGATCTCGTCACCAGTATTGTGGGAATGAAAACAAAGGGAGATAACATCCTTGATGCCGCCCTGTCAAAGATAGGAGATAAAGGCCTTTTTACCAGAGAGCTGGAATTTGCAATGCTTGAGGGGAAAGTTGATATGGCCGTTCACAGCATGAAGGACCTGCCCACAAGGCTTCCTGAAGGTTTAATTATAGGAGCGGTATGCAGAAGGGAATACCCGGGAGATGTTCTGGTTTCAAAAAGCGGCGCAGGTATAAAGGAATTAAAGGAAGGCGCTGTAATTGGAACAAGCAGCCTTAGAAGGATAGCGCAGCTTAAAAGAATAAGGCCGGACTTAAATATGGTAAACGTGCGGGGAAACCTTATCACCAGGCTGAGAAAACTGGATGAGCAGGACATTGACGCTCTTGTTCTGGCCTATGCCGGAATGGTAAGGCTTGGCTTTAAGGATCGTATTACAGACAAGATTTCCTTTGAATTTATTCTTCCGGCGGTGGGCCAGGGAGCCATAGGAATTGAAGCAAGAGAAGAAGATACAGAGATGATTGAAATATTAAAAAGCATTGAACATGAGCCTACGCGTCTGGCAGTTTCCGCTGAAAGATCCCTTATGAAGAGACTGGAGGGGGGATGCCAGATACCGGTGGGGGCGCTGGCGGTGCTTGATAACGAAGAAATTGTTATGGAGGCCATGGTTGCTGACCTTGAAGGAAAAAATATTGTAAGAATGACCATGTCGGGGCCGTTAACTGACCCGGAAGGTCTTGGAATACGCCTGGCAGAGGCTATGCTTGACAGGGGTGCCGAAGAAATACTGAAGAAAGTTAGACAGGAGTTTGATGAAGATGTCAGGTAAGGGCATAGTTTACCTTGTGGGGGCAGGTCCCGGAGATCCGGGGCTTATGACCCTTAAGGGAATTGACTGCGTTCGCAGGGCCGATGTTTTGGTATATGACAGGCTGGCAGGTGAAGGAATACTGTCGTATGCCCGCAGTGATGCTGAAATGATATATGTTGGAAAGGGTCCTGACAGGCATACGCTAAAACAGGAGGATATCAACGCCCTCCTGGTGGAAAAAGCTTCAGAGGGAAGGACCGTAACAAGGCTTAAAGGCGGAGACCCCTTTGTTTTCGGCCGGGGAGGAGAAGAGGCCGAGGCTCTTTACGAGGTAGGTCTGTCCTTTGAGGTGGTTCCGGGGATAACCTCGGCCATTGCAGTACCTGCTTATGCCGGTATACCTGTTACCCATAGGGGAGTTTCTTCAAGCTTTTCGGTAATAACCGGAAATGAGGACCCGGAAAAAGAAGAGTCGGATATAGACTGGGAGGGCCTGGCTAAAGGGTCCGGAACCCTTATATTTCTTATGGGTATGGGAAATATTGCCTCAATAGCCGCGCAGCTTATGAAGCATGGGAAGCCAAAGGAAACACCCGCCGCAGTAATACGTTGGGGTACCCGCTCAAACCAGAGGACACTGGTCGCCACTCTGGAGAATGTTGCACAAAAGGCATCCGAGAAGGGTTTTACCAACCCCTCAGTAATTGTTGTGGGAGAAGTTGTGTCGTTGAGAGAAAGGCTTGGCTGGTTTGAGAAGAAACCACTCTTTGGCTGCAGGGTTCTGGTGACAAGATCAAGGGAACAGGCAAGTGTTCTCAGCAGGGCAATAGAAGACCTTGGAGGGCAGGCCGTGGAATTTCCCACAATTCATATAGAAGATCCAATTGATATAGGTCCCCTTGACCAGGCTGTGGCACAGGCCCATAATTACCGGTGGATTATTTTTACCAGTGCCAACGGGGTAGTCCGGTTCTTTAACAGGCTTATAAAGCAAAATCTGGACATAAGGGATTTAAAGGGTGTTAGAATTTGCGCTATAGGGCCTAAAACAAGGGAAGCTCTAGAAAAATACGGAATAATAGTGGAATATGTGCCTTCTGAGTACAGGGCGGAAGAAATAGCAGCAGGGCTAAAAGGAAAAATAGCACCGGGTGACCGGATTTTGCTTCCCAGGGCCGACATTGCCAGGAAGGCGCTGGCTGAGCTTTTAGCAGGGGAAGGGGCACAGGTCGAAGAAGTTGTAGCATACAGGACCATTACAGGTGGCGGAAACAGTGAAATAATCAGCCAAATGCTTGAAAATGGGGAAATAGACTTTGTCACTTTCACAAGCTCATCAACCGTCAGTAATTTTTCGGATATGCTAGGCCACAATAAGCTCCAGCGGCTTCTTGAGGGAGTAAAGGTGGCCTGTATAGGCCCGGTAACGGCTGAAACAGCCAGAAAAATGGGCATTCAGGTGGACATTGAGGCAAAAAGATATACAATAGAAGGACTTGTTGAGGCCGTGCTGGAGAACTATGCCCCTTCTGTGATATAATACTGCAGTTAAAAAGGCCCTGAAAAATATGCAAGCAGTAATTTAGACAGGAGCATTTAATATGATAAGCGTAAGCAGGCTTTTATATGGAATGGAAAACTTTGGGGACTCCTTGAGATATAATCATGGTGTCCGGGGACAGACCGCAGGTGCTGTCAGCGGCTTCGGGCCTGTAGTGGTATGGAATATCACCCGCGCCTGCAATCTTCGGTGCAGGCACTGTTATGCAAATTCTGACGGAAATGCTGCACAAGGAGAGCTTACTAACGGAGAGGCGCTGAAATTTATAGATGACCTGGCTGGAATAAAGGTTCCGGTAATACTTTTCTCAGGCGGGGAGCCCCTGGTAAGGGAAGATTTCTTTAGTTTGGCCGAACATGCTGTAAATCGCGGCATAAGGGTCACAGTTTCAACAAACGGGACACTCATAGATTTAAAGACTGCCAGGAAAATAAAAGAGCTTGGAGTTGGCTACGTAGGTATAAGCCTTGACGGGATAGGTGAAAATAACGACCGCTTCAGGGGTAGAAAAGGCGCCTTTGAAGATGCGCTGGAAGGTATAAGAAACTGTCGCAGGGCCGGCCAGAAGGTTGGATTAAGGTTTACCATAAACAGGCATAATTACGATGACATTGAAAATATTTTCCGGCTTATAGATGAAGAAGACATTCCCAGGGTTTGTTTTTATCACCTTGTGTACTCGGGAAGAGGCAGTAAAATGATTGAAGAGGATATAACACACCAGGAAACAAGGGCGGCGCTGGAGCTCATAATTCAAAAAACCGGGGAGTTTTTTAAAAGGGGAAAAATGGTTGAAGTACTCACAGTGGACAATCACTGTGATGCTGTTTATATATATCTGAAGATGTTAAAAGATAAATCCCCAGGGGCAGAAGAAGTATACAGGCTTTTGGAGAGAAATGGCGGCAACAGGTCGGGAATAGCCATAGGAGAGGTCGACTGGAACGGAGATGTACACCCGGACCAGTTTACCAGGAATCATACCTTCGGCAATGTTAAGCAAAGACATTTCGGAGACATCTGGAATGATGTAACAAATCCAATCATGGCAGGGCTGAAGAACAGGTCCGGCCTTATAGGGGGAAGGTGCTCGGCCTGCAGGTGGTTTAAGCTTTGCAGCGGCAATTTCAGGGCCAGGGCTGAAGCTGTCTACGGAGACTTCTGGGCCCAGGACCCCGCCTGCTATTTGACGGATGAAGAGATTTCGGGAATTGGGAATTAGGAAATGGGAATTGGGAATTAGGGTTTTTAAGGGATGAAAAACTATAAAGAATTGGAAGTCTGGCAAAAAGCAATAAATTTGGTAATAGAGTTATACAAAATAACTGAATCGTTTCCAAATGAAGAAAGGTATGGTCTGGTATCCCAGATTCAGCGGGCCGGGGTGTCTGTCCCCGCTAACATAGCAGAAGGTTGGGGTAGGGGTTCAACTAAAGAATATATTCAGTATTTGCGAATATCCAGGGGATCCTTGGCAGAACTTGAAACTCATCTTATAATTGCACAAAAATTGAACTACATCTCAGAAGAAAATACTTATAAATTTGAAAAGGAAATTATAAGTATTGGTAAAATGTTAAACAATTTAATGAAGAGTCTTAAAAAGGATTAATTCCCCCCAATTCCCAACTCCCAATTCCCAATTCCGGACCCCAAATTCAGGGAGGTTATAATCATGAGATTTCCCGAATACAGGCCAAGGCGGCTTAGGCAGAATGATAATTTAAGGAGAATGGTGAGGGAAAACGGCCTGTCGGTTAATGACCTGGTCTATCCCCTGTTTGCAGTGACGGGAAAGGGTATAAAAAAGCCTGTTGAGTCAATGCCTGGCGTTTATAACCTGTCTGTTGACCTTCTTTTGGAAGAGGTCCAAAAGGTAAAGGAAGCAAATATACCGGCGGTACTTCTATTTGGTATTCCGGACCAAAAGGACCCGGCCGGTACTGGGGCTTACCACGATGAAGGCGTGGTGCAGCAGGCAATAAGAGCCATAAAGAAGGATTTCTCTGATATACTGGTAATAACCGACGTTTGTCTTTGCGAATATACTGACCACGGCCACTGCGGAATAATAAAAGAAGGTCGGATTTTAAATGACCCGACCCTGGATCTTCTGGCAAAAACTGCTCTATCCCATGTTAAATCGGGAGCTGACATGGTGGCTCCCAGTGACATGATGGACGGGCGTGTTGCCGCCATAAGAAATATTCTTGACAGTGAGGGTTATCAGGATATACCTGTGATGTCTTATTCTGTTAAGTACGCCTCAGCTTATTACGGCCCCTTCAGGGAAGCTGCCGGCTCAGCTCCACGCTTCGGTGACAGGAAGACTTACCAGATGGATCCCCCTAACGCCACTGAGGCCTTAAGGGAGGCAGCCATGGATATTGAAGAGGGCGCAGATATAATAATGGTAAAGCCTGCGTTGGCTTACCTTGATATAGTCAGGCTTATGAAAGAAAGCTTTGATTACCCCCTGGCAGTATATAATGTCAGCGGTGAATACGCCATGATAAAGGCGGCGGCAAATATGGGATGGATAGATGAGAAAAGGGTTGTTATGGAGTCTTTGACCGGGATGAAAAGGGCCGGTGCGGACATTATTATAACCTACCACGCCCTTGATGTCGCCGGGTGGCTGAGGGAGGGACAGTAAATTGATAGTGTCCTGGAATACAACAAATGCCTGCAACCTCTTGTGCAGGCACTGCTACAGGGACGCCGGTGTAAGGGCGGAGGAGGAGCTAAGTACCGGCGAAGGCCTTAAGCTTATTGACGAGATAGCCGAGTCAGGCTTTAAAATAATGATTTTTAGCGGGGGAGAGCCTCTTATGAGGCCGGATATACACACCCTGGTAAGTCATGCAGCCCAAAGAGGCCTGAGGCCTGTCTTTGGAACAAACGGCACCCTTATTGACCGCTCCGGGGCAAAAAGACTTAAAGGGTCAGGCGCGGCTGCCATGGGCATAAGTCTAGACAGCGCTGATTATAAAAAGCATGATTCCTTCAGGGGGGTTGAGGGGTCCTGGCAGAAGGCGGTTGAGGGGATGAGGGCGTGCAGGGAGGAAGGTCTGCCTTTTCAGGTTCACACAACAGTGGTTGACTGGAACTATGATGAAATAGAAGAAATAACTGATTTTGCAGTGCAGGAGGGTGCCCTGGCCCATCATTTCTTTTTTTTGGTGCCTACCGGACGTGGGGCAGACATTGAAAGTGAGTCACTAAGAGAAGAAGCCTACGAAAAAATTCTGGAAAGAATAATGATCAAGCAAAAGCAGGTGGACATAGAGCTAAAGCCTACCTGTGCGCCCCAGTTTATGAGGATAGCCAGCCAGCTGGGGGTAAAAACCCGCTTCAGCAGGGGTTGCCTTGCCGGAACAGCATACTGTATCATAAGCCCGGTTGGAAACGTGCAGCCGTGCGCCTATCTGGATATAAGCGCGGGAAATGTAAGGGAGACCCCCTTTTCAGAAATATGGAAGGATAACCCTGTATTTAACAGGCTTCGCACACTGGAGTACGGAGGTGGCTGCGGGGCCTGCCACTATAGGAAAGTATGCGGAGGTTGCAGGGCCAGGGCGCTTTACTATCATGGCGACTACATGGCTGAGGAGCCCTGGTGCCTGTATAGGAAAGAAAGGGAATTGGGAATTAGGAATTAGGAATTGGGAATTGGGGATTAAGATGGCCTCTGGGGGGGAATTGCAGGTGGAGCTTGATCACTTGGACAGGGAGCTGCTGAATAGAATTCAGTCGGATTTTCCTGTGGCCGCCGAGCCTTACAAAGAGCTTGCCGAATATCTGGGAACCACGGAAGAGGATATACTGGCAAGGATTAAAAGATTTATTGACAGCAAGACAATAAGGAGGCTTGGGGGGATATTTGATTCTCGCAAGCTTGGCTATACAGGCACGCTGTGCGCCATGAAAGTGCCTCCTGAGAAAATTGAAGCTGTTTCCGGGATAGTCAACAGCTATCCCGGAGTTACCCACAACTACCTAAGAGAACACGATTATAATATGTGGTTTACATTACTTGTTCCAGAAATAAAAGATATTGAAACAATATTGGGAGAAATAAGTGCCCGTGCAGGAATAACTGAAATAATCAGTCTTCCGGCAGTCAGGCTCTTTAAGATAAGGGTTAATTTTGACCTTACGGAGGGCTAGAATGGTAAGTGACCAGGAAAAAAAGATAATAAGGGCTCTACAGGAAGGCATTCCTCTTGTCAGCAGACCTTATAAAGTAATTGCCGAAAAAATAGGAGTATCCGAGGAATCACTTATAGTCAAAATTAATGAAATGAAAGAGCGGGGGCTAATTAGAAGGATCGGGGCTGCAGTGCGCCACCAGGACCTTGGATACTCAGCCAACGCCATGGTGGTGTGGAATGTTCCGCCAGATTCAGTGCAAAAAACAGGGGAATTGTTTTCAGGTTTTCCTGAAGTCAGCCACTGCTACGAGAGAAGTATTACTGAAAATTGGAAGTATAATATGTTTACAATGGTTCATGGAAAATCGGTGGAAGAGTGCAACCAAACAGCCAAAACCATGTCAAAGGCATCAGGATTGAATGACTACATGGTTTTATTCAGTACCGAAGAACTTAAAAAGGATAGCATGAAGTATTTTGTATAGGCGGAATTGGGAATTAGGAATTGGGAATTAGGGTTTTTTAGAGATGAAAAACTATAAAGAATTGGAAGTCTGGCAGAAAGCAATAGATTTGGTATTGGAATTGTATAAAATCACTGAATTATTTCCACATGAAGAAAGATATGGTCTGATATCTCAGATACAACGGGCCGGGGTGTCTATCCCTGCCAACATAGCAGAAGGTTGGGGTAGAGGTTCAACTAAAGAGATTAATTCCCCCCAATTCCTAATTCCCAATTCCCAATTCCGAAAAAAGTAAGGTGGTGCTAGCAAGATGAAAAACGATACTTCGATAAGACTTTTTCGTGAGGCTCAAGAATACATCCCCGGCGGAGTAAACAGCCCTGTAAGGGCTTTTAAATCTGTTGGGCTTAGCCCTGTTTATATTAAAAAGGGGGCCGGAGCTATTATAACTGATGTTGATGGCAATGAATACATAGACTACGTTGGGTCCTGGGGGCCGCTTATACTTGGACACCTGCACCCTGAGGTGGTGGAGGCGGTAAAAGAGTGCCTTGAGGTGGGGACCAGTTTCGGCGCTCCCACAGAAAGTGAAACCACACTGGCTAAAATGATAACCGAAGCAATGCCGTCGGTGGAAATGGTCCGCCTGGTCAGCTCCGGCACCGAGGCCACAATGAGCGCCGCAAGGCTTGCCAGGGCATATACAGGGAGAAAAAAAATAATAAAATTTGAGGGCTGCTATCACGGACATGCCGACATGTTCCTTATAAAAGCAGGCTCAGGGGCACTTACCCACGGGGTGCCCACAAGTCCTGGGGTAACAGAAGAAATTGCCGCACATACCATTAACACTTCTTTTAATGACCCTGAGGCGCTGGAAGGTATTTTCAAATCTATGGGAAATGAAATAGCGGCTGTAATAGTGGAGCCAGTTCCGGGAAATATGGGGGTCGTACCACCCAATCCGGGATTTTTAAAAACTCTAAGAGAGATTACTTCCAGGTATGGAGCGCTTTTAATATTTGATGAGGTGATTACCGGATTCAGGCTTTCTTATAGCGGAGCCCAGTCTATTTTTGATATAAGCCCTGACATAACATGTTTGGGGAAAATTATAGGCGGAGGCTTACCGGTGGGCGCATACGGCGGGAGAAAGGACATAATGTCCATGATGTCTCCCTCGGGCCCTGTTTACCAGGCAGGCACACTGTCGGGTAATCCACTGGCGGTCAGTGCGGGAATAGCCGCCCTTAATGTTTTGGCCAGGGAAGGGGTATATGGAGAGCTGGAAAAAAAATCACTGCGCCTGGCAGAAGGCCTAAAAAAAGCCGCTGAAGCGGCAGGAGAAGAGGTTTATTTCACCAGGGCGGGCTCAATGATGACCTGTTTCTTTACCGGGTCACAGGTGATTGACTATAATACCGCCAGCACTGCAGACACAAAAAAATACGCAGCCTTTTTCAAACATATGCTGGAGCAGGGAATATATATTGCCCCCTCACAGTTTGAGGCTGCCTTTATGTCACTGGCACACACAGAGGAAATGATAGACAGGACAATAGAGGCGGCGTATAATGCTTTTAAAACTTTGTAATCGGAATTGGGAATCAGGAATCAGGAATTAGGAATTGGGGGTTGGGGTTCTGAATACCCGGCCTTTGACAAGAGTGGCTGGAGGCAAAAATCCAGCCACTCTTTATTTTTTTACAGAAATAAAAGCTCCTCAATGATTATCTAAATTCAATAAGTTATAAACCTTATATTTTTAGGAAAAATAATTTCTATAAAGCACACGACTTTTCACAGTTGAGATTTGAAAGAAAATACAAATGAGGTGAGAAAGATTTGTTAATAGACTTGGTTGCAGGCACAATAGAAAAACTGGCGGAAGAATTTAGAGAAGCCAGCCCGGGGGAAAAAGAACGTCTCATAAAGAGCTCCGTGACTTTAATTGAAACTTTTACCGTAGAAATCAAATCAAAGATTGGAGCAGAGAAATAAATAGGAGCGCAATAATACAATGGCAGGAGTAAGTATTTATAAATTTTTTTCATCTGCTTTCATTCGTAATGTGGTAGGGCTGTCATTTCACCTCTTGTTTTCAATAATTCTGCTGGGTGAAGAAAAGATATACGGCGGTAAAAAAACAAGGTTTTTCAGCTAAAAAGAGAGGGTTGGGGGGGAATTAGGAATTGGGAATTGGGAATTAGGGGACTATAGGGCAGGCTTGGAGTGTCACAAAATGTACCGATGTTCTCTTTGGCTAAAGACAGTGTTTTCGGAGATTGGGATTGTATAGGTGAAAATTAGTAATTGAGTTTTCCTAATTCCCAATTCCTGATTCCCAATTCCGGACCCCAGAATAATGCTAACAATGCCGCATACAGCAGCAACGCCCGCAGGGCGTTTTTTAATGACATTTTTTTATTGCTTCAGCGATATAAATAATGTGTTGGCAAAGTATTTATGTGGAAAAATATATTTAATGTTCTAGGCGAGTCGATAATGTTCCCAATTCCCAATTCCGGATCCATGAATAAGGCGGGAGTGAGATAAGGTTTGACAGGACAAGTCCTTTTAATACCTCTTTTATCCGGGCTGGCCACAGGAGTGGGCGGTTTAATTGCTGTGGCTTCCGGAAGGGTAAGCCGGGGCACCGTGCCCTTATTGCTGGGACTGTCCTCAGGCATTGGCTTTACAGTGGTTTTTTTTGATCTTCTTCCGGAGGCCTTAAAAATGGGAGCCTGGACTTATGTATTGGGTGGAATTCTCGCCGGCTTTATTTTTGTAATAGTCACAGATAGAGTTTTCCCGTATATAAGCATGTCGGGAAAGAATTCCATATGCTGCATTGTTGAACGAAATGCCGGGGTCGGTTTGCTAAAAACAGGATACTTGTTTGCTCTCGGCACCGCAATGCATAATATTCCCGAGGGTTTGGCCATCGGCGCCGGCCTTGAGGCAAGGACAGATCTGGGCATAATGCTGGCTGCTGCCATTGGGATTCACAATATCCCGGAAGGCATGGCGCTATGTGGTGTATTAATTATCGGCGGCAAGGGAGTTTTGCGTTCGCTATCCTATGCTTTCGCGGCAGGACTTATGCTTCCTGTCGGAACTCTTATTACCTCTGCCTGGCTTACGGCAACCCAGGGAATGCTTGCCTTTCTGCTATCCTTTGGCGCAGGGGCACTGCTTTTTATAATAATAACGGAGCTGGTGCCTCAGTCCTTAAGGATGCACCCTCTACGGGCAAAGTGCGGCATAAGCCTGGGAGCAGTAACTTCCATATTATTCTCGGTCATCTCGCCAATATAAATAACTAAAAGGCCTTACGTATAAAAAGGGCATAAACCGATATAGCCAGAGTAAAGGCGGCCAGGCAATAAACTCCCGCGCCGCCACGGCGGTTTCCGTTGCGCCATGCCCACAGGCCGTATGTAAAGGTATAGTATGATATTATTAATGGAACTAACAGCAATAGCCACCTCATTTTTGGATCCTCACCTGACAGGCTCAGTTTCCAGCATTAGTCCTGTCCGCCTTATCTTTAAACTTACTTTAACATCCACCTTTGCCCCGGGATATGCCCTTTGCCAGTCGTAGTCCCTCCAATCACTCACAGTAAGGAAATTAGCCCTGGCATACCTCCCGAAACCAAATATATCTGACGCAAACTCTTCCTGGGTGCGGGCAATTAACTCCTGACACCTTTCTTTTATTAGATTGGCAAGCTCTTTTTCCAGCACCGGCTTTAATTTTTCGCCTTCATAGTTGATCCCGCTGGCAATTCCCACAATCTCAGGCTCCTGGAATACTTCAATTTCTATCAGAGGGCGGCCTCCTGCCAGGGTAACTTTTATATCAGGCTTTCGGGCCTGCTTAAGTGTGAGGCCTATGGCAGAGTTTTCCTTTAACGGGTCAATGACAGTTATAAAGCTGCTTGCCATTTTACCCGTAAGCATATTAAAATACCTGGTTTCATCACCGGTGAGCTGTCCCACCATCCTGTCCATTTTAAAGACCGCTGCCCCCAAAAACTGGGTCTCTCCCTTGTTAGAGGGTAAATTACCGGCTGTGTAGTCCCCAAGTTTTCCGAATCCTTCCGGCCTATAGCTTTCAAACCCTTCTTTTTGAAGGGCTACCAGCGGGGCGACAGGCTGTATGTCCAGTGCCTTGGTTGCCCTGTAGAAATCCTGAAACTGCACAACCGGAGCAAGCGCATGGATCCTTTCAATCCTGGATATCAGCTCATACTGTTTTGACGGGGTTATTTCAAGCTCCGGCTGGTTTTTTACCATAAATTCCCGTGCCTTCCCCTTTGATACATAGACAAATGCTGTTCCCCGGGTTTCGGGGTAGCGTTGCAGGGGATTGAGATATGCTATAAGCCCCTCCCTGGCAAGCTCTTCAGAAAATATGAAGGCTGTTGTGTGCAGTAGAGATATTTCCCGGCTCCGCTCCACGTTAATCAGGTTAAAGGCCGCTATGGGGAGAGGGGCAAGGGTGCTTATGGTTATAAGGGGCTTTTCCTTTTCTCCGCCGCCGCCTCCTGCCGGGCCGGCAATTGCCTTTGGGTTGGCAATCTGGAATGTCATCATTATATTATTGTCAGGGCCCTTATCAAAGCCCATAACAAGCACATAGGCAATCTCGTCTGTCTCCCTGCTGCCCCAGCAGCCCTGAAGCAGCATTACTATTAAGAAAATAACCAGCAGCTTAGCCGCCCTCATTTTTTCTCATCCTTTTCCTTATAAGGTTGGCTGCCAGTATTACAATTGGCAAAAGCATGGTGGGAATCAGTCCTATATGCCGAATTAGCGTGGACTCCAGCCTGATTGCCGTGGTCATGTCCGGGGGAAGGAGGCTTACAACAAAAATTATTAGTGCCAGGGGAAAGACCAGAGGCCTGTGATCAGGAAGCTTTAAAGTGCCCGCAATTGTCACTGCGGCAGCGTACAGGGTAAGGGCAACCTTAACCATCCCTATATACCCCCATATAATTATAAAAATTGCCTCCACCCTCTGGAAAAAGCGCCCAAAGTAAATAAGCCTGGAAACCATGTAAAAGGGCATGGTGTGCTCCTGGGCGACATTCCACCCGAATGTCAGCAGCAGCACCATTAAAAGTATGGTAAAATAGGCAAACCCCATCATCATTGCCCTCAGTGTTATTTTCCTGAACATTTCAGGCCCGTGAAAGGACTTGACGATTACCGAGGCCAGAAGCACTTCTGTAACTATCCCGGCAATCACCCCTCCGGTGCCGAATACTTTTAGCGGCCCGTTCCCCAGTAGGGGGAACAGCTGCGTATAATCCCATCTGGGTGCAAGACCCAGCAGCAGCAGAGCTATTCCCAGGAGAACAAAGGGGTATGTAATCCTTGAAGATCTCGCCATTGCCTCCAGCCCCACATATGCGCCCAGAACACCTATCAAAATATAACCGGTGCTGATAACGCTTATTGGGGTGCGGGGCAGGGCGGTGGTAATCAAAGCTTCACTGAATGTCCTTGTAAAAAGGGCGGCCACAGAAATGAAAAATGCGGCAAACAGAAGGTTGACCACAGTGCCCCCTATGCTGCCAAGATTATCCATTGATATTTCTACAATATTTTTTGACGGCTGACTTTTTATGATGATGTAGAATATATAAACCTGTATCAGGGTTATTACAAGCCCGGTTAAAGACGAAAGCCAGGCAGCCGGTCCGCTAATCTCGATAATTGATCTTGGAAATGATAAAAAAATTCTGGCCATGCCGGATACCGTCAGCAGCACCACAAGCTCGGCCATGCCTATTTTACTTTTTTCCGCCGTTATTCCCACCTTCGCCCTCTTCTCCTTTTACCCAGCCCCTGGGATCCCGGGGAGCCCTTGTGTCATCCTGGGGATTAATATAGTCCGGCCTTCTCCTCTGCATGAATATCGGCAGCCTGCTGACTATGTCTCCCCCGGAAAAAGTCCTTGGTCCCGCGGGGGAAAGGTACGGAACCCCGAAGGATTTCAGATTTGTCGTTAGAAGGATTTGTATGAAGAGGCCTATAGTTATCCCATAAAATCCAAGTATGGAGCCCAATATTATGTAAAAGAACCTGTAAGCTCTTACTGCGAAGGCAAGTGAATAGCTGGGAATTGAAAAGGAGGCCAGGCCGGTTACTGCAACAAGTATGACCACCACGGGGCTTACCAGGTTAGCCTGCACTGCCGCCTGGCCCAAAATAAGCGCTCCAACTATACCTATGGTTGAGCCTATTATATTGGGAATGCGCAGGCCGGCCTCCCTTATCAGCTCAAAGGAAAATTCCATTAACAGCATTTCCACCACAGTGGGGAAGGGAACCCTTTCCCTGTTTCCGGCAATTGCCAGCAGCAGCTCGGTTGGTATCATCTCCTGGTGATACAGCACGATAGCAAGGTATGATCCCGGGAGAAGAAGCGCCAAATAGAATGAAAGTGTTCTAACAAACCTTATAAAGGTTCCGTATTGCCAGCGCAGGTATGTCTCCTCACCCGTATGTAACTGTGTGTACATTGTCATCGGCACTATAAGGGCTCTGGGGCTGCCGCTTAAAAGTATTGCCACCTTGCCATCGGCAAGGTATGCTGCCACACGGTCCGGCCTTTCGGTGGACAGCACCTGGGGATTAAGGTTATAGGGGCTGTCCTCTATAAACTGCTCCAGCATCCCGGTATCAGTCACATAGTCATAGCTTATGCTTGAAATTCTGCGCTTTACCTCTTTTAACAGGTCCGGGTTGACAAGGTCGTTCATATACATCAATGCGACGTCCGAAGGGTATCTGACACCCACAGTTATAATTTCTGTGTATAGATGTTCAGACCTTATTATTTTTCTTATAAGGCCTGTATTTGCCCTGAGGGTTTCCACAAAAGCTTCCTGGGGCCCGGCTATGGTCTGCTCCGTGGTGGGCCTGCCGACCGTCCGGTGCTCCCATCCCTTTGTTTCCACCACCACCGATGAATTTAGTCCTTCAAAAAAAAATGCTGTATCTCCATAATTTACGGCTTTTGTTACCTTTTCAAATGAATCTGCTATTTGTGTCTGGGCCCCGGGCAGAATATTTTTCATTATTGATTCCGCGCAATTGCCGGGAGTTATACAGGAAGACCTGGCCTCCACCATTAAGTTTCCAAGAATAATAATAAGGTCGGACCGGCTTACCAGACCGTCTATATATGTCAAAAATGCTTTAACAGGTGGCGCGGTCCCCAGTGAAAACTCCCGGATTACCAGGTCTTTGTTAAGTGGAAGGCCGTATATTTTTTCCAGCGCCTTACGGTTGCATTCCAGGTTAACACTTATTTTTTCTTCTTCCTGGCTGTGATGAGCCTTTTTGGGGTTCCGTTCTGCTCTTTTGGGGGTTCGGTTTCTCAGTCTTTTGGGCTGTGACGTTTTTTTTGATTCCCGGGAAACTTCTGCCTTTTTCCGGTCAAAATAGTTTTCTTTCAATGTGAAATCTTCACGATAGGGCTCCTCATTGTATGAGATTAATTTTAAGAGTTCTTTGGCAAAATTTTTCACTTTTGTCCCTCATGGCATTTTTTTTTATTTTTGCCATTGAGTTTATTTTTATGTAGATATGTACTTTAATTAAATTAAAATGGAACGGGCAATAATAAAATCACGCCGTTCTCGACCATGTTTTAAACACGAAGAGGTGATACAGAATTCCCTGGCTGATTCTTTTCATATATAGCTGGATACTATTTTTGATTTTTGTGGACAAATCAAGATTGAAGCGCACCGTTTACGGAGGATTGTTAGCCTTTGGCCTTGGCACCATTGTAGACTGGGCAGGACATCAATTAAATCTCTATCAATTTCACAGCAATATTATAAATTGGATGGGGAACTCTCTCTTTTATGCCGCAGGCCCTCTTTTTACAATGGGCACTTTATTCTTTCAGTATTTAAGCCTTGACCGAAGGCTTCAGGCAGCCAATATAATTGCCTTTACCCTGGCCTACTTTTGTGTTGAGCTTTTAATTATTGGAGCAGGGGGAGCCACATACATAAACTGGCACTTTATGGCCAGCCTGGTGGTGGATATATTGGTACTTACCTCCATGAGCTATATAGGGGAGATTGTGGTCTTTAGGAAGACGGGGAAACAGGAAAGGTTATTTTTATACGAGGAGTGATTTCAAAAATGAAACTTTCACTATGGGAGTACATAATACTTATGACTTTGGTGAGCATTTTTTTTGGCATGTGGCTGTCTTATATGGACAAAGTCGATAGGCTTAAATAAGTACTATATTTTTCCTTTTACGAAACTCTTGAATATCATGGGTTTAGCCTCAAGGGTAAGAAATTGCTTTCTTATTTTTATTACTTCTCTTTCCTCGTCGTCCCTGAATGCCTTAAAAAGATCCCTGGCCAGGGGATTGACCATATTTACCATTATGTCATTATAGAATTTCTGGTTCATAATCTTGTCTTTTAAAAGATCATAAAGTATATCTTCGCTTTTCATTTTATCACTCCTGATTAACATAAAGATTATTCATTTCGTTTTGAATGATATTGATTCGGCTTTCACTTGTTATTAAAAGCTCCAAAAATAAATTTTTCAGAGTGCGATCCCTGGTGAAGCGCTGGTACTCTTTAAGTTTAATTATGAGTTTCTTTTCCCTCTCCATTGTTTCCCTGAGGGCATAAGTCATTAAATCCCTGTCGTTTAAAACTGACATGCTATATCTCCTTTTAATAATATTTTTTCATTAATGGGCGGCCTATATACTAATCAACACTTCTAATTCAGATAGGGGGTAGCTAAACTTTGAAGGTTGCTGTAATAGGAGCTGGGGCGGCAGGATTATCCTGTGCACATGAGCTTGAGAGGCATGGAATAACACCTGAAATTTTTGAGCAGAGGCACAGGCCCGGGGAACTATTTGACCACGCCGCTGCAGTTCTTGAAATATTCACAAGGCCCAATGACCCCTTAAAGGATCTTAAGAAAAACTATTATCTGGAACTTAAGCCCATTGGGAAAATAAAAAAAATCATTATGAAAACTCCTCAAAAGAAATCTGTGGTAAAGGGGGATCTTGGATATTTTATTATGAGGGGCGGGGACCCCACATCAGTGGAATCTCAATTATACAGGGCCATCAAATCTAAAATTACTACCAACACCAGGGTTAATTATACCGACATATATAAGAAGTATGATTATGTTGTGGTTGCCAATGGGGGATACGACATGAGCAGGAATCAGGGAATACTTACAACAGTATTTCCCGCAAAGCTAATCGGGGGAACAGTAATTGGCGATTTTGACATGGATTCACTGATAATGTGGCTTGACACAAGATACAGCAAATCAGCCTATGGCTATCTTGCTCCCATGGAGAAAAGAAGGGCCTTTCTGGGCCTGGTGGTGCCGGAAAGCTCGGTTAACGAGGCCAGGGATAAATGGAAGCTATTCTGGGAAATGGAAAGCCACCCCTATGATCAGGTAAACGAAATAATAATAGAGCACAATGCCGGCTTCGTTTATCCTCACCAGGTGGGGAATCTTTTATTCGCTGGTATAGCCGGTGGATTCCAGGAGCCTTTCCTTGGGTTCGGGCTAAGCTCCGCCATAAAAAGCGGTGTGCTGGCAGGGAGAGCCATTGCCTCAGGAAAGATTTACGAAGACCTTTTAGTTCAATTAAAGGAGGATATGAAGCACTCTTTGATTTTCCGGGAGATGATGAATACTGCTGACAACAAAGATTATGACAGGCTGGTTAGCGCAATTGGAAAACCCGGAATAAAGCAGGTTACATACAACACCAACATTGATTTCGTTCGAATGGGGTCGGCTGTAATAGCACACGCAAAGAATGCTGCAAGTAAATTAAAAACAAAAATTAAAATCTGATATATGTTATTTTAGACCTAATTTTAACGCATTTAGAGAAATTCTATTGACTCCTTCACAAAATAGATGTATACCTATTATTGGTATTAATCAGGAGGGCTTGGCTATTAGTCAAGCTATATGATGTTACTATGCCGGTTTATCCTGGCATGTATATTTATCCGGGAGACCCGGCCTCACACCTGATTGAGCATGGTAAGGCAGAAGTAATGGCCATTGACCGCGAAATGCTCTCCGGCTGCCGACCCTACAGGACAGTATTTATACCACAGAATTCTGCCAAATGCAGACATTGTGATTGTGGAGAATATATCTCCCGGAGTATACCGCTTATACTCCCTGCCAATGCTTTTAAGAGGACTCGTCTTGAAAAACCTTAATAAGCGGTGCAGAAAATTCAATCAATACAGATAACCTAATTATAAGAAGCCTTGACAAGAAATATAGCAGATATTAAAGATAAATTGAATTTGACAGTAAAGTAATCATAATGATATAAAAATAATATTATGTGAATTTATTAACTTTAATAATATAAAATCGTAGAGTAAGGAGGCGGGGCTTGGTGAAAACCCTGAGAGTCCCAGAGGCAACCGTAACAAGGTTGTCAATATATTCCAGGTACCTGGAAAGATTGGACAGGAACGGCATCACATCGGTGTCTTCAGGAGAAATTGCCGACGGTGTCGGAGTATCTCCGGCTCAGGTAAGAAAGGATTTGGCATATTTTGGTGAATTTGGCACCAGAGGTGTTGGCTATAATGTAAAGGACCTGATGAGATATACTCTTAAAATACTTGGCCTTGACAGGCACTGGAACCTTATTCTGGTGGGGGCAGGCAACCTCGGATATGCGCTTTGCACATACAGAGGCTTTAATATGAGGGGCTTTAGCATAGTTGGGGTTTTTGACAACGACCTTACCAAAATAGGTAAAAGAATAAATGACCTGGAAGTTTTGCCCATGGAAGCAATGGCCGATGCTATAAAGGAGCACAATGTCAGAATAGGAATAGTGGCCACACCTACCAGGGCAGCCCAGGAGGTAGCGGACTTTATGATAAAATGCGGTCTGCAGGCCATTCTGAATTTCGCGCCACTACCCCTTAACCTTCCGGACCACATTGAAGTAAGAAACGTTGACCTGTCAGTAAAACTGGAAATACTAACATTTAATTTAGGTTTCAAGTCGGCTCAAAATGTTTAATCTAAAAGCATAATTATTACAAAACCGGCTCCAGGGCCGGTTTATTAAATACACCAGGAAAAAATAAATTTTTGGCTGTGGATAAATTGAATGCCAGCTGTAGGGCAGGCTTAGAATATCACCCCCATGCGTTGATGATCTCTCCGGCTGAAACTGGCTCTATGCTTGGAGTCAACAGATAGCCGACCGTCCTCAACGGCGCGTCCATGCGCCGGTTCGGACTTCCGCCAACGTCCTTTTGGCGGCTCGCCTTTCTGTAGCCACCTTCGCCAAGAGCCAGTAACAGCCTCCGAAAAATCAACGCACGGAGATGATATTCCCCGCCCCGATGAATGTCCTTTGAAAGTGCAACTATAGGGTATTTGTTCCGTGAAGCCAAATAGGGATTGTATAGGCGAAATGTAGTAATTTAATTTTTCACCAATTCCCAATTCCGGACCCATGAATAATGCTTAACTATGCCGCTGGAACAGCGGCAACGCCCGCAGGGCGTTTATTTATTATTTTTGCAAGGAGAGTGGAAGTGTTGCCACTTTTATCCACCCTAGAAATAAAAAGCGGTAAAAGGGTTCAGATGATAGATATTACCAGTAAAATAAATGAGCTTCTAGAAGGAGCGGAAATAAAAGAGGGAACAGCATTTATATTTATTCCTCACACCACTGCCGGCGTAACAATTAATGAAAATGCTGATCCAACTGTCCCCCGGGATATATTAAAGGGACTGGAGAGGCTTGTTCCCGAAAAAGGAGACTATCTGCACTCCGAAGGAAACTCCGATGCTCATATAAAAGCGTCGCTTATGGGAAGTTCCGTTATGGTAATTATAAATGAAGGGAGGTTAATGCTGGGGACCTGGCAGGGAATTTTCTTTTGCGAATTTGATGGTCCACGGAGAAGAAAAGTTCTTATTAAAATAGAAGGCCAGCCCTAGCTTAGAAATCAAACCTGGAAAGCCCTTCATTTTGTATAATTATCTTATTTTCCTCACCTGTATCCGATCCTGCAGTCAAATTATCGTTAGAAAAATTATTGTCCTGGAAAGTAAGAATATCATCGAGGCATGCATCCACGGCCAAAATATCTTCCTCATATTTTAGCAGGGCGTTTAAAGTAATGTTTACCGCCTCCCGGTCAAGCTTACTGATATTAAGAGCAACAAGAGACCTGGCCCAGTCAATGGTTTCAGAGATGCCGGGAAGCTTTCTGAGTGCCATTTTTCTTATTCTGGAAAGAAAAGTTGCTATCTGCGATGCCAGTATCGGGCTGAATTCCTTTAAGTGCATTCTGATTATTGCTTCTTCTCTGTCCCTGTCCGGATATGGCATGTGCAGGTGAAGGCAGCGCCTTTTTAAGGCATCGCTAAAATCCCTGGAATTATTGCTGGTAATGATAACAATTGGAACATTAATACATTTTACAGTTCCCAGTTCCGGTATTGACACCTGGAAATCGGAAAGGGCCTCCAGAAGAAAGCTTTCCAGCTCGTCATCGCTTTTATCTATTTCATCTATAAGGAGCACAACCGGATCAGTGGAAAGGAAAGCCTTGAGGATAGGCCGGGACAGTAAAAATTCTTCAGTGTATATTCCAGTTTTGGTTTTGTCCCAGGAAGTGCTTTCATGCCTTGACTGAATATACAGAAGCTGTTTTTGGTAATTCCATTCATAAAGGGCCTTGCTCTCATCAAGACCGGGGTAGCACTGAAGTCTTATAAGCGGACACCCTGCCGACTTTGCTAGTGCCCTGGCAAGATATGTTTTTCCTACTCCTGCAGGTCCCTCAACCAAAAGGGGCTTTTGCATTTTTACAGCCAGAAAAACAGTTGTAGCCACTTTTTTATCTACCAGGTAACTGTTTTGCAATAAAACTTTACGTATGTTGTCAACGCTGTCAAAGCAATTAAACATTTTACCGACCACCCAATTAATGATAACATATTTCCGGGTATTTTTTTAATATTATCACGGGGTGTCTAAATGAGGATTGAGATATTAACCAGGCTAACAGAGAAGAAGCCCGGCATAATGACTTATTTAAGAGGTATGGATGCTTTTCGGGCAGACGGAGATAAAGTAACAGCAATTGGCATTGAGGCAGAATTCGCAGATAACTATATTCTCCTGAAAATTTTTAAGCCCTGGATGGCTGATGAGCTGATACGGATGCTTTTTAACGTACAGCCGGTTCCTTTTTCAACCGGGTTTTATGAAATATATGCTGATCACAGGATTATAGTTACTTCCGCTGCAAAGCCATTGACGGAGATAATTGAACACCTTGATGTTCTTGAACATCTGGACCTGGAGGAAGGTGAGCTGGCAGGGAATATTGAGATTGGATGGACCTCAAGAGATGTGGGGATAACCGCTGTTCACCAGCTGATAGTTGATGGGAGCGTGGCAGTTTCCAGGATAAAATTTAAAACACACTTTCGCGAGAGCGAGCATCACTGTAAAAATGCTCTTTCGAGGGTAAGCATTATTCCGGGACTTTCTCTCTATAGCAAAGAATATGAAGGCCTGTCAAAACCTCCTGAAATATCCCCTCTATTATTTACCGCTTCGTCAACTGTCGACAGTGAAAAATTTTCTGTTATCATAAATGGCTGCTACGGAAGGATTAGCTATAATGAGGGGGCAGGTTTGTATGAAATTAGTCTGGGTGAAGGTAATAACATAATATTATCTAAAACCGGCGGCAAAAACATAGACCTGAAAATACGACTCGAGAAGCCCTGGACTATTGGTGAAGAAAATATGGACATACTTGGTTCAATTTCCGGGATAAACAGAGGAGAGATAAAAAGATGCATAGCCGGATTGACGATAGGCCCTGATGACCTTATAAAGCGCCTTGGATTTGCAAAAGAAAAAGAATTTTTGGCTTTCAGCGCCAAACTGGGTAACCTTAAGGCAAGGTACGATATAGGCAGGCGTGAAATGGATTTAACAGTTGAAGTACCATGGGACGATCTTTCAAGATCACAAAATTTGTTTAAAATGGTGGATGCTTTTACTGCCAGGGTGATGGAGTATGCTGGATAATATTCTGGTTTTTATTGATATTTTGAGAAAGTCCGGATTAAAAATTTCAAACAGTGAAGTAAGGGATTTTATGGAGGCCCTTTCAATTATAGGCTTTGAAAGGGATGAATTTATCTATGCGCTGGAAGCGACCCTGGCAAAACAGGAAATTGACAGAGATATAATTCTTAAGCTATTTAATCTTTTTATTAATGAAATAGGCTGCAGTATAAATAAAAAATTGTTTTCTGATGCTGCTAAAACGCCCCCAAGGCTTAATAAAGCAGAATTTCAAAATAAGCTTGATATGCTAAAAAGCTATATAAGAAACGAGATTATGCTTTTAAAGGATAATGCATCCTGCCCAGGGCAGTCGTGCCGGGTTACCGGGAGCAGAATTACAGGACATTTAAAAAAGAAAGGAAAAAGTGATAAAATAACCGGTGGAATTTTTGTTTCCACCATCCTTAACGGAAATACAGAAGACATGCGCTTACTGGTAAGAAACGCCATGGAGAGGTTGCCTGACAGGCTTTCCGAAGATAATTCTTTCTTAAACAGAATAAAGGCTGATACAGGATGGGCTGAGGGTGAAGAAATACTGGAAAGAATGATTAATGACAAAAAGCTGAGCAGGTGGGAGGCTGTTAGCCGTATTGAACAGTTTAGGGATGCAATAAGCGGGGAGTATGACAGAAGACAATGGAAATCAAATAGGATTAATCTTATAAGCCGCTATAACATAAATGATATATCATTTAATAGAGTTGACTATGAGCAGGCCAGAGAAATAAAACTAAAGCTTGTAAGGCTTGGGAGAAAGCTGGCGACCAAAAAAGGGTACCGTTTTGCCGCTTCCGGCAGAGGGCAGGTTGACTTAAGAAGAACAGCCGCACTTGCCGGTATTCACGGGGGAGTGCCAGTTAAACTGCTAATGAGGGACAGAATTCCCACTAAGCCTGAGATAGTAATATTGTGTGACCTTTCGGGCTCGGTTTCAAATTTTAGCAGATTTATGTTGCTTTTGGTTAGCGCCATGCAGGACAAATTCCGGTCTGTGAGGTCCTATGCCTTTGTTGACAGCGTGGAGGAGATAACAGCGCTGCTTAGGGGCTGGGATGCCGAGAAAAAGATATCCGAGGTGTACAGGAATACAAAAATATGGCAGACCGGTTTTTCAGACTATGGCGCAGTTTGGACTATATTTTATGAAAAATATAGAGAAGTGGTAACAAGTAAAACTACTCTCATCATTCTTGGTGACGCCAGGAACAATTATAAGCCCGATGGAATTGATTGTTTTATTCGTATCGCCACAAAGGCAAAAAGGGTCCTCTGGCTAAACCCTGCACCGAATGTGGAATGGAACAGGGAGGACAGTATAATATCAAGATATGCTCCACACTGCAGCAGGGTACTGGAGTGCGGAAACATTAGCCAGCTTGAAAAGGTATCCAGGCTTGTATTTATTTAAAAGGCAAATCATTGTTGACATGGATATGGCCATGTGCTAATATAATACTTGCGCACGGGCGCAGGGGGTTTAACAGAATATGCGGCAGTGGCGGAATTGGCAGACGCGTAAGATTCAGGTTCTTATGCCCGTACGGGTGTGGGGGTTCAAGTCCCTTCTGCCGCACCAAAAGGGTTGCAGGAGTTATCCTGCAACCCTTTGTATTTATTTTAGAACGTTTATTACTTTTTTTAGTTATAAGCCTCGTTTGAGAAAGCAGCTATGCGATCTCTTATTGAGGGCCCAAGGGCGGTAAACCCAACAACACAGGCGAGCACCATAAGAGCAAGGATTAGCGCGTACTCGGCCATGCTCTGCGCATCTTCACTAACTAAGATACTATAATAAAAATTCAGCATAAAAACATACCCCCTTTTAATTATCCTATCATTATAATCAACAGTAAGAAACGTACCCAGGTCTCATAATAGATTTTTTTACCTGGGAAAAAAGTATTAAAAAGGCGGCTGTTAGCCGCTTTTTTTGCTATGAGGTATTATCAATTGGTCGGAGGTGCTATGAGGTATTCCCTGTTTGTCGGAGGGTCTAAAGGGATATCACTGTTGATCGGAGAAATTAAAGATAACACCTATGGTCTCCGACCGTCCGGAAATACATCTCCGGCCCCTCCGACCATCAGGGACTGCCTACCTGGCACCTCCGACCATCCGGAAATACGCCTTTGTCATCATGAACATATTTTTGTCATAAGGTTTGCAAGCACCCTTTTTTCATTCTGGTCGGAAACGCTCCAGAGTTCTTTTAGAACTCTTTGCTCAGGTGTTGCAGGCTCAACTGTATCGGCCAGTATTTCCCCTGCCTGGCTTGCAAGCAATGAAACCTTCTCCTTTGATATGCCAAGCTCTTCTGCGAATTCCATTGCCTGGGAAAGAAAGCCTTTCCAGCTTTCCCAATCCTTGTTTACTGCGGTACTTAACATCTCCATTATTATCCCCCCTTTTTTAATATTGTTTTCAATAAATGTTAAAATATTCAATAATAGAGAAAATATATTACGTATAAATATGGAGAGTATTCCAGGAAGTTAATAACAACGGATTTAAGGTAATATACACAACTGTGCTGCAAAAGGCATATGTTAAATATGAAGACTATTGAATAACGCCCGTTATAAGTGGGAGTTGTATTTTTTTTGTTAAGGAGGGACCCGCCGGGGCGGATCCCCCGGACAGCAGCTTGCTAACTTGGGGGGTATTAAAATGAAGATTGGTGACATTGTCACCCGGAAAGTATATGGCGAAGATATGCAATTTTGTATTTTGGGATTTTACACAAATCAGGAAACCGGAGAAAAAGTTGCTATATTGGCCTTGCTTGACCCGAGCCTGATAATGGAGGCAGCGGTTCAGGAACTGGCACCTGTATCGGCAAGACATCTTTTTGCGCTGACAACAACTGTCGCCAGTGCTCAGTTACATTAGCAAACGGCATAAAAACTGCTTGGACAGCAGTTTTTTCTTTTATCCCGAAGGAATAGGTATGCAAATATGGAATATTACTTATGATAATATCCAGATGACCTGTTTAAAGGACTAAAATTAGTTCATTTTCCTGCGGGGGTGGTATACATAAAAGCAAATGATATGACAACACTGGGCTGGCAGGCAATAGAGTCGGGGAAAAAGATGGGAGCCGAATTGGTCGAAGTCTACATAAGCAACAGCCGGGAGTTGAACATAGAAGTTCGGGACGGCAAAGTTGAAACAATGAAGCTGGCGGAAGAAAGTGGACTCGGCATCCGGGTCATGAAAGCGGGAAAAGTTGGATTTGCATTTACATCAGACCTTGCCATGCAGAGTGTTGAAGACATACTAAAGCAGGTAATTGCCAACGCCTCCCTTACAGCCGGGGACAGGTACAGGTCAATGCCGGGACCGGCTGATAAATACCCTGAGCTGGATTTATTTGACAGTAAAATAATAAATACCCCGGTAACTGAAAAAATTAAACTTGCCCTTATAATGGAAGAGGAGTCAAAAAAATATGACCCTAGAGTGAAAATAATTGAGGGCTCAAGCTACACCGACATGGAAACCGAAGTTTTATTAATGAACAGCCTGGGGGTAAAATTAAGCTTTAAAGGTGCCTATTGCGGTATTTACATTGCACTGGTTGCGGTGGAGGGAGAGGATAGCCAGACTGGCTTTGCCTTGAAATACGGGGTCAGGTACGATGACCTAAATGCCGTAGAAGTTGGCAGAGAGGCAGCCACGAGAGCAGTTAGAATGCTGGGGGCAAAGACTGTTCCCACACAGACCTTGCCGGTGGTTTTGGAGCCATATGTGGCAACAGGATTTCTGGGCCTTCTTGCACCGGCGCTGACTGCTGAGGCCGTGCAAAAAGGAAGATCGCTTTTTGCTGGAAAACTGGGACAGCAGGTAGCATCGGTAAAAATTAATATTATTGATGACGGGTCCAAGGAGGGGGGAATAGCATCTGCTCCCTTTGACGGTGAAGGCGTTCCTACCTCAAGAACTGTATTGATAAAAGATGGGTTTCTAAATGGGTTTCTCCATAACACTTATACTGCATCAAAAGATGGACTAAATTCCACAGGAAACGGTGTAAGGGGTTCCTATAAGAGTACTCCGGAGGTGGGCACCACCAACTTCTTCATAGAGGAAGGACATGAAAGTCCCTCGGAAATCATAGGCTCCATAGATAAGGGTTTTTATGTTACAGAAGTAATGGGAATGCACACAGCCAATCCAATATCCGGTGATTTTTCTCTTGGGGCGGCAGGAATGATGATAGAAGGCGGCCGGCTGACATATCCCGTGAGAGGGATTGCACTGGCCGGAAATATTATAGATTTAATGAAGAAGGTTGAGCGAGTAGGATCAGACCTTACTTTCTTTGGAGGAACAGGATCACCTACACTGGCAGTGGGCCCTATGAATATTAGCGGGCACTAGAGCCTGTGCATAAACATAGTAGACTATTCTTTACAATGAAAATAAAAGAATGGTAAAATATCCCCAGTGTGCTTTCGGGTATCAGTGCCGGCAGGGGGAAATGAATAATGAAAATACTTGTGCTTAACGGGCCAAATCTTAACATGCTTGGAAAAAGGGAGCCTGAAACCTATGGGTCCTGTACCCTCAGTGATATAAAGGAAAAGCTGGAGAATTTATCAGAAGAGCTTGGTATCCTTTTAGAATTCTTTCAGTCAAATCACGAGGGAGAATTGATTGACAAAATACATGAGTCTGAAGAAAAATTCGGAGCGGTGGTTTTTAATCCTGGGGCATACACTCACTACAGCATTGCTTTACGGGATGCAGTGGCTTCGGTAAAAACTCCGGTTATAGAGGTGCATATCTCAAATATTCACGCCAGGGAAGAATTCAGGGCCAGATCAGTTATTTCGCCTGTGGCTGCAGGACAGATTTCCGGTTTTGGCATTGAAAGCTACATGCTGGGCTTAAGAGCCGCTGTTGAAATTTTAAAGGGAATTAAATAGCCTGGGCAGCTTCTAAATGGCCGGGTAGGGGGATTATTTTTGCACGAGCGAATAAACGGATTAAGGGAACTGATGCAGTGCGAAGGAATTGACTCTTTTCTGGTGACAAGCCAGGAAAACAGATTTTACTTTACAGGCTTTACCGGTTCAAGCGGGTCTGTTGCAATAACCCAAAAGGATATATTTCTTTTTACGGATTTCAGGTATGATGAACAGGCAAAAATTGAGGCTCCTCACTGCCAGATAATAATGGTAAAGGATGCACTTACAGACTCTCTGGAAGACCTGGTAAAAGAAGCAAATTTAAAAAAAATGGGCTTTGAAGGAGATTCCGTTACTTACCAGCAATATAACACTTTGAAAGAAAAGCTGGAGACTGTTGAAATAAGGCCGCTGCCAGGCGTTTTAGACTGTTTGAGGTCAATTAAGGATGATAAGGAAATTGATAGGGTAAAAAAAGCTGTGTCATTGTCGGACAAGGCTTTTGAACATATACTTCCTTTCATAAAAGAAGGCGTAAGCGAAAGAGAAATAGCGCTCGAAATTGAGTTTTACATGAGAAAAAACGGTTCAGAGGGCGTTGCTTTTCCTACAATAGTTGCTTCCGGACAAAGATCTTCTCTGCCCCACGGGATCGCCTCTCAAAAAAAGATAGCCAGGGGCGACCTTGTTACTTTGGATTTTGGCGCTGTTCTGGAATGGTACAATTCTGACATAACCAGAACCATAGCTGTGGGGGAAAAAAATGAAGAGCAGCAAAAAATATATAATATAGTTCTGGAGGCACAGCTTTCAGGCATCAGTTCGGTAAGACCAGGTATACCGGCATCTGAAGTTGACAGGGCAGCCAGAAAGGTTATAGAGGACCATGGATATGGTGAATTTTTCGGGCACAGCACTGGTCACGGCCTGGGCCTGAAAGTACACGAGAATCCCAGGTTATCGGCAAAGGATGATACAGAGCTTAAACCGGGAATGATTATTACCGTTGAGCCTGGAATATACCTTCCCGGATGGGGAGGGGTAAGAATAGAGGACACAGTGCTGGTTACCGGCCATGGATGCAGTGTGCTCAGCGCAGCACCCAAGGAAAGCCTAATTGTATGTGACCAATAGAATTTATATATAAAGGCTTGAAACAGGAAAGGAGAGAGATAAAGTGATCTCGACCAATGATTTTAAAACCGGCCTGACTATTGAAATTGACGGTGATGTATTTCAAGTGGTTGATTTTCAGCATGTAAAGCCGGGGAAAGGCGCCGCCTTCGTTCGTACAAAAATTAGAAATGTGCGTACCGGCGGAGTGGTTGAAAAAACATTCAACGCTGGCGAAAAAATCCCCCGGGCAAGGGTAGAAAGAAAGGAATTCCAATACCTCTACAATGATGGCACAGCATACAATTTTATGGATATGGAAACATATGACCAGACCAATCTTACAGCCGACGAACTGGGAGATGCCATAAAGTATCTGAAGGAAAATATGACTATTACCATACTTATGCACCAGGGTAAGTCAATAGGTGTTGATCTGCCCAATTATGTTGAATTGGAAGTAGTTGAGACCTCTCCCGGAATAAAGGGGGATACTGCCAGCGGAGGGTCCAAGCCGGCAACGCTGGAAACGGGTTATGTTGTTCAGGTTCCTTTTTTCATTAACATAGGTGATGTTCTGCAGATTGATACCAGAACGGGACAGTACATTAAAAGAGCTTAAGGGTATTTCCGATTGGTCGGAGGAACTTAAGGGTAGTGCCCCCGGTCGGAGGGGCTATGAAGTATTCCCTATTGGTCGGAGGAGCTAATAGGGAATTCTTAATTGTCGGAGGGAGTTTTGGCTAGAATCAACTGCCTTTTGATCCCTCCGACCAGCCGGAAATACATCCTGGCACCTCCGACCGTACGGAAATGCATCTTTGTCCCCTCCGACAGATAGGAAATACATCTTGGCCCCTCCGACTGATTAAGCACACAGAATAAGCTTTTTTAAGGAAATATATGTTTAAAAACCCCCATACCGAGAAATAATATAGCAATGAAACAATCAAGCCTTAACTATAAAGGGGGTTGCATCGTTGAGGGACCTTAGATCTAGGGTGGCATATCTCCAGGGATTGTCTGCCGGAATGAACATTGAGACAGACTCCAGAGAGGGCCGAATACTAAATGGCATTATCGAGGTGCTGGATGAATTCGCTCAATCAATAAAAGAAATGGAAGAGGCCCATGACCAGATAGAGGACTACCTGGAATCTATAGACGAGGACCTTTTTCACCTTGAGGAAGATGTGTACAGGAACGCGGAAGATGACGCGGAAGAGGCAGAGTACCTGGAGGTAGACTGTCCCAGGTGCGGAGAGGTAGTTTGTTTTGACTCGGATGTCCTCGAGGATGAAGATACCGTTGAAGTAACTTGTCCCAACTGTGACGAAGTGGTATTCATAAACGATGACACCTACCAGGCTGCAGATGAACCTGAACAGATAGGCGGGCGGCTGGCGGCAAAATATGAAGATGACCTGTAAAAAACAGCATTTATGATTTTTTCTATGAAACAGCACCTTATTTTGAGGTGCTGTTTATTCTTATCGGTATTGACTTATTAACGCAACGGTTTTAAAATATCTCCAGACTTTTAAACTAATGACCAGATCCTGAATTAATAAACTAATTTAAAAAAATATGTCTCCATAAAATAAATTTATTGTTGAAATAATTAAAGAAAGGCAGAGGTGAATAAACATGGGGGAGCCCAGAATTGTAATTATCGGCGGAGTTGCGGCAGGTCCCAAAACCGCCGCCAGAGCCAGGAGGCTGGCTCCGAACGCCGACATTACCATAATAGAGAAGGACAAGTACATATCCTATGCCGGCTGCGGAATGCCATTTTATGTGGGAGGCTCTGTAAGGGAGTTCGGGCACCTTTTTGAGACATCTTACGGTGTAGCCCGCAATGAAGCCTATTTTCAGAGAGAGAAGGGGGTAAAAGTTCTTACCGGGAATGAAGCCTGTGAAATAGACAGGGATAAAAAAGAAGTTCTGGTTAAGAATCTATCTTCCGGAGAGTTATCCCGTATTCCTTATGATAAGCTTGTTATAGCCACGGGTGCCCGTCCTTTTGTTCCGCCCCTGGAAGGAGTGGAATTAAATGGTGTCTTTAGACTCAATAACCCCGAAGACGCTAAAATGATAAAGGAAAATATTGAGGGAGTAGATGAGGCTGTTGTTATAGGCGCCGGCCTGATAGGGATGGAGGCGGCCGAAGCTTTAAGAGAAAAGAATATATTTGTCACCGTAGTTGAGCTAAAGGAACAGATCCTTCCGGCAATGCTGGACAGTGATATGGCCGCTATTATGGCCTTAAGGCTTGAAGAGCAGGGAATTGAGTTCCGGCTGGGTCAAAAGGTTTTGAAATTAGAGGATGACGGCCAGGGCCGGGTTGCTGCCGTGGTGACCGGGGATGAAAGGCTTGATGCCCAAATGGTTATTATGGCTGTGGGAGTAAGGCCCAATGTGGAGCTGGCAGCCAAGGCAGGGCTAAGAATAGGAGAAGCAGGCGCCATTGAGGTAAACCAGCATATGCAAACAAGTGACCCGGATATTTATGCTGTTGGTGACTGCGTTGAAAACACTCATATCGTTTCAGGCAAAAAAATATATGCGCCTATGGCAACATACGCCAACCGTCAGGGCAGGATTGCAGGGGACAATGTAACTGGAAGGAACAGTGTATTTAAAGGAGTTCTGGCAACGTCAGTATTAAAGGTTCTGAACTGGAATGCCGGAAAAACCGGGCTTGGCCAGCAGCAGGCAGAGGCACTGGGATATAAGGTTAAAACAGTAATAAATTCTGCCCTGGACCGTACGCACTATCATCCATCCCACGGACTTGTCATTATGAAAATGATTGTAGACGAAAACAGCAGAAGAATTCTGGGAGCACAGGCCATAGGTCCCGGCGATGTCAGTAAGAGAATTGACGTGGTGGCCACTGCCATACATTTTGGGGCTACAATTGACGACATGGCCGAGGTGGATTTGGGATATGCTCCGCCATTCTCCACTCCCATTGACCTTGCCCATCATACTGCAAATATAGTTCGAAACAAGATTGAAGGTATTGCTCCATCTTTAACAGCAGAAGAATTAAAGGCAAAACTGGATAGCGGTGAAGATTTTTTGATTGTAGACGTCAGAACGCCGCAGCAGTTCGCTCCTAAGCATATAGAGGATGACCGTGTGATGCAGGTTACTCTGGGAGATATAAGAGAAAGAATTACTGAGCTACCAAGAGATAAGGAGATTGTATTGCTCTGTGCCATGGGCGTAAGAAGTTACGAGGCATTAAGGATACTCCACGGCGCCGGCTTTAAGGACTTAAAGTACATGGAGGGAGGCCTGCAGGCCTGGCCTTATGAACTGGACTAAATAGATATTATTTGAATTATTAGAGGCAGCCAAGTGGGCTGCCTTTTTTTGTGCCTTAAATCGTTTGGGATTAGGGGTTGGGGATTAGGGATTAGAGGGTAGCTGCTTTATGCCAATTCCTGATTCCCAATTCCCATTTCCGGACCCGTAACGAATACATTTATACCTTATAATGACATGTGTGACATATAATGCCACTCCATTAAATATATATCTTTTTAAAGGGAGGGTATTTTATGCCTGCTGATGCGGCAGAAAAAATTAGCGGATTACCCGGTGAAGATTCCTTAAAGGAAGTCTTACCAGTTCTGCCGGTTAATCTAAGGAGAATAATAACGGCTGTAGGAAAAGATGTTCTGAAAAGGGTAGAGGAGATAAGGCTCAGAGCTTTTAAGCCTCTTATTCTTGGACTTGACAGCGACGATGTATTTATATCAGAAGACGGCACTGTTTCAAAAGATTTAAATCGCGCTTACATGACAAAGAAAGAGGATGTGGAGAGGTGCCTAAGCCTTGTAAGCGGATCGTCCATTTACGCCTTTGAGGAAGAAATAAAAAACGGCTTTATAACCATCCCCGGAGGTCACCGTATTGGTTTAACCGGTAAAACAGTGATTGAATCCGGAAGGATAAAAACAATTAAACATTTTTCAGGAATCAATATAAGAGTATCAAAGGAAATAATTGGCTCTGCCCAGTCTCTTATGCCTGGGATTATAGACAGAAAAAACGGAACCATCTATCACACAATGATTTTTTCTCCTCCGAGATGTGGAAAAACCACGGTTTTACGGGATGCAGTCAGAATGATAAGTGATGGCGCTCCGGATCTTGGCCTGAGAGGCCAGACAGTGGGGCTTATCGATGAAAGATCAGAAATTGCAGGCTGTTACAGGGGGATTCCTCAACATAACGTTGGAATTCGTACGGATGTTCTGGACGGCTGTCCCAAGGCCGAGGGTATGATAATGCTTCTTAGATCAATGGGGCCATCAGTCATCGCCACTGACGAAATAGGAAGAAACGAAGACATCAAGGCTCTTGAAGAAGTTCTTAATGCAGGGGTAAGAATAATTTTTACGGTTCATGGTTCTTCGCTGGAGGAGTTATCGGCCAGGCCTGCACTAATTTATCTTTTCAGGCTTGGTGTGGTGGAAAGGTTTGTTTTGCTTGGCAGGGACGGAAGGGCCGGGGTTGTTAAGAGCATTTTCAAAAATGATGCATTGAAAGCAGGTGCTTTGCGTTGTTCAAGCTAATGGGCGCACTTATACTGATTGCCGCCGGAGGGGCGGCAGGAATGATGGTGGCAAAGCAATACGCCAGAAGACCGGCCGAAATCAAGTCAATAATATCATCAATAAAAATGCTCGAAACTGAAATTCTATACGCTGCCACTCCATTGGTGGAGGCGCTGGAGAGAGTTGCGTCGGTATCTGACAAAAGTGTCGCCAAGCTATTTTCTTCTGCTTACCAGGAACTAAACAGGAAAAATGACTCAACTGCCGAGGAGGCCTGGGAAAAGTCCCTTAATGATTTTTACCCTGAAAGTGCGCTGTCGCTGTCAGACCTGTCAATTTTAAGAAATCTGGGAAAGGCCCTTGGAAAATCGGACCGAAGCGATCAGGAAAAGCATATCAGACTTGCCTATGAGCAGCTGAGGAGAGAATTGGATAAGGCCGAGGAAGACGCGGCAAAAAACACAAAGATGTGGAATTACCTTGGTTTTTGCGGCGCAATGGCTGCCGTAATAATAATCTATTAAATGGAGGTGCATAACTGTGGGTTCTGATATAAATCTTGTATTCAAAATAGCCGGGGTCGGCATTCTTGTGGCAGCAGCTCACTGGGTTCTTAAGAGCGCTGGAAAAGAAGACTACGCACTTTTAACCTCTCTGGGTGGAGTTGCAGTAATTTTGGTGTGGGTGATATACCAGCTGGGAAGTCTTTTTGACCAGGTAAAATCAGTATTTAAGCTATTCTGACGGAAGGGGTTAGCGCCTGTGGACATCATACAGGTAGTGGGGCTAGGCTTGGTGGTGGCTGTGCTGGCGGTAATATTGCGGAATAACAAGCCTGAAATGGCGGTATTTCTAAGTATTACAGCAGGAATCATAATTTTCCTGGCCATGCTTGGCAAAATAAGCTCAGTAATAGAGGTTATTAAAGACCTTTCCGCCAGGGCAAATCTCTCCATGGTTTACCTGGGCACAATACTAAAAATAGTTGGCATAGCATATATTGCCGACTTTGGCGCACAAATATGCAGGGACGCCGGAGAGGGAGCTGTTGCTTCAAAAATAGAGTTTGCAGCAAAAATACTGGTACTGGTTCTTGCTGTGCCGATAGTTGTGGCAGTGCTTAATTCACTGATAAAAGTGGTGCCGTGAGGTGAAACAATGCGAAAGCTTATTGTAATTTTTATTCTTATTTTTATGCTGGCTCCCACGGCAGTTTTGGCAGAACAAACAGCCACCTCCAATGAAAGCGGTGAACATAATATTACCCCCGAATTGAACCTTGAAGAGATAAATAACTATATAGGGCAGATTGATTCAGAGATAAAGAAAGTTACCCCTGACATTGACTTTAAGCAGTTGGTATATAAAATTGCCAGGAATGAAATAGAATTAAATCCAGGTGAGATGGCCAAAAAGATAATGTCATATGTTTTTATGGAAGTAGTTGCCAATTCATCACTTCTCGGAAAACTTGTAATATTGGCCATAATTTGTGCAGTTCTGCAGAACCTTACCAGCTCCTTTGACAGGGGCACCACCGGGCAGCTTACATACATGGTAACTTATCTTGTGATGATTACTCTGGCGATAGGCTCCTTTACTATTGCCATTAATGCCGGCCGCGAGGTTGTAGACAGAATGGTTACATTTATGCAGGCAATTTTACCGGTGCTACTGACACTTTTGGTGGCAGTGGGGGGATTTACGTCGGCGGCAATATACCAGCCCGTTGTATTTGTCAGCATAGCACTTATCGCCACTATTATAAGAAATATAATACTGCCCCTTATTTTGTTCTCGGCCATACTTTTTCTGGTCAGCAACCTATCATCAAAATTTAAGGTTTCAAACCTGGCCGGACTTATTAAGAATGTTGCCATGGGATTGCTTGGCCTAATGAGCACAATTTTTCTCGGTGTTCTTTCAATACAGGGTGTTGCAGGCGCTGTGGGAGACAGTGTTGTTTTAAGGACTGCCAAATTCGCCACAGATACTTTTGTGCCTGTGGTTGGGGGAATGTTTTCAGACGCCCTTGAGGCTATTGTCAGCTCCTCTCTGCTTATCAAGAACGCCGTGGGCATAGCCGGGGTAGTGGTTGTACTATATATAATGCTTATGCCCCTGGTTAAAATTCTGTGCATTGCACTGATTTACAAGCTTGCCGGGGCTATGATACAGCCTGTAGAGGACGGCGGCCAGGTGGTTGGTTGTCTTAATGACCTTGGCAACAGCCTTCTTTCAGTCTTTGCGGTGGTGGCTACAGCCGGGCTGCTTTTCTTTTTTACTCTTACAATACTTGTGGCGGTAGGTAACATCACAGTAATGCTGAGGTAGGGATTCAGGGGTTAGAGATTAGTGATTTGGGATTAGGAGTCTATAGCTAATGGCTTATCTGGGAGGGGGGTCCATTGGAGACACTTCGGGTTCTGGTGCAGAACCTCATTATAATAGTTATTCTTGCAGTTCTCCTTGAAATGCTGCTTCCCGGCGGTGAAATGAGAAGATATACAAAAATGGTATTGGGCCTCATGGTGATAGTTGCAGTTATTCAGGCCTTCAACGGGCTGACAGGCGGAGCTTTCTTCAATGATATAGAAGAATACGCCTGGCGCAGCGTGGATGATCCGGCTAAAGCCATTGACATACTTGCGAGCGGAAAAAAGATTGATGAAGAAAATAAAAAGAAGGCCATGGAACAGTATCGAAGGGGAATAGAAAAACAGGTGGCCGGTCTGGCAGGGATGACTGGAGAGGTAAGTATTACAGGGGCAGTAGTAAAAATTCAGGATGACCCTGAAAAAAATAATTTCGGAAAGATAGAAGAAATAAGTCTTTTAGCTAGCAAAAGCAGCAGCCGGCTTGTTAAAGCGGTTGAGCCCGTATCAGTCAGCCTGGGGGATAAAGATGGTGCTGTTGCGGCCGGAGATCCCCTGCCTCCAGAATATGCCGCTGCCGCCAAAAGCGCTGCAGGCAAGGTTGCCAGCTTTTATAACCTTTCACCAGATCAGGTGAAGGTTGTATTTAAATAATGGGGGGAGTAAGAATGTCTGGTTTTAAGAATTGGCTAAGCGCTAATTTAAATGGTGGTAATGGAGGTAACGGCCCGGTTAAGCTTACCGGCAAAAAAATTATATGGTTTGCTATTGCGGTGTTTTTCGGGATATTTTTAATTATAATGGGAAATTTTAGCGGTCAGGCAAAAAATCCTGAAAGTGGAATCAAACCTGAACCGGGAAAAATCCAATTAAATAATTCTGAACAAAAAAATAGGATGGCAAAAGAAGAAGAGGAGCTATCGGCAAAGCTGCAGCAAATGCTTGAAGGAATAGAGGGCTCAGGCAAAGTGAAGGTGACAGTCAGGCTGGCAAACTCTGCAAAAGAGCTATATGCATTAAACAAAACTGTGGGCAGTAAAAGCACTCTGGAAAAGGACCAGGGGGGAGGAACAAGGACAATAAACGAAAACACCGACTCAGCCCAGCTTGTTATAGCAAAAAACGCTGATGGAGACTCACCAGTGGTGGAGATGGAAACCTCTTCACAGGTATCGGGAGTTCTTATTGTGGCCCAGGGAGCCTCAGACCCCAAAGTAAAGGAAAGGCTTTTTGAGGCGGCAATGATATCTCTCAATGTTGATCCTCACAAAATACTGGTACTTCCGGCTGAGGGAGGTGTAAGGTAATGATATTTGTTAATATTAGAAATGTATTCCTTACCCTCATGTTTGTTATAGGAGCCGCAACGCTGTTTTTTGGCTATATGGGAGTGGCCGGGCCGCTGTTATCCGGGAAACCTGCCGATAGCGCAGATACTATCAGCTCAGGCAAGGAAAATGCCGGTTTTGAAGATGTTAAAAATGAGCCGGTGCAGGGTATTATTTCGAACAGTGTAAAAAATGAGAAAGAAGCTTTTTTTGTGGAGTACCGGCTGGAGCGTGAAAAATCAAGGAGCCGGCAGATAGAGATTTTAAGAGAAATCGTCAATAACCCGTCATCCTCCTCTGAAACAAGAAAATCCGCCCAGGATCAGCTTATGGCGATAAGCAAAAGCATTTCAAAGGAAGTAAGGGTTGAGAATCTTCTCAGGGCGAAGGGTTATAAAGATGCAGTTGCATGTATAGACACAAGAGGAGTAACAGTTGTTTTGGAAAGCGGTGGAATGAACAGCACCGAAGAAGCCAGGGTAATTGAAATGGTTTCAAAGGAAACTGGCTTCGGAGAACAGGGGATTATTATTATCCCCAAAAAATAAATCAAGTAGTTTTTTATAACCTCTGGCATTTGACCAGAGGTTTTTAATTAGATATAAAAAAATAAATGTTTGGTTATATATACCATAGAGCTTATCAAAAACATTTAAGGATTCTGACTTCTGAATTCCCGCCGCTGGAACAGCGGTAACACCAATAGGGCATTTATTTATACAGAAACGTCAGAAAATACAAATTATATATTGTATACAAAGTTATTTGGCTCTATACAGCTTTTAATAAAGGAATATTGTATACTTCTTTAAATTGGCTTTCTTAATGAGGTTTAATAACATATAATTGCTATGTGTTGTTGTTCTTAATAATTTCCATTTATAAAATTAATTTAACTTATAAGATTACTTCTTGATTAGGGGGATAAATTTTGCCGAGGATTACTGATACTACCCTGAGGGATGGCCATCAAAGTCTGTGGGCCACAAGAATGAAGACTGAAGACATGCTTCCTGTTTCAGAAATGATGGATAATATAGGTTTTCATTCAATGGAAGTATGGGGCGGAGCTACTTTTGACGTTTGCATGAGATTCTTAAACGAGGACCCATGGGAAAGGCTTAGGGCATTAAAAGTAAGGATAAAGAAAACACCCCTTCAGATGCTCTTAAGAGGACAGTCCCTTGTGGGCTACCAGCACTACCCGGATGACGTTGTGGAAGCCTTCGTCAAAAAGACTGTTGAAAACGGGATTGACATAATAAGGGTTTTTGATGCTCTTAATGATATCAGGAACCTCGAAGCATCGATAAAAGCCGGGAAAAAAGCCGGAGCCCATATTCAGGCCGCCGTGGTATACACCGTAAGCCCTGTTCATACTACAGAGCATTATATCGACACTGCGCTTGAGCTTGCCCGTATGGGCGCGGACTCAATATGCATAAAGGATATGGCGGGACTTTTGACCCCATACACAGCCTATGAGCTGGTAAGGCTGCTGAAGGAGAAGGTTGGTCTTCCGGTTCAGCTGCACAGCCATTATATAGGAGGCCTGGCAGTGGGCACCTATCTTAAAGCTGCTGAGGCCGGCGTGGATATTATTGATACAGCCTCTGTCCCACTTGCCTTCGGCGCCTCACAGCCTCCAGTGGAAACAGTTGTCCGGGCGTTTAAAAATACACCTTATGACACCGGGCTTAGCCTCAAAGCACTTTTTGACATGGCCCGCTACTTTGAGAAACTAAGACAGGATAACGGTCAGGAGCGTGGGGTAACAAGAATTAACGATATGAGGGTTTTCGAGCACCAGGTGCCCGGAGGAATGATTACCAACCTCATTACCCAATTAGAGGAGCAAAAAGCCATTGACAAACTTCCGGCGGTTCTTGAAGAAATACCCCGTGTAAGACAGGAATTCGGCTATCCTCCCCTGGTAACGCCAACCAGTCAGATAGTGGGCACCCAGGCAGTGCTTAATGTGCTGTCCGGTGAAAGATATAAGCTTATACCCGGAGAGGTCAGGTCCTACGCACAGGGACTGTACGGAAGGCCTCCCGCCACGATGGACGACACTATAAAGAAAAAAATACTGGGCGAAAGGGAGGAGTATGACTGCAGGCCTGCAGACCTTCTTGAGCCACGCATGGAAAAAGTAAGGGAAGAGGCCAGAGGCATGGCCGTAACAGAGGAAGAATTCCTGATGTATGCCATGTTCCCCCAGATAGCAACCAGGTTTTTTGAGAATAGAAAGAACCGCTCTGAAGGGGTAAGCCAGATAAATGTTCCTGTTAAGGCCCCTGAAACCAGGAAAATTAAAAATCCTGACACTGAGGAGGAAGTGGAAATGAATATTCAGGATATCAAGGAATTGGTACGGCTTATAAATGATTCGGATATACAGGAGCTTGCTCTTGAAAATAACGGCATGAGAGTATCCATAAGAAAGAATGCCTCTGAAAACTCTGATAATGAAAGAAATTCCAGAAGCATGAGAGTTGATAGCCCCGTGGAAGTTAAAGAAGCAAAATCAAAAGGCAACTCCATTCCTGCTGAAGAGGAAGGAACTCTTATTGTCAAGGCCCCGATGGTGGGAACCTTCTATAGATCACCGGCCCCTGACGCGCCGGCCTTTGCCAGTGTGGGAGATGTGGTCAACAAGGGACAAACGCTTTGCATTGTCGAGGCTATGAAGCTGATGAATGAAATAGAGGCCGAGGTATCCGGAAAGATAATAGAAATTTTTGTGGAAAACGGTGCCCCGGTCGAATATGGACAGCCTTTGTTTATCATAAAAATAAGCCAGTAGAGGTGCCTGATGTTTAAAAAAATACTAGTTGCCAACAGGGGTGAGATTGCCCTTAGAATTATAAGAGCCTGCCGTGAAATGGGAATCTCATCAGTGGCAGTTTATTCCGAGGCTGACAGAGACGCTCTTCATGTAAAGGCAGCGGATCAGGCCGTTTGCATTGGACCGCCTCCCCCGGCTGAAAGTTACCTTAAAATGCAAAATATTATCAGTGCCGCCGTTATAACCGGCGCAGATGCGATACACCCCGGCTACGGATTTTTGGCAGAAAACGCCGGATTTGCCAGGATGATTGAGGAGCAGGGAATTACCTTCATTGGTCCGTCACCAGACGCTATTGATAAAATGGGTGATAAAGCGGTTGCCAGGGTAACAATGATAAATTCCGGGGTTCCCGTGGTCCCCGGTTCCGAAGGCATCATAAAGGACATTGACACCGCCCTTGAAACAGCAAAAAAGATAGGCTACCCGGTAATCGTAAAGGCTGCTGCCGGCGGCGGCGGAAAGGGAATGAGAATCGTACACGGGCCTGAAGATCTGGCAAAATCTCTCCAGACTGCCCAGACAGAGGCAAAGGCAGCTTTTGGCAGTGCTGATGTATATATAGAAAAATATCTTGAGGAGCCCAGGCACATTGAGTTTCAGATATTAGGAGATAAATACGGAAACATCGTATACCTCGGTGAAAGAGACTGCTCCATTCAGAGGCGCAATCAGAAAATTATCGAGGAAGCACCGTCAACTGCACTTTCGGCTGAGCTGAGAAGAAAGATGGGCGAGGTCGCGGTAAGGTCAGCCAGGGCTGTTAGTTATCATACTGTAGGTACTATAGAATTTCTTCTGGATAAAAACAGGGACTTTTATTTTATTGAAATGAATACCAGAATACAGGTGGAACACCCTATAACCGAGATGATAACAGGTATTGACCTTGTTAAGGAACAGATAAGGGTGGCGGCAGGAGAAAAAATTACATTCTCTCAGGAAGATATAATCATAAACGGGTGGGCTATAGAGTGCAGAATAAATGCCGAGGACCCGTCAAAGAATTTCGTGCCCTTCCCCGGCACTATAACAAAGTACATTCCACCCGGCGGGCCCTGGGTTCGAATTGACAGCGCAGCTTACCAGGGCTGGGCAGTACCAAGAAATTATGATTCCCTTATTGGAAAGGTTATTACCTGGGGGAAAGACAGAAACGAAGCCATTGACAGGATGAAAAGGGCCCTGTCGGAGTTCCACATTGAAGGTGTGGTAACTACAATACCTTTTCACCTGAAAGTACTGGACAATGCCTTTTTCAGAAGAGGTGAGGTATATACCAATTTTATACAGAGAAGAATGCCGGAGTAATTGTACAGCTGCAGCGCCATCTGAGAATGAATATCCGGGTCCTTAGTATGCCACAGAGCACGCAGAGGACACAGAGATTTTTGCCCTGCATGAATGTAGAACCTTTTTAATATAAAGTGGAGGCGGACTAAAGCGGCTCCAAATTATAGACTCCTTGCTTCAGAGTAGTGCCTGAGATCAATTCTCTGTGATCTCTGTGTCCTCTGTGGCTAATAAAGTATCAGGTTGTTTTAATACTAGACAGCAGAGTCCCGCAAGGGGCTCTTTCGTTTGATTTGGCGAAATCGTTCTGTTATAATTAACTTGCCTTCAAGGTAAATTATAGAAGAAAACCGGAGGGATAAATATGGAAAACGACAGAAATGATGTCCTTATAAAGGAACAACAAACCGGACTTGGATCTATCAGGATAGCTGACGAGGTTGTTAAAATAATAGCAGGGCTTGCTGCAACCGAGGTTCAGGGAGTGGTAGGAATGAGCAGCGGGGTTGTGGGCGGAATTGCAGAAATGCTTGGCCGTAAAAACATGTCCAAGGGCGTAAAGGTTGAGGTAGGCGAAAAAGAGGCGGCTGTAGACATGTTTGTTGTTGTTGAGTATGGCACGCGCATCCCTGATGTTGCCGCCAGGATTCAGGAAAATGTCAAGAAAGCCATTGAGAATATGACAGGGCTGATTGTTATTGAAGTAAATGTTAATGTTCAGGGTGTTGCATTCAGCCACGATGTAAAAGAAGAGGAGCACAGGGTAAAATAGACGTTCTGCGTGTTAACACGTTGTTTATTAAATAATTATAATGATTAGTTCTGGACATAATCCGGAGGTGAGCATATGAATCCTCTTGACAGGGGGATAGCTATAATATATGCCCTGGCAGGAATACTGTCTGCCTCGCTATACGCTGCCGTCCTCTCAGGCTGGAAATGGCCAAGCCAACTATATCAGGTTCTAATAGAAGAGCCCGGCTTTTTAGAGACAGCATATGCATTAGCTGCAATACTGATACTGGCGGGCATAAGAATTTTATGGCTGGGCCTTCATTCCGAAAAAAAACACGCTGTGGTCCAGGAGGGGTCGCTGGGTCAGATACGCATAGCTTTGGGTGCCATCGAGTCACTTGTTGAAAAAGTTGCCCTGGACCAGAGGGGAGTTAAGGAAGCCAAGGCTATTGTTGAATCCACTCCCCGGGGCATTGGCATACGCATTAAATCCACCGTAGCCCCTGATGTGGCCATACCTCACCTGTCTGAAGAAATGCAAAGGATTGTTTCGGAAAGAGTTTTACAGGTTACAGGAATTGAGGTCCGGGATATAAGAATAGTCATACAAAATATATCGGCACAAAAGTTAAGGGTTGAATAAAGGGGTGCGGGTTTTTGGATACTGATCAAATAATAGAAATAATTAATAAAAACAGGGGAAAGCTTGCAGGGATAATAATTGGGCTGATTTTCGGGTGGTTTGCAATAACCTACGGTTTTTTAAAGGCGGTATTTGTATCACTGTGCATAGGTGCAGGTTATTATATAGGAAGACAGGTTGACCGCCGGGCCGACCTGACGGAAATATTTCTGGGACGGTTTAAGGAGAAATAAGTCGGGCGGGGTGGAAAAATGGGAAGAAGGCAGGCCAGAGAGGCAGCGCTGAGAACACTTTACCAGGTTGATGTGGGCGGTATTGAATCGGAAGCTGCCATTAAAAATACTACTGAAATAAACGAGACCCTTGAAGAGGAAGCCGACAGGGTAGGTCCACTGGGACAGGATGATTTGGCCTTTGCCAGGGAAATAATTTTTGGAACCATTAAAAACAAAAACGAAATAGACAGCATTATCGCCGGTATTAGCAGGGACTGGAATGTTGAAAGACTGGCCAGAGTGGACCACAACATTATGCGCATGGCGGTTTTCGAAATAATGCACCGGGATGATATTCCCTTCAGCGTAACGGTAAACGAGGCAGTTGACCTGGCAAAAACATACGGTTCCGACGAGTCTGGAAAATTCGTAAACGGAATCCTGGGAATGGTTACAAGAAACAGCAAAACAATGAATCATGTGTCTGAAAGCAATATAGTGCAGGATCCAACTATGATAAAGGAAGAATTATAAAAAATTTCTTCCTATTTCTATTTTTATGTGAAATAGCACGGGATTAATAAAATTTGTTCATAAGTGTTTAATGTCCGGCAGGAATTGGACCATATAACTAGAAATTAATTTCTTAAAAAGTTTTACAGAAAAATATTGAGGGAGGGGTAAGGATTTGTACAAAATATTGAGAAAAGAAGTTTTCTCGCCAATCATCAAGCTAATGGATATCGAAGCACCCAGGGTTGCCAAAAGTTGTCAGGCCGGACAGTTTATTATTCTTCGCATTAATGAAGAAGGTGAAAGGATTCCTTTGACCATTGCGGATTTCGACCGTGAAAAAGGCACTATCACCATTGTGTTCCAGGAAGTCGGCTATACAACCGAGCAACTGGGTAAAATGGAAGAAGGCCAATATATTCTGGACTTCGTGGGTCCCCTTGGGGAGGCCTCCCATATCGAAAACTTCGGAACAGTGCTGGTTGTGGGCGGCGGTGTCGGCATCGCCCCGGTTCATCCCATCGCCAGGGCTTTAAAAGAAGCCGGAAACAATGTTATAGGCATAATCGGGTCCAGGAACAAGGAACTGCTTTTCTGGGAAGATATGATGCGTGAAGCCTGCACAGAGCTGCATGTTACCACGGACGACGGTTCATATGTCCGCAAGGGTTTTGTTACCGATGTTATGAAAGAGATTATTGAAGGCCGCGGCAAGGAAAACATTGGCCTCGTAATAGCTATAGGTCCCCAGCCCATGATGAGGGCCTGCAGCAACCTCACCAAGGAGTACGGGCTCAAAACAATAGTCAGCCTTAACGCCCTTATGGTGGATGGAACCGGAATGTGCGGCTGCTGCAGGGTATCTGTTGACGGTCAGACCAAGTTTGTTTGCGTGGACGGCCCTGAATTTGACGGACACCAGGTAGACTGGTCAGAGCTTTCCAAGCGCGGCGCCTACTTCCGCGAAGAGGAGCAAAAGGCCAAGGAAAAGAATCACACATGTAAATGCGGATGCGGAGGTGGCAAATAATGACTGACACACCGAAGAAAAAAATAATTCCCACTAAAACACCAATGCCTGCACAGGACGCCAATGAAAGAGCCAAAAACTTCAGTGAGGTGGCAACGGGTTACACCAAAGAGATGGCCATAGGAGAAGCCCAGCGCTGCCTCCAGTGTAAAAAAGAGCCCTGCCGCCTGGGCTGCCCTGTAGAAGTTGACATTCCCGCTTTCCTGAAGCTTGCTGCCGAGGGAGATTTTACTGGCGCCATAGCCAAAATTAAAGAGAAAAACGCCCTGCCTGCAGTATGCGGAAGGGTTTGCCCCCAGGAAAGCCAGTGCGAAAAGTACTGCACACTGGGCAAAAAGAACGAGCCGGTTGGAATAGGCAGGGTGGAAAGATTCTGCGCCGACATGGAACTACAAACCGGGGTAAAACTTCCTGAAGTCGCTGCCCCTACCGGATTCAAGGTGGCTGTTGTCGGTTCAGGCCCTGCAGGACTTACCTGCGCGTCGGACCTTGCCAAGCTGGGACATAAAGTTACTGTATTTGAGGCCCTGCATGTGGCTGGAGGCGTTTTAATGTACGGAATTCCCGAGTTCCGTCTTCCCAAGGCTGTGGTACAGGCAGAGGTGCAAAACCTTAAGAATCTCGGCGTTGATATAGAAGTCAACGCAGTGGTTGGCAAGTTCTCCACAGTTGATGAACTGATGGAAGATGGAGGCTTTGACGCTGTATTTATCGGAACCGGCGCAGGACTTCCCTATTTCATGAATATACCCGGTGAAAACCTTTGCGGGGTATACTCTGCCAACGAGTTTCTCACCAGAACAAATTTAATGAAAGCATATAAATTCCCTGAGTATGACACCCCCATAAGGATTGGCAGTAAAGTTGCCGTGCTTGGCGGCGGAAACGTTGCCATGGACGCTGCCAGGACAGCCCTCAGGCTGGGCGCCGAGGAATCGTGGATTGTCTACCGCCGTTCTGACAAGGAACTCCCGGCCAGACATGAGGAAGTTGAGCACGCCCACGAAGAGGGGGTAAAATTTGCGCTGCTGACTAACCCCACCAAGATAATTGGGGACGAAAACGGTGTTGTTAAGGCAATGGAATGCCTGCGCTATGAGCTGGGAGAGCCCGATGCGTCAGGCCGTAGAAGCCCTGTGCCCATAAAAGGCTCCGAGTTTATAATGGATGTTGACGTTGTGGTGGTGGCCATCGGTCAGGGCCCTAACCCCCTTGTTCCAAGGACCACTAAAGGACTTGAGATAAACAAGAGAGGTAACATTGTTGCCAGCGTCGAAACCGGAGCAACTTCAAAGCCCGGCGTTTATGCAGGCGGCGACGTGGTAACGGGAGCCGCAACAGTTATCATGGCCATGGGAGCCGGCAAGGTTGGAGCTCGCTCCATCCATGATTACCTGATGAGTAAGAAATAAAGAATGTTGTAAGGAGGAGAAATTTCCATGGCGGCAAAAATTATTTCTGGAGTAGAGGTTGCCAAGCAAATCAGGGAGGAATTAAAGGCCGAGGTTGACCAGCTAAAGGCCAAGCACAACAAGGTTCCGGGTCTTGTAACCATATTGATAGGTGAAAACCCGGCATCGGTAAGCTACGTAACGGCAAAATCAAAAACCGCCAAAGAGCTGGGCTACCATTCCATCCAGGACAATCAGCCTGCTGATATAACCGAAGAGCAACTTCTGGCCCTGATTGACAAATATAATAATGATGACAGCATTAACGGCATACTGGTACAGCTGCCTCTGCCAAAGCATGTCAACGAAACAAAGGTGCTTTACGCCATAAACCCGGACAAGGATGTTGATGCCTTCCACCCTGTGAACGTCGGAAGGCTGGTTATAGGCGAAGGCTTGTTTTACCCCTGCACACCCGCCGGAATCCAGGAACTGTTGATTCGTGGCGGCGTGGAAACAAAAGGAGCACATACAGTAGTTGTGGGACGCAGCAATATAGTGGGCAAACCCATTGCCAATATGATGCTGCAAAAGGCCAAGGGAGCAAACTCCACAGTAACTGTTGTCCATACCGGCACAAAAGATGTCGGTCACTTCACCAGGATGGCTGACATTCTCATCGTGGCTGCAGGCGTGCCAAATTATGTTACCGCAGACATGGTCAAGGAAGGCGCCGCAGTAATCGACGTGGGCGTAAACAGGATTGGCATGACTCCGGAAGGAAAGGCCAAGCTTGCCGGAGACGTTGAATTTGAAACCGTAAAGGAAAAGGCAAGCTTAATCACCCCGGTCCCCGGCGGTGTAGGTCCCATGACCATTACCATGCTGATGAAAAATACCCTCGCTGCCTTCAAAAACAGCCTTGGAGAAAAATAATAATGCTTGTAAAATCCCCCGGTTTATAAGGCCGGGGGATTTTTCTTTTAATTGACATTGACATCATAACAATGTAAAAATATGATAACATTGAGCTTTTTAATAGCGGATATAAGTATTTTGGGGGAGCATATGAAAACACTGACAGTTCTGGAGCTTACCAAACGTATTAAGGATTTGCTTGAAAACGACAGCGTTCTCTCAAACCTCTGGGTAAAGGGGGAGATATCAAACTTTAAGCAGGCTGGCAGTGGGCATATATACTTTACCCTTAAGGACAGCGAGAGCTGTATCAGGGCTGTAATGTTCAGGTCAAGGGCCTATAAAATGAAATTTATACCGGAAAACGGTATGTTTGTAAGAATAAGGGGGTATGTCTCTGTATATGACAGGGACGGGAGTTACCAGCTATATTGTGAAGAAATAGAGCCCGATGGTGTCGGCGCACTATACATTGCCTTTGAGCAGCTGAAAGAGAAACTTCACAGAGAAGGTTTATTTGATCCGGCCAGAAAAAAGAGAATTCCCGCCTTGCCGGAATGCATCGGCATTGTAACCTCACCAACCGGGGCGGCCGTAAGGGACATGCTGGAAATAATTAGCCGCCGCTGGCCAGGAACAAAGATTGTTCTTGCCCCTGTAACCGTTCAGGGAGATAATGCTCCTTTTGAGATTGCCCTGGGTATAAAAAGGCTCAATGCGCTTGGAGAAGTTGATGTAATTGTAGTGGGCAGGGGCGGAGGCTCAATAGAGGAGCTATGGGCCTTTAACACCGAGAATGTGGCAAGGGCTGTCTATGAGTCAAAAATACCTGTAATATCTGCAGTTGGACATGAAACAGATTATACCATTGCTGACATGGTGGCCGACTTAAGGGCACCTACCCCTTCCGCTGCCGCAGAGCTGGTAGTGCCTGTTAAGGCAGAAGTAGCATATAATCTTCAATCCATGAAAACAAGAATGAGCCGGGCAGTGCGTGAATTGGTCATGAACGACAGGCGCCGCCTTGAAAACTGTGTCAGCAGCAAGGCTTTCAGGAGACCGGTAGACACCATCTGCGGAACCTGGGCTGTTGAGTGCGACATACTGCTAAAAGGGCTGACAAGGTCCTTACAGAGTTATATTTCAGGTGAAAAAAAGGCTTTTGCAGTGCTGGCAGGAAGACTGAGCGCCCTCAGCCCCCTGGCAACAATGGCCAGGGGCTATTCCGTGTGCAGTGACGAAGTATCCGGAAATATCATAAAAAGTTCAAATGAAATATCTATAGGAGACAACTTAAATATAAGGCTGTACAAGGGAATTTTAAAATGCAGCGTAAAGAATGTCATACATGAGCAGTAAAAATTGTACTTCAAGGCATAAGTTATTAACACTGTTCATTATACTGGTATTTGGATATAATCAATAATGAAGTAGAGATCAGGAAGTGATCCGGTTGACCCGGGATATTGCCCGATATAATATTTATTCAGAATATCTTAAAAAACTGTTTGGGGAAAAAGTATACAAGATTCCTGTGAATCTCCCCGGGACATGCCCCAATAGGGATGGCACCGTGGGTCAGGGCGGCTGTATATTCTGTGATGAAGAGGGAGCAGGTTTCCAGTGCCTTCCCAGTTCTATGTCTGTAAAAAAACAAATAGAGGATAATAAAGAGTATTTCAAGAAAAGATTTAATGCGAAAAAATTCATCGTTTATTTTCAGGCTTTTACAAATACCTACACTCCCTTTTCACTGTTTAAGGAAAATATCCTGGGCGCCATTTCCGGGGATGTTGTTGGCATATCGATATCAACGAGGCCTGACTGCATTAATGACCGGTACCTTGATTTTTTAAAAGAAGTTAAGGAAAACTATAGCCTTGAAATTGATATTGAGCTAGGCCTGCAGACGGTTAATTATCACACCCTGAAAAAAATTAACAGGGGACATACACTGGCTGAATTTATAGATTCAGTAATCCGAATCCATAAAAGACAATTTAATGTATGTTCACACATAATATTGAATCTCCCCTGGGATGAAACAGATGATTCCATAGAGAGCGCCAAAATTATTTCCGCCCTCGGTATACGCTTTGCAAAGCTTCACTCTTTGTATGTTGTAGACAATACTGTGCTGGGGGAGATGTACAAAAACAATGAATTTGAGATATCTACCCTCGAGGAGTATATAGATAGATTGGTTTTATTTCTGGAATATCTAAACCCCAGAGTAGTAATCCAGAGGCTGGTAGGAAAAGGTCCGGAAGAGAGCCTTCTTTTTTCGAACTGGGGTACAAGCTGGTGGAAAATAAAACAGGCTATAGAAAATGAACTTATAAAAAGAGATACATGGCAGGGAAAAAAATTTAACTACCTTAATGGAAGTGCCTTAACAAGGGGCGGGCTGACCGATCGATAAATATAACTGGAGGCTAAATGGCTTATGGGTAAAAAAAAGATTACTTTTGAAGATGCTATAAAAAGGCTGGAAGAAATAGTCCGGGAGCTTGAGGACGGCCAGCTGCCCCTGGAAAAAGCACTGGAACTGTATTCAGAAGGAATTAATATAAGCAAGTTTTGCCAGTCTTCACTGGAAGAAGCTGAACAGCGTATTATGGTTCTAATGAATGGAGAAGACAATAAATTAAACCTTAAAGAATTCGGTGCATAAAAAGTAAAACAAGGAGAATTTGCTTGGATTTTAGAAAAGAGCTGAATGAGAGGGCAATAATTGTAAACGGTGCTCTGGAAAGTTATCTCCCCTCATATAACGATTATCCCGGCATAATACACGAGGCAATACGATACAGCATTTTTGCAGGGGGTAAAAGGCTAAGGCCTGCTTTGGCCCTTGCTGGGGCTGAGATTTTAGGCGGTAATGCAAGAGATATTCTTCCTGTGGCATGCTCTCTGGAAATGATTCATACTTATTCACTGATACATGATGACCTGCCGGCCATGGATGATGATGACCTCAGACGGGGGATGCCAACTTGTCATAAGAAATACGGCGAAGCCATTGCCATCCTGGCTGGTGATGCCCTTTTGACAATGGCATTTGAGCTGATAGCAAAGTGTCCCCTGACAGCTATAATTACTCCTGATAGGATATTAAGGGTTTTATCTGAAATATCGGTGGCTGCGGGCACATCAGGGCTCATAGGGGGCCAGGTGGTCGACATCCTGTCAACTCCTGAAAAAGTCGACAGCCACATCCTGGAATATATTCACAGAAATAAAACCGGCGCCATGTACAGAGTTTCAGTAAGGGCCGGCGCAATTCTTTCCGGAGCCGGAGAGGATGACCTGGATAAGCTTACAAGGTATGCTGAACACCTTGGAATGGCTTTTCAGATTACTGACGATATATTGGATATAACAGGGGAAGAAAAAAATATAGGAAAGCCTGTGAATAGTGACATTAAAAACAACAAAGCAACATACCCGTCTCTTTATGGCCTGGAAGCAGCTCGTAAAATGGCAATACAACAAATGAATCTTGCTCTGGAATCCATTGAGTCATTCGGCTGCAGGGCTGATTTTTTAAATGGGCTGGTAAAGTTTGTTGTAAGCAGAAGTTACTGAGGTGTTTTTTTTGGCAAACTATAAGTCATCGGTATCAGCATTGTATATTATTTTAGTCAGCGTGGGGTCTTTTATTCTGGCAGTGTTTTTTTTCTGGCTTTCACATATTTTGTCCCAAAAAATACAAAGCCTTGTTCTTTCTATAATTTTCTTGTTAATAATTATACTCGTAGGAATACTGGCCGATATACTGGGAGTTTCCGTAACTGCAGCGTCAGAGGCGCCTCTTCACGCCAGGGCCGCCAAGAAGGTTACAGGTGCTGCAGAAGGAGTATTTTTAATAAGGAATGCTGACCGGGTAGCCAACCTGGCCAATGATGTTGTGGGCGATATTGCCGGAACGGTTAGCGGTGCCCTTGGAATATCCCTGGTCATACAGCTTCTTGTATACTGGAAGGATAGCAGCCAGCTTTTGCTGAACATGTTATTGACGGCACTTATAGCAGCCGCTACTGTAGGCGGGAAGGCATACGGAAAAAGGCTTGCGCTGGTGCATGCTGAAGAAATAGTGTTTATTGCAGGCAGATTTCTTCATGGTATATCCATGTTAACCGGAAAAGATTTTACTACCAAATCCAAGAAAACTTCCAGGTGAGGAGTGTTTTAAGTTGAGCCTGCTGTCCGATATAAACGGGCCGTCAGATATAAAAAAGTTGCCTATACCGAGACTATATGAACTGGCGTCTGAGATACGAAAGGAAATAATTGAAACGGTTTCCCAAAACGGTGGCCACCTGGCGCCTAACCTGGGTGTGGTGGAGCTTACAATTGCACTGCACAGGGTCTTTGAATCACCTGGTGACAAAATAGTGTGGGATGTTGGACACCAGTGCTATATTCATAAGATTATCACAGGCAGGAGGGAGAGCTTTGCAAGCCTTAGGCAGCATGGCGGCATAAGCGGCTTTCCCCGGCCTGATGAGTGCGAGCATGATGCCTTTGTTGCCGGACACAGCAGCACATCTATTTCAGTAGCCATTGGCATGGCTATAGCCAGAGACTTGAAAGGGCAAAAGCACTCGGTAACCGCTGTTATTGGCGATGGCGCAATGACCGGCGGCATGGCCTTTGAAGCTTTAAATCATGCCGGACACCTTCAGAAAGACCTTATTGTTATACTAAATGATAATGAAATGTCCATTGCTAAAAATGTAGGGGGTATGGCACGATATTTAAGCCGTCTCAGGACTGACCCCATGTATTCCAGGGGAAAGGAAGAGGCAGAGCAGCTTCTTAAAAAAATACCAGCCATTGGCCCAACAGTTCTAAAGGCTGTGGAAAGATTAAAGGACAGCTTTAAATACCTTGTTGTTCCCGGTATGTTTTTCGAGGAGCTAGGTTTCGTATATCTTGGCCCGATAGACGGGCATAACATCCAGGATATGGTAAGGGTCTTTAACCAGGCCAGGGCTATGGGGGGACCTGTACTTATTCATGTTATTACCAAAAAAGGAAAGGGTTATTCCCACGCTGAAAAAAATCCTGGTAAATTTCACGGCATAGGCCCCTTTGACCTGGAAACCGGAATACCGAAAGGAAAAACCACGGCGCCATCATATACTGAAGTATTTGGTAAAACCATGGTTAGGCTGGCAGAGCAGGACAGGTCAATTCTCGCCATAACTGCAGCCATGACAGGTGGAACCGGTCTAACGGAATTCTCAAAAAGATTTCCGGAAAGATTTTTCGATGTGGGTATAGCCGAGCAGCATGCAGTTACTATGGCGGCAGCAATGGCCTCAAACAACTTAAAGCCTGTGGTAGCCGTATATTCAACATTTTTGCAGAGAGCCTATGACCAGGCAGTACATGATGTCTGCATGCAGGGACTGCCGGTAACCTTTGCCATAGACAGGGGCGGCCTTGTCGGCGAAGACGGTCCTACCCACCACGGCGTTTTTGACCTGTCATACCTTAGTCAAATTCCAAACATGGTGGTTATGGCTCCAAAGGACGAAAATGAACTGGGTCATATGCTAAAAACAGCCATTTATTATAATGGCCCCACAGCGGTAAGGTATCCAAGAGGTGAGGGAAGAGGCTGCATTAAGGATGATAACCTGGTAAACCTTCCCATTGGAAAGTCTGAGGTATTAATCGACGGAAATGAGATAGCTATTTTTGCGGTGGGAGCAATGGTGGAAATAGCGGAAAGAGCTGCAGAGGCTCTCACCAGGCAGGGAATATCCGTTGCGCTGATTAATGCAAGATTTGTAAAACCTATTGATATTGATTGTGTACTTAAATATGTAAGCAAAACACAAAGGATCATTACAATTGAGGAAAATATTATAGCAGGAGGCTTCGGAAGCAGGGTTCTGGAAGCTATTAGCGACTTGGGAATCGGTGGCGTCAAGGTAAAGATAATGGGGCTTCCTGATAGTTTTATTGAGCATGGTGAAAGAAAACTGCTTCTGGCTAAATATGGCCTCACAGTCGATGAAGTTATTATAAATGCTTTTAATCTCTTAAACCTAAGGCATTTCCAAAATCCAAGGAGACGAACAAGATTATCCGGAGGTTCCACGATTGACCGTTAACAGGGAAAGAATAGATGTTTTATTGCATGACAGAGGCCTTTTTGAAAGTAGAGAGCGCGCCAAGGCATCTATTATGGCCGGGAAGGTCAGGGTGAACGGTGAAACTGTAGACAAGCCCGGGGTAAAGATCCCTGTAGACTCTCAAATAGAAGTTATTGGCGGACTACCTTATGTCAGCAGGGGAGGTCTAAAACTTGAAAAGGCACTAAAGTCTTTTGATATCGACCTTAAGGGTAAAACTGTCCTTGATGTGGGTGCGTCAACAGGGGGATTTACCGACTGCGCACTGCAAAATGGCGCAGTCAGGGTATACGCCGTTGACGTCGGCTACGGCCAGCTTGCGTGGAAATTAAGGTCAGACCCCAGGGTAATCGCCATAGAAAGGACTAATATAAAAAGACTTAGTCTGGAGAATTTAGTGGACAGGCCTGATTTCGTGGTAATAGATGTATCTTTTATATCTCTTGAAAAAGTTATGCCACATATATCAGGGCTTGTTAGTAGTTCTTCCAGGGGAGTTGCCCTTATAAAGCCGCAATTTGAGGCCGGCCGTGAAAAAGTCGGCAAGAAAGGTGTAGTAAAGGATCCTGACGTACACATAGAAGTCATAAACAAGGTAGTTAAAATGATTGAGGATAATGGATGGTCGGTTATTAGTCTGGATTTTTCACCTATAAAGGGACCCGAGGGGAATATTGAATATCTTCTTTATTTCGATTTTTCCGGTCCCGGTATTTTTGATAAAGCAAAAATTGATAAAATAGTTCTTAAGGCCCATGCTGAGATAAAAACTAATTAAGATAACCGGGCCGTATAAAACGGCCACCAATGAGGATGAAAATTGGGTCCTCTAAAACCACAGAGAACACAGAGCACACAGAGGTTTTTAAGCCCTGCTTGTAAGCTTTAAGAGTATTTAAGGGTACACTTCTCTATTATTTAACTCGCGTTTAGACCTCATAGTAATGCCTGAGAGTAAATTCTCTGTGATCTCTGTGGCCTCTGTGGTTCATAAAAGGACATTCAGTATTTCCAGGACAGAATTTCAGTACAAGGCATTTCTAGGATTAAATACAAAGGGTATTTTCGTGACCCGGGAGGGGGCTACCAAATCGAAATCCATCGGCATAACGGTAAATCTTCAAAAAGCAGGCATTGAAAAAATTGTAGGAGACATATGTGTGTGGCTGGAGGACAGGGGAATAGCCGTTACCCTCCAGGACAATCTCTTAAACCTCCTTCCCAATAATGCCCGGCATGAAAATATTGACGAAATGCTGAAAAAAATTGACTGCTTGCTTGTGTTCGGAGGAGATGGCACAATTCTAAGGAGTTCAAGAATTGCAGCAAAATATGGTGTTCCCCTGCTTGGAATTAACCTGGGACACCTTGGCTTTCTTTCTGAAATAGATGTGCCGGATATAAAGGAAGACCTTGCCAGTATTCTAAATAATGAGTATTACATCGAAGAAAGAATGATGATAGAGGCCTCGGTATTACGTGACGGAAGAATAATTGACAGCGCAACAGGCTTAAACGATGCTGTAATAACAAAGGGGGCCTTTGCCAGACTCATTTTACTTGAAACCAGAGTTAACGGAGAGCATGTCAGCAATTATCCCACCGATGGCCTTATATTATCCACCCCTACCGGCTCAACTGCATACTCTCTTTCGGCAGGAGGTCCCGTGGTTACTCCTGAAATGGAATTGATGATTATAACGCCAATTTGCCCTCATGCCCTTTGGGCAAGGCCCATAGTTATCGCCCCTGAATCCGAGGTAGAGGTTGAGCTTTTATCCGAAAAAGGAGAAGTCATGCTGACTATTGATGGTCAGCACGGACTGAATCTTTTTAAAAATGATATTGTGAAGATAACCAGATCTCCATATAAAGTGAAATTTATTAGACTTAAAACCCGAAATTTCTTCAGGGTTTTGAAACAAAAACTAAGGGAGGGAAACACGCCTTGATAACTCCCGGGCGACCTGAAAGCGCCGTCCACTGGGCAAGGGCTTTTATTCAGCCTGCTTTAAAAAACGGATCAAAGGTCGTTGATGCCACTGCTGGAAATGGCAATGATACATTATTTCTTGCAGTTAATACCGGCGATGAGGGGATAGTCTACGCATTTGACATTCAGGAAGAAGCTTTAGAAGAGACCGGCAAAAAAATTACAGAGGCCGGCCTTAGCTCAAAGGTAAAGCTTATTCTTGGCGGGCATGAGGACATGGAAAGATATGTTCCTATCAGTTTGGATGCGGTAATGTTCAATCTGGGATATCTGCCCGGCAGCAATAAAAAAGTTATTACAAAGCCTGAGACAACATTAAAGGGGATAAAGGCTTCTTTAAAACTTCTAAAGCCGGGTGGCCGTGTTAGTATAGTTGTGTACACAGGCCATCCCGGCTCAATAGAAGAGTCGGCTGAAGTGTCCAAAGAGTTGGCAGCCATTAGTGAAAAGGAATTTTCTGTGCAAAAAATGATTTTTTGGAACAGCCGAAAAGAAAGCCCCCAAATATATTTTGTTACCAAGTCCGGAGAGATAATATGATTAAATCAATCAGGCAAAAAAGAATTATTGATATTATCAAAACAAAATCTATCGAAACCCAGGAACAGCTGGCTGAAGAATTGGGAAGCGCAGGCTTTTTCATTACCCAGGCAACTGTTTCCAGGGATGTAAAGGAATTGGGTCTGATTAAAGTGCCTGTTGACGGCAATGTGTCTGTTTATGCTCTCCCAGAGATTAAGTCTTTACCTGTAAATGAGGGAAGGCTTAAAAGATTAATTATTAATTCTGTGCAAAGCATAGATCATAGTGAAAATCTGATAGTCATTAAAACACTGCCGGGTGAAGCGCAGGGAGTAGCGTCAGCAATAGATAATTCTGACTGGCCGGGAGTAATCGGAACGGTGGCTGGAGACGACACAATTATTATTGTTGTAAAGCCAAAGGGCGCTGTTGAAAATATATTAAACCGTTTTAACGATATTTCCGGAGGTTAGACATGGTTCTTAACCTTTTTATAAAAGACTTTGGAATTATTGAAAAGACAGATATAGATATGGGTACGGGCTTAAATGTTTTAACCGGGGAAACCGGTTCTGGAAAGTCTATAATAATTGCTGCACTGGAAGTAGTTTCAGGAGGAAGAGCATTATCCGAATATATAAGGTCAGGATCTGAGAGGTCAATATTACAGCTGACCGCTGATATAGCCGGCAACTCAAAAATAAAAGGTTTATTATCTGATAAAGGTATTTCGGAAGATGATAATGGAATTATTGTTTTAACAAGAGAAATAAATATAAGCGGCCGCAGTGTGTGCCGAATAAATGGACAGGTTACAACCTTAAATATATATAAAGAGTTTGGACAATATATCATCGATATTCAGGGGCAGCATGAACAGCAATTTTTATTTGTCCCGGAAAGGCAGCAGTATTTACTTGATGCTTACGGAGGGAATGATCTTTCCAGAATTTCCGATGAATTAATAAAACTATACAGGGAGCACCGTGAAAAAAAACTATTGCTTAATGTAATAAAAGAAAAGTACAGAGATTGGGCAAGAAGAAAAGATACTATTAATTATCAGGTCGATGAGATAGACGAAATATTCCCTATTGCAGGTGAAGATGATGAGCTGCAGATGGAGAGAAGAAAGCTGGTAAACATAGAAAAGCTTTCATCTTTGGTTAATGAAAGTTATAAAAGTCTGCAGGGCGGAGGTTTGTCCCCATCCCTGACAGATTTGGCCGCATTACTGCTAAAAAACCTGGAGAAGGCTTCGGAATTGGACTCAGCCCTGGAGCCCGTAAAGGATATTACCGCATCAGGCTTATACCAGATAGAAGAAGCCTGCAGAGAGCTGGCAGCCTATATAGACAATCTTGAATTTTATCCATCAAGGCTTGAATATATTGAAGAAAGGCTGGAGAAGATTGAACGGCTTAAGAAGAAATACGGAAACACTATAGAAGAAGTACTGAGCTATAAAGACAGTATTATTCATGAAAGAGATGAATTTGACCAGGGTGACATTAAGGCAGAAATTCTGAGCGAAGAATTGTGCGAACTGGACAAAAAGCTTTCCGCGGTTGGTGCCGGATTAACTGAAGAAAGAAAAAAAGCTTCTCATAAATTGGAAATTAACATAACAAAACAGCTTGAAGACCTTGATATGCCAGGTGCTCAATTTGCAATCAAGTTTACAGAGCTCGACGAAATAGGAGAGAATGGAAAAGAAAAAATTGAATTTTATATTTCCGTGAACGCGGGTGAACCGTTGAAACCTATGTCCAAAGTAGCCTCAGGAGGAGAAATCTCCAGGATTCTTCTGGCTATAAAAGGAGTATTGGCGGCATTAGAAGATATTCCTACATTGGTATTTGATGAGATTGATACAGGTATAGGAGGAAGAACCATAAGATCGGTGGCTTTCAAGTTATGTGCTTTATCATTAAAAAGACAGGTTATATGTGTTACCCATTCACCAATAGTAGCCAGTATGGCAGATAATCACCTGGCTATAGAAAAAACAGGTGCTGGAGGAAGAACGGTAACAAAAGTTTTAAGGCTTATTAATAAAAAAGAAAAAGTGGAAGAAATTGCACGTATGCTTGGGGGAGACAGTGAGGCCGCCGTAATCCATGCCAGGCAAATGCTCGAAGAAACTGCCGCCATAAAAAAACAGTATTTTAATCGATGAGAAAGCTCATCGATTTTTTATTTTTGAAATTATTACATAAATAAAATTCATCATTAAAACATTGAACTTGGAAAAGTAATGAATATTTACACAGAATAAATCGTTTCTTATTTGGTAATCTTAAAGTTATAATTAAATATTATTATGTTTCTTTAAAAATTGTGGAGGTGATAGAAAAGGAGGTGTTTCGTTGGAAAAACCCAACCCATATACGATACCGACATACACTTTTTTGTTTTCTTGCTTTTTAATCCTATGTGGGCTGGCATATTTCAAAACAATCCTTTCATTTGTTGGTGAATTAAATGTTAATGCGGGTGATCCAGTAAGAATCACAATGTTTAATAATAAGACTATGGACCACTTTACCCTTGATATATTAGATGAAAAAGGCAATAAAATTTACGAATCGAAAAATTCTCCACAGGGAAAGTTCTATGTTCAGCTAAAAGCACTGGGTATTCTTCCTATGCACAGAATTGCGGTAAATGTTGTAGCACCGGTTAAGCTGATTCCCGGTGGACAATCATTAGGAATTATGATGCATTCAAAAGGGGTTATGGTAGTAGGTATGTCAGATATTGTTGACAAAACCGGAAACAGGGTAAACCCCGCTGAAGAAGCAGGCATAAAAATTGGTGACCTGATATTGTCAGTCAATGGCAAGAAAATAGTAAATGAGTTTCAGTTAAAGAATGAATTATCCTTAAATGGTTATAATGAGAAAATTACACTGGAATTAAAAAGAGGGCAAAGAGTAATAAAACTAAAAGTAAAGGCCGCAATCTGCAGTGAAACAAATCGCCCCAGAATTGGTTTGTTTGTAAGAGATACCGCATCCGGCGTTGGAACACTTAGCTTTTATCATCCTGAAACAGGAACATATGGTGCACTGGGACATATTATTTCAGATATAGACACAGCTAAGGGCATAGATTTAAGCGATGGAAAAATAGCAGAGGCACATATTAGGGCAATACACAGGGGAAGAAAGGGGAACCCTGGAGAAAAAATAGGGATGATTGTGGAAGACGGCAGCATAACAGGAACTATAGAAAGAAATACCAAATACGGCATTTTTGGTAAAATTGATACCCTCCCTGAGAACCCATTCTTTAAAGATTCTATCCCTGTAGCTATGAGTCATGAAATTACAAAAGGTCCTGCAGAAGTGTATACTGTAATAGAAGGCACTACTATTAATAAATATAAAATTGAGATTCAGGAAGTATTCTACCCCTGGAACAGCAGTGGAAAAGGTATGATAATAAAAGTAACGGATCCGGAACTTATTGCAAGTAGCGGGGGTATAATCCAGGGGATGAGCGGGAGTCCAATTATACAAAATGGAAAAATTGCCGGGGTAGTTACACATGTTTTTATAAACGACCCTCAAAGGGGCTATGGAATTCCAGTAGAATGGATGTTAAAAGAAATTGGAATTCTAAATGACAAATCTCAACAAAAAGCATCATAATATGAGGGCATTGTTCCTCATTTTTTTATATCTAAATTAAAACATTTGAACGCTGTTCATAAAAAAGTTAATCAAAAATCTTTGTATTATAAAAATATAGAAAGTATAGATTAAGATAAAAATACCGTAAAAAAACAAATAATTAGTCATAACTTGATCCAAAAAACATTGAAGGAAATCTTTGGTGACCGTCGAATGTAATACTTGTAATTATAAAATAAAATTAGAAAAAGAATATATTTAGGAGGCGGGAATAAAATGATGCGTAAGGCTATTAAAATTGTCATTGCTGATGATAACAGGGAGTTTTGTGAATTATTGAAGGAATTTATTAGCCAACAGGAGGATTTAATGTTGGTGGGCATCGCCAATAATGGAATAGAAGCGTTAGAAATGATCGAGAAACATAGCCCTGACATTATAGTTTTGGATATTATAATGCCTCATCTTGACGGTATTGGAGTGCTTGAAAAACTAGCCACCGGGTACATTGCAAACAGGCCCAGGGTGATAATGCTGACTGCCTTTGGTCAGGAGACTGTAACACAAAGGGCGGTTGAATTGGGTGCTGACTATTACATATTAAAGCCTTTTGATTTTTCTGTACTAGCCTCGAGAATAAGACAGTTATCCGAGGGGATTAATCCCAGTCAGTACATTTCTGCTGTTAAACCAAAGAACCTTGATGTTGCTGTAACCAATATAATTCATGAAATGGGAGTTCCTGCTCATATAAAAGGTTACCATTATCTAAGAGATGCAATTCTAATGGTTATAAATGAAATTAACCTTCTGGGTGCGGTTACAAAGGAACTTTATCCAATGATTGCTCAGAAATACCAGACAACTCCCAGCAGGGTAGAGAGGGCAATAAGACATGCTATTGAGCTGGCCTGGGACCGTGGTAATGTTGAAATGATGACAAAATTCTTCGGCTACACCATTAACCTGGAACGTGGGAAGCCCACCAACTCGGAATTTATAGCAATGGTGGCAGACAAGCTCCGGATAGAAACAAAAGTTAGCTAAACATTTAACAAAAGAAATCATTTATAAACACCGAAAATAATCGGTGTTTTTTATTTTTTATTTTTTCAGGACTTGGAATATTTTGACTAGCTTTTTTAAAAAATAATACTGAAAAATTGTTTGGAGTGTTAAAAATCAATATAAAAGGAACTGCAAAGGTTGACCATATTACCAAAAATCTAGTAAAACGTCTTAACCCGGGCGATATTGCTGTTATAGATCATGCAGAGCTGGATGACGTGGCAGCACATTCTCTTGTCGAAGCCAGGGTAAGAGCTGTAATTAACGCTATGCCTTCACTTAGCTTTCGGTATCCCAATATGGGACCGCTCACTATAGTTTCCTCCGGCATAACCCTGGTAGACAATGCCGGTAATGATCTAATGAAACAAATCTCTGATGGTCAGGCGATAGAGATAACCGGGGGAAGGATAATTTCTAATGGGAGGATTATAGGAGAGGGGAAAATACTTTCCAGAAAAGACATAATAAAGGGCATGGACGGGCTAAAACAAAATATGCGGGAACTATTATGCGATTTTGTTTCCAATACCCTTGACCATGCCAGAAATGAACTTGGGCTAATTACCGGGGATTACAATATACCCGAAGTTGAAACCAATATAAAGGGGCGGCACGTGCTTATAGTTGTTAGGGGTCACAGCTACAAGGAAGACCTCGACGCAGTAAAACCCTATATAGAAGAAATGAAGCCTCTCCTTATGGCAGTGGACGGTGGCGCAGATGCACTTCTGGAGCTTGGTCATAATCCGGATTTAATTGTTGGCGATATGGACAGCGTTTCAGACAGGGCGCTCTGCAGTGGCTCAGAGCTTGTGGCTCACGCATATAAAAACGGCGCTTCACCAGGTCTGGAGAGGATCAAAAAATTAGGCCTTGCTGCAAAGGTATTTGCCGCACCGGGCACAAGTGAAGATATAGCCCTTTTGCTGGCCTATGAAAAAGGTGCCGACTTAATAGTTATGCTTGGCTCACATTCAAATATAATAGACTTCCTGGAAAAAGGAAGAAGGGGTATGGCAAGCACATTTCTTGTAAGAATGATGGTTGGACCAAAGCTGGTTGATGCTAAAGGAGTAAGCAAGCTTTATAAAAATCGAATAAAAGCAAAGCACATTCTGCAGCTTTTGCTGGCGGCAATGCTTCCTGCAGCTCTGGTAATGTTCTTCTCTCCCATCATGAAAGAAATATTAAAGCTATTGTACCTGCAGTTTAAAATAATTTTGGGGATATAGTAAAAGAATGAGCTATTCTTAGGATGTGAAATCATTTGTATTTGAATCTTAAATATCATATTGCTTCCCTGGTGGCGGTATTTCTTGCCATGGGTCTGGGAATCTTAATCGGAAGTGCTTTGCCCGGTGATGATGTGCTGGCGGTTCACCAGCAGCAATTAGCCGGAAAACTTGAAGCAAAGATGTATACGCTAAGCCAAAAAAATAATTCTCTCCAATCAAAAGTAAATCTATTAGAAACAGAAAATAATATAAAATCACAATTTGAAAATCAGGTGCTTCCCGCTCTTGTATTTCAAAAACTAAAGGGGCGAAGCATATCTATTATAGCTACATCTGGAAATGACATGACTGAGGGGCTGTTAAAAACCTTAACACTGGCCGGTGCGGAAGTAAAATCTATTAATTTACTAAATTTCAGTGCTGTCAGGGACGAGGATGAATTGCTCAAAATACTAAATTGGCCCAGTGAAGACAAAACTAAAATAATTGAAAAGCTATCCCACGAGGTGTCAAAGAGTATTGTTGAAGGACACACTGAGAATATTAAAAAATTGGAAGACGAAAACATTGTAAAGGTGAACGGCTATTACGGAGTATATCTAAGTGATGTGATACTTTTAGGGGGAAGCCATGAAAAGGGTAATCAAAAAGCAAGAAAGATAGACTCCAGCATAGCAAAATATTTTAAAGAAAGAGGTATCAATGTGTATGGAATTGAGGAAAGTGGAGTATTTTATTCCTACATGAATGAATATCAGAAAATGGGACTAACCACTGTCGACAACATTGACACAATAGCGGGACAGGTCGCTCTGGTATATGCAATTTCAGGAAAACCAGGACATTATGGTATTAAGCCTACCGCAAAAAGACTGCTGCCAGTTATGGATTATGGAGTTGAGGTCATTGTCAGATAACCCTGTTTCAATAATAATACCCGCTTACAACGAGGAAAATTATATTGGCGACACCATAAGTTATGCATTCAAAATTCCAGGGGTTGAACAAATACTTGTTATTGATGACGGGTCCTCGGATAATACACCTGAAATTGCGGTAAACAGCGGTGCCCAGGTTATTCTTACCGGTAAAAATAGGGGTAAGGGCGAAGCTATAAACACCGGTGCCCGGTACATAGAAGGTAATGTTGTTTTAATACTTGACGCTGACATCGGAAAAAGTGCCGCGGAAGCAGAAAATCTTGTTTTACCTGTTATAAAAGGCGAAGCGGATATGACTGTGGCAATATTTCCTGAAGCAAATAAAAAAAATGGCTTTGGACTTGTAAAAGGGCTGGCAAGGAAGGGGATTCAATATTTTACCGGTCATCCTGTAATGTCTCCTCTTTCCGGCCAAAGAGCGATGTCTGTAAAATTGTTTAAAAACCTTGTACCCCTGGCCAGTGGCTATGGGGTTGAGGTAGATCTGACCATAAGGGCATTAAGTAGCGGGTATAGGATTATAGAAATTCCGGTTATTATGTCTCACAGGGAAACAGGCCGCGATCTTAAAGGAATAATCCACCGTGGAAAACAGTTTATCCATGTGGCAAGGACATTGGCTGAACTTAAACTGATGGGGTATGGCAGTGCTTAATTATCCTTTTGAAAATAATATAAATATGCTATTATTATTTTTTTTGGCGGGTCTGGCAGCCGGATGGATAATTAAAGATGGGGTAATGGATATAATAGCGGGAGCCGGCTTTCAAAAACAAAACTATCAGGGAGAAAAAATACCGGTTGGCGCAGGTGTGCTTGTACTTCTTGGAAGCATTCCTGTTTTAACATTTTCCATTTTCATATTCCCTGTTGAACTAAAGCAAAAGGCAACGGCTTTTATGTTTGCTCTTTCAATTTATACCTGTATGGGACTGATGGATGACTATTGGGGCAGTCCTGTATTTAGAGGAATTAAGGGACATTTGAAGAGTCTTCTGTCAGGAAAGCCCACAACCGGATCAGTAAAAGCAATCGCCGGTGGGTTGGCGGCACTGTTTGTTGCAATTATAAGTTTTAACCCCGGAGAAAGTTTGTTTTTAATTGTGATAAACACTATTATAATTGCTCTTTCAGTAAATTCAATCAACCTGTTGGACCTAAGACCCGGGCGGGCTGGAAAGGCATTTCTTTTTTGGGTCTTTTTAATTGCTGCGTTTTTTTATAATAAGTATGAGACGATATTTGCCGTAGTGGCGGCGGGTGTTTTTTTAGCGTATTTTCCATTGGATTTAAAGGCCCGGGCCATGATGGGCGATGCAGGGTCAAATGCATTAGGAGCGGTTCTGGGCATTACATCAGTTTGGGTATTGGACTTGAACTATAAGTTAGTTTTATTAACCATTCTTTTAATTCTACACCTAATAGCAGAAAAAGACTCTATTACAAGGTTGATTGAATCAAATAGACTGCTCAGCTATCTTGACAGGTTAGGACAAAATAAAATAAGTTAAAAATATATAATAGTGGGGACATTCCTGCCTTAACTTAATACATTTTACTTCGGCAGGTGTGTCCCCATTCCTATTTATAAACAAAGTTGTCGTAGTCAAAGGAATTCCAATAATCGATGTAGAAAGAATGATAAGTCTGCCTGGACAAAGGGCTTTATTTTTTGTGAGTATAAATAAGCGGTGAGATTAATGAATTGTCTGAAAAGGATATCAATAATCACAGGAAATCTGGGAAGTGGCAAAACCGAGGTAGCAATAAACCTGGCAATTATGCTAAAGAAATTGGGCAGGCCCACTGCGCTTGTAGACTTGGATATAATAAATCCATATTTTAGAACCAGGTTAGTCATGAACAAAATAACTGACATGGGGGTAAAGGTTGTCGCGCCAGCCGGGCACCTGGTCATGTCTGATATTCCGGCACTCTCACCGGAAATAAAAGGGGTAATTGAAAACAGGACTATATATGGTGTTTTTGATGTAGGCGGAGATGATGTTGGAGCTACAGCACTGGGGAGATACAGAGAGCAACTGCTGGCAGAAGAGTTTAAAGTTATTTTCGTTGTAAACGCTAATCGGCCTTTTACAAGAGACTCCGAGGGAATCATAAAATACATAGACAGCATAGAAAAGGCTTCCGGACTTAAAGTAAAAGGCCTTGTCAACAACTCGAACCTGGGAACTGAGACAAGTCTCAATACTGTTATAGAGGGCTTTGATAAAGTCCAGGCTGTTTCAGAAATTCTTAAAATTCCGATATTATTTACTGCAGTGGATAAATCCCTGGAATCCCAGGCAAGAATCAGGTTAAAGGGAAGATCTGAAGTGTTTCCGATACGCCCGTTTATGGAGCCACCCTGGAAGGAAGAAGCCTTTTAGTTTTACAAACAACATTGTATGTTAACTATATAATGAAAACTATTAATGAACAAAATATGGAAGGGAGAAGCATAAATGCCTAGAGTCACCTTTAGAGAGGACAGATGCAAGGGATGCGAGTTATGTAAAAACTTTTGTCCCAAAAGCATTGTCGTGATGGCAAGCCACATTAATGCCATGGGTTTTCACCCGGCTAACGTGGAGGATATGGAAAAGTGTACCGGCTGTGCCACTTGCGCAAGGATGTGCCCGGACATGGTTATAGAGGTGGAGAAGGAGGAAAAGAAGGTTGGCTAAGCTTTTAATGAAAGGGAACGAAGCTATTGGTGAAGGCGCAGTAAGGGCCGGATGCCGCTATTTCTTCGGATATCCCATTACCCCCCAAAGTGAACTGCCTCACTACCTTGCCAAAAGGATGCCGGAAGTTGGAGGCCTGTACCTGCAGGCCGAGAGCGAAGTGGCCTCGATAAATATGGTATTTGGAGCTGCCGGTGCCGGCGTCAGAGTTATGACATCGTCATCAGGACCCGGAATAAGCCTTATGCAGGAAGGAATTTCTTACCTCGCAGGTGCAGAACTCCCCTGTGTAATAGTAAATATGGTAAGAGGAGGTCCTGGGCTTGGAAACATCGCCCCGGCCCAGTCCGACTACTTTCAGGCCACCAAGGGCGGTGGACATGGAGATTATCGTCTTATTGTGCTTGCTCCGGCATCGGTTCAGGAGATTATTGATTTAATGCAAGATTCCTTTGACCTTTCTGATAAATATAGGAACCCGGTAATGCTTATGGGTGACGGGGTTCTTGGTCAAATGATGGAGCCGGTGGAGCTGGACGAGGAAAAACCGGTTACAATACCTGACAAGCCATGGGCAGCAACCGGCAGAACTAACGGCAGGCCTAAAAATCTTATAAATTCATTATATATAGTTCCTGATAACTGCGAAGTGCATAACATCGAGCTTGGTAAAAAGTATGAATTAATAAAAGAGTCAGAGCAGCGCTGGGAGGATTACCATACTGACGGGGCAGAGCTGGTTATTGTGTCATTCGGAACATCAGCAAGGATATGCAAGGCTGTTGTAGACAAATGCCGGGAAGAAGGCATGCCGGTAGGACTTTTGCGTCCAATAACCCTGTGGCCGTTTCCCGATCTAAGAATAACTGAGCTGTTGGACAGTGCAAAGCTTTTTCTTACGGTTGAAATGAACATGGGACAGATGGTGGAAGATGTGCGTCTTGCGGTTAACGGAAAGAAGCCTGTCCATTTCTACGGACGTGTTGGCGGCATGATGCCTGTGGCAAGAGATGTTTATAATGAAGTAAAGCGTTTATTCGGGGGTGTATAGCAATGAAGAAAGTTTTTACCAGGCCCAAATCACTCAAGGACAAACCTTTTCATTACTGTCCCGGGTGCACCCACGGAATAGCTCACAGGCTTGTGGCAGAAGTTATCGATGAACTGGATATCTTTGAGAAAACTATAGCAGTTGCGCCTGTAGGATGTTCTGTTTTTTGCTATGAGTATTTTGACTGTGATGCCTACCAGGCTTCACACGGGAGGGCTCCGGCTGTTGCAACAGGAATTAAAAGAGTTTTACCCGACAGGGTAGTGTTTACTTACCAGGGCGACGGTGATCTGGCTGCCATCGGCACGGGAGAAGTCGTTCACTCTGCTGCACGGGGAGAAAATTTTACAGCAATATTTATAAATAATGCTGTTTACGCCATGACAGGAGGACAAATGGCCCCCACCACACTTCTTGGACAAAAAACCACCACAACACCCTTTGGAAGGGAGCACAATATAAACGGCAGCCCTGTAAAAATGACTGAAATGCTGGCAGTGCTCGACGGCACAGCATATGCAGCCAGGGTCTCCCTTCATAACCCGGGCAATGTCGCCAAAGCTAAAAAAGCCATCAGGAAGGCCTTCGAGGTTCAAATGGCGGGGCTGGGCTTTTCTATGGTTGAAATACTATCATCATGTCCCACAAACTGGGGCCTCTCACCTTTAAAAGCTCTTAAGTGGCTGGAAGAGAACATGATTCCTTACTACCCACTGGGAGAATTTAAAAAGCCGGCGGAGGTGGAGTAGATGTACGAAGGAATATTAATAGCCGGTTTCGGAGGCCAGGGAGTCCTTTCTACCGGGCAACTTCTGGCATATTCGGGAATGGTGGAAGGAAAAAATGTCGCCTGGATTCCCTCCTATGGGCCGGAAATGAGAGGTGGGACCGCCAACTGCGGCGTAACAATATCAGATGCCCCCATAAGCTCACCTGTTGTCAGTGAGCCCACTGTGCTAATTGCCATGAACAGGCCCTCTCTTGAGAAATTTGAAAGTGCTGTTATAAAAGGTGGATTTATATTTGTAAACAGCTCTCTGATAGACATAAAGGCAAAAAGGGAAGATGTCAGCATTTACTACATCGATGCCAACAGCATTGCTGAGGAAATAGGAAGCAGTAAAGTTGCCAATAATATAATACTGGGAGCGCTGATTGAGCTTACAGGCGTTGTTTCCACGCAGGCCGTTGAAAAATCCCTTTATGATGTTCTTCCAAAGCACCACCACAAAATGATACCACTTAACCTGAAAGCCCTTGAGGCTGGAGCATTGCTTGTCAGGGATAAGGGCTAGAAAAGAATGTTTTTTATATTTTTGACTGACGGGGACTAACAAAATAATAAAAAGGAAATGCTAAGAAAACATACTTATTCTGAAATTATAATGAGGTCGGAATTCAGAATTCAGAATTCCGGGCATTCCTTTTTTTTTATTAGCCACAGAGGACACAGAGAGCACAGAGAAATTTATTGCGGGCACTACTCTGAAGCAAGAATCCAACAATTATAGAATCTAGTTCATCCTTCTCCAACTTATTTAATAAATTCTTTTAGCATTCAAAAAGGCTAAAGACTCTGTGTCCTCTGTGCTCTCTGTGGCTTAAAAAGGACCCCTATTTATATAATAGGGGACATTCCTGTCCACAAAGGAATACTCAAGCTTCAGCAGGTGTGTCCCCTTTCCTTTGGAGGTGGTTTATACATGATTAATAGAGAAAGATTACTTAATGAATTTCTGGAGCTTGTCAAAATTGACAGTGTGAGCGGCTTTGAAAGAAATATAGCCGATATTCTTAAAAAAAAGCTTAAAGATATAGGGCTAGAGGTGTTTGAGGATGATACCGGGAAAAAAATAAACACAGAGGCCGGTAATATAATTGCAAGATTAAATGATAACGGTGGAGCACACTCTACTATCATGGTTTGCGCCCACATGGACACAGTAGAGCCGGGAAGAAATGTAAAGCCAGTGGTTGAAGGCGATATAGTAAAGTCCTCCGGAGACACCATACTAGGTGGCGACAACAAGGCAGGAATAGCTATTATACTGGAAGCGCTTAAAGTCTTAAAAGAAAATAACATAAGGCACGGTGAACTGGAAATAGTGCTGACAGTATTTGAGGAGGGAGGACTTCTCGGAGCGGCAAATATAGATCCTAAAATGCTTAAATCAAATATTGGATACGTGCTGGACAGTGATGGCCCACCCGGAACAATAGTAACCAAGGCCCCAACACAGGACAGAATATCGGTATTAATAAAGGGAAAAGCAGCCCATGCTGGAATATGCCCTGAGAAAGGAATCAACTCCATCGAAGTTGCCGCCAGGGCAATATCCGGCATGAAAATAGGCCGCATTGACGAAGAAACCACTTCGAATATAGGGGTAATAAGCGGGGGGAAGGCAACAAACATTATACCGGACAGCGTTCTTATCCAGGGAGAAACCAGAAGCCTGTCAGAAAGCAAAAAGGAAAGGGAAACACAACATATTATTGAAAAAATAAATGAAGCAGTATCTTTTTTCGGAGCACAGGCAGATATAAATGTTGAGCACCTGTACCGCGAAATCAATGTAAATGAAAATGAAAAGGTGGTAACCATAGCTTTAGAGGCCGCTGAGAACATAAATATCAGCCCCAGGCTTGAAAAAACCGGGGGAGGAAGCGATGCCAATATTTTCAATGAAAAAGGAATAAGTACAGTAGTATTGGGTATTGCTATGCAAAATGTACATACTACTGATGAATACATTAAAGTTGACGACATGGTTCTTGGATGCAGGTATCTGGTAGAGATTATAAGAACAGCGGGAATTAGGAATTAGGGATTGGGGATTAGGGATTGGGACTGAAAGCAGGTAAATGTCATAGGCGGCTATTGTCAGGGTTGACATATACCAGAAGGAATGCCTAAAATGCACTGTCTCCTGTCTCCTGTCTCCTGTCTCCTGTCTCCTGTCCAGTAAGGTATTCAGTATTAGCTTAGCTATGGAGGTATTTGTTTGATCGAGCGAAGGGCGGGTGTGGTCTCGTCAATTTTGGAAAGGAGACCCGGGGCGACCGAGATATCGGTATCCGTTGACGGAAGAGACGAGAAGGCTTTAAATTATGATTTTCTAACCGGAAGTGTAGATGTTGGAGATAGAGTTTTATTAAATACAACTGCAGTAACAAAAAATCTGGGTACCGGCGGATACCACTTTGTTATAGCGGTTAATGAAAATAAAGAAGAAAAAGCTAATAAATCCGGACACATAATTAAAATGAGATATACACCCTTTCAGATTAATGTGCTTTCCATAGAAGAAGACTCTCACCCGGAAAATGCTGTTTACAGATCTGTAAGTGAATTAGGCGGAACACCGGTTGTTGCCGGATCACTGCACAGCATGATTGCCCCTATTGCTGCAGCAGTTAAATATACTGCCGGCTTTGGCATTAAAGTGGCGTACCTTATGACCGATGGAGCCGCACTGCCTATTTGGCTAAGTAAACTTGTCCATGGTCTTAAAAACAAAAAACTCATTGATTTCACAATAACCTGTGGACACGCTTTCGGAGGCGACTATGAGGCTGTTAATGTGTATAGCGGACTGCTGTGTGCAAGGGTAAAGGGCGCTGATGTTATTATAGCGTCCATGGGTCCGGGAATCGTTGGTACCTCTACTGAATATGGCAATACTGCCCTGGAGCAGGGTGAAATTATAAACGCTGTCAATGTGCTGGGTGGATATGCAATAGCCATTCCGAGAATAAGCTTTGCCGACTCCAGGAGCCGGCACTATGGTTTAAGCCACCATACCAGGACTGCTCTCGGGAAGGTGGCCCTTTCAAGCTGCACTGTTGTTTTGCCCTTTTTGTGCAGCAGCAAAAAGACAATTATCGATCAGCAGCTTAATGAGTCCGGCATATTAAAAAAACACAAAATTGTTGAACTGGACACCAAAATGTTGGAAAAAGTTATGGACTACTATAAAATATCAGTAACCACAATGGGAAGGAGTATAAAAGAGGACCCGGATTTTTTCCATACTTCCTTTGCGTCCGGCATATATGCCGGACGATTACTGAAATCGGGATTTCACAAAACTTCTGACTGTTCCGGTGAGAAAACCGCTGCTTCGCAAAACATGCATTAAGTCAGACACTTTTCCGCAAAAAAAGAATCCTTTTTGTGTGAAATACATTTTCATCAATTTAACCTCTATATAATATAATTTAATGAATTCTCTCTGGAAAATTTTATGTACCAGAAAAAGGAATTATTCTTGATCTGGAGAGGTAGAATGCGAAAAGTAATTCTGACTTGTGACGCAAGCGGTGCAGCCCTGGCAGGGGAGACGGGCTTTATTGTAGTTGTAGTTGATGTTATAGATTTTTCAACCAGCATGGAAGCAGCGATGGATTGTGGCGCCGCTGCCATTTTTGGTGCCGGCACAGAAAGCTCAAACCCTCCTGTTAAAATACAGCCCTATGAAATAGGACGTATGGCCGGCAGGGAGGCTAAGAGGCTGGGCTCTGAATTAATAATAGTTGCGGAACCCCGGATTGGCGGAGATGAGGTTCGGAAAAAAGAAATAACCGGGGTAATAAATGGCATCGATTCCACCGGTTCTGTTATATCCGGCATAATACCGAATATAGGCGCCGAAATAGTAAAGCTCTCCGATTTTAATGGAAAAGTGGTTGTTGGTGCCTCTGGAACAGGAGGGGTTGCTTTCGACGCTGCCGTATCCGCAGGGGCACCTCTGGTGCTTACCGGTACTGTGGCCAGGACCATGAAAAAAAACGGCTTCAGCTCCGCCAAAGACTCAGCCGAAAGAGCTGTCAAGTCTTCAATGAAAGCAGGCAGAGGAATAGCCGTAGTAGCAGCCAGCGGCAGCTCACTGGAAGACCTGTTGGCCGCTGAGTATATTTATAAGGAAATACTTATAAGAATAAGATAATCCTAATTCCCAATTCCGGGTCGTCTATTTAAAGTCATGCGTCGCCCTGCCGTCTCCGCTCACCGGTATAGCAGGGCCCAAAAATTTTGGACTGTCATTGGCCATAACCTGTATAAAAGCTTTTATTCGTGCAAGAACCTCCCGGTAGTCATATATTTCTGCCCCGGCATAAACATGCCTGTCAGCACTAACCCCCACCGCATCAATGCCCAGCTTCCTCGCTATATAAATCGCCCTTGGAAGGTGAAAGTTCTGGGTGATAATCACCGCTGCATCCACCATAAAAACATCCCTGGCCCGGTACATGCTGTCATAGGTAGAAAAGCCTGCATGATCCATAAAAATATCTTCTGTCGGAACACCCCTGGCTTCAGCATACTTTCTCATACTGTTCACCTCATCATAGGCCTCCCTTCCATGGTCACCGGTCATTAGTATTTTTTTAACTTTTCCGTACTTATATAAATCTACAGCTGTATCAACCCTGTCAGTCAGCATATCGCACAGGCGGCCGTCTGATGTCACGAAAGCGCCAAGAACAATTGCAACTTTGTCATTACTGTCAATTTGATTTTCGTGAGTTGCATAATTACGATATTTAAGGACATAAAGGTTAATAGTTAAAGAGATTATTAATATAAAAATAAGAATTAGTGCAATTAATTTACTTATTGCCTTCACATTTATCGCTCCCACAATATACTCCTGGCAGTAAACCTCATTCTCACTTCCCTTAATTCTATCACTAACAGCGGCAGTTCTTTCAATTTTTTTTAGCAAAGCACTGCGCCTGGTACTTAATTCCCAGGCGCAGTGACTTTAGTCTCATTTGTTCTGGCATTAACACTATGATACAATAACATTAAAGCATTGTTTAAAACCGTATTCCGCTTCGGGTTGCCGCCTTAAACCGGATTATTTGGTTTTAACAGTGCTTTTTTACTGCGGCACGGCAGTGATAACCACACTGGAAGTGTAGGTGCCGTTTTGAGTAGAAGCAGGGAAATTCACCCGGATATCAAATGTCTTTGCATCACCGCCGGCAACAGCAGTTCCGTTGGCAGCCAGCATGTTTTTAGCAGTTGTGGCGGCTGCCGTATAGGTTCCGGCTGAAGCCTCCTTGAATTCAAGTGCCGAGGCCGAAACCGTCTGTGGTCCGTTGAAACTGGCGCCGGTTAACTGTAATTGATAAGATCCGGAACCGGTTGTAGTGGCTGTCAGGGTCTGAGCAGTTGAGGCAACTCCCTGCTGAACACCTGTGAACGACAGGCCTGTAGGACTTAGTATCAGAGTCAAAGCCGACTGAACATCGGCTGAAACGGAAAGGTTCGCTGCCTGCAACACCCCGCCGCCAGCCAGCAGAATCCCCAGAGCCAAGAGGACTGCAACAACTTTTTTCATGTTGATTCACCTCCTTTCACTATTGTTACGCGGAGAATGAAGTCACTCCACAATAGGCTGCTTTATTCTCCGGGAATATTGCTCTGCCGCTGTTCCGCCATCGCCAACTGTTTTTTAAGTTTGCGGATGTAAAGAGCCACGGCAAAAATTATACCGGTAAAGGTTAAAAGGGTGCCGGTCAGTGTCAGCAGAGGCACTGTTGCAAAGGAAAATTGCCTTTCTTCAAAGTTTTTCCCATCATAGGTCAGCTGCATTTTTCCATGGAAATAACCGATGAAGGGTGCATCATTCCAGGTTATGTCTATTTTTTTGTCGGCTCCGGGTAAAATGTTGAATGTCGGTACATTAAGTTCGGCTGTCTGATTTCTTATAACATCTTTGACAACAATGTTTCCCCGCACTTCCAGGTGAACATTGCCATTATTCTCTGCAGCGGCACTGAAAACCGGCTTTCCAAAGTGCCAAAAACCGGTACCGGCCTTTAACAGCCGCCATGACTGTTTTAATTCAAAATTCCCCCGGGGGTCTGTCACCTTTACATAAACCAGAGATCGAATTTCCGAGGCCACGGTGATGCCCGCGCCCTGTTCCCCCTTTGTATTTATGGCATTGGTTCCCGGAATAAATCTGACATTGAAATAGGTTAGATGCTCTCCCATTTCAGCATTCTTGGGCACATTAAATATTACCCTTATCTTACCCTGCTCCATGTTGGCCAATCTCTTGGGGGCACTGGCTATTGTGGCCCAGGTCATCGGAGACCATCTTGTGTCGGGGTTGTCCACCTTATGCCAATAATCCTTCTCTACCCTGAAATCCTGCACATACGCTTCAATTTCAACCGGTTCCCCACTTCTGTTTTGAATGTTAAAAACTTGTTCAAAGCTCTCCCCGGGCTTTATCATCTTATCGACAATTGTCGGACCAAGGCTGGTACCGTTCATTTCAATAGCATAGGCCTGTGTTGGCAAAAACATTACAATCACCAGTAAACCAGCTAAAAAAAATCTTAATCCTGCCATAAATATTTATGTCACTCCTAACATGCTTTCGTATAGTTTAAAAGTCAACTTTTATACATCGCAAGATATTTAACAAATCCCTCTATTGAAGTCATTAACTATTTGTTTGTAGTATAAAAATTCACAACAAAATTAATAAACTAATTTTTTGTCGTAATTTGTCATAAAAAAGCCAAACCTTGAGTTTTCTTCTCAGGTTTGGCTATCTGACAACCTAAGGCAGCCCGGCCGCCATCGGATTATGAAACAACCCATAAGGCCCGTGGCTTTGCGCCCTTTCCTTTCGGTAAAGTTTGCCTTTGGGCTATTATATACGAAATTTATTGTCATAGCAATACATTTTACGACTTAAAAGATTATTTCTCATGAACTTTTAACACTCATAATGGACTCAATGTCGATTACTTTGCTTAATTCAGCTTTTTTTAAGGCCGTTGTAGAATTACGCAAACCCGGGTACTGCTATATCCATGCATGGGCTTAGAAAAGGTGGTTCCAATCTATAAGTAATTCGATGCAATTACAGCAAGTAAACATACATGCGGAATAATGGGATTTATATTTTAATAAAGATATTATGAGGAAATGGAATAGAGGGGGAAGCTATGACCGTATATATGAAAAGGACCCCCGGTAGGCTTTTTTCATTGCTGGCCGGAAACTGGCCGGTATATGTTATTGTACTTGTTGTATTTTCCTGCGGACTTTTACTTGGCTCTATTTCTGCCAATAATATGGACCATGAGAAAACGGGTGCACTTAATGAATACATTAATAATTTTATTATAAATGCCGGAAAAACCATTTTCGATTCAGAAAGAATGGCCACAAACGCAATAAAAAATAACATTATAATGTTAACTGCAATATACATACTGGGTCTTACTATTATTGGCATGCCCGTTATACTTGGCATACTTTTTGTAAGAGGCTTTGTTATAGGGTTTGCAGTAACTTTTTTAACCAGGGACCTGTCATTAAAAGGTATTCTTTTTACAAGCGCGGCTATTCTGCCACACAACCTTCTTTACATACCCGCAATATGCCTGGGTGCATCTTCGGCTATAATGTTTGGTGTCTTGTTATGGAAAAGAAACTTTAACAGCAATATAACAATACTGCCGAGGCTTTTACAGTATTCTGTTATTATGTTGCTATTTTCTGCAGTCGCTATGGCCGCCGGTCTGGTAGAGGGGTATGTTACGCCCTTTTTAACAAAACTGGCTGCAGAATATATATTAATTGGATCATAAGCAGGAGAGTTTATGAAATCGTTATTTTTTATCGTGTTTAACACTAAAAGAAAATTTGTGCATTTAATTAAGCTGACTCTTGCTGTGGCTATTCTCGTAATACTGATGTCACAGCTGGCAGGGATTGTTCAGAGCACAGAGGAATCTTACCGGAGGTGGCTAAACAGAAATCACCCCCATGGCAATCCAATTAAGGTATTTAAAGATGTGGATGAATCAATTTTAAATTCTGAGAGTTTAATAATTAACAAATTAAAAGAAAAGCACTATTTACGTATACCGGTGGAGTAGCCGGTATTTTGTTTTGGGTATATTTTTTAAAAAGGATTTAAATCGATCACGGTGAAAGAATATTAAAATTGTTTAAAATACTGTCAAGGAGGGTTTATTATGCCATCTAAGGTTTTTTTTACAGATATGCGGGCAACACAAAAGTTTAACCTGCTGGATAAGGTAGGAAGACTATTTTCTGAAGCAGGCTTTAAAGAAATTATTTCCCCCGGGGACCTTGTTGCCATCAAGATTCATTTTGGGGAGAAGGGCAACACCGGCTTTATCAGGCCGCAGTTTGTCAAAAGAATAGTGGAAGAAGTAAAAAAGTCGGGCGGCAAGCCATTTCTTACCGATGCAAATACACTTTATGTGGGAAGCAGATCAAATGCCGTTGATCACTTAAAGACAGCAACAGAAAACGGATTTGCTTATTCCGTTGTGGACGCCCCACTGGTAATTGCCGACGGTTTGAACGGGAAAGACTACAGAGTAGTGCAGGTAAACCTTAAACACTGTAAGGATGTAAAAATAGGCAGCGCGGTAATGTTTGCTGATGCGTTAATAGCCATATCCCATTTTAAAGGCCACGAGGCAACCGGTTTTGGCGGCGCCATAAAAAATGTGGGAATGGGCTGTGGTTCAAGGGCGGGAAAGCAGGTAATGCACTCCGACATGCTTCCACGGGTGAAGGAAGCAAAATGCAAGGCCTGCTCAAGATGTACACAGTGGTGCCCCGCTGGCGCCATTGCAGTTGGTGAATTAAAAATGGCCGTGGTAGATGAAAAACTATGCATAGGCTGCGGGGAGTGCACAGTAACCTGTCCCCACGGAGCAATTTCAGTAAATTGGAAAAACAACGCTGAATACGCCCTGCAGGAAAAAATGGTAGAGTACGCAGCCGGCGTACTGAGCAATAAAAAATCAAAGTGCGGGTTTATTAATTTCCTAAATAATATATCTCCCGACTGCGATTGTTTCAGCTTTAATGACGCACCGGTTGTCAGGGATATTGGAATTCTTGCTTCAAAAGATATTGTTGCCATAGACCAGTCAAGCGTGGATTTGGTAAATAAAGAACTGGTACTTCCCGGTACTAAGCTTGAAGGCAAAAAGACAGAAGGAGATATATTTAGAGCCCTGCATCCGGGAATTGACTGGAAAAGGCAGCTCGAATACGCTGAGGAAATAGGGCTCGGCGCGAGAGCTTACCAATTACTAAAAATAAAATCCGGCGACTGATTTTTATTACAAGGCGCCTCAGGTATATAACCTGGAAGCGCCTTGTTATTTTTTAATGTTTTTTTAAATTTAATACTCTTAACAATTTTAAAGAAAGAGGGATTTAATAGTTTATGAAGAAAGATGTTTTTGGAAAATAAAGGCGGTGTATTTAATGGATCGGGAAATAAAAGATTTTTTAAATTTCCTTGCCATCGAACGTGGCCTCGCTAAAAACACTGTGATTTCCTACCGGTCTGATCTTATTTTTTTCATGCAATGTTGTAAAGATAAAAAAATTGACCCACTTGGCGGCAACGGAAGAAACGCTATCTCCTTGTATCTTTTGCAAATGAAAAAAGATGGTATGTCTCCTGCCACCATTTCAAGAAGAATAGCATCTATAAAGTCCCTGTATAAATTTCTTTTAAATGAGGGACGGATTGAAAAAGATCCAACAGAAAACATAGAGTCCCCCAGGAAGCATCAGAGGCTGCCAAGGGTTTTAACAGCCGATGAGGTGGACAGGCTGCTTGGCCAGCCACGCATTGGAACTCCTGCCGGCCTGAGAGATAAAGCCATGCTTGAGTTGTTGTATGCAACAGGGATAAGAGTAACAGAGCTTGTGTCCCTGCAAAGGGGAGATATTAATCTTGAAGAAGGCTATATCAGGTGTATGGGCAAAGGTTCCAAGGAAAGAATTATTCCTATAGGAGAAGTGTCCGCCCATTTTGTTGAAGCATATATTCAAAGAGCCAGGGTCAAATTATTGGGGGAAGCAAATAGCAAATCGCTTTTTCTCAACAAAAACGGAGGCAGTCTGACAAGGCAGGGCTTTTGGAAAATTATTAAAAAGTATGCCGCAAAATCAAATATAAAAAAGGAAATAACACCACACACGCTGCGGCATTCCTTCGCCACACACCTTCTGGAAAACGGCGCGGATTTGCGTGCAGTGCAGGAACTACTGGGGCATGCAGATATTTCCACCACACAGATATATACGCATCTGACCAGGACAAGATTAAAAGAAGTCCACCAAAAAAACCATCCCAGGGCTTAGATTATTAAATATAAGGACTGATAAAAATGAGAGAAATAGAGAAGGTAATACTAATTGTATTGGACAGTGTTGGAATAGGCGCCCTTCCGGATGCTTCTGAATACGGAGACCAGGGAAGCAACACCCTGGGCAACTGCGCACTGGCAGTAAACGGTCTTAATTTGCCTAACCTGGAAGCAATGGGTCTTGGAAACCTTGGTGATTTTATGGGTATAAAGCCTGTTAGCAGCCCTGCCGGATCATACGGCAGGATGTCCTGCAAATCACCGGGAAAAGATACCACAACAGGGCATTGGGAAATAGCCGGGATTGTTATGGAAAGGCCTTTCCCTGTGTATCCGGAGGGCTTTCCTAAAGAAATAATTGAAGCCTTTGAAAAGAAGATAGGAATTAAGACGCTTGGAAATAAAGCGGCCTCGGGTACCGAGATTATTAAAGAGCTGGGCGAGGATCATATCAATACAGGCCGCCCCATTGTATATACCTCTGCGGACAGTGTGTTTCAGATAGCAGCCCATGAAGAAATAATCCCTGTGGCAAGACTTTATGACATGTGTCAAATCGCCAGGGAAATATTAACCGGTGAACATGCCGTGGGCAGGGTAATAGCCAGGCCATTCACAGGAACTCCCGGGAGTTTTAAAAGGACTGCAAGGAGGCATGATTTTTCTCTAGCCCCGCCCCGACCCACAATACTGTCTGCGATTTCTGAAGCGGGACTTCCGGTTGTTGCAGTAGGAAAAATTTTCGATATATTTGCCGGCCAGGGCATCACAGATTCTATGCACACGGCAAATAATATGGAGGGTGTGGACCGTACCCTGGAAAAAATAGCAGAGATAAATAAGGGAATTATTTTTACAAACCTTGTTGAATTTGACATGGTTTACGGCCACAGAAACGACCCTCATGGGTACGCAGCCGCCCTTGAGGCTTTTGACAGGCGCCTCCCGGAAATTACAGGCTCACTTAATGAGAAGGAATTATTAATAATAACAGCCGACCATGGGTGTGACCCGACAACAGAAAGCACTGATCACAGCCGGGAATACGTGCCACTGCTGGTGACCGGAAGCCAGGTGCAATCCGGTATAAATCTTGGAACGAGGGAAACTTTTGCAGATGTGGCCGCCACTCTGGCCCAGATTTTCGATCTTTCTTTCGATACCGGAAAAAGCTTTTATAAGGATATTATAAAAAAATTGCCTCGTGCCGCAAACGGCACAAAAAGAGAATGAAACGAAAAGAATCCCGGGCCATTCTGAATTCTGAATTCAGGATTCCGACAGTATTTTTTAACAGAATTAGCTATTTCAAACTGGGCGGGGGATGCAGTTGAATATTTACGATATTATTTTAAAGAAGAGACAGGGTGGAGAGCTTGACCCTGAAGAGATTGAGTTTTTTATAAACGGGTATGTAGCTGGAATAATACCTGATTACCAGATATCCGCACTACTCATGGCAATTTTTTTAAATGGCCTTAGCCAAAGGGAAACCATTGATTTAACAATGAAAATGTTTAAGTCAGGGGATATTATTGACCTTTCCTCTATACCTGGAATAAAGGTGGATAAGCACAGCACAGGCGGGGTCGGTGACAAAACAACAATTGTACTGGGCCCTCTGGTTGCCTCTGCTGGCGTTAAGGTTGCAAAAATGTCCGGGAGGGGGCTTGGCCACACCGGGGGAACTATTGACAAGCTGGAAGCTATTCCAGGCTTTAAGGTGGAATTAAATAACAGGGACTTTTTAAGCCAGGTAAAAGAAATAGGCCTGGCTGTAGTAGCACAGACAGGCAATTTAGTCCCCGCCGACAAAAAATTGTATGCTTTAAGGGATGTTACCGCCACAGTAGACAATATATCCCTTATTGCCTCCAGCATAATGTCAAAAAAGCTTGCCTCAGGGGCAGACGCAGTCGTTCTTGACGTAAAGGTAGGGGTGGGGGCATTCATGAAAGATGTAGAAGCTGCCTCTGAACTTGCATCTTTAATGGTTGATATTGGTAATAGCCTTAATAGAACAACAGTGGCTGTTATTACCACTATGGATCAGCCCCTTGGATTTGCTGTGGGGAACTCCCTTGAGGTTAAGGAGGCAATAGACACGCTTGCCGGAAGGGGGCCTTCTGACTTAATGGAATTGTGCATATCTCTTGGTTCCGAAATGCTTGTACTGGCAGGGAAAGCCAATTCCGTGGAAGAGGCCTCCCAGACGCTGGAGGAAAACATCAAAAAGGGCCATGCACTGGTAAAATTTGGAGAAATGATAGCCAGGCAGGGTGGTAATTATCACGTAATTTACGATACCGGGCTCCTTCCGGAAGCTTCACAAAAGACGGTTATTACATCAGTGGCGGATGGCTATATAAAAGAAATAGATGCCCTTAAGATTGGATATTCCGCTATGAAGCTAGGGGCTGGCAGGGAAACAAAGGATAGTAAGCTTGATCTTTCTGCCGGAATCTTACTTCATAAGAAAGTAGGGGATAGGGTTTATAAAGGTGAGCCCCTTGCAACTTTACATTATAATTCCGGCCGAAGCACAGAAATACCCTCCGAATTGGTAAAGCAGTCCTTTGTTATAGGGGAAGAAAAACCATTTCCATCTCCGCTTATAATCAAAAAAATAAAATAGGCAGGTGCGATCACCCACACCCGCCTGTTTTTTTTTTGTGTTTAATTCTGTTTCCCGCTTCCGAATCCTAATCTCCAATCCCCAATTCCTAATTCCCAATTCCTAATTCCTGTTTTTACTCAAGTCCGGCAAGGCTTTTAGCCAGGGCTTTTTTACTTTCAAAATCGGTCAGTGTGTAAAGCGCCATTTTTTGAGCCATTGGGGAGCCGGCACCGTGCCAGGTTCCTGCTCCGTGTAGTCCTGCGCACCAGTTCTGTATAAATTTTGCCATTCTTAGCCTTTCCTCAGCACTGGCTCCTGTTTTCAAAAATTTTCTTACATATGGGCCTGATTCCGGATTATCCAGCTCCAGCTCGCACGGCATGGTAACAGCAAGTCCTCCCCCAATATCCCCGGCCCATTTCATTATATCCCAGAAGCCATCAGCTATGGTAAGTTTGGCCGCGTTTCCAAACACATCGTCGGGCATGTAAAAACCCGATCCCTGAGGCTCCTCAATTCCTTTCAAAGCTGCTGCTACTGAACAGGCCCTGGCAGTTTCACTTATCCTAACCATATCAGTTAATTTATCAACAATATGAGGGGCTTTCTGCACTCCTGAATATTCAGCAAGAAGTTGAGTTGCGCCTATTATTAGATCTGCAAATCCAACCTTGCAGGCTCCCCCGCAATTCATTCTGTGGGTCTTTGCAAAGCGGGCAATTAACCTCCCGCAATATTTTGTTTCACCGCACATAAATACTCTTTCCCACGGTATGAATACATTGTCAAAAACCATTATGCTTGTTTCTCTCTGGCCGTATAGCGGATTACCTATATACTTACTGTCAATAAGCTCCCTTTCTGCAGTGAAGGGTGTATACTGGCATATATATGTGATTCCCGGTGTGCCGTTTTCTACGGCAAAGGCAACTGCAAAATCTTCCTCACCGGGCTTCATTCCCATTGTTGGTATCACAATAGTCTCATGGGCCCCTATGGCTCCACTTTGACTCACCTTAGCCCCGCTTACATAAATACCGTCTGAGGTCTTTTTTGTTATATGGACGTAAACGTCAGGGTCCTCCTGCTGCCCGGGACGTTTTGAGCGTTCTCCCTTGGCATCGGTTACCGCTCCGCTAACAGCCAGGTCATTCTCTTGAAGATATATAAGGTGACTTTTAAATTTTTCATGATATTTTGTGCCTAAATCCCGGTCCATTTCCCATGTGACCCCGGCAATTGCGTTAAGGGTGTCAGCTCCTACACACCTGTAATTGCAAGTGCCAAGCATTTGGCTTGTCAGTATAGCCATTTCCATCCTTTTTTCCAGGTCGGCTGTAGATGAAGCTATATGAAGGTTTCTGCTTACCTTGCCGCCAGTATAAGGAGAAATGGCATTCATCACACTGTCGTAACGAGGGTCCTCACCGAGCTGATAAACCCTGGCGTTAGCGTTTACTACAGTCATTGTGGTAGGGTTTTCGGTAAGTCCTACCTGCTTTCCCCCCAGGAATATTCTGGGGTTTAACTTCTTAACACTTTCCAAGTATTCTCCCGCAGTTTTCATGAAAGGCACCCCCGAATTTTTATTATTTCTTTATGCAATAATCCTGCCATAACTATTATCACAGGAATGCCCTATACTACAAAATAATTTATTTAATTTTGTGAAAAATGTGTAAATTAATATAAACATATGTAAACAAATATTACACTTAAAAACAGAAAAGTCCTCATAGCTGAGGACTTGGTAAAATAAGGGGGCGCTAAACTATTATAGGATTACAAATCAGAAGAACTATTAAAATAAGAATCAAAAACAGGAAGAGTAAAAATCCGCCGCCTATTATTATCACTGTGGGGTTTCTAAATAAATTTGAGAGAGCTTCTGTCATGGGAAAAACCTCCTTTAAAAGTTATGTTTGATAACATGGTATGAAACACCAATAAAAGAGGTTACAGGAAATTATAACTGTAAGTTTAAGTTCTTATTAAGTATAACTTTTATTTTTTTGAACAGCATAAGAAAAGGGCTTATCAAATACTTTTTGGAGGGATTAAGCATGGCTCGGAAAAAAGTACCAATAATAGTAATAATTTTAATATTATTATTCTTAATTTCAAATCAGGCTTTTGCAACCCCCAAAACACAAAATGAAGGGGTAAAAAAGGAGTTACTTGAAACAACTGCAGAAAGTGCCATCTTAATATCGGCCGACAGTAACGATATATTGTTCGCAAAAAATATAGACAAGCCTTTGCCTATGGCCAGTGTTACCAAAATCATGACAATGCTTCTCACAATAGAGGCAGTTGAACAGGGAAAAATTAAGCTCGATGATAAAGTTGTTGCTTCAGAAAACGCCTGGAGCATGGGTGGTTCTCAAATTTATTTGGAGCCCGGAGAAGAATTTAGCCTGAAGGAGATGCTGATTGCGGTAGCGGTAGGGTCCGCCAATGATGCCAGCGTGGCACTGGCTGAACATGTTGAGGGAAGTGAGGAAGCCTTTGTCGGCAAGATGAATGAAAGAGCAAAGCAGCTTGGCTGCAATAATACTAATTTTGTTAATACAACAGGTCTTCCAGCCGAGGGGCATCACACATCAGCAATGGATCTGGCCATTATTATGAAGGAATGCATTAAGCACCCATTATTTATGAAAATATCGGGAATATATGAATATGATCTCCGGGGAGGAGAATTCAAACTATGGAGCACCAACAAGCTTCTTAAATGGTACAATGGTGTCGATGCCGGAAAAACGGGCTGGACAAACGAAGCCAAATACTGTCTGGCGACAACCTGTGAGAGGGACAAACTCAGATTAATTGCGGTAGTAATGGGTACTCCCGAGCCCAAGAGTCATTTCAGAGAGACAATAAAACTTTATAATTATGGGTATGCCAGGTACAAGGCCTTCTTCCTGGAAGACAGAAACAAAGTAGTCAGGAAGATAACGGTGGAAAGAGGAATTAAAGACCAGATAGGTATTATGACGGCCGATAAAGTGGCGGTTGTAGTAAGGAAAGGTGACGAAAAAGGCTATCAGGGCAGGGTTGAGTCCCCTGAAAGAGTTTCTGCCCCAATCAGCAAGGGCCAAAAAATAGGCGAATACCTGGTAACAAAAGACAACAGGGAAGTATTAAGGGTACCTCTGGTAGCTGAAATTGATGTTCCCAAAAGGAGCTTCATCCAGCAAATAAACCGAACACTTTTGGAAATAGTAAACTAAAATAAAAGCTCATACCGCATATGAACGGTATGAGCTTAATTTTTATAAAGGCATAGGAATTATTCCCAATTCCGGACCTATGAATAATGCTTAATAATGCCACTGAAACAGCGGTAACGCCCGCAGGGCGTTTATTTAAAAATTGCCTTTATATCATTTATATGGTAAAATTTAGCAGGCATGCAAATCATATAAACATACACTAATCTTATTGGAGGGATAACTTCGGATGGAGTTAAAAACCGAAACATTGGAAAGTGTTCTTCTTGTCAGGATTGATGGAGAAATTGACCTGGCTGTGGCTGATATAATAAGAGAAGCAATGGATAGCCAGCTTGACAGCAATCCCCAGGTAAAAAATATTATTTTAAACCTGACAGATGTTACATATATAGATAGCTCAGGCCTCGGGGTTATACTTGGCCGCTACAGGAAAATATACAGAGTGGGAGGAAAAATGTTTGTTGTTGGGCTTAGGCCCCAGGTAAGAAAGATACTGGAAATATCCGGCCTTTTTAATATAATTAAAGAATGTCCCAGTGAAAAACGGGCCTTGGATATGGCTGTATAGGGGGAATATCTATGACAATTAACAGAATGAAAATTCAATTTAGCAGTTTACCGGTTAATGTGGCCTTTGCAAGGGTGGCATCAGGATCTTTTGCTGCTCAGCTTGACTTTACTATAAATGATATCGAGGAAATAAAGGTTGCTGTCTCAGAAGCTGTCACCAACGCTGTGATTCATGGTTACGGAACGGACCCTGACAGAATGATCGAGCTTTCAGCTGAAATTAACGGTAACACAATAATATTTATAATTGAAGACTGGGGGAGAGGTATAGAAAGCGTTGAGAATGCCTTGCAGCCTGCTTTTTCTACCGCCCCTGAAAGAATGGGCCTGGGGTTTTCCTTTATGCAGTCCTTTAGTGATAAGCTTGATGTCATATCTAAGCCCGGTAAGGGAACAAGGGTTATTATGGCCAGGTCATGCAAAAAAGAAGTAACCCCACGGCAGGGTCACTGAGGTGTCTTTTAATGAGCTCCAGATTAATTGAAATGAACCTTCCACGATTCCCACTGCTAAAAGACAAAGAGATGCGGGAATTAATAATAAAGGCGCAGGGGGGAAACCAGCAGGCAAGAGAACGCCTTGTAAACTGCAATCTTAAACTTGTATTTAACCTTGTTAAAAGATTTCAGAACAGGGGCTATGAATTGGAGGATTTATTCCAAATAGGCTGTATAGGGCTAATGAAGTCAATAGACAAATTTGATTTGAACTATGATGTAAAATTCTCAACCTATGCGGTTCCAATGATTGTAGGGGAGATAAGAAGATTTCTGAGGGACGATAATCCTATCAAAATAAGCAGATCCATGAAGGAAACCGCGTTTAAAATACAGCAAACCCGGGAGAAGCTTATAGGGAAAATAGGGAGAGAGCCAACAGTAAGCGAGGTGGCTGAAGAATTAGGAATTGAGAGGGAAGATGTTGTAACAGCCCTGGAAGCTGTTCAAACTCCGTCATCAATATACGACACTCTTCATCAGGATGACGGCGATCCTATCTATCTTTTAGACCAGCTTAAAGATCACTCTTCTGGCGGGGAGTCCCCCTGGCTTGATAAAATAGCCGTAAAGGAACTTTTGCAATTCCTGCCTGAGAGGGATAGAAAGATATTAATCTGGAGGTTTTTTGAAGATAAAACTCAGGCTGATATAGCTGAGAGGCTAGGCCTTTCCCAGGTTCAGGTATCAAGACTGGAAAGACAGGCACTAAAAAAAATACGAGAGCAGCTAATGCCTGAGGGTGGGGAAGTTATTGATGAGGGATGAGCAAAATCCAGCTGTTATTAGAAGTATAATATTATAACATCTAAAACAACATCACCGGAAGTTAACCTTTTGGCTACCTTAAAATATTTTACTTTATTTACAAAAAAGTAATTGTCCTCAATTATCCCTGACATAACCACCGGATTTATAATGTTAAGATTTGCATTGGATTTTGCTAATTTTTCTACCACTTCGGATGTTATTTTATTTATCAGCTTTACAAATCCCTGAACCAATTGTCTGTCGGACTCGGGGGCCTTACTGTCATCCCCACCCATGAAAAGCCTGACAGCCGTTACGAGGGACGCACTGATAAATATTATTGCATTTTTCTGCCCGAATAATGGAATGCTGCACATCAAAGACCCCTTTGCGAAAATACCTTCATCTTCGGGGCTTTTTTCCTCTATTACCTCTTGTCCCGATATAATTGTCAGCATTTTTTTAATCTCATCAAAAAAGCAGCCCGAGACCACACTTTCATATCCGAGACCAAGGCAGTCTACTATCTTTTTGGTGAGATCCTGTTCAGTAAAGGGCTTGACCAGATAATTGGAAGCCCCTGCCTGAATTGCCTTTATTATCTTGCCTTTTTCACCTTCATTAGTAACCATTACCACAGGAATATGTTTTAATTTTTCACTGCTTTTAATTTTTGCAAGAAATTCAAGCCCGTTCATATTAGGCATATTCCAGTCTAAAAGTATCAGGTCAATTTTTTCCGGGTCTTTTTCCAGTGTTACAAAAGCCTCCATTCCACTGGACGCTTCTATTAGACTGCCGCCCATTCCCTCAACCACATGTTTTATGATTTTTCTTACAACCATTACATCATCTACTGATAATATATTCAAACAATCAACTCCTAACCCTTGTAATAAATATTAGCAATTTTTCTATGCAATTTCGGTATTTGCGAGCCTTCGGGCAGTAATTCAGAGTTCCCCAAAAATAAAATTCCATCTGGAACCAATGTGTCAACAATTCTTTCTATTATGTTTTTCCTGTAATCCTCCGAAAAATATATCAATACATAGCGGCAAAATACAACATCAAATTTACCTAGCGGCACGAAGGGACTTATCAGATTGAAATATTTAAATACGACTGCTTTTTTAATAACTTCATCAATAAACCAACGGTTGCCCTTCTTTATAAAAAATAAATTTTTGTATTCTTCATTCAGACCTCTTGACACCGAAATATTATCGTAATTCCCTTCTATTGCTGCGTTAAGAGCTTTTTGCGAAATATCCGTTGCTAAAATCTTAAAACACCCTAAATCTATATCTTTTATATTCCTCTTATTGATGTATTTTTTGATACACATGGCTACTGAATATGGTTCCTGACCTGTTGAGCATGCCGTGCTCCATATCCTTACCTCTGACCTTAGCCCTTTTCTTATTTGCGATATATATTCGGGCAGTAATGCTTCTTCAAAAAATTCCCACGGTGTCCTGTCTCTAAACCAGTGTGTTTCGTTAGTGGTTATGGCGTCAATAACCTTTTGTATTAGTGTAATGTTGTTTTTCTTTAGAATATTGTAAAGACCTAAAAAATTCCTCGAACCGGATTCAGCAATAATCTTTTGCAATCTACTTTCAATAAGATAAGATTTATCCTTTGTTATTAAAATTCCACAGCTGTCACATATAAATCTCTGCATAAGCCGGAATTCTTCATTAGACAGGCTTATCACAATTAACGAACCCCACAGTGCAGTTTTTTGAAAATTTGAGATATAGCCTCAAGGTCTTCTTCAGAATCTGAAAGCCCTGCTTCAACAATACTTCTAGGCATTCCATATACCACGCAGGTTTTCTCGCTTTGTGTTATACAATAACAATCACAGTGCTTTTTAATCTCTCTTATACCCTCCAGGCCATCGGTTCCCATCCCGGTGAGTACAATGGCCAATATACTTTTGCCCAAACAGGCAGCTGCAACAGATCTAAACAAAACATCGGCAGACGGCCTGACACCGTTAACGGGTGATGTAGAATCCAGTTTTACTGTTAAAACTCCTTTTTTAGCGGGCATAAGCTTCATGTGAAAACCACCCGGAGAAATTAAAACATTTCCGGTTGTTACATCCATTCCTTCCGCTGCTTCTTTGACAGTTAAAGCACATTTCCTGTCCAGAGAAATGGATAATCTTTTTGTTAAGTCTTTAGGCATGTGCTGAACCACCAGTATTGGGCTAAGAAAGCCTGGGGGTATATCTTTAAGAACACTCTCCAGGGCGCTTGGCCCTCCGGTTGAAGATGCAATTAATACAATATCCACATATCTGGGAAGCTTTTTAGCGCTTTTTCTCTGGCATGTGTTTTGACTTACGGTAATAATTCTCTCGTCAGCCACTTTTAGAGCATTTTCTTTTGATATATATCTTCCGGTCATTATCTGAGTGAAAAGACCCTGTAGATGTTTTCTTATTGTTTCGACGCTGCTGTCATGCGGATTATCCTGAGACGGCTTTTCAATATAATCTATTATTGCGGTTTCACACAGAATAATCTCCTTGGCTACGGATTTGCTGCCACCGGTAATAATTATATGAATACCCGGGAAATCGTTAATAATCTTTTTTACATTTTTAATGAACTCACCTTTGGCTCCGAAAATCTCCGTTATTAGTACATCTGCGCTGAATATTTTTAATCTTTCCATCGCAATATTTATATTCGAGGCAAATTGGCATACCTGCACAAGCCCTGTCGCCTCTACAGCCTGTTCATATATCTTTTTATAAAACGCAGATTTGTCGGCTATTAATACTTTAAGCTTTTTCAAATATCCACCAGCCATTTAACTATAGTTCTTTAATCAACTTTAAATTGCTTTATTTTAAGATCCATTTGTCTTGTCAGTTCTGCCAATTTTTTTGCTGACATACTGGTCTCATCAGCTCCGGCAGCAGTTTCATTTGACAGATGGTTAATCTCCTCTATGCGCTGCATAATCTCCAGGGCCCCTCCAGAAATCTCGGAGGCGTCCCGGGCCACCAGCGCCACTCGCTCAGATGCCCTTGTAGTATTTTCATTTGCCTCATTTGCTGACATAGAAATATCATTAATTGAGCGGGCAACCTCCTGCAAACCTTTTGAGGCTTCATCTATATTCCTTGCAGCCTGCCGCGCATTTTCGGCAACCTCTGCAATCTCTCTGGTGATAAGGCTTACTTTCTCAGCAGAGAGTATTACTGACTTGGATATTTCGCCGGTTGACGCAGATTGCTCGGTAACCGCGGAAGCTATTGTATTGGTGATGTCAATTATTTCCTCAATAACTTCTGTTATAGTCTGCACTGCTTTTACAGCAGAGGTCATATTGTTTTGCATAGCATCTATCTGAGAGCTTATTTCATCAGTAGCCTCAGCAGTCTGCTTGGCCAGCTCTTTTACCTCGTTGGCAACTACCGCAAAGCCTTTCCCTGCTTCTCCGGCACCCGCAGCCTCAATAGCTGCGTTCAGTGCAAGCATCTTCGTTTGTTCAGCTATGTCGTTAATAACATTGACAATCTTGCCTATCTGCCTTGATGAATAGCTGAGTTTTTCTATTATGTGAGTGGTTTCACCGGCCCTTATCCCGGCGTTGTCAGTTATTTGAATTGATCTTTCACAATTGCGGCTTACTTCATTTAATGAGTAATTTATTTCTTTTACAGCGGTAGCGACACTGCTTACCGAAGATGAAACGTCTTCAGCTGATACAGAAATATTATTTATACTATCTGAATTTTGCTCAGCTCCCAGGCTGACCTGGTCCACACTGGCCGAGATTTGCTCCGACGCAGAAGCCAGTCTTTGTATATTGTTATACATGTCTTCCAGTGCCCTGACGTTCATATTTATGTAGTTGCTGGTTTCCGATGAAGAAGAAGCTGTGCCTGTAATACTTTCAGTAATTTGACCAACAGAAAGGTTAATCTCATTTATTTTGCTTTTCATTGTTGAGTTATTGTTAGCCATATTACTGGCCTTATCGTACACCAGATCCAATAATTTATTGACTCTTATGGAGCTGTCCCTCATGTCGACAAACATATTTTGTATTTTTTCAATAAACTGATTAAAGGAAGCCGTAAGCTGTCCGATTTCATCTCCGGAATATACCGTGCCTCTAACGGTAAGATCACCTGATTCTGCACGGGCCATCATTTTTTGGATTTTTTCAATTGGCCAGCTAATCATTTTTGCCATAATTGTATTCGATATCAGTGCGCCAACAAGAGCTACAATAAGAGCTACCGCAAAGGCAATAACCGGGAGGTACGCCAGTTGAGCGGTCAACTCTGAAACAGGCACTGTCACTATAGTGCCCCATTTCATTCCAGGGACCGGGGTATAGGCAACATATTTGTCAACACCTTCATGAGTATACCGGCCAATATCAGTGTTTCCGCTTATAACTGCCTGAACCGTTTCTTTCAGCTTTAAATCAACATTATTGTCTTTTACAGGGTTAAGCTTCATTAATACTTCATTGTCACGGTGCGCAATAATCAGCCCGTCTCCCTGAACCATATATGCATATCCGTTTTGTCCCGCTTTTATGGAATTGATTCTTTTGGACAGATCTTCTATTGAGACTGATCCCCCCAACAGTCCCGCAACCTTGCCGCCCTTCCAAACCGGTGACGCCACAACAATCACTGTTTTCCCGGTTGCCCTTGAAACAACCGGATCGGAAACAACTGTTTCGCCGCTCTGCATTACTTTCTGGAAGTAATCACGATCCTTTATGTTACCGCTTGTACCTGACGTTATTATATAATCTCCCTTGCTGTCTGCTACAAAAAAAGTCTCATATAAAGGTTTGCGCTTTAACTCCGAGTTAAGATATGATAATTTTGCATTACTGCTTCCTGACGCAATCAGTGGAGTATTTGCCAGGGTACCCATTTCGGTTTTTCTTCCTTCGAGCCATAGTCCCACTTCCTTGCCTGAAGAGATAGCCAAAGCAGTGAGGGACTGCTCAATGTTACTAATAAGCATTTTCTTCGCTGTTAAATAACTGAAAGCAGTACAAACAGAAACCGCAAAAATAAGGGTTACCATATTAATAACAATTAGCTTAAATTTTATACTTACCTTAGCCTTTTTCATCATAACCCCCCCGTTTAATTAATTAACGAACCGGATTTTAAGATTTCCTGATAATTTATAATCATTAAAAGTCCCCCATCAACTTTGGCCACTTCACGGATATATTTGTTCTCCGGATAAGCTATGTTTGCAGGGGGAGGCTCACAATTTTCATCTAAAATATCCACTACGGAGCCGGGATGATCAATTAAAAAACCGGCATAATCCTGATTCTCGGGGCTATTTTTTAGTATTATGCAGGTAAGGTTTTCTGTTTTCATTTCCAGTTCATAACCCATCAGGCCCCCCAGATTAATAAGTGTAACAACCTGTCCGCGCATGTTAAGAAGTCCTGCAACATAGGAAGGTGCGTCAGGAACCCGTGTTAATTCTACTTTTCTGTTAATTTCTTTCACTGCCAGAATATCTATGCCGAAGTGGTTGCCCCCCATAAAAAATGTCAGCACTTTACCGTTCACATTGTTTCACCTCTCTTTTCAAAAGCCATCCTGAGTTTTTCAATGAGTCTTTCCTTATCCAGCTTTATCTCATAAAAATCAAATCCTGCCTCTAATCCTTCCATCACACTACTGCTGTCAGTCTTTGATGTTACGGCTATGGCCGGTAAATTAGAGTAATTTTTATCCGATCGAATCTTTCGTATTAGCTCATACCCATCCATTAAAGGCATTTCTATGTCGCTAACAAGGGCGTCCACAGCATTTTCCTGAAGAAGTTTCCAGGCCTCTTTTCCGTTTAGCGCTGTTATTACGCTATAACCAGCCGACTCAAGATATTTTTTTTCCATTTTAATAAAAAATGGTGTGTCCTCGGCCAGAAGAACGGTCTTTTTTGAACCTGGTTCTACAAATTCTTCTTTTATAATTTCCGGGACAGCCATTTCAAACAACTCATATATGTTAATTAACAGCACTATTCTGTTTTCCAGAACCGCTGAGCCCACCAAACCCTTTGCCTTTATATCATCTTTTATATTTAATATCTCAGTTTCAGTTGTATCGATAATTTTATCTATAAGCATACCCACCTGGTATTTTCCAAGCTTGGGTATAACTACGTAAAGCTTTCGGTTTTGATTTTTTCCCCGCTTGACGGGAAGATAGTGCTCAGGACGAATTAACCTCAGGGACTCGCCCCTGAACTGCATATATTCCTTGCTGCCTATTTTCTCAATCTGAGATCTGTCAATTTTTTCAACTCTGGCAACCATTGAGAGGTCTATGACGTAATTTTCCGGACCCGAACATTTGAATAATAAAAGGTTTTGCCTCTCAGTCATGCTGTGTTCGCTATCCTGGTAACCCCTTCCGGTCAAATCATTTGTCTCTTCGACATACCTTAATCCTGCCTTTTCAATAATCCCTTCCGGGTCCAAAATCATGGCAGTTCTCCCATCACCCATTATGGTGACCCCGGAATAGCACTGGCACTCGCTTAGATACCTCGGAAGGGGCTTTACAAGTATTTCCTCACCGTCATGGATGTTGTCCACACCCAGCCCAAATAATCTTGACCCGCTTTTTATCACCAGTATCCTCACCACTTCCTGGGTATCTATAGAATTCTTTTTAAGGGAGAGTACTTCAGAGAGGTGTACTACAGGGAGGAGTTTGCCCCTGAAACGAAGCACCAAAGAATCCTTTATTCTTTCTATTTTTCTTTCGGTGTCCCCGGGCTTAATCCGTACAAGTCCCTGCAGATTGACTTGTGGAAGAGCAAATTTATAGTCGTTTGCCTCAACAATCAGTGATGATATTATGGCAAGAGTAAGTGGCAGTGTTAAACGGAAGGTTGTATTTTTTCCGGGAGATGTCATTATTTCCATTGTTCCGCCGAGTTTTTCAATATTTGTTTTTACAACATCCATCCCCACGCCTCTTCCTGAAACGTCGGTAACTCTTTCAGCGGTGGAAAAACCAGGGCGAAATAACAATTCAAGCAGTTCGCGCTCACCCATAAATGCAATTTCGGACTGACTTATTATCCCTTTTTCCAGAGCCTTCGTTTTTATACTGTCAACATTAATACCTGCTCCGTCATCATTAATGTCAATGTTTACGTGTCCACCCTCATGGTACGCTCTTAACAGAACTGTCCCTGTTCTGGGCTTACCGGAATTTTCCCTGGCAGAGGGTGCTTCTATTCCGTGATCCACAGCATTTCTTACAAGATGAGTAAGTGGATCTCCCAGTGCTTCAATTATTGACTTATCCAGCTCTACTTCCGTTCCTTCCATTTGAAGGTTTATCTCTTTTCCAAGCTGCTTTGACAAATCACGTATTATCCTGGGGAATTTATTGAATACTTTTGCAACAGGCTGCATCCTGGTCTGCATAATTTTTTCCTGAAGTTCTGTTGTCAGGTTATCAATGTTTTGAAGAACAGTATTAAGGCCTGATATTTCCTTTCTGTGTGTTTCCAAAATCCTTAAAAGCTGGTTCCTTCCTAAAACCATTTCGCTTGCCAGGTTTAACAAGTCATTTAGCAAGCTAATATGAACCCTTATAGTTTCTTCCTGAGCTCTTTTTTTAAGTTGCTGTTGTTCAGCCCCTTCTACGTTTTGGTGACCATAATTTATTTCACTACTTTCCTCGGGGACAACCTGATTCACAGTTTTATATGATGTAAGTGGTTCAACAGAAACCTCAGGCAAAGTTTCTGTTTCAGATACTTTAATCTGATTAATATCAGTGTATTCATCTATAAATTGGTCTTCAATGTTTAGTGCCTCCGCTAAAAAATCCTCTTCCAGCACTGTTGAGACCAATAGACCGGAACCGATTTCATTGCCGGAAGGATCCGTATTGTTTATAATGCCAGAATTTGTAAGGAACCCCAATATCTTGCCTATTGACCTGGCATTTTCAATGATGTCGGATATATCCCTTCCTTGCGGATATGTTACTACATATAATCTTTGTCCGGAATTAAATGATTCCTCATCAATAGAGATTAACTCTATATCCGGGTGAATCTTTTTATTTTCCCCTGCCGACAGCTGTGGTTTAACGTTAGATTCTGATACCAATGTTATCTTTTTTATATACAAAGAAATATCAACTTTTTCGCTATTTTCCACATCGGCTATCATTGCCCTGAGACAATCGTTGGCTGAAAGAAGCCCATCTACCAGTTCCCTGTTTATTTCTTTACTTCCATTTCTAATCTCACCCAGTAGGTTTTCCATTACATGAGATAGCTCGACAATATTTTTAAGACTAAAAAAACTAGCCGTGCCTTTAATGCTATGCACATTTCTAAATATATCGTTAATAATCTCCTTATCAACATCCATTTCACCGCAAAGGCTTAGCAGACCTCGTTCAACCTCATCGACATGCATAGAGGCTTCCTCTACAAAATCCTTTATAAAATTAGAATTATTCACTTATCAATCACCTCATATTCTTTCGGTAAGAAGGTGTTTATTTTTACTGTGTTAAGGATTTACTTATTAAAATAGCTGTGTGTTATTAATAGGCTGTAAATATTATGTAAATATTCGACAATTTCGGATAAATTCCTTTCTTATTACCAATATTTGCTCTCTATCAGTATTAAAATCTTTCCTAAGTAGCCACTGAAAATCATCATACAATCTGGAATTTTTTTAAGATTTAAGGAAATAATAATTTTCGTCGGTAGAAAAAATATTTTCTGGGGGGGATAAGGTGATGCACATCAAGGTAACTGAAATGGTAGGCGGTTCAACAGCCGGCTGGAAAGATGCAGTACAGTCAGCCGTAAGCGAGGCCTCCAGGAGTTTAAACGAAATAGTGGCAGTAGAGGTAGTTAATTTTACAGCCAATGTAGAAAACGGAAGAGTGGTGGAGTATAAGGCTAACCTGAAAGTGGCACATAAGACCTGAACCAACTACAATTCTACCAGAAAAGGACACCTTAACAGGTGTCCTTAAAAGCATAAATAAATATTCACCGGGATGCCTTTTGGAACCTTAAGGGGTGATAGATATAGCAAAAAGGAAAATAATCATTGTTACCGATGGAGATACTGTTGCAAGAAAGGCTGTAGAGACAGCATCACATAACATAGGCGCACGTTGTATTTCAGTTTCCGCAGGGAATCCAACCAGGCTCACGGGAGAGCAACTGGTTGTACAGATTAATAAAGCTCCTTTTGATCCGGTGGTTGTTATGCTGGATGATAAAGGCTTTTTAGGCCAGGGGAAAGGTGAATGCGCTCTCCAGTACCTTGCCGGTCATCCGGAATTGGAGGTGCTGGGAGTGCTTGCAGTGGCTTCAAACACCGAATTTGCAGAAGGAGTGAGCATCGACTGCTCAGTTACCAGCAGCGGACAGATATCTCAAATGGCAGTTAATAAGGCCGGTCATGAAAGGGTAGATGGTTCCAATTCACTAACCGGTGACACCGTTGAGAACCTGAACAGCCTGAATATACCGGTAATAGTGGGAATAGGGGATATAGGGAAAATGAACGGCGCTGATGACCCTGACAGGGGCGCCCCTCTCACAACAAAAGCTTTAAAGGAAATTTTATTCAGGAGTGGTTTTAATGTCAGCGGAAGCCTTAGAACAGAATAAAACTGTTCTTGACAAGGATTTAAATAAAAATTTGGATATCCTTCAGGAAAGGATGTCCATAAAGGAAAATTTTGATGTAATTGTTCGTCAAATGACCGTTGGCGGAGTAAATGTCGCTCTTTTATTCATTGACGGCCTTACCAACGATCAGATAGTAACCCACATTCTTAAAGAGCTGGTGGACGTAAGGCGTGGCGAATTAACTGTCAACTCCTTTGAAAAGCTGTTTAAGCAGTTTATCCCCTTCACTGAAGTCGAAAAGATAGAATATGTAGAAGACATTGTTAACAAGGTTTTAGCGGGACCACAAATTCTTCTTGTTGACGGCCAGGATAAGGCCATAGTAATAGATGCCAGAACATACCCTGCCCGCCAGCCTGAAGAGCCTGACCTTGAAAAGGTTGTACGGGGCTCTCGGGATGGATTTGTGGAAACCCTGGTTTTTAATACCGCCCTTATAAGGAGAAGAATACGTGATCCGCGTCTTAGGGTGGAGGCAATGCAGGCAGGCGACCGATCAAAAACTGATGTGGTAATCTGCTATATAAAAGATATTGCCAATCCCCAGATGGTTGCCAATGTTAAGGAAAATATACAAAAAATAAGAATCGACGGCCTGCCCATGGCGGAAAAAGCCGTAGAAGAACTTGTTTCTCCAGGCTCATACTGGAACCCGTTCCCTAAAGTCAGGTACACAGAGCGGCCTGATGTGGCTGCGGTTCATCTGCTGGAAGGTCACGTGCTGGTTCTTGTTGACACGTCACCAAGCGTGATGATTACGCCTGCCACTTACTGGCACCACCTGCAGCACCCGGAAGAATTCAGGCAAAACCCCTCAATAGGTGTTTATATTCGCTGGCTAAGATTTTTGGGAGTAGCTATTTCTATCTTTTTACTTCCACTGTGGCTTTTAGCAGTTCTTAATCCGGCAATGCTTCCCCCATGGCTGGATTTTATAGGACCTGAAAAAAAGACACCGATCCCTATATTTTTACAATTTCTACTGGCAGAGCTGTCAATTGATATGGTCAGAATGTCTACAATACATACGCCTTCGGCCCTGGCCACAGGCATAAGCATAGTGGCAGCCCTCCTGCTTGGCCAGATTGCAGTTGAGGTTGGGCTATTCACCTCAGAAGTGGTAATGTACGTAGCCGTGGCAATGATAGGCACATTTCTTACCCCCAGCTACGAATTGGGCTGGGCCAACAGGCTCGTTAGGCTTTTCCTTCTGATTATGACTGCCGCCTTCGGACTGCCGGGACTTATTATCGGGACCATTGCTTTTATAGTTTATCTTGCGCTTACCAGATCTTTCGGCGTTCCCTATCTCTGGCCACTCATACCTTTTAACTGGAACGGATTTAAAGACGTTCTTGTAAGATCTCCTGTTTCGATCAGAAATGTAAGGCCATCTATTTTAAAACCCCGGGATAAGGTACGACAGGCAGTACCCGAGCCGGCGAGAAAGCCGGACAAAAAAAAATAGACGGCTCTCTTCACGGGTCCGGAATTGGGAATCAGGAATTGGTGATAAAAAACCAATCGCTGAATTTAGCCAATACAATCCCAATTCCTAATTCCCAATTCCTAATTCCGAAAAAGACGCCTTCAGGCGTCTTTTTATTCTGGAAAGCATAACCAGTGCAATTATTGTCCATAATAATTCTGGAGGTGGAAAATGACTGCAAAAATAGGAATTCCAAGATCATTACTATTTTATAATTACTATCCTTTATGGAAAACCTTCTTTGAAGAGATTGGAGCAGAGGTTATAGCTTCAGGCCCCACTACCAAGACAATTTTACAGGACGGGCTTAAGCTGTCGGTGGACGAGGCATGCCTGCCCGTAAAGGTGGCCTTTGGTCATGTTGAACATCTTCGCAACAGGGTGGACTATATTTTTATTCCCAGGCTTGTCAGCATTTCACCCAGGGAATACATTTGCCCTAAGTTTCTGGGTTTTCCTGATATGGTGCGGCAGTGTATACCGGGACTTCCTGGAATAATTGACACAAACATAAATGTGTATCGCAGAGAAAGAGACCTCTATAAACAGTTTCGCGAAATAGGGAAGAATGTATGCAATAATCCCGTAAAAATAACAATCGCTTATCTTAAAGCAAAAAAAGCTATGCATGAATTTAAAGAAAGGGTTGAGGCAGGCACACTTCCCGACCAGGCATTTATTAATAGCCGGCAGAGCGCCGGTCCGGAAAAAAGAACTGACATAACTATTGCATTAATAGGTCACCCCTATAACATATATGACAGTTTTATTAATATACAGCTTGTAAAAAGGCTTGAAGAGGCAGGCGCGCGTGTTTTAACCGCCGATACCGTGCCGGAAGACATTGTGAATAAATATGCGGCAACTTTAAGCAAAAAACTGTTCTGGACCCTCGGAAGGAGAATGATCGGGGCAGCCTACCATTTCATTGAGAATCCCGAGATAAAGGGAATAATTCATGTAGCATCCTTTGCCTGCGGCCCTGACTCAATGACAGGAGAACTCATTGAGAGGAAAATCCGCCGTACCGGCAGCAAGCCCTTTTTAAACCTTACCCTGGATGAGCATACCGGTGAGGCGGGAATTGTAACCCGAATTGAGGCCTTTCTGGATATGGTCGGTATGAAAGACCAGGCAACCTCTACAGGGACCCAATAAATTTTTGGAGGAGTATTTAAAATGAAGGTAACTTTTCCACATATGGGAAACCTTTGGATTTGCCTTGACGCAATGTTAAAATACCTGGGCGTGGAGACTGTTGTACCTCCGCCGTCATCCAAAAAAACACTTAATCTGGGTTCAAAATATTCCCCTGAGTTTGCATGCATGCCCCTTAAGTTAAATTTGGGAAATTTTATGGAAGCAAGTGAACTGGGAGCTGACACAATATTAATGGCGGGAGGATGCGGTCCTTGCAGATTTGGGTACTACGCCCAGGTAGAACATGAAATACTAAAGGACCTCGGCTACCAATATGAACTGGTTGTTTTGGAACCTCCAGAAAAACATATAAGTGAACTTCTCGCAAGGATAAAATACATAACCGGGAACCGGTCATGGGTTGAAGTAGTAAGGGGTATAAAATTCGGCTACCGCAAGTCGAGGGCCGTGGATGAGCTGGAGATTGCAGCCATGCGTATGCGGCCTGTCGAAAAAAACACAGGCCAGACAGATATAGCCTTGGCCGAGGCTCTTAACATTATCGCAGAAGCAGCCCCCGATAGTCTGAATGCTGACATTAAAAGGTCGCTGGATATTCTGAAGTCAGTACCTGTAGACAATAGGCCGCTGTTGAGAATTGGACTTGTGGGAGAAATCTATACTTTACTGGAGCCCTTTGCCAATATGGACATAGACAAAAAACTGGGTAAGATTGGGGTTGAGGTTGACAGATCAATATACTTGAGCGAATGGGTAAATGATCATCTTTTCATGGGTCTTGTAAAGGGCATGAGAAGCAGCAGCACATATAAAAAGCTATCCGCTCCTTACCTTCGTCATTTTGTGGGAGGACATGGGCAGGAGACACTGGGTGCTGCGGAATACTATAGGAATCACAATTATGACGGAATAATTCAGATACTTCCATTTACCTGCATGCCGGAGATTGTTGCCCAGAGTGTTCTGCCCAGCTTTAGCCAGGACACCGGCATGCCCGTGATGACATTGATAGTTGATGAACAGACCGGAGAGTCAGGCTTTATGACAAGGCTTGAGGCATTTGTTGATCTGCTGTCAGAAAAAAGTGACCGTAAAAAGGAGTTGGCATAAAATGGTAGGATTTCTTGGCCTTGATGTTGGATCTGTAAGCACCAATATAGTTTTTTTAGACGAGGAAGGAAAAGTAAGGGAAACAATTTATCTTCGAACCAATGGAAGGCCAATCCCTGCGGTTCAAAAAGGTCTAAAGCTGATACAGGAGCGCATACCTCCGAAAACAGTAATAAGGGGAGTGGGGGCAACCGGAAGCGGGAGGCATTTGGCAGGCATTATCGCGGGAGCTGATGTTATAAAAAATGAAATAACATCTCATGCAGTGGCGGCCTCAAGACAGGTGCCCGGAGTAAGGACTGTTCTTGAGATCGGTGGACAGGACTCGAAAATAATTATTCTCAGGGATGGCATAGTGGCTGATTTTGCAATGAATACCGTTTGCGCAGCCGGCACCGGATCATTTCTGGATCAGCAGGCTGCAAGACTTAATATAAAAATAGAAGATTTTGGTGACCAAGCCTTAAAATCCAGTGCCCCTGTGCGTATTGCCGGAAGGTGCGCGGTATTTGCCGAATCGGACATGATTCATAAACAGCAGATGGGCTATGACCTTGCCGACATTCTGGCTGGTTTATGCGAGGCACTGGTAAGAAATTATCTTAATAATGTAGGTAAGGGTAAAAATATATCAAGCCCTATTGTTTTTCAGGGAGGAGTGGCGGCTAACCGCGGCATGAAGGCAGCTTTTGAGCGAGCTTTACAGAATGAGGTGGTTATACCTGAGCACTATGATGTAATGGGAGCAGTTGGCGCGGCTATGATGGCCCGCGAACGTGTTTCCCGGGGAATTCATACCAATTTCAAAGGATTTGGCACTGTAGATGCAGATTATAAAGCAGGAAGCTTTGAATGTGACGGCTGCCCCAATATGTGTGAGGTAGTGGAGATAAAAGAAAAAAGCGCTGTCATTGCAAGATGGGGAGACAGGTGCGGAAAGTGGTCCAACAGCATCTCCCGTGAAAAGATAAGTTGATTGCTTGAGGGTTATTTTCATTGGTCAGGAGACAGGAGACTGCTCAGGGGGAAAAATTTTGGTCGGGAGACAGAAGACAGGAGAAAAACCCCCAGTTAGCTTTATTTTGGAGAAATAAAAACATTATTGCTAATAAAAGATTACTTATACAGAATAGGTTAAGCTTTAACAGGCATCAAAGTCTGGCCTAAAAACTCCTGTCTCCTGTCTACTGTCTTCTGTCTCCTGACCTGCAAGACATCCAGTATTAGCTAATTTTGGTCTTGCGGAAAAAAAATGCATCATATACAATAATCACATGCAATTCTCAATAACTCGCCAGAAGAGAGGAGTTTTAGAAGAGATGAGTGATGTGAAAATTTTGCTCACCGAAAAAGAAATGCCCACCCATTGGTACAACATTCAGGCGGACATGCCCAACATCCCGGATCCCCCCCTTAACCCGGCCACAAAGCAGCCGGTAGGCCCCGACGACCTGAAACCCATTTTTCCTATGGGACTTATTATGCAGGAGGTTTCGCAGGAGCGTTGGATTGAAATTCCTGAAGAGGTAAATGACATATTAAGACTTTGGAGACCTTCTCCGCTTTTCAGGGCACGCCGTCTTGAAAAGGCGCTGGACACTCCCGCCAGAATATACTACAAATATGAGGGTGTAAGCCCTGCAGGCAGCCACAAGCTCAATACAGCCGTGCCCCAGGCTTATTACAATAAAGTAGAGGGAGTAAAAAGACTGGCTACCGAAACAGGTGCAGGACAGTGGGGGATAGCACTTTCCCAGGCCTGTAATTTCTTCGGGATAGAATGCACCGTCTATATGGTCAAGGTCAGCTATAGCCAGAAGCCGTACCGCAGATCGTTAATGGAAATTTTTGGTTCGAATGTTATAGCCTCACCCAGCAACCTTACAGAATCCGGAAGAAAAATACTTGAAGAGAATCCGGACTCTCCGGGAAGCCTTGGCATAGCCATCAGTGAGGCTGTGGAGGACGCCGCCAAAAGGGAAGATACCAATTACGCCCTGGGCAGTGTACTGAACCATGTGTGTCTCCACCAGACAGTAATTGGGCTGGAGGCAAAGGCACAAATGGAAAAGGCAGGCCATTACCCGGATGTTGTTATAGGGTGCTGCGGCGGAGGCAGTAACTTTGCAGGAATAGCATTCCCCTTTGCACATGACAAGATCGCCAAAGGTTCAAAGGTTCGCCTGTTGGCAGTGGAGCCCATTTCCTGCCCTACACTTACCCGTGGTTTATACCGTTACGACTACGGCGATGTTGCTGGACTGGCTCCCATAGTAATGATGTATACTCTCGGAGCGGCATTCATGCCACCCGGAATCCATGCCGGCGGACTTCGCTATCATGGGGATTCACCACTCTTAAGCAGGCTTGTTAAGGATGGCCTGGTCGATGCAATAGCCCTCGGTCAGACAGCTGTTTTCAAGGGTGCCATAACCTTCGCCAGAAATGAGGGTATTATACCGGCGCCTGAATCAGCCCATGCCGTTCAGGCAGCCATAAATGAGGCAATTGCCGCCAGGGAGGCCGGCGAGGCCAGAACCATACTGTTTAACATGAGCGGCCACGGCTTCCTCGACCTGCCTTCATATGACCTGTATCTGGCAGACAAGCTTGAGGACTATCCGCTTCCGGAAGAGGACCTCAAGGTGGCCCTTGAAAAGCTTCCCAAAGTGTAATTGATCCGTATGCAATTTAACAGTAAAAAACTAAGGCTGCTTCATTTGGAGCAGCCTTTTTAAAATTACGTTTTAATATTAAGCATTATTCACGGGTCCGGAATTGGGAATTGGCACAACCCCTAATCCCTAATCCCTGGAACAGCCCCGGACCATTCTGACTTCTGCCCAGAAAATAATGAATGTCTTTTTTAAAGCCACAGAGGACACAGAGATCACGGAGGATTTGCTCTTAGGCATTACTTTCAGGTCTGATAAAGAAGTATAGAATTAATAAGTTTAAAGCTTTCTCCTTTCCATTCGATGAAAGCTTTAAAAAGCATTCAAACAGGTGTGTTCTCTGTGATCTCTGTGGCTTTTTAAGACATGCATTGTACGCATGCAAAATTATTTTCATTTCTCTGTGGTGCCTTTATAAGGTATGCATGTCTGGCTTCTGAATTCTGAATTCCGGCCTCAAAGGATTTCTGTATAAGCTATTTTTATATTCGTATATATGGTATAATATTCCGTAAATTTTCATGAGGTAAGGCATATGGAAATAATAACATCACATACCAATACTGACCTGGACGCCCTTGCGTCAATGGTGGCGGCAAAAAAAATATATCCTGAAGCTGTGATGGTCTTTCCCGGCAAACTCTCAAAGAATGTTGAGGAGTTTATGTCTCTTCACAAGGATATATTTACCTTCAAAACCATTAAGGAAATAGATTTTAATTCGGTAAAAAGAATTATTCTGGTAGATACAAAAAACCCCAAAAGAATAGGTAAGCTTGCCGATATTATAGCAAAGTCAGAGGTTGAGCTCCATATCTATGATCATCACCCCTGGACCAACGGGGATGTCCATGGATCTGTTGAAATTGTTGAAATAATAGGGGCAACAGCAACCTTGCTGGTAGAAAAAATAAGAGAGCTTGAAATTCAAATAACCCCTCTTGAAGCATCTATACTGGCACTGGGAATATACGGGGATACAGGTTCCCTTTTGTTTACCAGCACAACTCACAGGGATGCGGCAGCAGTTGCCTACCTCATAGAAAAAGGAGCAAATCTGGGGGTTGTATCGGAATTTCTCGGGAGACCCCTTACTGAGGAGCAAAAAGCTCTGTTGAAATCTCTGCTCATGTCAGCGGAGCGTCATGTTATAAACGGAGTAAAGGTGCTTATTGCCAGGGCAAGGACAGAGGAATTTATTATAGGGCTATCTCTACTTACCCATACCATATCCGAAATAGAACGGCTGGATGCAGTTTTTACAATCGTTCACATGGAGGACAGGGTTTATATTGTGGGCAGGAGCAATATTCCCCAGGTTAACACCGCTGAAATACTTGGACCTTTCCTGGGTGGGGGACACCCGGCAGCTGCCTCGGCAACAGTTAAGAACGGCGATGTCAATGAAATAGCCGAAAAGCTTGTTACCGCCATAAAGGAGACGGTCAAGCCTCCCCTGGCAGCCTCGGATATAATGTCCTATCCCGTAAAAACTGTTTTCCCTGATACCACAATAGCCGAGGCCAGCAAGGTTTTGATGCGCTACGGCCACTCCGGAATGCCGGTGGTGGAGGGTATAATACTGAAGGGAGTAATCTCCCGCAGAGATGTTGAAAAAGCCCTCAACCACGGCCTTGGACATGCTCCGGTAAAAGGGTACATGACCAGCAACACTGTTACTGTATATCCTAATATGCCGGTATCAGAAGTCAGGGAAATTATGATTGAAAATGACATCGGCCGGGTTCCCGTTGTGGAGGGTGACCGCCTTGTAGGCATAGTCTCCAGGACTGATGTGCTTAAAACTCTTCACGGGGAAGTTCAGGCAAGATACCAGGCGCTGCATAACGGACAGTCAAAGCAGCAAAGCTTTTATAATAATATATCTGAAGTAATGAGGCGGGAGCTCACTCCAACGGTGATGGGAATTCTAAGGCAGGCTGGGATAATGGCAGAGGAGCTTGGCTATAAAGCCTTCGTTGCCGGGGGTGTGGTAAGGGACCTTTTGCTTGGCCACGATAATATTGATGTTGATATCGTTGTTGAAGGAGACGGCATTGCCCTTGCCACGGCCATGGCCGAAAGGACCGGGGCAAAGCTCAGGGCTCATTATAAGTTCGGAACTGCCCAATTGGAGTTTGCAGACGGTTTTAGCGTGGATGTAGCCACGGCAAGGGTGGAGTATTATGAATACCCCGCGGCACTTCCGACTGTAGAGAGCTCTTCACTTAGGCAGGATTTATACCGAAGAGACTTTTCAATAAATGCCATGGCGGTTTCACTCAGCCAGGACAGCTTCGGGGACCTTGTGGACTATTTTGGCGGGCGTGAAGACTTGCACTACGGCCTGGTCAGAATATTATACAACCTGAGCTTTATAGAGGACCCCACAAGGATACTGCGTGCCGTAAGATTTGAGCAGCGCTATAAAATAAATATTGAGCCTCAGACCCTTAAGCTTTTAAGTGAGGCCGTTAAGCAGCAGGTGCTTTTAAAGGTTTCCAATGATCGCCTTTGGGATGAGCTAAGTCATATACTGATGGAGCCGGAGGCGGGTAAAATGCTGGCAAGGCTGGACTCCTTGCAGGTCTGGCCGCAGATTCTGCCTGAAGTGTCTTACTGGGAGGTTCAGCCGGTACTTAAAGGTCTTCACAAATCAATCGGCATACTAAAGGAATGGAACTATGACTTTCAAAAGGAGCCCTGGCTTCCCTATATAATAGCCATACTTCACTGGGCAGACAGGGAGGTGGCCGAAAATATATGCGCAAAGTATAGCCTTAGCCGAAAACAGGCGGAAAAAGTGCTTACTACGCTTGAATATTGGAGAGAAACTATGTCGGTCATTTCCTTGGAACGGGAAACAAAAATGAGCCTCCTCGCAATGGCGGTGCTAAAACTGCCTTACGAAGCATTCCCTTTGCTGCTGACAGTGCTTGACGAGCACTCTCTAAAACAGAAATTTATCAGTATATTAGAAGCAATAAATAACAGCAAGCCTATTCTTACCGGTAAATATATAAAGAGTCTGGGATACAGGCCCGGCCCTGTATACAGAGGCGCCCTGAATGAGCTGTTGTGCGCCCGGCTCGACAAGATGGTTAACTCTGAAGAAGAGGAAAAAGATTTTTTAAATAACTACCTTATAAGATTTAAAGGGGAAATCAATATTGTTTAACTTTTTCAGTCCCGGCTGGCTTGAAGAAATGCTTTACATGACACCAGCCATCATTATAGGGCTTTCCTTTCATGAATTTGCACATGCAGCTGCAGCCTACAAATTAGGCGACAGGACGGCCTACCGCGAGGGAAGGCTAACGTTAAATCCTGCCGCCCACCTGGACATACTGGGAATAATTATGCTTTACCTGGCAGGCTTCGGATGGGCAAAGCCGGTACCGGTTAACCCATTTAATCTGCAAGGCAGCACAAAAAGAGGAATGATGCTTGTTTCCCTTGCAGGTCCGGCATCCAATCTTATAATGGCAGTAACAGGGGCCTTGCTGCTAGGACTGTTTTTTTTAAATACCCCCTATATTAGCAGGATAATCGCAGAGATTATAAGAATAAATGTTATCCTTGCGGTGTTTAACCTTATACCGCTTCCACCGCTGGACGGATCAAAAATTCTTGCAGGCCTTCTTCCAGGCAGGCAGGAGTGGCTATATAGTCTTGAGCAGTACGGGGTAATAATACTGGTTATTCTTCTTTTTACAGGTATAATAGGTAAGGTGTTCGGATTTGTAATAGTTCCCCTATATTACATGCTGGTGAATTTTGCCTTGTTTTTAAATGCCATGCTTTAATATAAAAGGCTATTTAACAAATGGAAGGGTGTAGATTAATTATGCAGAGAATACTAAGCGGAATGAGGCCCACCGGCCGGCTTCACATAGGGCACTTGAGTGTACTGGAAAACTGGAGAAATCTCCAGGAGGAATATAACTGCTTTTTTTTCGTGGCTGACTGGCATGCGCTGACCACTTCCTTCGACGAAACCGGAGGTTTAAGGCATAATACCCTGGAAATGGTGGCAGACTGGCTTGCCGTGGGGCTGGACCCTGAAAAAAGCGTTATTTTCAAGCAGTCCGATGTGATAGAGCATGCCGAGCTACACTTGATGCTGTCCATGATTATCCCCCTGAGCTGGCTGGAAAGGGTGCCCACATACAAGGACCAGGTGCAGCAGTTTAAGGACAAGGGAAAGGACATTATGACTTACGGATTCCTCGGATATCCCCTTCTCCAGGCTGCAGATATACTGATGTACAGGGCTGATGCCGTTCCCGTGGGTGAAGACCAGCTTCCACACCTTGAATTATGCAGGGAAATCGCACGCAGGTTTAATTTTATGTATAACCCCATCTTCCCCGAGCCAAAGGCTATTCTTTCAAGGGTCAGTCTTCTGCCGGGTGTCGACAACAGGAAAATGAGCAAAAGCTATTCCAATGACATTGCTATATTCTCAGATAACGACGCTATAAAAAAGGCTGTAAACTCTATGATTACCGACCCCGCCCGGATTAAAAAGAATGACCCCGGACATCCCGAAGTGTGTGTGGTTCACAAATACCAAAAAATATACCGCCCGGGAGAGCTTGCCGGACTGGAAAGCCAGTGCCGCAGCGGTGAGATTGGTTGTGTGCCGTGTAAGAAGCTGCTAAACGAAAAACTAAGCGAAATACTCACTCCTCTAAGGGAAAAAAGAATGGAAATAATGGCCCGGAAAGGGTACGTGGAAGAAGTTCTTATGGATGGGGCAGAAAGGGCCAGGAAAGTTGCCTCCGAAACTATGAGGATGGTAAGAGAGGCAGTGAAAATATAGTTAATTGTGAGCAAAAATATACTCTAAACATTTAAACCAGCAAATATGCTGGTTTTTTTCTATATACTGAAATTCGAGCCGGTCGGAATTCAGAATTCAGAAGTCAGCAAAAAGGCGGCATGAACAACTGCCCTGAAAATACTGAATGTCTTCTTATGAACCACAGAGGCCACAGATCACAGAGAATTTCCTCTCAGGTTTTATTCTCAGGTCTGAAACCGAAGTAGATTTTAGGAAAATGTACCATTTTTTATAAAAAATCTCTTAAAGCTTTCAAGCAGGGCTTAAAACCTCTGTGACTCTGTGTTCTCTGTGGCTTTAAAAGGACCCAATTTTCATCCTTATTGGTGGCCGTTTTATACGGCCCGGGTGTCTGGATTCTGAAGTGCCGCCGCTGGAACAGCGACAACGCCCGCAGGGCGTTTTCTAAGTTTAGCCCTCCCCGGAATTCATATAAATACTATCAAATGGTAATAAAAATTTTGTATAATTGACGGGAAAGGAGAATAAATATATGAAATTATCAGAAAATGGGCAAAAAGTGTTTGAGGCTCGATATGCGCAAAAAGACGAGTCGGGGAATACGGTGGAAACCTTCAGGCAGGCGGTTGACCGTCTTGCTGGCGCCGCAGCCGGTGCAGAGGGAGCCAGTCAAAAGCAATGGAAAGAGAAGTTTTCTCATGTAATAGGTAACCTTTTGTTTGTGCCTTCTACTCCGATATGGGCCAACATAGGCAAAACTGACCGGCCCTGGCAGCCGGGTGCATGTTTTGTCCTGGAGGTGGGTGATAGTCTGGATTCGATGTACCAGACGCTAAAAGAGACTGCAATGGTCTTTAAGTCCGGAGGAGGTGTGGGCTATAATTTCAGTGATATCAGGCCAAAAGGTTCACTGGTCCAATCCACAAAGGGAAAAGCTTCCGGTGTGGTAGAGTTAATCAAGCTTTACGATGCATCATCAAATATGGTGATGCAGGGAGGAGTTCGCAGGGGGGCATCGATGGGGATTCTGAACATCGACCACCCGGAAATAATAGATTTCATCAACTCAAAACTTGATGGCTGCCTCACAAATTTCAACCTGTCGGTGGGAGTCAGTGACGCTTTTATTGAGGCTCTTGATAAAGATGAAGAGTGGCAGCTGTCCTACAACGGCCAGGTTTACAATACTATAATGGCAAGGGAATTGTGGGAACATATAACTAGCGCGGCCTATACCTGCGGTGATCCCGGGATGATCTTTACCGACCGCCTGCAAGAACATAACCCTGTTCCAGTAAAGTTGCTTAACTGTACCAACCCCTGCGGTGAACAACCTTTAAGTCCCGGCGAGTCCTGTCTTCTTGGCAGCATAAACCTGGCCCGGATGATGACAGATGAGGGCATGATTAATTACCAGCTGCTGGATAGCACTGTTAAAACTGCTATCCGATTCCTGGACAACCTGATTGACGTGGCAGAATACCCGCTGCCCTTTATAGAAAAGGCAACCAGGGCTACCCGCAAGGTGGGACTGGGCTTCACCGGCCTTCATGATGTCCTCATTATGTCCCGGCTGCCCTATGACTCAAATGAGGGCAGAACACTGGCCGGAGAGATAACGAAAAGGATCCAGCAGTCGGCACATGAAGCCTCAAGAGAGCTGGCTGATGAAAAAGGCTGTTTTCCAGAGTGGGAAAACAGTGTCTATTATCCAGGAGAAAAACGTAGAAATGCAGCATGTATCACCATAGCCCCAACTGGAAGTGTAACTGCGATGGCTGGCTGTGAGGGGTATGGTGTAGAACCTATCTTTGCTGTGGCATATACCAAAAAAACAAATGTCGCCGGTGAATTCGAGGTTTTTTCTCCACTATTTTTGAATGCCTGCAAAAAACATGGCGTTCCTCAGGAGATATTGTCGGAGGTGGCCAGAACAGGAACATGCCAGGGTATAAATGGTATTCCGGAAGAAATAGCAAGGATTTTCAAAGGGGCTCAGGACATAGCCTATGAAGATCACATTCTGATGCAGGCCGAAGTTCAGAAATATGTGGAAAATGCTGTCAGCAAAACAATAAATCTTCCTTCCAATGCAACACCTGAAGACATTGACAAGTGCTACAGAATGGCCTATAAACTCGGTCTTAAAGGTATAACGGTGTTCAGGGACGGATGCAAAAAGGGCACTGTGCAGGTGGGTAAAGAAAATGAACAGAAATTAGCCAGGCAATTAAAGCGTGGAGAAATACTTCCTCGCCCACTAAGCGCACATGGCGTTACCCACCGGCTGGATACAGGCTGCGGGAAAATATATCTTACTGTGAATTACCAGACTGACAATGGTGAGATTATGGAAACATTCATTACTACAGGCTCAGATGGCGGCTGCCTGGTGTATACCGAGGCTACGTCAAGGCTGATCAGCCTGGCTATACGTGGCGGGATAGATGTTGACGAGATAATTGAGCAACTGACCGGAACACATTCCTGTCCGGCATATTTAATGGCCAGGGGTAAGGGCAAAGAACTTTCACCCGGTAAATCCTGCGCATCGGCTATAGCCAGGAAACTTGCTGAAATCAAGGTGGAACTGTCTATCCAGTGCAATGGTGAATCAGGCAGGACGGTTAATGATATAGAAGAATCAATGAAATGCGAGGTCTGCGGGCAAAAGCTGAGCAGGGCTGAGGGATGCCTGGTATGTAGAAACTGCGGCTTTTCAAAGTGTTAATACTATAGAAATATATTCATTAGGTCACACTCTTTCAGTGTGGCCTCTTTTTATTCAATAACACAATCTAAAAACAAATATTGTTTGATACAAAAAAATACTTATATAGAACCTTATTTTGTGTAGATTTGATAAATATTATAAAATAATTTATAATTATTTAATCACTATTAATCTTTATTAATCAAATATATAAGAATACCTAAAAGCTGGCAAGATGAGGAGTGACACGGATGTCTGATAATAATGAGATCATGACCATTGCTCAGGTAGCAAAATATCTTCAAATAAGTGAGGTAACAACATATCGGCTGGTGCAGGAGGGTAAAATACCTGCTTTTAAGGTGGGCCGCGGTTGGAGGGTAAAAAGAGAAGACCTCAAGGAATTTATTGAAAAGCAAAAACGTGGTGAAAGGTTTTAACGCGATGGTCAAAAGAAATGCTTTGAGTATAATGCCTCTGGGAGGGATATCAGAGATTGGCAAAAACATCCTTGCCATGGAGTGCAATGACGACATTATTAGACATGCTTTATCTACTGAAGGAGTCATAATCGTAATATTGTCAGTAGAAAAGGAAAGCGGCAAACTTTTGGCGGGACCTGAGATTTTAACAAGGGGATTTGTATATATACGTGAAAGCATGGAGTTAATTGATAATGCAAAAATGATTATTTCCAAGGAACTGGCAAAGATCAATTCCACAAAATTTAAAAACCACTCGTATGTAAAAGGAGTCATCAACAAGTCATTGTCATCGTTCTTATATAAAATAACGGGGCGCAGACCTGTTATTCTCCCTATCATACAGGTATGCTCTGTCACTCCACCGTGATATTATGTCTCAAACACTGAATGACAGATTATTATGGAGGAGTACTTATATGGGCAAAAATGCATTATTGTTAATAGATGTTGTAAATCAGTATTTAAATCCGGAAGGTGATTTATTTATTGGGGATGATTCTTATAGCCTTATTCATAATATTCGTGAGCAACTTCTATTAGCAAATAAATCAAATACACCTGTAATTTATATTACCAGTGAATATCTTTTAAGTAAAAATGGAGCTAGTATATCCTGCAATAATCAAGACTATATTGATCAGATTGTCAGTGAATTAAAACCTTCTGATGATGTATGCTTGATCAAGAAGGGCTTAAGCTGTTTTGATGGAACACATCTTGAATACTTATTGGGGAAAATGAAAGTAGAGAAAGCCATAATTACAGGAGTACGTACACATTCCTCCGTCCTTTTCACGGCATTTGATGCAAAAAGAAGAAGAATGGATGTAACAGTTATCGAGGACTGTGTTGCATCCGAAGAAAGAATGTATCATACCTACGCATTGGCTCTTATGCGTAATTTGCTTGACGTAGAGATTTTTTAGGGGGAATAGAGGTATGTATAATAAGCTTTATGAACTTGTAAAGGATAATCTAAACAGGAGAATAGCTGAACCCCAAGATATTATGCTTTTAAAAGAAATAATCATTGCCCTGAAAGGACTCTTTGTAGAGATTAAAATTAATTCATCTTCTATGGGACCTTATGGAGATGAAAAAATAATTTCAAGGATAAAAGAGTCAAAATACATGGGCAGACAGGTAAGAATTGCCACAGATATAAGTACTATAAAGTTCCCTGCGGTGGGAATAATAGTAACTTCGTATGATAAAAATATTATTATAACTATTCCTGACAATGAAGAGTTTGGCTCAAATTTGACAATAAAAATTAACGAGGATAAAAATACAAAAATATAGGTGCTAATTATGTACAGCAAAACTAATTTTAACGCTCAGATAAGAAACAGAAGAACTTTTGCAATAATATCGCACCCAGATGCGGGGAAAACCACACTAACAGAAAAGTTTTTATTGTACGGAGGGGCACTTCGCCTAGCCGGCTCGGTAAAATCACGCAAAGCAAAGCAGTATGCCCTGTCAGACTGGATGGAGCTTGAAAAGCAGAGGGGGATTTCTATAACGTCCAGCGTCTTGCAGTTTGAGTACTGCGGCAAAAAGGTAAATATACTTGACACACCCGGACACCAGGATTTTAGCGAGGACACATACCGCACACTAATTGCTGCGGATAGTGCTGTAATGGTTATTGACGCGGCAAAGGGCGTGGAGGCTCAAACCAAGAAGCTTTTTCATGTTTGCAGAGACAGGGGCATTCCTATTTTCACCTTTGTAAATAAACTTGACCGTCATGGTAAGGAACCCCTTGAGTTACTTGATGAGATTGAGAAAGTTCTGGGAATAAATGCCTATCCCATGAATTGGCCTATAGGTATGGGAAGTGAGTTTAAAGGGATATATGACCGGATTAATTCTAGAATAGAGCTATATTCCAGTAAAGGGCACGGGCAGACTATCATCCCCTCCAGGGTCGGAGATTTGACGGACCCTGCGTTTGCAGAGGCAATAAGTGAGCCTTTATATGAAAAACTTAAGGAAGATATTGAATTACTGGACCTGGCAGGGTTTTGCTACAATACAGATTTAATAGCCCAGGGGAAACTGACACCGGTATATTTCGGCAGCGCCCTTACAAACTTTGGGGTGGGCTATTTTTTGGACTCCTTTATTAAGCTTGCCCCTGCACCCGGTGAAAAAACAACTTCAGCCGGGGTAATAAAGCCTGATTTTGAGGAATTTTCCGGATTTGTTTTTAAAATTCAAGCCAATATGAACCCTGCCCACCGCGACAGAATAGCTTTTGTAAGAATTTGCACAGGAATTTTCAGGCGTGGCATGGTGGTAAAGCACGTTCCCACAGGAAGGCTTATACGGCTGTCTCAATCAAAGCAGTTTATGGCTCAGGATGGCATGATTATAGATGAGGCCTTCCCCGGTGATATTATAGGTCTTTTTGATTCAGGCATTTTTCGCATAGGTGACACACTGACCGAGGCCAGTTGCTTTAATTATGAATCCATTCCACAATTCCAGCCTGAATTTTTCGCAAGAGTCCACCTTCGGGACGCTATGAAAAGAAAACAATTTATTAAAGGTATGGAAGAGCTCACAGAGGAAGGAGCGGTTCAAAAATACCGCCACCCGGATATTGGAATTGAGTCGCCTATAATTGGCGCAGTGGGAGTTTTACAGTTTGACGTGATTAAATACAGGCTAACCCATGAGTACGGGGTGGATATAGAACTGGAGCAACTTCCATTTACCGTTGCCCGGTGGGTGACGGGGAAAGAAATAAAACCAAAGGATCTTTCCAGCAGCGACAATTCAGTGGTCATCGATGATAGTGGGAATTATGTTGTGCTATTCAGAAATGAATGGTCCATGAATTGGGAAATAAACAAAAACAAGCATATTCAGTATTTGCAGCAACCCCCACTGAAAGGAGCAAACCATGCCATTAAAAGAACATCCGGCATATGATCAAGAACTCAAAAGGCTTTCGCACACAAAGAAAAATATTGAAAATTTTATAGTAAACATACAAAAAAACAAGGAAGTATATAAAGAAAACATTAGGGAAGCCTTTGTTAACCTTGATTATTTAGATAGCAGCCAGAGCTATATAAGTATATTGACAAACGCAAAATTCTTGGAGTTGGACTCAAGTCACCTGGATGAACTACAGAAGTCCAGGAAAAGGCCTTACTTTGGACGAATAGATTTCAAAGACCATAATAGTGACCGGGCTGAAAGCCTTTATATTGGCAAAGTATCGCTTCCTGATAAGGAAAATAAAAAAATCCTCATTCTTGACTGGCGGGCGCCTATAGCCAACGTGTATTATGAAGGCCGCCTGGGAGAAGTGTCCTATCAAACTCCCCGGGGGTCAATATCTGGCGAGCTTGTTCTAAAAAGACAGTATGCCATTAATGAAGGAAAACTGGAAAACATCCTGGATATCGACATCACCACCAATGATACCTTTTTACAGGCCTCACTGGAGGTAAATGCCGATAAAAAATTAAAAGATATAGCTGCTACTATTCAGTCCGAGCAAAACAGTATTATCAGGGCCGATATGAATATGCCGCTCATTGTTCAGGGGGTAGCCGGAAGCGGTAAAACCACTATTGCCCTGCACCGGATAGCGTATCTTATTTATACCTATGAAGATTCTTTTATTCCGGAGAATTTTATGATTATTGCTCCAAACAGACTGTTTTTGGATTATATATCCGAAGTTTTGCCTGAACTGGGAGTGGAAAGGGTAAAACAGACCACCATAGTAGAGTTATTCAGGGAACTATTAGGGGAAAAATACAAGTTTACAGGCACTAACGAAAAAATCATTTTATTTATCGATAGAGAAAATGCTAATGAAGAAGCAGACAGACTATCCAAAAGGTCATCCTTTTTCAAGGGAACCAGGGCTTTTAAAGATATTATTGATGGGTATATTAAGGAGTTGGAGCAAGACTTTGTGCCCGGTGAGGATTTTTCTCTGGGAGACCATGTTATTGTTAACAGCGGTGAAATAAGGCGTCTTTTTCTGGAAGAATATAACCATTTGCCTCTGTATAAAAGAATCGATGAGATAAAGAAACATTTGTCCTATAAGTTGAAATCCTCCAGGGAAAAGATTGTCGAGGAAATTGAAAATCGCTATAACAGAATAATGGATCAAGTAAGGGCACTGGCAATTGACGACGAAGAAAAGAGAACAGAATTAGTTACTCTTATAGACGCCAAGAACGATGAAATTGAAAGTATTAAAAAAAGTTTTAGAACACTGGTCTCAAAATATATAGCCCTGTTTCCTAAACATGACCTTTTATATTACTACAAGAATATTGTTGCCGGGGAGGTAGTGCGGAAATTCGCCAGTGAGAACCTGGATGCTGAATTTATAAGTTTTTTTTGCAGCCACTCGGAAGGGATATTAAAGAAAAAGCAGGTTGAAATAGAAGATGGGGCAGCCCTTATTTATCTAAAAAACCTGCTATTCGGCTTTGATAAAGATCTGGATATAAAGCACATTGTTATTGATGAGGCCCAGGACTTAAGCCTATTCCAGATATACGCCATGAAAAGGATTTTAGGAACCGAACGCTTTACAATATTCGGCGACCTGGCCCAGGGGATTCACTCTTACAGGAGTTTAAGCAATTGGGATTCAGTGGCAAAAGAGGTATTTCCAGATGGTTGCAATTACCTGACCCTTGAGCAAAGCTACAGAACTACCATAGAGATTATGAACACGGCCAATGAGGTAATCAAAAAGCATGTTCCTCCGGGTGTTGCGCTGGCTAAACCTGTAATCAGACATGGGGACAAGCCTGAGATTATAGTTTTTAAATCAGCAGAAGAAATTATAGGCACAGTAAAAAAACAGGTTAAAAAACTCCAGGCTAACGGATACAAGTCCATTGCATTAATTTGTAAATCAATGGAGGAGTGTAAAAGGATAAAAAAATATCTGGACAAAGAATCCGGGATATCTGTTCGGTTACTCACCGGGGAAGAGAATGCTTACCATAGCGGGATCACACTGGTTCCTTCATATATTGCCAAGGGGTTGGAATTCGATGCGGTTTTCATTATTAACATCGAGGACAAATACAGCAGCAGTGATATTGACATTAAATTATTATATGTCGCAATGACCAGGGCACTTCATAAATTGTTTGTTTACTACAGAGAAAACACCATTTACTCGTTTTCTTAGTGTAGTACATAATCCCCCCGTTATTTGGAAGAATAATTGTTGGCACTGCCCAACAAAAGGTCCAAACGGGGGTTTTCTTTTGAAAAAATTCTTTTCTGTACTGCTTGTTATTGCCGTATCTATTGCTATAAGCTCTTGCGCAGCCTTTAAGAAGCCCGCCCCGCCACAAAACAAAACATTTATTGTTCCGGAAGTAAGCAGGGTTTCCTTCGACACCATAGATTTGAAAAAGTCGCCAAAAGTTGTGCGGGACATGGCTAAATCCATTGAAAACCAGGACTCAATTGCCTGGACACAGGTTGGCAATAGCGCCTACATAGTTGTGAGCAGGGGTGAAAAGACAAAATATTACGATATAACGGTGGAAGAAATTTTGAGGCGTTTGCCTGAAGAGAACTACACCTGGATTGACGCCAAGCTAAAATATAAGAAAAGGGATAAGCCTGAAACCGATGCAAACAAGCTTTTCACTGTGGTTAAGGCAGATCTGGACACCCCTCCCAATGGGGCAGGATTTACAATAAGCGGCCTTGAAACCGGGGGAATTACCACAGTCCCTGGCCGTTCAGCGCCCAATACAGCAACACCAAATTCAACTGCACCAAATTTAACTACTCAGAATATACAGACTGGAACAGTCATTGAACAGCCCGCTTCCAGCCAGGTAATTACCAGTCCGGTAAGAATTAAGGGTATTTCTAAGAGTCCCGGCAAGAAAAGAGTTAGACTTTCCACCAGGGGTGGTCAGATAATCAAAGAGGATAACCTAAACACAGACTCCAGCGGTTCCTTTGACTATAACCTGAGTTACAATTCTCCAGAAATGCCGGCACCGGGAGATATATCAATAATTGAGTACAATGGAACAGATGAAAAGGTTCTGGCCAGGGTTCCGGTTATTATAAGATGAATAAGGAAAGCACCATAAAAACATCAGGCCCCTGGGTATTGTGAATGTGATCCAGGGGCCTATGTGCTTAGAGTCAGGGAGGTTGTGTCGTGGTGTTTTATATTTACCTCCTGGCCGGGATATCTCTATTGGCGGCTGTTATAGCCGTGATACCGATAGATTTCAGAATCAGGTACGGTAGAGAGGGAGAAAAAGACCTGCTCAGCCTGGACCTTTTTATATGGCCTGTTATCAGATATAAATACAGATTTGTTATGATTGATTTCAGGTCAACGATTCTGAATTATGTCCTGAGCTACAGGGGTGAAGTTGTAAAGGGAGGCCAAAAAGCCGATATAAAAAGCAAAAAGCGCTTCCATTACTCAGATATTTTAGAGGCCTTAGACTTTATTTATGACATGAGGGATATAATAAGGACGGCCCGGCCATCCCTTGAATACATAATGAGCAGAATTAAGCTGGAGAAATTAAACTGGACTACCCGTTTCGGAACTGGAGAGCCTTATTATACAGGCCTTTTTACCGGGATAGCCTGGTCTTTTAAAGGATATGTCGTTTCGACCGTCTGTAACCGGCTAAAGACATTAACCATACCTGTACTTTCTGTTATACCGGTTTTTAACAGGGCGGGCCTGATGATTTCATTCGACTGTATATTAAAAACCAGAACAGGCTATATTATCATTACCGGCATAAAAATTATAGCAGCTTTGCTTCTCAGAGGAAAAGCCGGTAAAGTTTTTAGAATTTTAAAACGATCCGGCAGGAGGTATGGCAATGCCCGAACATCCCATCGAGGGACTAATGAAAACAGCCATGGAAAACATCAAGGAAATGGTTGATGTGAATACTGTAATAGGCGATCCCGTGGAATCGCCGGACGGAACTGTGATAATACCTGTTTCCCGAGTTTCATTTGGTTTTGGAGCAGGAGGCGGTGAATTCGAAAGCAACACAAAAGAAAATGGGAAAACCCAGGAACAACCTCCGTTTTTTGGCGGGGGAAGTGGTGCCGGCGTCTCGGTTCAGCCTGTTGGCTTTCTGGTGGTCGGTAATGGCCAGGTGAGACTGCTGCCGGTTGATAACAATGCAATTATAGACAGGCTGATAGATGTAGCCCCTCAGTTTATATCCCAGATACAGGGAATATTCAAAAAAGATGGCCCGGTCAGAACTACCAACACTCTAACAACAAACACTCCTATAGAATAATTAAATCCCCGGCCAGGGGGTTTTCCTTTTTTTTATATAATCCCAACTGTCCTTTAACCTTTGTATCGGGCATAAAATATATTGTTAAGAACATATTTACAGATATCAGTCTTTTATTAACAGTAATATATAAGGGGGGTGGCAGCTTGGTAATAGTTGTCGGAGGCGGCTGGGCAGGTTGCGCCGCAGCATATTCCGCGTCTCTTGCCGGAGCTGAAGTAACACTTATCGAGAAAACCGACATGCTCCTGGGTACAGGTCTCGTAGGGGGGATAATGCGCAATAACGGGCGCTATACAGCCATCGAAGAGCTTTCGGTAATGGGAGGTTCGGAGCTGGTGCGGCTTATTGACCAGTCAGCCAGACACAGATGGGTTAACTTTCCAGGCCACAGACATGCCTCCCTTTATGATGTGACTAATATAGAGCCGGTAATAAGACATTTCTTAATAGAAAAAGGCGTAAGACTACGCCTGCAGTCAAGGGTGACCGATGTTTTAAAGAGCGGAAAAGCACTGGCCGGAGTTGTTATTTCCACAGGTGAGGCAATAGGTGGCGATGTATTTATTGATACCACCGGCACCGCCGGCCCTGTCAACAACTGCTCACGCTTTGGAACCGGCTGTGCCATGTGTATTTTGAGGTGCCCCACTTTTGGTCCGAGAATAAGCCTGACAGCCAGGGCAGGAATTAAAGAGATAACTGCCAGTGAGGAATTTGGCCAGTTTGAGGCTATGAGTGGATCCTGCAAGCTTGACAAAAAATCACTTGCTCCCTGGCTGGTCAATAATCTTGAAAGGGATGGAGTGGTGGTAGTTCCTCTGCCTGAATCTGTCCAAAAAGAAGACTCTTTATTGGACCGGAAAGCCTGTCAACAATACAATCTAAAAGAATTTGCAGATAATCTTATAATTCTTGACACAGGCCATGCCAAGCTAATGACACCCTATTTCCCCCTGGAAATGTTAAGGACCATAGACGGTTTCGGTAATGCCAGATATGCCGATCCTTATTCCGGCGGCAGGGGCAATTCAGTACGGTTTATGGCTATTGCTCCTGCCGGTGAAGATTTAAAAGTCAGTGGGATTGAAAATCTTTTTTGCGCAGGAGAAAAAACCGGACTTCTGGTTGGTCATACCGAAGCCATTGTAACCGGGATGCTGGCGGGCAATAACGCCGTCAGAAGCCTTAAGGGCAAAAAAAATCTAAGGCTGCCAACTACACTTGCTTCCGGAGACATTATCTCCTTTATGCTTACATCCATGAAAACAGCAGCCGGACTGAGAAGAAAATATACCTTTTCAGGTTCGGTCTATTTCGAAAGGATGAAAGAAAAAGAACTGTATTCTACAAATATTGAAGGCATAGAGAAAAGAGTAATGAGGGAGGACCTTTCAGGAATATACAGGAGGAAGGTCTAAACAATAGATATCTCGGTTCTATATGATTATATCACCTCATAATGTAAGAATAGACAAGCTGTCAGGGGTGATATTTTGGTTAATGCTATATGGCTTGGAATGATTGTTTTTGGCATTGTGGTGGCCGCGGCCAAAGGTAATATTGACGTTGTGACCAGAGCGGCGCTGGAAGGAGCCAGTAATGCCGTTAAAATATCAATGGGACTGATTGCTATTATAACTTTCTGGCTTGGCATTATGAAGATAGCCGAGGAAGCAGGAATAGTCACGTCCCTGGCAAGGTTAATTTCCCCGGTATTAAGGTTTCTCTTTCCCGAGATCCCCAGGGATCACCCTGCAATGGGAGCAATAATAATGAACATAAGCGCTAATGTTCTGGGCCTTGGAAATGCAGCCACACCAATGGGGCTTATCGCCATGCAGGAAATGCAAAAGCTTAACAGGGGAGACCCCCGTACAGCCTCCAGCTCCATGTGCACCTTTCTTGCCCTTAATACGTCGTGTATTACACTTATTCCCACCACAATAATTGGGATAAGGGTGCTGAACGGGTCAGCGGACCCCACCGAAGTTGTAGGAACAACCATATTTGCCACCGCATGTGGCATGACCGTAGCCGTATTGGTGGACAGGGTATTCAGACTGGTTCACTCAAAGCCCGGGAGGTTTTAATAAAGGTGTATTCCATAATATCAGAAATATCACGGTGGGCCATTCCATTAATACTCCTTTTGATACCACTGACAGCAATGATACGTGGAGTCAAGGTATTTGAAACATTTGTCCAGGGTGCCGAAACCGGCTTTTCCACCGCCATAAAGACCATTCCTTACCTGGTGGCCATGATGGTATCAATAAATATTTTCAGGGCTTCAGGGGCAATGGATGTGCTGGTGGGAGCACTATCTCCTTTTTTAAACCTATTGGGCTTTCCTGCAGAGCTTATTCCCCACGCAATAATGAGGCCTCTTTCCGGTGGTGCGGCACTTGGCATCGCAGCAGATATAATAGAAACCCACGGCCCGGATTCCTATATTGGCAGACTTGTATCCACTATGCAGGGCACCAGTGACACCACTTTTTATGTTCTAACCCTCTATTTCGGGTCTGTGGGAGTATTCAGGTACCGCTACGCTGTTTATTCCGGTCTTGCCGCAGATTTTACAACTCTTTTTGCCTCAATATATATAGTTAATCTGCTTTATAGGAATTAGTAATTGGGAATTGGGGGTTATCTGATCAGAACCGGGCAATTAAGAAACTCCTTGGTGGATTTGATTGGAAAGCCAGATATAAACAGCTGGCTTTCACTCCTTATTGCGTTAGGCATGTAGTCTATTGGCGGGAATACATAATTGAATCTCCAAACTGGACTGTAGCCTGGAAGGCCCGGGACTGAATCAAGAATCGCGTATTGCTCCTGGATGGGAACCAGCTGCCCTTCCATCACCCGCACAAAAATATAAAAATTGGCTGCTCTATAAGGAAATAGCCCAAAGTCAACGTAAAAGATCTGTTGGTTTTTATACCAGGCGGGTACAGTTTCAAACCCGGGTGCTATCGTACCTTCAGGGACGACAGGGCAATTAGAAACATCCCCTGTTACTTTAATATGGTACCCGATGCGAAAAATCTCTTCCTCTGAGCGCACGGAATTCGGTGTATAACTGCAAGGTACAACGACATAGTTGACCAGCCACAGCGGACTGTAAAAAATGTCACCCGGAATTGTATCTGCGATATTGTACTGTCCTTCTACCGGGATGGGTGCCCCTTCAGGTGTGAAGCCAAAGACAAATTGATATACGTGCGCGTTTCTCATAGGTGTTGGACCTGCATCTACAAAAAATACTTCTCTCTCATTAAACCAGGCATTGCGGACAGGTAGTCGAATCATTTTGCCCTCCTAGTTTCACTTGAATTTAATTAAAATGTAGAACCAATCATTATCTTGCTTTACCATAATATGCAAAAAACGCAAATTGGTGAAAATACTCATTAATACTTGGTTTTAGACCTGGCTTTGGTCCTGGTTTTGGGTCGGACAATAAACATAATATTAATGGACCGTATAATTCCTGCTTTGTTTTTCACGGGGTTTTATACGGTAAGGATATTTACCAATCTCAATAGGATCGAAATAGTAGTATGATAGAATTTTATTTTTATAGTGGGTGTTTAGCATATTAAAAGAAAAAACATGCCTGCACTTATTAAAAAGCATTTTAATGCATTTCTTAACCTCTTCATTATGGTTTTGACACCAGGGTATAGTAAATACTCCACTGGTAAAAATGAAACCATATTTTTGACTTGTACCTATAAAGTCGTTCGTTGAAATAAACTTAAAATCGGGAAACCTTATACGGTTGTCTTTCAAAAATTCCTCCATTATATCTACACCAAAGTAGTCTTTTTCTAGACCTTTTTCTTGCAGCCAGGGAAGAAAATGAGACAGTCCGCAACCAAAATCAACTTTACTCTCCCGCCTGAGTGATTCCAAATCCACATTTTTAATTAATGCCTGGAATCTTTTTTGCTGTTCTGGCGTTGAAAACCCCACTGCCTGGGGCGATCTGCCAAAACACATAAATCTCCCTTTGTAAAAATATACAAGAAAATCCCCCTTTTAAATTTTTTCATATATCGGCAGTTACCTTATCTACAATATCTTTGAAGGTATCAATTTTTCCCCGGCATCCGGATCTGTGCCGACCACTAACAGTATAATAATTAGAAATAATATATATGAATTATTACCATTAGAGATACCCTGTTCCCCTTTCAAAACCGCTCCGCATGACACAGCAAATGAGGAAAAATCCGGGTTTTTTACATCCACTCCGAACGGACTGATTCCCGCTGGCAGGCAAGTTATCAAAGCGGAGACATATTTTACTTGTTCCAGGGGATTAATAACAGTAAAGGAATATATAGAAGCGGTCTGGAGGTTATGATCATGTGGGATGGATGGCCGATAGCCAGAGTAATCTTTTTGTTCACGGGTATTGCTTTTTTAATGATCTCACTGCAGGTAACCATATTCCATTCCCGGCAAAATTTCAGACACTGGGCGATGTACGGGCCGGTGGTGGGCGGGCCGGTGCTGGGGGTCCTGGCATTGGCGCTGTCAATCTTTAACCTGCCCCAGCTGCGCAGCCTGTAAAGTGGTTGTTATTGAGGCCGGCCCGTTCTGGAACCCTCAGACCGATTTCGCCAGCGACGAGCTGTCCATGCAAAGACTGGCCTGGAATGACACCAGGCTGGTGGCCGGCAGTGATCCCCTGGCCATGGGGCACAACAACTCCGGGCAGGGAGTGGGTGGAGGAACGGTTCATTTTACCGGTGTATTTTACCGTTTCCATGAAAGTGACTTCAGGGTAAAAACAATGGACGGAGTAGCGGACGACTGGCCTATTACATACAAGGATTTGGAGCCGTACTATGAAAAAATTGAAAAGGAAATAGCCGTTTCCGGCCCCAAGCATTTTCCCTGGGGATCATTTCACGGGCCGTATCCCTATCTGTAAAAATTCAGGAAAAGGAGGGTAAATATGGGTTACGGATTTGGTGGAGGCTCTAGTGGAAGCTATGGCCCAGGCTGTGGCGGTGGATATGTCGCACCGTATTTCGACGGCAGCTTTATTCTTTTTCTAGTTTTAATCCTGCTTGTTTTCGGCACCGGCTTCGGTTACGGGGGTTATTACGGAGAAAAATAATATCAAACCTTTAAATAAAATCCTTTTCTAAAAAGCTTTGAAGTTAAGACGTCATTGGAAAAAATATTTAATAAAATACAACTTATTGTCAAATGTAACCATTTTAACTCTGCCCACATAAAATGATTAAATGGCAGAGAGAAAAGAAAGGAGGATTATTAACATGCCTGGCTATGGTGCGCCTTATTTTGACGGGAGTTTTATAATTTTCTTAATCCTTATTCTCTTGGTCTTTGGCACTGGATTTGGTGGCGGTTTCTACGGCCAAAAATAAAGGAGTGAATTTAATGAGTTACGGTTTTGGCGGCCTTGGTGGCGGCAGTTCGATACTATTCTTGATCCTGATCCTGCTGGTTTTCGGTACCGGTTTTGGTGGCATCGGCGGATATTACGGAGAGCAGAAGTAATTACCCGGCTGAAAAGTAAACAAATATCATAAACCCAGAGTTTGTTCTGGGTTTATGATATTTGTTTCCAATAAAACGTTTTAACTGCTTGGATAACTGATTAATTCTACAAAAGGAAAATCCATCCTTATGCTCTCCCGCCGGATCAGTGGGCAGAATTCAATTCCCTGCTACGCATTGCCAGAACCCGGGTATCCAATGTAAGATACAGCGTCGGCCACTTTAGAACAATAGGGTATCCCTCCAGTAACGCAGTATTTGAATTTCGAATAATAGTAGTGTGTGGATCAAGAAAGAAATCTTAAGCCATGTAAACTTCCTGTTTATTATACGGGGTTTTTACATGAATGATACCCGAGTGCTGCTCGGGTATCGGCAGTTTTTAATGAAATCAGCTCCCCGAAAGGAGTTGTTGAAAATTTTTAATGGAAAATATACATTTGCCAGTTTAACCGTATTAACATTTTGGTTTCTTAATGGCTTTCAATTGGCACAATCAAAGGTCCAAGAAGAAAGCAACTGTATTATAGAAGTTGATACACCTTCGGTGATTAGAAGAATGAATGTTTTTCCAATAACGGTAACAGTCATAAATACTGGGCGAAATAAAAGTGTAAGGCTGAATAACATAAAGGTAAAATCATCAGGGGTTGTGCATAATAAGATCAATATTTCCCGAGAAATTGCACCTGTTGGTAATAGTTACAATAAATGGCTTTCCCAATATAAAAGATATAAAAGTGGACTGCATTATGAACCCCTAACTGCCAAATCCTTGCGTATCAAAGCATTAAAAGGTATGGTCAATGTTAAAATTCAGATTGATCCGTTGAAATTTATAAGCAGAAACGAAGATGTATTGAGCCTGCAAATCGACATAGAAATTGAGCATATTGACAAAGTAAAAACCTATAGCCTGGAAAAGTCGATTAGTGTGATATTTTTTAAGGAAAAACCTTCTGTTCCCCCGGGGTTTTACGGCGGTCACTGGTATTATGGAGATACTCATTGCCATTCGACGTATACATGGGACTATTACTTCGGTAACGGTATTTATACTATTCCGGAACTAAAATCTCTTGCCATGGCCGCCGGCCTGGATTGGCTGGCTGTAACCGATCATAGCTATAATCTTGATGAATCCAAATATGATGTCACTAAGAATGAAACAACAGCATTATCGGACGAAGATCTTTCTCTTTTCTATGGAGAAGAGCTGTCCGCCAGGGAGCGCGGCAGCGGCAATTATCAGAATAATACCTGCCACTTTAGCGGAGTGCTGAATGAGACTTTTGTCTCTTCCGTCACTGATATTTTCAGGATAGCCTCCGCCCCGGATTCACAGCGGGCGATTGATTTGCTGAAAAACGCCGGCGGCCTGGCAATTATCAATCATCCGGGGTGGGGGACAAAGCCCTTTGAAGCCTGGAATTTTGCTCAAAAGACCTACCGTTTTACCCATGGAGAAACTGGAATTGAAATACTTAACGGGAGCTGGAAGAAAAAAAACCTGGGAGCTGTCACCAGGTGGGTGGACCAAAGGCTTTTGAAGGGTGAAAAAAGTTTTCCCTTTGCCGGCAGTGATACCGAAAGCGACAACCATTTGGGTGAATGCTACACTGTCGTATATTCACCTTCCAACAGCCGTCATGACATAAAAAAGTCATTATCCAGGGGGATGCACTATGTAACTACGGGGCCGGCCCTTTCTATTTGGGCAAAGCCGAAGGGTTCAAGAGCCTGGAATATAATGGGTAGTATTATACTCCTTGGGTCGGCGCAGGTAATAAATATATATGTGTCATATAACTGGAGCGCTTCATCAATGACTATTGAGCTGACCAAAGGCGCAGCCGGACAAACCAGGGAAACTATCCTGGACAAAAGAACTGTAAATAAAGGGAGTGGCCATTATGTAGTCAAAGCTTCTTTACAGCCAGGCAATTATGTAAGGGCTTCAGCCATATCCGAAACTAACGCCAGCCACAGGGTATATACAACCCCCATTTGGTTTAAATAACCAATAATTCCTTATTTATTACATGCTGTACTCACACTCTCACCAAGCATAGACCTGCGCTCCGCTATGACAGGTCTGGTGGGCGCCCTCGAATTAGATGGAAACGTTACTGCTTGTCCTGTGGGCGAGGCGAGATGTGTTCCATCAGCAAAGTTAAGCGAATTTAGGGGCCGGAGGCCACCATTACCCCTTCCAATGCCGCTGGAACAGCGGCAACGCCCGCAGGGAGTTTATTTATTTTGTTTTAAATAGCTGTTGTGTTAAAATAATAATTCATAATAGAAAAAACCAACCGGAAGCAGGTGTCTTATGGAAAGGCTTCATAAATTTATGGCCAGGAACGGAATAGCTGCCAGGAGGGCCTGTGAGGAAATAATAGCCGCCGGCAGAGTAAAAGTTAACGGTGAAACAGTAACAAAACCGGGTACAACCATTGACCCGCAAAAGGATACTGTACAGGTTGACGGCAGGCGCCTGAAGGCACCGGAAGAATATATCTACATGATGCTGTACAAGCCCAGGGGATATATTTCCGCAGTAAGTGATCCCAGGGGAAGAAAAACAGTTATTGATTTGCTTGAGGGCACCACTGAAAGATTATATCCTGTAGGAAGGCTTGACTATAACAGCGAAGGCCTTCTTTTACTTACAAATGACGGTGATTTTGCGCAAAAAGTTTCCCACCCCGGACACAAAATACCAAAAACATACAGGGTAAGAGTAAAGGGAATACCCACAGTACGGAACCTTGACATACTATCCTCCGGAGTAATGCTTGATGACGGGATGACGGCACCTGCACAGGTATATATTATAGATGAGAAAGAAGGAAACGCCCTTTTGGAAATAACCATTTCCGAGGGAAGAAACAGACAGGTTAGAAGAATGCTTGAAAAAATAGGACATGAAGTCCTGCGCCTGAAAAGGACAAAAATAGGCGCCCTGTCACTGGCAAATCTCAGGGCCGGTGAAACCCGGCACCTGAAGGAAAGTGAAATCAAATCACTGTTAAAATTAGCATCTACTGAAAAGAAAACCGCAATAAAGAGAATAAGAAATTATTCCACAGGGGGATAATTAACTTTAAACTTAAAAAAAACAGGAGATTTATAATGCCTAAATGCCTTAACTGCGGAAACAGCCGGGTATTTGCCAGCAGTATCACTTCCAGGGAAAGTGAAACAGCTAATCCACCGACTTTTGGACTTATAGCAAATTTTGATGAGAAAGGATTTATTACCACCATGGAATGCCAGGGATCAAGTCTTGACGAGGCCCAGGAAACCTATGAAAACCCTCCTGAGTACATTGACACCTGTCCTGAATGCGGCTCTGATAATTTACAGTGGTAAATTTAAGCAGGATTTTTTATTTTAAAAGAGAAGATACAAATTATGCTGCCGGACAAGGACAGGAGGTGGGTGGAGAGTTGATCGGATCTCCCGACAAGGTTATAAGGGCCAAAATAAGAATAGATTTTAAGGGTAACGCAAAGCCCGGTAAATTTTTCTTCGGAGGAAAATCGGTTGAGAAAATGGCCGAGGAAGCAAGGGAACAAAATGTGGCCGTATTCAGAAACATACCGATTCAGGGAATAAATATACTTGATATTGATATAGGTACAGAAGTATATACATATTTCGATGATATTAACAATACTGAAACCGCATTTGCTCCGGTTATTCTTGATGTTGCCGCAGACTCCGTGGAGGACCTGCTCAAGTTGATCGCCAGGGAGGACTTCAGAAAGATAGAAGTTATATCACCACAGGAAATAGCTCTGGACAGGATCGAGATAGAAAGGGTTCTTTTCAGAATAGCTGAAGAGATAAAAGCCTATAGAAACAACCTTGAAAGAAAATATAACCTGAGGTGACAAAATACCCCCGGATAAAAATTCCTGCTGTGGCATATTTTTAAGACAGGAATGGTTTAGGGGGTATTTCTATGTCCGGAATCAAAACCGCTGAATCAATAATAAGCCGGCTGCTATTAACCTTTGCATTAATTTTTTTATCACTTCATGTCCTAAGCGCCGACAGACTTTCAGAAAACCAGTATGACGCCGTAAACACCACCGGCACAGCGGCTGATATAAGTGCCGATACCAGAGTAATTACCCTATTCTTAAGAGACTACTCCCTTTTACCACATATGAGGGTTTTAGTGAACGGCGATGTGAGGGGGGAATTTAAAAACAGGTATGTCACCGTTACTGTGAATAGCGGTGATGTGGTCTCCATTGATGGAACCTATTACAACATGCCGGTGCGCGTGGAATTATTAAATGCATCAAAAGCTGTAACCAGTCCCCGTCCAGGTGATATATTCAATGTAAAAGGTAATATCACAACCCTTGGAAAGGTTGTTACAAGGCTTTAAGTCCTGAGTGCGGGTATTGTATTTTAATAATGTCTCTAATATAATTAGTTTACTGTGATTGAAAAATTTAGTGCACTCCCTTGCGGAGTGCACGGTTTTATATAGGAGGTGGCCCTGCTGATTTTTCACGGTAGCAGACTTGTGGCCAAGGTTGCCATTGAAATGGCCTTAACCGAGGAAAGAACTCATGAGCGTGAACTTATGGCAACCTACGCCCGTAATGGCGTTAAGGCCGCAGCTGTCGACTACGGCGGGGACTTTATAAGTTCGGTCAGCAAAATAACCGAAAGAGCAGTTGTGGCAGCCAAGAGGGAAGGGGTTATCAAGGATATTCACGCCGAGGAAGGCGCTGTTGCCGGGGCAACACGGGAGGCCCTGTCACAGGTGATGCAGAAGGCAATTGGCCTTAATATAGGTGGAAAAATAGGAATAGCGCGTCACAAGGACCATATAAGCGTTGCAGTATTCTTTGGTGTTGGCCTGCTGCATCTTGATGAGGTCGCTGTAGGTCTTGGCCACCGCGCGGTATCTTCATAACATCAGGAGGAACAATTATGGGAAAGTGGGCCGCCAGAGGAATACGTGGAGCGACAACTGCAGAAAAAAATGAATCAAAGGAAATACTTGACGCCACCAGAGAGCTTTTAAGCAAAATTGTAAGCGAAAACTGTATTGATACTGAAGACATAACGGCTGCATTTTTTACTGTCACAGCAGATTTAAACTCCGAATTCCCCGCCACGGCAGCCAGGGAATTTATGGGCTGGACACATGTTCCAATGCTTTGCGGAAACGAAATAGACGTGCCGGGCAGTCTTGCAAAGTGTATCCGTGTGATGGTTATAGTAAATACCCAAAAAAACCAGAAGGAATTAAAACACGTTTACCTGCGGGGTGCAACTGTATTAAGACAGGACCTGCTACCTCAATAATTGCTCTTTCCTGGCAAAAGCTACATATCATAACTTTCGGGAGTGTATAAACTTTGCCGCGTAAAATTGTGTTTAACCTTATTGTTGCTTTATTATTTGTCACTTTTATTCCCCTCGGGGCAAATACCGCAGAAGCACAAAATACACCTGATAAACCGGCGAAAACATCCATATCCATAAATGGAGAAAAGTCTGATATAATTTTTGAACCCAGGTCCGGAGGGTACGACTATTTAATTGCTGCAGCAGACTTTGCCAGGATTACCGGTTCTACATATAAATTTTACCCCGGATCGGGAATGGTGACCCTGCAAAAGGGAAGCCGGGTAATTGAGTTGTACATAGACAGCCCCTCCTCTACAATTGACAGCCATCCCGCCACAATAAGCCAGCCTCCCAGGACTGCAGACGGAATCATATATGTGCCTCTTAATTTAACAGCCTCTTCTCTTGGGTTTAAGCTATCAGTCAGCAAGCCGGGGCCTTCTTTTAATATAATTACAAATGCTGTAACCGATAATCCTGTTCCGGTAATATCCGCCGACCGCCCCGAAAAACTTATACCGGAAAATTCCGAGTTTATGGCCGGTAATCCCTCCGTTGCAGATTCAGTTTATACAAAAGGAGATCTTAACGGAGATGGAAATGATGAATTTGCTGCACTGTATAGAAGAGAAGATGGAAAGGGCGGAATCCTTTTATATGGAAAAGATACAAATCAATACAGAAAACTATGGCTTAAAGAAGATTATTTTTCACCCACTCTCCTTGAAATAGAGGATTTCGGAACAGGAGGACTCTCGCTGGTGACAGGGTGGGATTTGGGTCATCCGCTGGGTTCATATCTAGAAATATACTCGGTAAGTAACAACAGCGTTGATCTTATATACAGCGATATATATCATGAAGCCGAAACAGGCGATTTTGACGGTGACGGAAAGAAAGATCTTGCTCTTTGGCAGAAGGACACTGCAGATACTTACAACATAAAAGTGTTTAAGTGGGACGGAAAAAAGTTTGCCTCGCTGGAATTCTGCCCCGGCTACTATGAAAAGGTTATGGATTATTATGAAAAACTTCAAAACTCTTCCCGCTCCAGGGCGGTATACTACCGCATGGCCGAAGCCTGCTGGAGGGCGGAAAAATTTGATCTGGCGCTAAAATACGCCCTGGAAGGTATCAACCTTCCACCTGGATACCCAACAAATGAAAGTTTTAATGTCATAAGAGGATTAGCCCTGACAGAAATGAACAGGCACACCGAGGCTATACCTGTATTAAAACAGGCGCTTGAAGGCTACCAGGGAGCACCTGCTCCAGAAGCCCGATTTGCTCTCTCCCTCAGCTATCTAAAAACCGGCAATAGTGAAAGGGGAATGCAGGAGCTTGCCAGGGCGGTTAACGAGGGCAATGACTGGCCCGGCTTCTTAAGGGCCTACAACATTCTAAAAGAACAGATAAGTTTATTGACTAAATAACCTTTTACCTGTTGACACAGCTTTCCAGGCTGTGATAAATTAGTAGATAGCTTAGCAGAGTTGAGAATAGAATAAGATGAGCAGAGAAGAGCTGAGGTGAGAAACCGCATTAAGCCTATTTATTGTGTTTAATAAAACCGGTACTCATTTGAGTGCCGGTTTTTTATTTATACACCAGAAATGTCAATTCCCAATTCCTGATTCCCAATTCCGGACCCCAGAATAATGCTAACAATGCCGCTCACAGCGGCAACGCCCGCAGGGCGTTTATATGGGAGGTTATAGCTATGTATTATCCTGACGAAAACACTTACCTTAACTACGCAAAGGAATTTAGCCTTGTACCTGTAAGTGTCGAGTGGCCCTCAGACACAGAAACTCCAATTACCATATACTCAAAGGTTGCCCTGGGCGAATCCTCGTTTTTACTTGAAAGTGTCGAGGGAGCTGAATCCATCGGCAGGTATTCCTTTATCGGGCTAAATCCTGAGGCCGTTCTCCACACCCACAGGGACACGGCCACCATTGAAAGGGGAGGCAGTAAAACTCATATAAAAGGAAATCCCCTTAATATAATTGAGGATTTCATTGACGAGTACAAATCACCGGTCCTGGACGGAATGCCAAGGTTTTACTGCGGTGCCGTGGGCTACATCGGGTATGACCTGGTAAGGCACATTGAAAGGCTTCCTGACCTGAAAAGGGAAGATCAGGGGGTGCCGGACAGCATCCTTATGGTTCCGGGAACAGTGATAATAATTGACCATCTTAAACACACAATGAGAATAGTGGTAAATACAAGGCCTTCCCTTGGCGGGAAAGAGGAATTTCAAAGGGCGTCCCGCACAATTAATCATATTCTGAAAAAAATACGTGAAGGTAATTCTCCAGGGGGGCTTTCTCCCTCCACAGGTAAAAATGAAAGAAAAATGGTGTCAAGCCTGTCCAAAGAGGAATTCATGGAAAGGGTAAAACTGGCAAAGGAGTACATTATGGCCGGCGACATTCTACAAGTTGTACTCTCCCGGCGAATAGACATGAAATTCAACGGAGACCCCTTCAGGGTATACAGAAGACTGCGCAGAAACAATCCGTCACCGTACCTTTATTATCTTGATACAGGCAGTGTTACAGTAGCAGGCTCATCACCTGAAATGCTGGTCAGGGTTGAAGGGGAGACCATTGAAACAAGGCCGATAGCAGGTACAAGGCCCAGGGGGCTAAATATGAAAGAAGACCAGTCTCTGGCCGGTGACCTGCTGTCAGATGTTAAGGAGAGAGCTGAGCACGTTATGCTGGTTGACCTTGGCAGAAATGACATCGGGCGAATAAGCAGGCCGGGGACAGTGAAGGTTGAGCAGTTTATGGAGGTTGAGAAATACTCCCACGTTATGCACCTTGTTTCCTCGGTAAAGGGCCAGCTTAAAAGCGGCATCAGGGGAATGGATGTTTTAAGGGCCTGCTTTCCGGCGGGTACAGTTTCCGGGGCTCCCAAGGTAAGGGCAATGGAGATTATAGAAGAGCTGGAGCCATCCCGCAGGGGTCCGTATGCAGGATCAGTAGGATACATAGGGTTTAACGGGAATATGGACACGGCCATAGCCATTCGGACTATAGTTTTTCATAATGGAGTTGCCTCGGTGCAGGTTGGCGCCGGAATTGTGGCAGATTCAGACCCTGCCTCCGAATTCCAGGAAACTGAAAATAAAGCAATGGCACTATTAAAGACCCTTGCCGAGGAGGATGATCAAGTTGCTGCTAATTATTGACAATTACGATTCATTTACCTATAACCTGGCACAATATTTTTCGGAACTGGGATCAGATGTCTCCGTGGAAAGAAATGACGCTATAAGTCCTGACGAAATAGATAGCATTTCACCAGCCTGCATAGTGCTGTCACCGGGTCCAGGCAGGCCGGAAAACGCTGGAATAACAAACGATGTAATACGCAAGTTTGCCGGGAAAATCCCCATTTTGGGAGTATGCCTGGGCCACCAGGCCATAGGCAGCGTTTACGGAGGTTCCGTAACCAGGGCTAAAACAGTAATGCACGGCAAGCAGTCCCTTATTTACCATGATGGTAAAGGAGTTTTTAAGAATATCCCGTCTCCCTTTACAGCCATTAGATACCACTCACTGGTGGTGAGCAGGGAGAGCATTAACGATTGCCTTGAAATAAGCGCCTGGACAGATGATGGGGAAATTATGGGAATAAGGCACAAAAAATACAATGTAGAAGGGGTGCAGTTTCATCCTGAATCAATACTTACCGAACATGGCCATGCACTCTTGCAGAATTTTTTAAAGAACAGCCGGACAACTAACCTGTGCCAGGAGGTTATATAAACATGGAAAACTCTGAACTAATCCGCGAGGCCATACAAAGGGCAGTTTCAGGCAGCAGCCTGAATGAGGCCGAGGCCGGCTCCGTGATGGAGCAAATAATGAACGGTAAAGCCAGTCCGGCCCAAATTGCGGCGTTTCTAATAGCAATGCGCTTAAAGGGCGAAACCGTTGAAGAAATCACCGGTTTTGCGAGAGTTATGAGGAAAATGGCTACTCCGGTAAACACCCGGCATGAAACAATAGTTGACACCTGCGGGACCGGGGGTGACGGGGTGAATACTTTCAACATATCCACCGCCGCGGCACTGGTGGTGGCAGGCTGCGGAGTTCCTGTGGCAAAGCACGGAAACAGGTCTGTTTCAAGCAAATGCGGCTCTGCCGACGTGCTTGAGGCCCTGGGAATAAATATAAACCTCACTCCGGAGCAAAAGGAAGAGTGCCTGGATAATATTGGCATAGCATTCCTGTTCGCTCCATCCCTTCACGGGGCAATGAAATATGCTGCAGGGCCCCGCAGGGAAATAGGTGTAAGGACAGTGTTCAATGTGCTGGGGCCGCTTACCAACCCGGCAGGCGCCAACTCACAGGTGCTTGGAGTTTACAGCAGGGAGCTGGTGCCAAAGCTGGCCGGCGTACTTGCCAGGCTGGGATCAAAGGGAGCCTTTGTGCTCCACGGGGCCGGGGGGACTGACGAAATAACCCCGGTGGGCCCCGCTTATGTTTCCCAGGTGTCCGGACAAAAAATAAAAAGCTTTGAACTTGACCCGGCTGATTTCGGAATAAGGAGAGCAGGCATTGAACAATTGAGGGGAGGGTCTCCTGCAGAGAATGCCGCCATAGTAAAAAGCGTTCTTGCCGGAGAAAAGGGGCCGAGAAGGGACGCTGTATTGTTAAATTCCGCCCTTGCGCTGGTGGCCTCGGGATTTGCCGGCAGCATAGAGTCCGGTCTTACTATAGCAGGTGAGAGTATTGACAGCGGTAAAGCACTGGAAAAACTCAGCCGTATGGCCGAATTCACAACCTCTGCCAAAGTCAGGAAGGAGATATCGTGATTCTCGAAAAAATATTGGAAAATAAGCGCACCGAGGTTAATGCACTTAAAAAAGCTTTTGATTACCATTCCGCTAAGCAGTCTATTGATATGCTGCCTCCTGCCAGGTCACTGTCACGGTCACTTAAACAGAGCGGAAAAGTTACCCTTCTGGCGGAAATAAAAGGGGCATCGCCGTCAAAGGGTACAATCAGAAAAAATTTCAACCCCTCAGATGTTGCCAGGATTTACGCTGAAAATGGGGCTGCCGCCATATCTGTCCTTACAGATGAAAAATTTTTTTCAGGAAGGCCCGAATACCTGACGGAAGTAAGGAAAGCAACAGAATTACCGGTTTTAAGAAAGGATTTTATTATAGACCCCATCCAGATATACCAGGCAAGGCTACTGGGTGCCGACGCAGTTCTTCTTATATGTTCGGCCCTGTCAAGCAAAGACCTTGGCAGCCTGATGAAAGCAGCGGAAGAATCCGGGCTGGAGGCATTGGTGGAAGTACATGACGAATACGAGCTGGACTCCGCCATAAAGGCCGGGGCCATCAACATAGGCATAAACAACCGTGACCTGAGAACCTTTGTCACCGATATAAACACAACAATAAAGCTCAGCAAAAAGCTTGGCAACAGTTCCACTGTACTGGTCAGTGAAAGTGGGATAAAGTCAAGAGCCGATATTGAAATGCTTAAGGAACACGGGGTTAGCGCTGTCCTGGTGGGAGAGGCCCTTATGGCAGCGGCCGACATTGCCGGTAAAGTCAGGGAATTGACAGGAAACCACTGATATACAGGAGACTTGATATGTCATATGTAAGGGTTAAAATTTGCGGCATAAGCGATGTTGAAACCGCTCACCGGGCTGCTCATTGCGGTGCTGATGCCCTGGGCTTTGTGTTTGCCCCCAGCAGAAGGAGAGTATCTACTGAAAAGGCCGGCTCTATAATCACTGAACTCCCTCCCTTTATTTCAAAGGTGGGGGTATTTGTAAACCAGTCTTACAGCGAGATATGTCATATTGTTGAGTGCACAGGAATTGACACAATACAGCTGCATGGCGACGAAACCCCCGAGTTTTGCAGAAGCTTCAGGCATAAAGTAATAAAGTCCCTATCAGTAAAAGAAGAAAGTGATATTGCTTCCTGTAAGTATTACGATGTTGACGCATACCTGCTGGACACATCCCTGCCGGGGATGAGGGGGGGCACCGGCATTTCCTTTGACTGGCGGCTTGCAACCGGCTTTACACACGGCCCCTTAATACTTGCCGGGGGACTAAATCCGGGTAACGTCAGAGAAGCCATAAAAACTGTCAGGCCCTATGCCGTTGATGTAAGCAGCGGGGTTGAAACCGACGGAAAGAAAGATTTTTATAAGATAGAAGAGTTTATAAGGAGGGCTAAGTCTTGAGCACTTCATTACCCGACAAAAGGGGATATTACGGAATATACGGGGGAAGGTTCGTTCCGGAGACTCTCATGCCCGCGCTGGAGGAGCTGGAAGAAGCATATAACTCAATAGCCTGCGACGAGACTTTTAACAGAGAATACCAATCCCTTTTAAATAAATACGTGGGCAGGCCATCAAATCTTTATTATGCAGAAAGGCTTACAAATCACTGCGGGGGAGCAAAAATCTATCTTAAAAGAGAGGACCTGAACCATACAGGGGCTCATAAAATAAATAATACAGTGGGACAAATTCTTCTGGCCAGCAAAATGAATAAAAAAAGGATTATTGCAGAAACCGGAGCCGGTCAGCATGGAGTCGCCACTGCCACGGCAGCAGCGCTTTTCAATCTGAAGTGCGCAGTATACATGGGCGAAGAAGACATTGAAAGACAGGCGCTTAACGTATTCCGGATGAAATTGCTGGGCGCTGAGGTTATACCGGTTACCTCCGGGAGCAAAACCCTGAAGGATGCCATGAACGAGGCCATGAGAGACTGGGTGGCCAATGTCGGTGATACCTTTTACCTTATAGGTTCGGTTGCCGGGCCCCACCCGTATCCTCTATTGGTAAGAAATTTTCAAAGGGTAATAGGGGATGAAGCCAGGAGGCAGATCCTGGACTGTGAGGGAAGGCTCCCTGACTGCATAATAGCCTGCGTTGGCGGAGGCAGCAATGCCATGGGAATTTTTTACCCATTTCTGGAGGATAATGTTGACCTTGTCGGAGTGGAGGCTGCCGGTCACGGAATAGGCACCGGAAAGCATGCGGCCACTCTCAGCGCGGGAACCCCTGGGGTGCTCCATGGATCTATGAGCTATATTCTACAGGACGAGGACGGCCAGATACAGCTGGCACACTCTGTTTCCGCGGGGCTTGACTACCCTGGCGTGGGTCCTGAACACAGCTATCTTAAAGACACCGGCAGGGTAAGATACACCTCGGTAACCGATTCAGAGGCGCTGGAAGCCTTTAACCTTTTATGCCGGACTGAAGGAATAATCCCTGCGCTGGAGAGCTCACACGCCATTGCAGAGGCTGCAAGGATTGCCGGCACTATGAGCAGGGAAAATGTAATTGTGGTTAACCTGTCCGGCCGGGGCGACAAGGATGTAGAAACAGTGGCAAGGATTCAGGGGGTGAGCTTATAATGGGTGGTAAAAAAAGAATAGCCGGGAAATTTGCAAGTCTCCGGGAAAAAGGAGAAAAAGGCCTCATTTCTTATGTTACGGCGGGATATCCAAATGTAGAAGACTGTGTTGAGATTGTCAGGGCACTGGCTGATCACTCAGACCTGATTGAAATAGGAATACCCTTTTCAGATCCTGTGGCCGACGGCCCTATAATACAAAATTCCTCTTACCAGGCCCTGGTTGGAGGTATAAAGCAGGCTGACATTTTTAAAATGGCAGCTAAAATAAGATCATTTACTGATTTGCCCATTCTTTTTATGACCTATTACAACCCGGTAATCCGATCCGGGATAGAAAACTTCGTTAAAAACACCGCTTCTATCGGAATAGACGGCCTTATAGTCCCCGATCTCCCAGTGGAGGAGGATGACAGGCTGAGAGGTTGCATGGATAAATACAGCCTTTCCCTTGTGCCGCTTGCAGCTCCCACCTCGACTGGCCGGAGGCTGGAAGAAATCTCCCGGAAAGGTGACAGCTTTATTTATTGCGTATCCGTTACAGGTGTAACCGGTTCCAGTAATGTAATCAGCTCCGACCTGAATTTATTCTCAGAAAGGGTAAGAAAGCATACTTCACTACCCTTGGCGGTAGGTTTTGGTATATCCGGCCCCGAAATAGCCCGCAGGGCAGCAGCCGGCTTTGATGCTGTTGTGGTGGGCAGCGCGATAGTAAAGGCAATAGATGGAAGCGGCGGTCTTTCAGGGGCAATAGGAAGGGTCAGCAGCCTGGCCGGCAGCATTAAGGAAGTCCTTATAAACGGAGGAGATGATAATGAATAAAATGCTGGCCATGCGTGGGGGTGAAAATAAAAGCACCTTAGTGGATATTGGTCCATGCAGAATAGGTGACGGAAACCTTGTAATAATAGCAGGTCCTTGCGCAGTTGAAAGCATGGATCAGATGATTTACCTAGCCAGTATTCTAAAAAAAATGGGAGTAACAATCATTCGGGGCGGTGCTTTTAAACCAAGAACTTCTCCATACTCATTTCAGGGACTGGGTGAGGAAGGCCTTAAAATACTGGCCGCCGCCAGGGAGGAAACAGGACTTCCCTTTGTTACCGAGGCAACCGACAGCAGCACACTGGAAAAGGCCTGCGTCTACGCCGACATAATACAAATAGGCAGCAGAAACATGCAGAACTTTTCCCTGCTCAAAGAAGCCGGAAAGTCCGGAAAGCCCGTTATCTTAAAAAGAGGTTTTTCGTCAACACTGGAAGAGTGGATAATGGCAGCTGAATATATTGCTGCTGAAGGAAATAATAAAATAATATTTTGTGAAAGAGGAATAAGAACCTTCGAGAGCTACACAAGAAACACCATGGACATAAGCGCCATACCTTCAATTAAAGAATTGTCCCACTTCCCTGTTATAGCAGACCCCAGCCACGGCACCGGAAAACGGAGCCTTGTGGGCCCTCTGGCCAGGGCTTCGGTGGCGGCAGGAGCCGACGGGATTATGCTGGAGGTCCATGAAAACCCTCCGGGAGCCCTCTCCGACGGTGCTCAGTCCCTTTACCCTTCGGAACTGGAAGGCCTAATCCCATCACTGCATAGGCTAAAGGGTAGTGCATGAGGGCTTTAGGGTATTCCTCAATTGGTCGGAGGGACTAATGGGACATCCTCAATTGGTCGGAGGAGCTATTGGGTATTCCCGACTGGTCGGAGGAACTAAAGGGTCATTCTCAATTGGTCGGAGGGGCTAAAAGGTATTCCTATTTGGTCGGAGTTATTAAATAAAATAAGTAGTACTTAGACTCCGACCAATCGGAAATGCATCTTCGGCCATGAAATACTTCTCCGGCCCCTCCCGACAGAATTATTACTCAGGATAAGTATTGTTGGCATAACCGCATTGTGGTAATATAAGTCTTGTAGAACGGATGGATGGTTTAATAAGGTGCCCTTCAGAAATGTAGGACGGCAGTACGGCAGGGGGGGATGAATGTGTTCACCAGAACTTACCGCACCCCATAGGGGTGCTTTGTCTTTTTTTCATATATATTACATTGAATTTTAACTCAAATTCATTATTGAAGAATTTCTTGCCAATTACTCGGAAAAATTAATTACATAAACTGAGGAGGAAAATTAGTCTTGATAGTTGTAATGAATCATGGTGCAGAAAAAAATGATATAGATTCCGTAATTGAAAAACTGGAAAAGTTAGGTTTTCAAATTCACCTTTCCGAAGGCGTTGAAAGAACAATAATCGGAGCCATTGGTGATAAGACTAGGCTTGGGGACATGGCGCTGGAGGCCATGCCCGGGGTTGAAAAGGTGGTTCCCATACTGATGCCCTTTAAGCTGGCCAGCAGAAATTTTAAAGAACAGAATACAGTAATTCGTATTGGAAACATAGAGTTAGGGGGAGACACCATCCATGTTATGGCTGGTCCATGCGCAGTGGAAAGCAAGGAACAGCTCCTGGAGGCGGCTCACCGGGTTAAGGATGCCGGCGCAACAATATTGAGGGGCGGTGCCTTCAAGCCCCGCACATCTCCATACTCTTTCCAGGGTCTTGAGGAGAAAGGGCTGGAGATGCTGGCAGAGGCCAGAGAGGCCACCGGACTTTATATTGTGACGGAGGTAATGGACCCCAGAACCCTTCCTCTTGTAGCCCAGTATGCTGATATAATTCAGATTGGCACCCGTAACATGCAGAATTTTTTCCTGCTTAAAGAGGTTGCCACAGTTGGTAAGCCTGTTCTTTTAAAGAGAGGTCTTTCGGCAACTATAGAGGAGTGGCTCATGGCTGCCGAATACATTATATCGGGGGGCAACAACCAGGTTATACTCTGCGAAAGAGGCATCCGCACCTTTGAAACATACACTAGAAACTCACTTGACTTAACTTCGGTGCCTGTACTGAAACACCTTTCACACCTTCCGGTTATCGTTGACCCCAGCCACGCCATAGGTAAATGGCAATATGTTCAGCCCATGGCAAGGGCTTCCATTGCAGCCGGTGCGGACGGCCTGATAATTGAAGTTCATCCAAACCCGTCTGAGGCCCTGTGTGACGGGCCCCAGTCACTGACACCGGAAAACTTTAAAAATCTTATGGAAGAAGTGCGGCAAGTCAGCAAAATTATGAACAGGAAAATGTAACATGTCTGATAAACCCCTCTTTAATAAAGTAGCTATTATTGGAGTAGGACTCATAGGCGGCTCAATGGGAATGGCCATGCTGCGGAAATCCCTGGCAGGTGAGGTCATAGGTGTGGGCCGAAACCGGGAATCCCTTGAACTGGCCGTTGAATACGGAGCTATTAACAGCTACTCATTAAACAATGAAAATGTGTCCGGGTGTGACCTTGTTATAGTGGCCACACCCGTGGGCACTACTATCGACATAATATCCAGCCTGGACCCCTTTATTGGGCCAGGCACTATCATTACTGATGTGGGCAGCACGAAAGCAGCCATAGTTGAAGGTTCCGGCACCGTGCTTCCCAGCGGTGCCGTGTTCATTGGGGGACACCCCATGGCCGGCTCCGAAAGAGAAGGTGTAAACGGCGCTGACCCATATCTTTTTGAAAACGCCTTTTATGTTCTTACACCCTCCGAGGGCACACCCCGGGATTGTGTTGAAAAAATGATTATGCTGGTTGAGGGAATAGGTGCAAAACCCATAATAATGAACCCTGAGGAACATGATTTGTCGGTGGCCTCTGTAAGTCACCTTCCGCACCTGATAGCCGCCACGCTGGTAAATTCTCTTTTTGACATGCCGGGAGGAGAAAAAAAATCTCTGCTTGCTGCCGGAGGTTTCCGGGACACAACAAGAATAGCAGCCGGAAATCCAGATATGTGGCGTGATATCTTTAAAACCAACCGGAAATTCATACTGGAGGCCCTCAATTATTTCAGGGAAAGACTTGATGAATTTCAAAATGCATTAGCAATTTCTGATGAACCAATTATTTACGACCTCCTTTCCAGGGCAAGGACTCTAAAGAACGGAATGCCGGCCAGGAGAAAGGGGTACCTGCCGATATACTGGGAGATTGTAGTTACGGTTCCGGACAAGCCCGGTGTAATTGGTGATATTGCAGGCATTCTGGGAGGTTCGGGCATTAATATCAGCGATATCGAGATATTAAGAGTAAGAGAGGGTGAAGGAGGTACTATCAGGCTTGCCTTCGCAACAGAAAGCGAGCAGGAAGCCGCGGTATCTCTATTAAACAAGGAAGGCATACCCTCAAAAAAGAGACATTAGAAAGGATGTTTTTTAAATAGAAAAGATAATATTTAAATCTAAAGGGCTTGTCGGAAATACGACTGTGCCGGGAGACAAATCAATATCTCACAGGGCTGTAATGATTGGCTCAATAGCTGAAGGTAATACACATATTGAGAACTTTCTTACCGGTGAAGACTGCCTGGCAACGATGAACTGCTTTAAAGCTATGGGTATAGAGTTTGAGGGTCCTCATGACGGCTTCCTCGTAGTTAGGGGAAAAGGGCTTGATGGGCTGATGGAGCCTGAAAAGATACTGGACGCTGCAAACTCGGGAACCACAATCCGCCTGATGACCGGAATTCTTTCAGGTCAGCCGTTTTTAAGTATGATTACCGGAGATGATTCCCTGAAAAAAAGACCAATGGGCAGGGTAATTGAGCCGCTTACCCTGATGGGATCGAACATCATGGGCAGGAAACAAAACACCCTTCCGCCACTGGCCATTCGGGGAGGAAATTTAAAGCCTGTGGATTATACCACTCAGGTTGCAAGCGCCCAGATAAAGTCTTCTATTCTTTTTGCGGGGCTTTTCGCAAACGGAAAAACATCTGTTACGGAACCTGCCAGGTCAAGAGATCATTCCGAAAGAATGCTTAAATACTTTGGAGCTGAGGTTGAAACAGAGGGAAACAGGGTTACATTAAAAGGCCTGCCTTCACTCAAAGGTACTGATATAAAAATACCGGGAGATATTTCTTCGGCAGCTTTTTTAATGGTAGCTGCTGCCCTAGTGCCGGGTTCTGACCTAACAATAAGAAATGTCGGTACAAATCCCACCAGAGACGGGATAATACATGCCCTAAAAAAAATGGGCGCAAATATTGAAATAATCGATACCACTGTATCTTGCGGAGAGCCTGTATCTGATATCAGGGTGCGTCACTCAGAGCTTAAAGGAATAACTGTTGAGGGCGACCTGATACCCAGGCTGATTGATGAAATTCCTGCGCTGGCGGTTGCGGCCTCTGTGGCCGAAGGCGAAACGGTGGTAAAAGACGCCGCTGAGTTGAAAGTCAAGGAGTCAAACCGTATATCGGCGATTGTTGAAGAGCTAAAAAAATTCGGTGTAAATATAGTCGAGCTTCCTGACGGGTTTATAGTGCATCCGGGAAATAAGCTGCAAGGTGCAATAGTTGATACCAGAATGGACCACCGCATAGCCATGGCCATGTCGGTTGCAGGTTTGATATCTGAGGGAGAAACCGTTATCAAAGGCTGCCAGTATGTAAACATATCCTTCCCAGGCTTTTTTGATGTATTAAAATCATTAGGAATAGAATAATAAAGCCTGAACAATACTTCGTTCAGGCTTTATTAATGAAAGGGGACACACCTGCTGAAGTAAAATGCAATAGATTAAGACAGGAATGTCCCCAACAGTGAAAGGGGACACACCTGC
>JBMOPE010000026.1:216573-479023 GCA_049323755.1 Bacillota bacterium
AATAGAATAATAAAGCCTGAACAATACTTCGTTCAGGCTTTATTAATGAAAGGGGACACACCTGCTGAAGTAAAATGCAATAGATTAAGACAGGAATGTCCCCAACAGTGAAAGGGGACACACCTGCAAAAGCAAAATGCAATAGATTAAGACAGGAATGTCCTCAACAATTAAAGTTGATACTTTAATGAAGTAATCCACCCTGAAAATAAAAAAAGGAAATGGCTTTCAAATGTCGAAAATAACTCTGTCATCGTAAGTTTGTGATATTTTGGTCAAGGATTTGGAGAGAGATAAAATGCCCCCAAAAGTTTCCATAGCAATAGACGGGCCTGCAGGAGCAGGAAAAAGCACCGTGGCAAAGGGTGTTGCCCGTGCGCTGGGATACAAATATGTTGATACCGGCGCTATGTACAGAGCCTTAACATTGCTGGCCATTGAAAAAAACATTGACCTGAATAATACTTTAGCCCTTGGTGAACTGGCAAAGAATACAAAAATTGATATAATAGATAATAGTGAAAAAAGGGTAACAGTACTATTGAACGGCGTTGATGTAACTGATAGTATCAGAAGTCCCCTGGTAACAAAAAGTGTTTCCGATGTTGCCAAAGTTCCGGAAGTCAGAAGTGTCCTTGTAGAAGCTCAAAAGAATATGGCCCTGGACGGCGGTGTGGTTATGGAGGGCAGGGACATAGGCACTGTGGTACTACCCCATGCCCGGTATAAGTTTTTTATAGTGGCCTCGCCTCTGGAACGGGCAAAAAGAAGAGCAAAGGACCTGGTAAACCTTGGCTTTCAGGTAGACATCGAAAAGCTGGCAGAGGATATTCAAAAAAGAGACTACATAGACAGCAACAGGGAGGTTAACCCACTTAAGCCCGCCGAAGACGCGAGGATTATTGACTGCACTAACATGACTGCCCAGCAAGTTGTAGACATGCTTGTCAGAACCGTTACGGAGGACCTTTCCTGATGTTATACAGGGTCGCCTGGATATTGTGCAGGACTTATCTGTTGGTTATTCGCAGAATAAGTATATCCGGAACCGAACACGTTCCCCGGCAGGGCGGACTTATTCTGGTAAGCAATCATGTAAGCTATTTAGATCCTGTGGCAATCGCAAGCTCGTTGCCACAATCAAGGCATGTATATTTTATGGCAAAATATGAATTATTTAAAATACCCCTTCTCGGATTTATAATAACAAGACTTGGCGCCTTTTCAGTCAAAAGGGGAGGAGCTGATCGCTCAGCCATTAGAACTGCTCTTAGTCATCTGGATAATGGCCGGGTTGTGGGAATATTTCCAGAAGGCACCAGGAACACAACAAAAGAGGAAATGCTTGAGCCCCACATGGGGGCAGCTATGCTTTCACTAAAAGCCGGCGTTCCAGTTCTTCCGGTAGCTGTTACCGGCTCACGGGGGTTTTTCAGAAAGGTATCGGTCCGGTTTGGCGAGCCAATGTATTTCAATAGTGACCCTGCTGGCAAGAAAGCCGGAAGAAAAGAGTTGGTTGACATAAGCACCAAAATAATGGCCAAAGTGGCCGGTTTGATGGACACAAAAAGCGGTGATATTATTTGAAGGTGACTGTGGCCGGTAAATCCGGCTTCTGTTACGGAGTTAAAAGGGCTATCGAACTTGCGACACAGTGTTCCCGAAACAGGGACGGGCCAGTTTACACACTTGGGCCAATTATACATAACAAGCAGGTTGTAAACAGGCTTGTTAACTGTGGGGTGCAAATAATTGAGAATCTGTCCGAAGCACAGCCGGGGAGCAAGGTAATTATTCGATCCCATGGTGTCTCCCCGGATGTTTATGATGATGCCCGGGACTTAAATCTTGAAATAATTGATGCTACCTGTCCTTTTGTGGTAAAGGCCCAGAGAATAGCCCGTGAAATTACCGAAATGGGCAATCAGGCGATTATAGTGGGAGACAGTATTCACCCCGAGGTCAGGGGCATTATGGGATGGACCGGCAACAGGGCTTTGGTAATAGGAAAGCCGGAGGAAATCCCGGAACTGGACCTGCCGGAAACTGTCGGTGTACTGGCACAAACAACACAAACAGCAAACAATTTCAATGAAATTGTTTGTGAATTAAAAAAAAGGTGTCAGGAAGTCAAAGTATACAATACAATATGTAATGCAACCGGAGAGAGGCAAAAGTCTGCTGTGGAACTGGCCCGCAATGTTGAAGTGATGATTGTGGTAGGGGGAAAAGACAGCTCCAATACCGCCAAGCTTACTTCTCTTTGTGAGGGAGTAACGGGAGAAGCAAATACCCACCAGGTTGAAACCGCTGAAGAACTCCAGGAACAATGGTTTGAAGGAAAAAGTAAAGCGGGAGTGACAGCTGGGGCTTCAACGCCACAGTGGATTATTGAGGAGGTTGAAAGACGGATGAAGGAGATGGGCGCAATGACAGCTAACGAAAATGAAATTATCGAACCGGAAAAAAATTTGGAATCTGCCGAGGCCGCAGCCAAGGAAGAAGACATGGGTAACGCAATGGATATAAAGTCCATTCGTCCCGGCGAAATAGTAACCGGGGTTGTGGTCCAGGTCAACCAGGACGAGGTGCTTGTAGACATCGGAGCTAAATCAGAGGGAGTTATTTCTCTCAGGGAGCTATCTTGCTGCGAAGTATCTTCCCCGCATGATATTGTAAAAGTTGGGGATAAAATAGAAGTCTACGTTATAAAGACAGAGGACAAAGAAGGCAGACTTATATTATCAAAAGAAAAGGCCGACGCTGAAAAGGCTTGGGCGTTACTTGAAGGCCGCCTTGAAAGCGGTGAGGTATTAAACGGCACTGTCAGAGAAGTGGTAAAAGGCGGTTTGCTGGTGGATGTAGGAGTGCGCGCATTTTTACCTGCCTCGCTGGTCGACAGGGGCTACGTGGAAGACCTGTCAAAATTCCTTGGACAGGAAATCTCCGCAAAGGTTATTGAAGTTAACCGTCCCAGGAAGAAAGTTATTGTTTCCAGAAAGGCTCTGCTGGAAGAAGAATATGCCCAAAAGAGAGAAGAGATGTTCGAAACTATAAAAGAAAACCAGGTGGTGCGCGGCACCGTCAGGCGGCTTACAAACTTCGGCGCCTTTGTTGACATTGGTGGAGTTGACGGTCTCCTTCATATTTCTGAAATGGCCTGGTACAGGATTAACCACCCGTCTGAAGTGGTTAAGGTTGGCGATGAAGTAGATGTCATGGTATTAAAAATTGACAAGGACAACGAAAAGATTTCCCTTGGCCTAAAACAAGTTCTTGAAAACCCCTGGGAAAATGTTGAGGAAAAATATCCGGTAGGTAAGGTGCTTTCCGCAAAAGTCGTCAGACTGGCCCCCTTCGGAGCCTTTGTACAGCTTGAGCCAGGAGTGGAAGGTCTTGTTCACATCTCCCACCTGGCAGAGCAGCATGTTGAAAAGCCGGAAGACGTGGTAAAAGAAGGCGAAGAGGTTAACGTAAAGGTATTAAGTGTTGATTCCGAAGAAAAACGGATACGGCTTTCTATAAGAGAGGTTACAAGGCAAAAAGAAAAAGAGAACCGGGCCCCTAAGGTTCAGCAGGAATCTCCGAAAATACATGAAACAGGTGAGGGCGGAAATGTTACAATAGGAGATCTTGTCGGAGATATTTTTGAACAAAAATAATATGCTTAAGGGTAATACCTCCGGTCAGGAGACAGAATACAGGAGACAGGAGTTTTTGAAAGCCTGTCTTTTGAGATGGCTATAACCTAATAAAGCGAGTATATAAGCAATGATGGTCCGCTAAAGCGGGCCTTTTCTTTTCCCTCATTTTATGATACTTTTTCCAGCGCAGTAATACCCTTCATATGCCTTTAAATAGATACTAGCAATCAGGAATTTAAAACAATAATTTAAGGCATACTATTCTCCTGTCTCCTGTCTCCTGTCTCCTGTCTCCTGTCTCCTGTCTCCTGTCTCCTGTCTCCTGTCTCCTGTCTCCTGTCTCCTGTCTCCTGTCAGTATTTTAAGCGATTATATATAAAATCTGCATAACTGGGCCGTGTCAGGGCAGGATATTATTAAAAAAACAGGGAGGTAAATTTATGACAAGACTTCCTTTAGGAATGATTGTTTTACTTGTTGTTTTCGCACTCATATTCTTTGGCCTTGCCCAAAGAGCCCTTGACAGAATGAAACTTTCTGACAAGGGCGCAATGGCCGTAATTGCCGGGCTTATTATCGGAAGCTTTATAACAATCCCCTTAATCGGCGGTAGGTTTCCGGTAACTGTTAATGTCGGTGGGGCATTAATACCTCTTGCCCTGGCCATATATCTGATATCCACCGCCGGTACAGCCAAGGAAAAGATTAGATCGGTTATTGGCGCTGCGGTAACCGCGCTGACCATGTACGCACTGGGAACTCTTGTTATGAGCGGGCTTCCCGAGCCGGCGGGGAGGTTTGCCTTTACCGATGCACTGTGGCTTTTCCCTCTTGTGGCGGGAATTATAGGCTATATTGCAGGTAGATCCCGGAGAGGAGCTTTTGTATCAGCCACCCTTGGAGTATTACTGTTTGACATAGGTCACTATGTATGGTTAATCCAAAGGGGGGCTCCGGGAGGAAGGGCTGATATAGGCGGAGCCGGCGCCTTTGATGCTGTGGTATTAGCCGGTATTCTGGCGGTGCTTTTGGCTGAGACTGTGGGTGAAATAAGAGAGAGAATGGCCGGGGGACCTCACATGGAAGGAAAGGACCCCAGTCTTGCCAGTGCTCTTAAGAAGCCCGGACTGAATAAAGACAGCGAAACATTAGATGAAGACAACATCACAGGGACAGACAGGCACCACTCAGAAAGATTACACAGGAGAGAAAATGCTGAAAACAATGGAGGTGTAAGGGATGAATAAGCGCTTAGCAGTATACCTTGGTCTGGCGGCGGCTGCATTGATGATTCCTGCGGGAGCATATCTTTATAAAGAATATCAGCATACTCCTGTTTTCAGCCCGGTGGATTTAATTGAAAACATAGCCGAACAGTGCGATCACCAGGCTGGTTATTCTGTAGATATAAAGGATAGTTCAGGTAAGATTGTTTCAAAGGCTGCTAGGGGAGTGGCAGTGGGAGATGAAATAATTCACTCCGATGGAAGTCACTACAGAATTTCCAGGGTAAGTGGAAAAGAGGCCACAGCAAAATATTTAGGAGTGGACAAGCAATTACTTGCCTATGACCAGTTCTTTTCCAACATGGAAGTACCTGTAGCAGCCATGGGCAACAAAAATAACACTGTAGGAATATATCACACTCATTCCGGTGAATCCTATGTGCCCACCGAGGGGAAGGACTCAGTTCCGTTTAAGGGCGGTATTTATCAGGTTGGAACATCCCTTGTCAACAAACTTAAAAATGAAAATGTACAGGCTATCCATGATAAAACACCACACGACCCCCATGACAACAACGCATATTACCGTTCCAGAAGAACAGCCACCAGGCTTATGAAAAACAACCCGGTGGCCCTCATAGATGTTCACAGAGACGGTATTCCTGACCCTGGCTATTACAGAAAAACCATATCAGACCAAAATGTGGCACAGTTAAGGCTGGTTATCGGCAGACAGAACCCCAACATGAATGCAAACCTTGATTTTGCCAAGAAAATGATGTCCTATTCCAACAAGGTCCATCCCGGTATTGTCAAGGAGATTTTTATGGGAAAAGGCAACTATAACCAGGATCTTATGCCGACAGCTTTGCTTATCGAGGCAGGTACACACACCAACTCAAGGCAGGAAGCCGAAAAAGGTGTTGCGCTCTTTGCGGATGCCATTCCCACAGTTCTTGGTGTTAGCACAACTGCCCCCGGGGGAGGCGCCAGAGCACCTGAGGCCACCGGAACCTGGAGAGCCCTTGCCTGGATACTGGGACTGACAATAGCCGGGGGAGCGGCATTTCTGCTGATCAGCTCGGGAGGATTAGGACAGGCCAAAAGCAGGCTGTCATCTTATATCGGAAGAGAGTTTACAGGATTTATGGGACCTTTAAAGGGAATGGGCCTTGGAAGAATATTCGGCGCCAGGGCCAGAAAGCCGGATGGAGCTTCCGGCGCGGAATACGACCCGGACAAGAATAAAATTGACAGAGAAAACCTCGATAAAATCCGGCGCGACTAATGGAAGACTATCTCTTTATGGTAATAGCCGGGACACTGGCGGGAACTCTCTCAAGAGTAATGCTGCTCAGGATTGACTACCGCCAGTATCCCGGCTACCCCCATGGAATGATTGCCCACATTTCACTTGGATTTATTGCTTCTGCAATTGGAGCAGTTTCGGTGCCCGCCATATTAAAGCCTGACTTCGCAGCGGTAACATTTCTTGCCCTTGCCGCCCAGCAATTCAGGGAAATAAGGGGAATAGAGAGGAAGACCCTGGATAATCTAGATCAAACAGAGCTGGTCAGAAGGGGAAATGATTACATTGAAGGGATTGCACGTACCTTTGAGGCCAGAAATTACCTGGTGATGATAACCTCTCTTCTTGTAACAGTGGCGTATTACTGGGGGAAAATACCCGCAGCTGTTATAATGGCTGTTCTCCTTATTACATTCAGCAGGACTTTTATGTCGGGGGAAACAATAGGGGACATTTGTGAAGTTGTACCGGCCAAACTGCATTTTTCCGGCAATCTTTTAAAAGTCGACGAGATTGATGTAATGAATGTGGGATTACGCGAGATGAAAGACAAAATACTGGAGGAAGGTCTTGCGGTAAGAATTATTCCCAAAGGACTAAATGCCGCAGCAATTTTACATGACATGGGCCAGCGCATGGCCATTGCACATACTGCGGCCACAATACTGGGAGTAAAAAAAGATATTGACACCCCGGAATTTACTCCCCTGGCCCGCAAGAATATAGACACAGGCGAGGTAGGGCTTTATATACTGCCCTTTATCAATGACATGGAGGCGTTAATCCTGGCGGTGAAAAGAACTCCGGTTCTGGAAAGTGCCAGGAGCAAGCCCCTAAGCACCGAGGCAGGGAGGATAGCGGCAATAAAAAATGGCAAAAATGGATAGAAAAATACTGGCGGTAATAACCATGGACACTGGTATTGTAGCAGGGGGAGCTCCTATTTTTATTGGCAGGGATGATATGGAGTGTGAAAGAATAGCCCGGTCACTTTCAAGAATACTGGACGCGATGGCACACTGCCTGGACAATAATACGTATGTCATTGTATCACATTAAGGGGCAGGTCTATTGAAGATAATTTATCACTGTTACGGCGGAGCTCATTCCTCTGTAACTGCAGCCAATATCCACCTGGGGCTTCTTCCTGCAGACAGGTTTCCCGGTTATGATGAAATTAAAGGCCAAAAATTTTTTGATTTACACGGTGCCAGTGATATAGGGAAAATATATTTTATGGGCCGGGACAGTTTTGGAAACAACATCTATATTTTGGGGCGGCGTAGTCGCCCCACACTAGTTTACAGTGTAACCAGGGTGATTGAAGATGCCTTTGAAATCGATCCCGGGAGCTATATGCTGGTGGATGTTTCACCTCATGTAAATTTAGCCATGAAGATAGGAGGCTTTTTATCCAGAAAAATGAATTTGACATATATAGGCAGACCAATTGTTACATGGGGAACAGTAAGAACATATGATGGAATTTTAAAGCTGGTTGAAATGATAAAGTCGCAAACCAATCCTGATAATTCCAGCAACAAATCATACTCGGGGGATAAATAATGGAAACTGTGATTTTTTGCAGTGGTACCCGATTTCCAATTCCAGTGCTGGCAGGAGCTATTTATTTAAGACAACTGCCCTCTGAATACAAAAAAGGCGTCATCTGGAGTTCCTGTTATTTTCCCCTGTTTAATAAATACCGCCAGGACTGTATTTACAGTCTTGGAAAAACCGCCGGCGGGTCCAGGGTACTGGCCTTTTCCTCATCCTACGGCAATAACATGCTAAAAAATCTAATACACACATTCCTGGAAATGCATAATACAGACAGAAATGACTACCGCATAGTGGAAATAAATCTGCCGGGCTGCTTTATGCTCAACCTGGGATATATTTTACTAAAAGTGCCACTGGTCTGTATTGCCGGCAAAAAAATAATTGAAAGGAGTATTAAAAAGATATATCCTAAGCTGACCAGTACTGTCAAACTTGACTGCCACTTCCAAATATCAGATAATTATACGGAGAAATCAGGTAAAAATACTCCTGTTTTCAGTAGGTCGGAAAGGATATTGAAGTGAAAGCAAAGGGAATCACCGTCGGCAGTGTATCAGAGGAAAGTATCGCAGACCAAACCGGTATTCAGCAGGGGGATGTTATAACATCGGTAAACGGGCAGGCTGTAAAAGATATACTTGACTATTTTTTTTATACCAGAGAGGAATTTATAAAAATAGATTTAAGAAAGGCTAACGGAGAAAGCTGGGAGCTGGAAATAGAAAAAGACTTTGACCAGGGCCTGGGGATTGAATTCAGCAGGACCGGCCTTGAAACCGTTACCAGGTGCGCTAACAACTGTATATTTTGTTTTGTTGATCAAATGCCTGGGGGTATGAGAGAAAGCCTTTATATAAAAGATGATGATTACAGGCTTTCTTTCCTTCAGGGAAGCTTTATCACGCTTACAAACCTGTCGGAAAATGAATTGGAAAGAATTGTCCGGCTAAGGCTAAGCCCTTTATATGTTTCAGTTCACACCACAAATCCCGGGCTTAGAACAAAAATAATGGGAAATAAACGGGCAGGAAATATACTGGACCAGCTAAAGTATTTAGCCTCCAATGGTATAGAAATTCACACCCAGGCGGTAATAGCTCCTGAAATCAATGATGGCACAGAGCTTCAAAGGACCGTTACAGACCTTGCGGAACTGTGGCCGGGGGTACGGTCACTGGCCGTAGTTCCGGTGGGGCTTACCTGTAGCCGGGAGGGCCTTTTCCCGGTAAGAACATTCAGCCGTGAAGAGGCCTCCCTGATTGTTAACAAGGTTAAGGGCTGGCAGGATTGCTGTCTGAAATCATTTGAACATCCCTTTTTGTTTGCCAGTGATGAGTTTTATTTCCTTGCCGGAAAAAAGATACCCCCTGGAAAAAGATACGCTGAGTACCCCCAGACAGAAAACGGGGTGGGACTCACCAGGCTTTTTATTGATGAGTGGACAAGGTCAAAAAGAAAACTTCCAAAGAGGTCACCGTCACCAATAAAAATAACTTTTGTAACCGGTGTTCTTGGTGCAGAAATACTTAAATCTGTTGCTGATCAATTAAATGGAATAGAAAACATTCACACTGAAGTCCTGGCGGTTGAGAACGAATTTTTCGGAAAAACTGTAACAGTATCCGGGCTACTTACAGGTAAAGACATACTAAAACACATTAATACTCTTAAAAGCAGCAACCTGGTTATACTTCCTTCATCTCTTTTGCGTAAGGACACCGGTTTGATGCTTGATAACACTTCTCCAGCGGATATTGAACAAGCCGCTGGTGTCCCGGTAAGAATTGCAGACGGTCCTAAAGAAATTGTCAAAATAATAAAGGAAAAAACGGGTGCAACAATATGAACAAACCTATAGTGGCAATAGTAGGCAGGCCCAACGTTGGAAAATCCACGCTATTCAACAGGATTGTAGGGGAAAGACTGGCCATAGTTGAAAATATACCGGGTGTAACCAGGGACAGGCTTTACCAGGACGCCGAATGGGCCGGAAGAACCTTCACACTGATTGATACCGGCGGCCTTGATTTTAACGATGACAATGAAATCATAAGCAACGTCAGAAAACAGGCCGAGCTTGCCATAGACGAGGCAGATGTTATAGTCTTTGTGGTTGATGCCCGCTCCGGCCTGACATCCAATGACGAGGAAATAGCACGCATTCTAAGAAAGACCGATAAGCCTGTCATCCTCGTGGCCAATAAAGTAGAACACTTTGAAAACATTGATTACATGGAGTTTTTCAAGCTTGGCCTGGAGGAGCCAATTCCGGTTTCAGCGGCCGAAGGCCTCAACACCGGGGATCTTCTTGATGAGGTGGTAGAAAAGCTGCCTGAGATAGAGGAGGCTCCCGAAGACCGGGAAATCATAAAAATAGCCGTTATAGGCAGGCCTAACGTGGGCAAATCCTCACTTGTCAACAGAATCCTGGGACAGGAAAGGGTTATTGTCAGTGATATTCCCGGAACCACAAGGGACGCTATCGACACATATTTTGAACACAGCGGGCGCGGTTACATATTAATAGATACGGCAGGAATAAGGAGAAAAAGCCGCATAGACCTGTCCACTGAAAGATACAGCGTAATCAGGTCTCTCAGGGCTGTAGACCGCAGTGATGTGGTTCTGCTGGTAATTGACGCAGTTGACGGAGTGACCGAGCAGGACAAGAAAATAGCCGGCTATGCCCATGAGCAGGGCAAGGCCTCGGTAATACTGGTAAATAAGTGGGACCTTATTAAAAAAGATGACCGGACGGCTGACAAATATACTAGGGAAGTACGTGAAGAGCTGGGATTTGTAAGATACGCTCCGGTTCTATTTGTTTCTGCTCTTTCGGGGCAGAGAGTAATAAAAATACTCCAGGCTGTGGACTCAGTTGCCGAAAACTATAGCCTCAGAGTCTCAACACCCGGGCTCAACAATCTTGTGAGGGAATCTGTTATGCAAAACCCCCCTCCCTCTTATAAAACAAGGAGGCTGAAGATCTATTACGCTTCACAGAATGGAGTAAAACCCCCCAAGTTTGTTTTCTTTATTAACGACCCGGACCTGGCCCATTTTTCATACATGCGGTATTTGGAAAACCAGATTAGGTCCGCATATGGTTTTCAGGGAACACCGATACGTTTTCTGCTGAGAAGAAAAAAGAACAGGACTGAGTAACTCATCTATCAAGCCGCTATTTTAAGGAAGGTGACATAATGATCTATATATCATTGATTGCCAGCTACCTGATTGGCTCAATACCCTTTGGCTTTATCCTGGCACGCATTAAGGGCGTTGATATACGCCGGCACGGAAGCGGAAATATCGGGGCAACCAATGTCTGGCGCACCATAGGCCCTTTACCGGGTACAATTGTTCTTCTTCTTGATGCCATGAAAGGAGTTGTCCCGGTATATCTTGGACGACAGGCAGGAGTTGAGGGCGTAGAGCTCCTTGCCGGGATGGCTGCTCTTTTGGGGCATGCTTTTCCGGTATATCTCGGCTTTAAGGGCGGAAAGATTATTGCCACCGGTGCCGGAGTAATGCTGGCGCTTGCTCCCCCGGTGCTTTTAATAGCGTTAATAGTTTTCATTATAACTGTTTTAATCTCGCGGTACGTGTCCCTCGGTTCCATATGCGCAGCCCTGTCGGTGCCAATATTTCTTGCGATATTTAATTACAGTTGGATGTATATCTCATTCGGTGCATTTATATCTATGTTTGCAGTTTTTAAACATGTTCCGAATATAAAGAGGTTGCTTGCCGGAACTGAATCAAAGATAAATATAAAAAAAAGATAGTTTTAGGCTTCACTTGCTTTGTCAACAAATAAATTTAAAGTAAACTTCCGGAGGTAGATTTATTGGCAGAGGATAAAGTTTCCATACTGGGAGCGGGAAGCTGGGGAACTTCCCTGGCCATTCATCTGGCCAGAAAAGGCTATACGCCCTTTCTCTGGTCTCACCGAAAAGAACAGGTGGAGGAAATAAAAAGCACCGGCAGAAACATTGCATATTTGCCTAATGTATTAATTCCGGAAAGCATATTAATCAGTGATGACCTTGAAATGTCGGTCAGGGATGCAACAGCAGTAATTTCTGCCGTCCCCTCTCACGCTTTTCGTGATGTCCTGGCAAGCTGCCACAGGTATTTTAGCCCTTCCACCATCATTATTAACGCTGCCAAGGGCATAGATGAAAACTCGCTTCAGCGCATATCAGAGATTTTTACCGAGGTCTCCGGGGGAAGCAGCGATAACTACGTTGTCTTATCCGGGCCGAGCCATGCTGAAGAGGTAAGCATTGGAATGCCCACCGCCGTTGTAGTGGCCTCCGGCAGCGATAAAAATGCTCTTAAGGCACAGGATATTTTAATGTCGGTTGATTTCAGGGTTTATACCAACTCTGATGTCACCGGCGTTGAGCTGGGAGGGGCGCTTAAAAATATAATAGCACTGGGAACAGGCATATCCGACGGCCTGGGCTTTGGAGACAATACCAAGGCAGCACTGATGACAAGGGGGCTTGCCGAGATAACAAGGCTTGGTATGGCAGGGGGAGCCAATCCTCTGACCTTTGCCGGGCTGGCGGGCCTTGGGGATCTAATTGTCACCTGCACAAGTATGCACAGTAGAAACAGAAGAGCTGGAATCGAAATAGGAAAAGGAAAGAGTCCCACTGAGGCACTGGAATCTGTCAGGATGGTTGTAGAGGGTTTTAGAACCACCAGGGCGGCGTATAAACTTTCCCGTAAGCATAATGTTGAAATGCCTATCACGGCTGAAATATACAGGGTACTCTATGAAGGCGGCAGTGCCAGGGAGGCGGTATTCAACCTTATGGGCAGGGGCAAAAGAAATGAAATGGAAGAAACAGGGTTTAATTTTTAGCACTTTTTTAAAATAATAAATAAACAAGGGGGGACATCTGCATGAGAATAATTGAATTTCAAGGCAAAAAGCCCCGGATTGCCGATGGGGTTTTTATTGCCCCAACCGCTGTCATTATAGGAGATGTTACCATAGGCGAAGGATCCAGTATCTGGTATGGGGCAGTCTTAAGGGGTGATTTCGGAAAAATCACAATAGGCAAAAATACAAGCATTCAGGATAATGTAGTTATCCATATGACCCCCGGAGGAGAAACAAAAATAGGTGATAATGTTACGGTGGCACACGGGGCAGTACTCCATACTGCAGCGGTTGGTGACGGTTCAGTTATAGGCATGAACGTTGTTCTTCTTGATAATTGCACAATCGGGGAGCAGTGTATGATTGCAGCTGGGAGCGTTGTTTCCACCGGCACCTCAATTCCAGCAAGGCACCTTGCCGCCGGGGCACCGGCTGCTCCTAAAAAGGAGATTTCCGGGGAGGCGCTAAACTGGGTGACCGCCAGCTCCATGGCATATTCCCACCTGTGTAAAACCTATTTGGAACAAGGATTGGATGAAGAGTAGGGATTGGGAATTGGGGGTTGGGGGTTGAGGACAGGTTATCCGGTACGCCCCAAAGCTATGTTATTTGTAACCAATCAATGTTTTACTTAAAAGCTTCAATGCGCCATATAATTTCTTAGTAAAATCAAAGATGCGGGCCAAAGGCCCGCTTTTCCTATCCCTAATTCCCAATTCCTAATTCCCAATTCCGGACCCGTGAATAATGCTAAACATACCTATCTTATCAGTCTTCTGGCACCCTTATAGTTACTGGAATAGTAATTGCTATCTATCTCGCTGATTACTACAGACTTCTTTGATGATGACGCGTGGATAAACCTGCTTTCTCCTATATAAATCCCCGAGTGCTCAATTCCCTTCCCCTGGTAATAGCTGAAAAAAACCAGATCGCCGGGCTTAAGATTCTCCTTATCCACCGGAATGCCGTAATTTGCCTGATCTGATGCCAGGTGGGGCAAATCAATGCCCACCGTTTTAAATACATACATCACATAACCGGAACAGTCAAAGGAGTCCGGCCCGTCCGCCCCATAGCGGTATGGCTTTCCAAGCAATGACATGGCAGTTTTGAATACCTTCTGGTAGTCACTTGACCCGGTAGTTGACCGGGAGACATCTTGACTGCCGGCAGGCTGACTAACTGCACTTTTAACCTCCTGACCCTCAAGTAAAGCCGCGGGCACCACCATCCCCGACATGGCCTCCTGCTGGGCCTGAGAATAGCCATGGGATGGCATGGGCAATACCAGAATAAATAATAATGATATAGTATATATAATCTTTTTTAACACAATGACCCTCCATTGCCAAAACATTCAGGATATTCTTATATAATTACTTTTTCGACCCCGGCAATAGTTTTCCTGCATTAGAAAATACACATTTTTCTAAATGAGACAATGTTCTCATTTAGAAAAAAACAGATAATCCATGTTTTAACATAGACTTGTTGTAATATTACAGGTAACCACTCATATATATATAATGTTACCGTGTGCCATTGGAAAAAACTACACTTGTTATTAGACTCTTCAGACACCCGCCACAGTTAAAAATTCTGTGACAGGGTTAGGGGGGATGCAATAATTTTTAGCTTCATATAAATATTTTTATTTTTTCAAGGAGGGAGTGTTATGGAAAAACTGGACATCTTCAGGGATATAGCTGAAAGAACAGGGGGAGACCTATACCTTGGCATAGGCGGAGGTGTAAGAACAGGAAAATCCACCTTTATAAAAAAGTTCATGGAACTCCTGGTAATCCCCAATATTAAAAACGTTCATGAAAGAGAGCGGGCCCGGGACGAGCTTCCCCAGAGCGGGGCAGGCAGAACAATAATGACCACCGAGCCAAAATTTGTTCCCAATGAAGCTGTTGAAATAAATGTCTCCAGTGGGCTCAAAGTTAAAATGCGGCTTGTTGACTGCGTAGGTTACAGGGTTGAGGGAGCGCTTGGCTATGATGATGAAGACGGACCGAGAATGGTGTCCACACCCTGGTATGAAGAGCCCATCCCCTTCCAGGAGGCCGCCGAACTGGGCACCAGGAAAGTAATTTCAGAGCACTCAACACTTGGCATAGTTGTAACCACAGACGGGACTATTACTGACATTTCGAGAGACAACTATATTGAGGCCGAGGAAAGAGTTATAGAAGAGTTCAAAGATATAAACAGGCCTTTCATTGTAGTCATGAATACAGAGGACCCTTCCTCTCCGGAGTCCCTGGAGCTATGCGAAGAGCTGAGCGAAAAATATGATGTTCCAGTTATACCTGTAAACTGTGCGGAGCTCAGTCAGAAGGACATTCTCTCCATACTTGAGAAAGTACTTTTTGAATTCCCAGTAAACGAAGTAACAATATCCCTTCCTAACTGGGTTGAAGAACTTGAAAGCAAGCACTGGCTAAGACAGAGATTTGAGGAAGCAGTCAGGGAAACAGTACGCCACGTAAGACGTCTTCGGGACATAAACAGCGCAGTTGAAAATCTTGGCGACTACGACTTCGTTTCCAACGTAACCCTCAACAAAATGGACATGGGAACAGGTGTGGCAGCCATAGACATAGCTTCCAGGCCCGAGCTTTTCTATCGTGTACTCAGTGAGGAGACAGGTTTCTCTGTTGAAGGAGACCACGAACTTTTCAGGCTTGTAAAAGACCTTTCCATTGCCAAGCGTGAATACGACAAGGTTTCTGTTGCCCTCCAGGAGGTAAGGGAAACCGGCTACGGGGTTGTTACTCCCAGGCTTGATGAAATGAATCTTGAAGAGCCCGAGCTTATACGCCAGGGCAACCGCTTCGGAGTGAAGCTTAAGGCCAGCGCGCCTTCACTTCACGTAATCAGGGCCGACATAACCACAGAAATAACACCTATAATAGGAACTGAAAAGCAGTGTGAGGAACTGGTCAGGTACATGCTCAACGAATTTGAGGAAAATCCTCAAAAAATTTGGGACTCTGAAATATTCGGAAAATCACTGCATGACCTTGTAAGAGAGGGTATACAGAACAAGTTGCACAGAATGCCAGAAAACGCCCAGGTAAAACTGCAGGAGACTCTCCAGAGAATTGTGAACGAAGGAAGTGGAGGACTAATCTGCATAATCATTTAAAACCGGCCGCAAGACCGGTTTTTTTTTGTTGCTATAGTAATATTTAAATGATATAATGTCTACCATTGATGGAATAATATCCATCGGACACGGACAGGGTACAAGGAAGTGTTATAAGGATGAAATTTTTTCTGGTCCGCGAAGACATACTGCCCGAGTCCATATTAAGGGCGGTCAGGGCCAAGGAAATGCTGCTGAGGGGTGAGGTCAGCACCGTAAACGAGGCGGTGGAAAAAGTAAACCTCAGCCGGAGCGCTTATTACAAATATAGGGACAGAGTTTTTACCTTTCACTCCCATATTGATAGCAAAGATATAACCATTTATATGACCCTCGAACACCGGTCGGGGGTACTTTCCAACGTGCTTAACCTTATTGCGTCACTTAAAGGAAACATTATCACAATAAAGCAGGAGCTTCCGGTACAGGGGCTGGCCAGTGTCTGTATCTGTCTGGACATTTCAAACCTTTCCGGAGATATCGATACAATACTTGAAGAGGCCAGGAAAATTGACGGTGTTAAAACCGTATCCCTGCAAGATATAAAGAATGTTGTATAGGAGAGAGGGGAAAGGTATGGATGTCATAAAAATTGGTTTCCTCGGTTTTGGGACAGTGGGGTCTGGAGCCAGCAGAATTCTGGCCTCCAATACGGATAGCATAGCCAAAAAAGTTGGTGCCCGCGTTGAAATAGGAGGGGTCCTTGTAAGGGACAAGCAAAAGAAAAGGGCATACGAAATAGACCCGGCAATACTGACCACAGATCCTAATGAAATTATAGAAAGTAATGATATTGACATAATCGTAGAGGTAATGGGAGGAATAAGCCCGGCCAGAGAATATGTGATAAGGGCAATGGAAAAGGGTAAGAGCATTGTCACCGCCAATAAGGATATGATGGCCCTTCATGGAAAAGAGCTTTTCAAGGCTGCCGACGAACATGGTGTCGACCTTCTTTTTGAGGGAAGTGTGGCCGGGGGAATACCTATAATAAGACCACTTAAACACTGCCTGGCTGCGAATCGCCTTAAAGAAATAATTGGTATTATTAACGGAACAACAAATTACATGTTAACTAAAATGACTGCAGAGGGAAACGATTTCGGGGATGTTCTTAAGGAGGCCCAGCTAAAAGGATATGCCGAGGCTGATCCCAGCTCTGACATTGAAGGTTTTGATGCAGCCAGGAAGCTTGCGATTCTTGCCTCTATTGCCTTTAATACCCGGGTAACCCTTGATGATGTTTACGTTGAGGGCATAACCAAAATATCAAAAGAAGATATTGCCTACGCCAGGGACTTAAAGTACATTATAAAGCTGCTGGGCCTGGCAAAAGATACTGATAATGGCGTTGAAACAAGGGTTCACCCCTGTTTTATTCCTGAAAATCACCCGCTTGCATCAGTCAATGATGTATATAATGCTATCTTTGTAAAGGGAGACGCCGTGGGAGACGTTATGTTTTTCGGCCGCGGGGCGGGAGATATGCCTACCGGAAGTGCGGTTGTTTCTGATATAATGGAGGCGGCCAGAAACAGGGTAAAGAATATTACGGGCATCCACTGCACCTGTTATGAAGAAAAGACGCTAAAGGAAATAGGAGATACTGAAAGCAAGTACTATTTAAGGCTTAAGGTAACAGACAGGCCCGGAGTACTCGCCTCCATCGCCTTTGCCCTGGGTGACCAGAATGTAAGTATAGCATCTGTTCTTCAAAAGCATACCTATGAAGACATGGCTGAAATCGTACTGGTAACTCATCTTGTAAGGGAAAAGAACATGCAAAGCGCTTTAAAGATAATTGAACAGCTAGCGGCAGTCAGGGAAGTGTGCAATATAATAAGGGTCGAAGGAGACTAGGATATAAAATGGTCCGAGTACAGGTGCCGGCAACAACAGCAAATCTTGGTCCAGGATTTGACTGCCTGGGCATGGCCCTGCAATTATACAATATTGTCGAGATGTCTTTCTCTGCATCGGGGCTTTCCGTAGAAGTACAGGGCGAAGGCAGCCACGAAATACCCAGGGATGAAAACAATATGGTTTACAGAGCTGCCCAGCAGGTATTCAGACAGACAGACAGAGTTTCACCCGGAATAAAGATAAAACTGACCAACAACATACCTGTTTCACGGGGGCTTGGCAGCAGCACCGCTGCTATTATAGGAGGTATGATTGCTGCAAATATTCTTTCGGGAAGCGGCCTTAGCCAGAAAGATATAATTAACCTTGCCTACGCCATGGAAGGCCATCCGGACAACATTGCAGCGTCGGTACTGGGTGGAATCGTTGTTGCCGTTCCTGCCGAGGGGGAAGTTAAATGCCAGACAATACCCCCCCCAAAAGGCCTCCGTGCAGTTGTTTCCATTCCGGACTTTACTCTGTCAACCCGCACCTCCAGGGAAGCACTTCCCCAGCAGGTGCCTATCGGCGATGCAGCCTTTAACCTAAGCAGGGTAGCCTTACTTGTTTCATCACTGTACACAGGTAATATAAGCCAGTTCGGTATTGCCATGGAGGACAGGTTACACCAGCCCTACAGAACCTCACTGGTTCCCGGTATGAAAAAGGTGTTCGCCGCTGCCAAGCTTGCGGGAGCAAAGGGTATAACCTTAAGCGGCGCAGGTCCTTCTATTATTGCATACGCGGATAACAATTTTGACTTAATTGCCAGGGTTATGCGAGACACTTTCAGACAAAACGGAATATCTTCCAGGTCATTGGTACTGGATATATCACCAGTGGGAGCCAGAGCTTTGGAGATAAAATAAACGCCCTGACGGGCGTTGCCGCCGTACCGGCGGCAGAACTCAGAACTCGTAATGCTTCTTTAGAAAAAGATGAGGGAAAGGGATAGGAAAAATGCTTGTAGTCCAAAAGTACGGCGGCAGCTCGGTTGCCAATCCGGAAAGGATTAAGAGAGTGGCGGAAAGAGTTGCCGGGATTAAAAAAGAAGGCCATGACGTGGTCGTAGTGGTATCTGCCATGGGAGACACCACCGATGAGTTGATTGAGCTGGTAAACAGTATATCCGACCAGCCTCCGGACAGGGAGATGGATATGCTTCTTTCTACCGGTGAGCAGGTTTCAATAGCCCTCCTGGCAATGGCTGTGCAAAATCATGATATAGAGGCCATATCCATGACCGGACCTCAGGCCGGAATACAGACCGACAGGGTCCATACAAAGGCAAGGATAAAAGAAATACAGTGCGATAGGTTAAAAGAAGAGCTTTCTTCAGGAAAAGTTGTTATAGTAGCCGGTTTCCAGGGTATAAACAGGTACGGCGACATAACCACCCTGGGAAGGGGAGGGTCGGATACAACCGCGGTTGCTCTTGCGGCAGCCTTAAATGCAGATGTCTGCGAGATATATACCGATGTGGATGGTGTGTATACCACTGATCCCAGAATCGTAAAAGACGCTAAAAAACTGGACTATATCACCTACGATGAAATGCTGGAACTGGCTCACCTCGGCGCTCAGGTGCTTCATCCCCGGTCAGTGGAATGCGCCAGGTGGTATAACATTAAGCTCCACGTAAGGAGCAGCTTCAACAATAATCCCGGTACTATTGTCAAGGAGGCGGGTAACATGGAAAAGGCCCTTGCGGTAACTGGCATAGCCCATGATTTGAATGTGGCCAAATTTGGTTTATTTGATGTTCCGGACAAACCCGGCATCGCATATAAGATATTTAACTCACTGGCGAAGGAACATATAAATGTGGATATGATAATACAGAGCGCCATGAGAAATGAGGTCAATGACATAGCCTTCACCATAGCCAGGACCGATTTGAAAAAAGTTCTGGCTGTAGTGGAAGGAATAAAAGATGAAGTGGGATTTTCAGGCTACACATGGGACGACAATATTGCCAAGGTTTCTGTGGTTGGAGCCGGAATGGTGAGCAACCCCGGTGTTGCCGCTATGATTTTCGAGGCCCTGGCCAAAGAAAGCATAAATCTGGAAATGATAAGCACCTCAGAAATTAAGGTCTCCTGTATAATTAAAGCTGAACAGGCCCAGGATGCTGTAAAAGCCCTTCATGCCACATTTAAGATGGCGGAGATATAGTAGGAATTAGGAATTAGGAATTAGGAATTGGGAATTGGGAATTGGGAAAAAACATACAGTATTCCTCTCCCAATTCCCAATTCCGGACCCTTAAGGAAGGCTTAAGAGAGAAAGAGATCCATAAGCTTATATCCTTTTTCAATGAACAGTCCCCTGGCGGCTGCTTCCTCGCAGTATGTCATGCCCTGGTTGTTCATTTCCTGCCTGGAGTCATATATTACAAAGGGCACCGGATCGGAGGTATGGGTCATTACGGAAATAGGGGTGGGGTGGTCCGGTAAAAGCATAAGCCTGAATTCCCCGAACTGCTCCATTTCTTTGAAAAGAGGCCCCAATACCTTCCTGTCTATTTCTTCTATCGACCTTACCTTTAACTCAGTATTTCCCTGGTGTCCAGCCTCGTCGGGCGCCTCAATATGAAGATATACAAATTCTGCGCCATTTTTAAAGGCATTAATCGTTGCACGGGCCTTCCCTTCAAAATTTGTATGTATATTTCCTGTCGCTCCCTCTACCTCTATTACATCCATACCGGCTGCTTTTCCAATGCCCTTAATCAGATCCACTGCCGAAATTACCGCTCCGGAAAGGTTGTATTTCTCCTTAAAGCTTATCAAAGACGGGGTTTTGCCCTGTCCCCAGAACCATACGGAGTTAGCGGGCCTCTCTTTCACCGGCTGACTGTTTTCACTGTGGTTTTTCAGGAAAGCATTGCTTGCTTGCATAACCGATAAAATTTTTTCTCCACCATTGCCCCTGGGAAGATATTCTCCTATTCTTTTTCCGGAAATATCATGCGGGGGAGTCAGAATGGTATCATGAGGGCCCCCTCTCCACACCATAAGATGCCGGTAGCTTATACCCGGATAAAAGGACATGTCATTACACTTAAGGTGTTTTGAAAGGTCATTTATTAGTACTGCAGCCCTTTCGGAACTTATCTCTCCGGCGCTGTAATCAACCATTTCTTTATTTTCATAGCTGTCTTCCTCTGACAGTGTAACAAGGTTGCACCGGAAAGCGATATCATCTGCTCCCAGCTTTACCCCCATGCTGACCGCTTCCAGCGGTGCCCGTCCGGTATAGTATTTATTTGGATCATAGCCCATTACACTAAGATTTGCCACATCACTTCCGGGAGGCAGTCCTTCATCCACAGTTTTAACAAGCCCTGTTTTGCCTTTAACTGCAAGCAGGTTCATATTTGGAGTGCCTGCATACTGCAAAGGAGTCATCCCACCCAGTTCCCCGCAATTGTAATCGGCCATTCCGTCACCCAGGATAATAAGATATTTCATGATACCAACACAGTCCTCCAGATGAATTTTTATTAACTGATACTTCTATACCCCTTTTGGTATTTCCTCCATAATCTTATTTAACCCTAATGAGGATGAAAATTGGGGTACTTTAAAACACAAGAGAACACAGAGCACACAGAGGATTTTGAAACCCTGCCTGTAAGCTTTAAGAAATTTTTTATTATAAAGGGAACTTTTTTTATTAGCTACTTCGTTTTCAGACCTCATAGTAATGCCTGAGAGTAAATTCTCTGTGACCTCTGTAGCCTCTGTGGTTCATAAAAATGACCTGCAATTGCCACATACTTGTGCTTAAAAAATTTCTTTATATTGATTTGAAATAATGATAAAAATATGGGAAAATAGGTTTGCTGTTTAAAGTTACGAACATATTAAAAATTCTTTTCCATGGGGGAAATTCGTGAATACAAGATCCTATCATATAATAACTTTTGGATGCCAGATGAATGAAAGCGATTCCGAAAAAATGGAAGGCATTATGGAAAGCCTTGGATACACCGGGGCAGAAGTGGCTGAAGAGGCTGATGTTATCCTGATTAACACATGCTGTGTGAGGGAAACCGCTGAAAATAAGGTTTTTGGACTATTGGGCCGGCTTAGGAAAATAAAAGAAAAAAAACCCGGACTGATAATAGGTATCGGCGGGTGCATGACCCAGGTGGAGGAAACGGCTGCCCATATAAAAAAGCGCTACCCCTATGTGAACTTTGTTTTTGGAACCGGCAGCATGCACCTTCTTCCCGAATACCTGGATCATGCTTTGAGAAATGAAAAAACCCTTGTCAGCTGCCGGACGCCAGAGGGTATATATGAAGGTGTTCCCATTAAGAGGCAGGACGGCCTTAAGGCATGGATACCTGTAATGTACGGCTGCAATAACTTTTGCACCTACTGCATAGTCCCACATGTAAGGGGCCGTGAAAGAAGCAGAAGCCCGGAAGATATTATTAAAGAGGTTGAAGAGCTTGTTTCCAATGGCTATAAAGAGGTGACCCTGCTCGGTCAAAATGTAAACTCCTATGGCAATGACACGGGAAGGGGATATGGCTTCGGTGATCTTCTTCTGGATTTAAATAAAACAAACGGACTTTTAAGAATAAGGTTCATGACCTCTCACCCCAAAGACTTTAAAATAAGCCTTATTGAAAAGATAAAAAGCGCTGATAAGGTTTGCGAGCACTTTCATATTCCGGTTCAGTCGGGCAGCGACAGCATTTTAAAAGCCATGAACAGAGGCTATGACAGGAAATACTACCTGAGCCTGATAAGCAGTATAAGGGGAAATATCGCCGGAGCCTCAATTACCTCGGATATAATGGTAGGATTTCCCGGCGAAACCGAAGAGGACTTCAACGACACAATGGATGTAGTGGAAAGAGTAGGGTATGATTCTGTTTACACCTTTGTATACAACATAAGGACCGGCACCCCCGCTGAAAAAATGGCGGGCCAGGTTCCTGAAGAGGTGAAAACAAGAAGAATTGAGGCCCTTATTAAAAGACAAAACGAAATAACAGTAAAAAGAAATATGGAAGAGCTGGGAAATGTCCACCAGGTTCTGGTGGAGGGTCCCAGTAAAGCCGACAGAGATATGCTTACCGGCAGAACCAGGACAAACAAGCTGGTTATTTTCCCCGGTAAAGGTCACAAAAAGGGGGAACTTGTTTATATAAAGATTATTGGGGGTACTCTTACACACCTTAAGGGCGAGGAAGACAAAGGGAACATATGCCCCTGCGGGGACAAAAATAATACGGAGGTGTAAATATGTCTATACTGGAGAAGGCGAGGGAGCTAGGTGAGGAAATAGCCTCATCAATAGAAATCCAGCAAATGAGAGATGCTGAGATAGCTATGATGAATAACCAGGAGGCACGGAATCTTGTTGAGGAATTTAACGAAAAGCAGCGAAAATACCTGGACATGAAAGCACAGGGAGTTACCCTTACCGATGGTCAGATAAAAGAGGTGGAGGAACTTGAAAAGAGAGTTATGGATAACCCCTTGATATTGGACTTTTTCCGCAAACAGCAAAATTTTGAGCGAATTATTGAGCAAATCAATGAGATAATAAGCAGTGCCATTGCCGGAGGCAGCAGCGGCTGTGAGGGAGATTGCTCCGACGACTGCTGCAGCTCATGCAGCAGCTGCGGCACCGGCCATTAACTTTAAAAAGCAAAATCACCTGTTTATGTGGGACAACCGTATGGTTGTCCTTTTTATAGTACCTTCGTATTAGTCTCTTGGATTAATTCTCAGGGATGAGTTCTCGGTATTAGAAAAATTTAATTATTAGAATTCTAAAAAAATATTTACCATAATATCATTCTATAGAAGGATGTTTTTGGTTTGTAATATTAGTAAAATTATATAAAGTTAGAAACATATCTTACCACAAACCATTATTTTATGCCTCTCCACACCTTTTACCGAGATAAATCTTTGTATTTCTCTTAATTCCACCTATAGGATATGCCTTCATTTATAAAATCCAGTAATAATTTGTTAAAGTTGTGAGGTGAATTTGGAATTAATTCGACTTGAGTTTTTTCAATATTTGCAATTGTCATACTTTATCTTTTGCACCCTATCCTATCTATTAATCAACGAGTTATTTTTGGGAAGCTGGGATATAAAAATTTAAGGAGGAAAAAAAATGACAGGTGTATTCAACATCAACAGGCGCAGGTTTGGCCTGGCAGGAGGTATTGGGTTTACCGCCCTCATGGTGGTCCTGGCAACCCTGCTAATGACAGGAGCCATTTTCGCCAGCCTTCCGCTGGCAGGCATCGGCGGCTTTGTAGTAAGCGCCGACTACATCACTGGCAGCGGCTTTGAACTTATCACCAATTTTGCCGACACAAACCTCGGCAGCACCACCGCAACCGCAACAAGTAAAACACATAATAAAAACGGATTTTACCCCGAGGCCCAGATTATGATGGATGGAGTAAAGATTTACGGCCTGGAGCTCTCCAAGTTAATCGATACCAGGCCATTCCAGCATTCTTCCTATGGCCTTCCCACCAACATAGACTATGTAAGAATAATGATAACAGCCGATGAAGGTGACTACGCTGCCGGAAATCCCGGCGCCGACGGCACAGGCCTTGTTATGAACGCCACCCGCGTCGAGGCAGGGGAAATCACACTTAACACAATGCTTTTGGATGAGAACATGAAGGTTGGAGATGACGGCACATACGATTTCACCACCGACCACCTGACAAAAGCCACTGATTCCGGAAACGTCACTATTGACGATAACGACACCGTTCCCGTCGGCATGAAGGCCAGCACTGTTATAATCACCAACCCGGATATTAATGGCCACTACATGACAGTAGACAGAATGACTCTTAAGGGAATGCAGCTGTGGGTCCAGTTGTTTGACGAGACCGACGTACAGCTCGATCCCGCTGCTGAAGCAGCAACCCAAGGGTTTGCTCCCGAGCCCTGGCCTGTAAACAGCAATATGAACTAGTTTAAAAAGCATATAAAAAAAAGGGAAAGTCCCAGCTTCCCCTTTTTTAAGGAGGAATTTAATTTGATTAAGCTAAAGCTAAGAGAAAAAATCAGTTTTCAGCTTTGTATTATAGGAATGTGGAGCGGCGCCTACTACGGCTATTCTTTATCAAAGGGGAAATTTCTGCCGACAGCAGCCTGTGCTGCTGCAGGGCTTATACTTCTTGGCTGTATATTTAACCTCCTTTATAAAAGGCAGTCAAGCAATATTCAAACCCGTATAAAGTTCGCCCTTCCCGGACTGCTTATAGGTTTCTTTTTTGGAGGCGCACAGCTTTCAAACATGGGCTATGAAAACATCACACTGCAATACGCGGGAGGTATGTTCATAGCCTTGGCCTGGTCCGCGGTGATGGGTCTGCTGGTCGGCGGCTTTGTTATACGAATGAAAGAAAAAGACAGGTACCTTTCATACAGGCTGGAAACATTATGGGTGTTTTTTATGGGGCTTTTCGGAACCCTCCTAGGCCAGTACATTACTTTTTTGATTAAGAACAGGGTTATCCCGCTTCCCCTGCCGGAAAGCTGGACCATCGCCGCATATGGTACATCGATAACCTTTATACTATGGCTTTTGTTTTCACTTCCCCTGGGCTTCATGTTCGCCGCCAACCGCACCAGGCCTGTAGTGGGAGGAGTTATGACCCTTTTCGGCGGCCTGATGGTGCTCTGGATTGGTCTTAACCTGGCCCCCATACTTTTTGCGCCTAAAAGCGGACTTTACTGGTCCGGGCTGGTGATAGGCCTTTCCATGTGCACAATTTCAATATTTGCCATGGCGTACCCCAGGTCACATGTGCCCATCGGGGCGATAACCATTATACTCTCCATTCTTTCTATTATAGGCGCCGGCGGTGGGCTTATAATAGGATGCCTTAGCGGAATTTTAGGAGGGTCTCTTATGGTTGGCTGGGATGGCCTGAAGCAGGAAGCGCCAGTTGGGCAGGATGCAGTCACTCCGCAGCTGCCTGCCTAGCCGTGCTCTTTCTTTATCCGGCAAAAATAACTGTAGACTGCGGAAGGGTGGCGTTATGCTGAACAGCAATGTAAAAACAAGGCAATTAATCGCCAGGATTCTGGTTTTTAGTGTAATCTGTCTGCTTGCAGGCACTTTATTGGCCTTTGTAGTGCCCTCGCTGGCCGACGCAGAGCCCGGCGCCCAGGCAGTCAGCGGTGCGGAAGGAACATCGCCGGACAGCACAGGCCCGGGCGGGGGGCAGGCGGCTGAAGCAGGCGGGCAGACTTCGGGCACTGCCACTGACGGCTCTGATTCCGCACCCACAGGCGGCGCAGAGCCCGGTGTCCAGTCCGGCGATCCTTCAGCAGGCAGCACAGAAGGCAATACAGATTCAGGCACCCCTGCACAGGACCCCGGGGATTCCACCCAGCCTGCCGGAGAACCCGTACCGGACGATCAATCCGGGCTGCCTCCGGAGGAGGAAACAGGTCCGGCGCCGGCAGACCCGGACCCTGCCACGGAGCCTGCCACCGAAGAAGCGCCCTCTGGAGATTCCGGGGAAAGCAGTGGCGGTGAAGCGCCTCTTGAGCCGGAACAGACGCTGTCGGATTTTTACGCCGCAGAGTATAATGCAGTCATAACAGGCACTGGAACCTTTGATTTTCCCAATGATACCTCGGCCGGAGGATTTGTATTGGAATTTGAATACCTGTACAGCTATTTTTTTAATGCCGCAGACACTGGTGAGTCAAAGGCCGAGGTTAGTTTTTTCAACGTATCTCCCCTAAATGGCTTTCGATTTTTTAAAAATCTGCACGACCCGGCTTTCGGCAACTATTCCTGGGTAATATCCGCCAGTAATGCATATACTTTAGGCTCTGAATTAAAAATATATACACCCGAGATGTATTCCCACTCATTAACAGACAGAACCATAGATGAAACAGAAACTTATATACCGGTGGAGTTTCCTCCGGATTTCTGGACTACTGAGCCTGAGACCGACCTTGTGGCCCTATTATATAACAATGGCCGTGATGGGAGCCCCGTTCCTGAATTGGAAGGCTCCGGCATAAAATTTAACACACACAGATTACGCGCTTCCCAGATTACATTAAATAATTTCGTTTTTTCTGTGGAACCAGGGCACCAGTCAACCGAAGTTGTAATGCCCTGAGCTTTAAATCACTCACCCCGGCACATTCCGGGGTTTTCCTTTTTTAAGATATTTTATTGTGATATAATGTTTCGGGGAGGGCTGTAGATGAGTTATACACCTATGATGCAGCAGTACCTGGAAATAAAAAAGAATTATAATGACGCCATCCTTTTTTTTCGTTTGGGTGACTTTTACGAGATGTTTTTTGAGGATGCCCTGACGGCATCCCGGGCACTTGAAATAACACTTACCGGGAGAGATGCGGGGCAGCCTGAAAAGGTTCCAATGTGCGGTATTCCGTATCATGCCGCTGAAGTTTATATAAACCGGCTCATACAAAAAGGATTCAAAGTGGCAATCTGCGAGCAGGTTGAAGACCCCTCCGCCACCAGAGGTATAGTTAGAAGAGAAGTCGTCAGGGTTGTTACTCCTGGTACTTTAATTGAAAGTTCCTCACTTGATGAAAAAAATCACAATTTTATAGTGTCGGTGTCACGAATTGACAGCAGTTTTGGATTGGCAGTATCCGATATTTCAACCGGGCTTTTTCAGTGCACCCTGTTTTCGGGGGCGAACAGCCAATCCTTTCTGCTTGATGAAATAGAAAGGCTCGGTCCGGCAGAGGTTATAATCCCCTCTTCATATAAAGACAAGGCTCTTCATGAAGCCATAAAGTCCCTTAACATAACATCTATAACTTTTTACGATGACAAATACTATTTAGTCGGGGAATGTTCAGCCAAACTTACCTCCACCCTGGGAAATGAATGGAAAGAAGTATTGGAGGGCTATCCCCCGGCCATAGCTGCAGCAGGCTCTTTGCTTTTCTATCTGTTTGAAACTCAAAAAAAAGAGGCAGGTCAATTAAAGAGTATTATTTTTTATACCAGCGGCCAGCACATGATGATCGACCGTATAACCAGGAGAAACCTGGAGTTGTCTGCTTCCATAAAGGACGGTGGAAAGTGGGGCACCCTTATCTGGGTATTGGACCGCACTAAAACAGCCATGGGTGGACGGCTCCTCAGGACATGGGTGGACCAGCCCCTTGCCAACCCTGATGAAATAACTTCAAGGCTGGATGCAGTGGAGGAGCTTAAAAATGACTCCATTTTAAGATATGACTTAAAAAAAGTTCTGGCCAAAATTTATGACCTGGAAAGGCTCACTTCCAGGGCGGTATACGGAACCGCAAACGCCAGGGACATGCTTGCTCTCCGTGAGTCACTGACCGTTCTTCCCTCCCTTATTAACAGGCTTGAGGCAATAAGCTCCAGGGCACTGGTCAATGCCGTGAAAAATATTGATCCGCTTCCTGATTTATACCAGCTTCTCATTGATTCAATTTCTGATGACCCCCCTGCCACGGTCAGGGACGGAAACTTAATAAAAGACGGTTATAATGAAGAGGTTGACAGACTTAGAAAAATACGGGGAGAGGGTAAAAGCTGGCTTGTGCAGCTTGAGTCGGAGGAAAGGGATAACACAGGGATAAAATCACTTAAAATAGGTTTTAACAAGGTGTTCGGGTATTACCTTGAAGTCACAAAGGCTAATCTTAACAGCGTTCCTCCTTATTTTATAAGAAAACAGACTCTTGCCAACGCCGAAAGATATATTACTCCAAAATTAAAAGAGCTTGAGGATCAGATACTAACCGCAGGAGACAGGCTGGTTCACCTGGAATACTTATTGTTTAATGAAGTAAGGGAAACGGTTTCCTCCGCAGTGGACAGAATTCAAAGGACATCTTCCGCCATAGCCTTTATTGATTCAATTCTTTCCCTTGCTGAAGCAGCTGTGGAGGAAAATTACAATCGGCCTAGAATCTCTACAATTAGAGAAATAACTATTAAAAACGGCCGCCACCCTGTGGTGGAAAAAGTAATAGGAAACGGAAAATTTGTTCCTAATGATACAGAGATAAAAGACAATAGTAAGGTTATAATTCTAACCGGCCCCAATATGGCCGGGAAAAGCACCTATATGAGACAGGTTGCCCTGATTGTTATAATGGCCCAGATGGGCAGCTTCGTGCCGGCAGACTCCGCGGTCATAGGGATTGTCGATAAAGTTTTCACCCGGATAGGCGCCTCTGACGACCTCGCGGGCGGGCACAGCACTTTTATGGTTGAGATGGTTGAGTGTAAAAATATTATAAACGGCGCCACTGATCAAAGCCTTGTATTAATGGACGAGGTAGGCAGGGGAACCAGCACTTACGATGGCATAAGCATCGCCAGGTCACTGGTGGAGTTCATAGTGAAAAGCATAAAATCAAGGACGCTGTTTTCAACCCACTACCATGAGTTAACTGAACTCGATGCCCATGACGGGGTAAAGAACTATACAATAACAGTAAAAGAGCAGAACCAGGATATTATTTTTCTTAGAAAGGTAGTGCCCGGAAAAGCTGACAGGAGCTACGGAATACATGTCGCGGCCCTTGCCGGCCTTCCTCCTGACATTATCAGCCGGGCCAGAGAAATACTGACAGGCCTTGAATGCACCCAAAGGGGAGCCGGAGAAGCGGCAGCTGCATCCGATGATTCCTTAATTTGTTTTCAGTCAAAGGAAAATAATATTAATACAGAAATAATAAGATCCATTAGAGAAACAGACTTATCTAACACCACACCTATTGCTGCGCTTAACCTTCTGGTCAGGCTGCAGTCACTTATAAAATGAATGAAGAAGATTTGTGGTCGGAATCCAGAATAAAGTTCATCTCATTCTGAGTTCTGAGTTCTGAATTCTGAGTTCTGACAAAAGTTTCACTCAGTGTTAGCTTTGGGAGTAAAGGGGTGAACGGGTTGTATATTGGCCTGGATGTTGGAGGAACATATACAGATGCCGTGCTTCTTGAAAAGGGGCAGGTTAGAGCCTGGACTAAAGTTCCCACCAGGGAAGATCTACTGACATCCCTTATGGAAGCCTTTGATGCAATCATGAAAGGAGTTCCATCGGATTTAATAGAGAGGGTTGTGCTTAGTACCACTGTAATCACAAACCTGATTGCAGAAAAAAAATACGACCCTGTGGGCCTTATTCTTGTTCCGGGACCCGGGCTGGAACACTCCTGCTACAACTTTGGAACAGAGACCGCCTTAATAGGCGGAGTCATTGACTACCGGGGAAGAGTGGTTGTACCCCTTTCAGACCGGGAAGTCCAGTCAGCCATTGACCGTATGGCAGGGCTTAATTATAAAAAAGTGGCAGTAGTAGGAAAATTCAGCTCCCGCAACAACGCTCATGAAGAAGAAATCTCCGGAAAAATACAACAGTCAAACCCTGACTGGCACGTTGAGATGGGACACCAGGTGGCGGGGCAGCTTAATTTCCCCAGAAGGGTCATGTCCACTTTTCTTACCTGCGCCACAAGAGACAAATACCAGTTTTTTGTCCAATCGGTGTTTTCGGCCCTTGAAAGCAGGGGAATAAACTGCCCGGTATATATACTAAAGGCAGATGGAGGCACCATGCCCTTAAAGGCCTCTCTATCATCGCCGGTGGAAACAATTTTTAGCGGCCCTGCTGCAAGTATATTAGGCGTTCAGGCCCTTATACCGCCAGGAGAAACTGCCGTTATTGTTGATATAGGCGGTACAACCTCAGACCTGGCACTAATCTTAAGCGGCCAGCCGCTGTTGTCTTCTAAGGGTGCTAATGTTTTCGGCCACATGACTCACGTAAATGCCCTGGCCGTAAAATCTGTTCCGGTTGGCGGGGACAGCGTAGTAGAGAGGGTTGGCAAGGAAATAATTCTTCTTTCTGAGAGAGTTGGCCCTCCTTATTGCATGGGAGGACCAATGCCTACCCCCACTGATGCCCTTAAGGTTTTGGGATTAACAAAAATGGGAGATATAAAAAAGGCGCGGCAGGCCATGAGAATACTTGGTGACCCTTTGGGTATAGAAACCTGGGAGGTGGCCGCCAGAATAATGATGCTTGTTAATGATACAATAACCAGTGAAATCAGGAATATGTTTATAAAGTGGGAGCAGGAGCCCGCCTACAGGGTATGGGAGGTCTTGCAAAAAAGAAAGGTCAAACCCAGCACCGTGGTAGGTGTTGGAGGTGCAGCTTCAGGCTTTCTGACCATGATAGCGGCAACCCTTGACTGTTATCCCGTGATACCGCCATATGCAAGGGTGGCTAACGCCATAGGAGCCGCCGTAGCCAGGCCAACCCTGCAGGTAAGCCTGAGGGCGGATACCGAGCGTAAAATATACACTCTTCTGGAGGAAGGGTACCAGGGCACCATTGATGACCAGACCTTTAATGATGAAAAAGCCCTGGAACTGGCCAAGAAGTGGCTTTACAAGAGGGCTGAAAAACTTGGCATGGCTAATGACATTGGAGATGTGGAAGTAACCAGAAAAGAAGTATTCAACATGGTCCGTGACTGGGTTACCTCAGGAAAGCTCATAGACGTTTCAGTTCAGACAAAGCGCGGAATACTTCACTATATTGGTACAGGGGTGGGAAGCATTGAAAAATAAAAAGACCGGGGTAATATTTTTTCCAGCCTTTGACTGGGCAATTTCCCCAACCCATCCGGAAAGAGAAGAACGACTTCTATATACCAGGGACCAGATTTTTGAAGAAGGCTTAATGGACTTGCCAGAAATAGTTGAATACTCTCCAAAGCTTGCTACAATACACGATATTGCCCGTGTCCATTTTTGTGTACCCAGGGTTCAAAGCCAGGTCACCGAGGCCCATCTGATTGCTGCCGGTGCCACTATGGCGCTGGGTGACAGTATTATCCACGGAGAAATTCAAAACGGCTTTTCAATAGTAAGACCCCCGGGCCACCATGCCATGAGAGTGGTACATGGCAACAGGGGCTTTTGCAATATAAACAATGAAGCCGTTCTTGTTGAGCACCTCAGACGCCGTTACGGGATCAAAAAGGTAGCCATCATTGATTCAGATGTTCATCACGGCGACGGAACCCAGGAAATTTTTTACCATGACCCCAATGTTCTTTTTATCTCATTTCACCAGGACGGAAGGACAATATTTCCCGGCACCGGCTTTTCACACGAGCTCGGCGGTCCCGGAGCTTACGCGCGGACATTGAACATTCCTCTTCCACCCGGGCTAACCGATGACACTTTCCACTATATAACTGATAATCTTATCCTCCCTGTAATTAATGACTTTCAGCCTGATTTTATTATTAATTCCGCAGGTCAGGATAACCATTATACCGACCCTTTGGGGAGCATGAGATTCACTGCCCAGGGCTATGCAGAGTTTACAAGAAAATTAAACCCCCATCTGGCCGTTCTGGAGGGCGGATATGCCATTGAAACAGCTCTGCCTTATATTAATATGTCTATACTGATGGCACTTGCCGGGATAAATTTTTCCAACGTAAAAGAACCGGACAGGGACTCTGTAAGCTTTAAGGATAACCCGGACAGATTTGCCCAGGTCCAGAAAACAGTGGAAGAACTTCTAGAAATATGGAACAGGCGGGACAAGGTAGACCTTGAGAAAATATTCGGATCAGGGAAGTTTTACCAGCGCAAAAAACATATATATTACGATACCGATTATATAGAAGAAGAGCAGTTTGAAAAGGTGCGGTTCTGCAGCAGCTGCCCCGGCTATATTTTGATAGAATCAAAAGCCAGCAGGGGCTACGGCGAATCGGCAAGAGTTCTTTGTATTTCTATCCCGTTTAATGCCTGCCAGGACTGCCAGACTGAGGCATATAACTGGTATGATGATGGACTTAACAACAAAAAGGGTTACAACTATGTAAAGCTTCAGGACAAATCCACAGACACCTACCTTTCATACGACAGGAACAAAGGCCAGGAGTGGAAGTCAGAGGGACCCAGACCGGGGGTGTAACTTTTTGCCCAAAATAAAGGTTCTTGATGAAATCACGGCAAACCAGATAGCAGCCGGAGAAGTGGTGGAAAGACCGGCCTCTGTTGTCAAGGAGCTTATTGAAAACTCCTTTGATGCAGGTTCTACAAAAATTTATATAGAAATTAAAGGTGGCGGGCTGGAGTTAATAAAAGTTACCGACAATGGCTGCGGTATGGATGAAATTGACGTGGAAACGGCTTTTCAAAGGCATGCCACCAGTAAAATAAGCAGCCTTAAGGATATTGAAAAGATTTTTTCCCTCGGGTTCCGGGGTGAAGCCCTTCCAAGCATAGCCTCAGTGAGTAAAATTACCATGATAACCAGGCCGCCCGATGAAATCAGCGGAACCAGGCTGGAAATTGAGGGCGGCCGGCTGTTGTCCAAATCGCCAGAAGGGTGCCCTCCCGGCACCACGTTTTCGGTAAGGGATCTTTTTTTTAATACTCCTGCCAGGCTTAAATATATGAAAACAAAATCAACCGAGGCAGGGCAGGTTACCGAAATTGCGTCGAGGCTTGCCATTGCCCGGCCTGATGTTGGCATTAAACTGGAAATTGACGGCAGAAATGTGTTTCAAACGCCGGGAACGGGTAATGTCATTGATTCCCTTTCAGCCGTATATGGTCCCGAGATTGCCAGAAACATGTTGACCCTCGAAAGACAGGATTATGGAATTGCATTAAAGGGCTATATAGGGCCTCCTACACTGAGCAGGAGTACAAAACGCCATATTTCAGTTATAATAAATGGTAGATACGTAAGACATTACCTTATTAATACTGCTGTCATTGAGGGCTACGGAACCCTACTGCAGCAGGGGCGATTTCCTGTGGCCTTGATTTTCATCGACCTGGACCCCGGGGTTCTTGACGTTAATGTTCACCCCTCAAAAATGGTTGTACGGGTTTCAGGCGAGTCAAATCTTTTTAACCTGGTTAAAAGAACAGTGATGTCAACCCTCAGAACCGAAAGGATAATACCGGGGTTCATTTCTGATATGACCGTAAACGTAGCCAATGAGGAACCTCCTGTTATAAAAAACTTTGAGATAAAAGAACAAATACCGGTTAAAAAATTTGATTTTAACCATAGGAATGAATCATCATATAACTATTCTGAAAGAATAAGGGAGCAGGATCGCAAAGGCAGTAGAATTATGCACGAGGCAACTCCGTCATATTTATTGCCCTTCGAAAGCACCGATTCCGGTGAGGACCACCAGTTATTTGACAATTTTTATCCCATAGGTTTTTTGCCTCCCACCTATATAATCGCAGGGGGCCCGGGAGGTCTTGTAATAATAGACCACCACGCCGCTCACGAAAGAATACTGTATGAAAGATTTTTAAAAATACTGAGCAAGATCGATATTGATACTCAGGTATTGCTGGTTCCCCTGGTATTGCACCTTTCCCCCGTTGAATACAAAGCAGCGGAAGAAAACATAGACTACTTTTCGTCTTTTGGTATAAAAGCAGACCTTTTAGGGTCGGGCACCCTTGTTATAAGGGAAATCCCGGCCAGGATACCACATTATCATATTGAAGATATTATCAGGGACATATTGGAAGACACAGGCCGTCGATTAAGACGGGAAGACACCATTAAAAATTTAGCTGCTTCATCTGCCTGCCGGGAAGCTGTTAAATCCGGAACCAGATCTTCCATCGATGAGGCCTGGGCCATTATTGAGCAGTTAAAAAAAGCTGATAATCCGTTTTCCTGCCCCCATGGCAGACCCACCATGATAAATATTAGTGAACAGGAGTTAAAAAACCGTTTTAAAAGAACATGATCACCGGAGACCACATATGATAGCCGTCACTACAGCACACAAAACAAATTACGAGATAATACAAAAAGCTGAACGAATAGGCAAAAATCTTGGACTGCCTTTTCTGCCGAGAGAAGATTACAGCATTGACCAACTGATATCCAGGCATAATTTAGGGGGACTACTGGTTTTTAAAAAAGACAGTATAGTATACAAATACCCGGGGGGGGAATTTTTTTTCCATCCCGGCATGGCAAAACTGCGTATAAATGAGATATTAAATGGGAAAACTGACCAAATGATTAAAGCTTTGGATCTAAGGCCGGGAGACAGTGTTCTTGACTGCACCCTGGGTCTCGGCTCCGACGCTATAGTCATATCTTACGTTAATGGCGGGGGAGAGGTAATCGGGCTGGAATACTCGCCGGTTATAAGCCTCATTGTTAAGGAAGGTCTGGCCCATTACAGGGAAGATGTCAGTGAAGAACTTATACAGGCTATGAAAAGGATTACAGTTATATGTTCAGACTATAATTCGTATTTAAAAAATAATCCGGACAATTCCGTGGATATTGTTTATTTTGACCCTATGTTCAGGACAGCCGGAAATAAAATATATGCAATTGATGCCATCAGGCCCATTGCAAACAGTTCACCTCTCTCAGCGGACTCACTGAAAGAGGCTCAGAGAGTGGCTCGCCGGCGTGTGGTTGTAAAAGAATCCAAAAACAGTTCTGAGTTTTGGCGTTTGGGCATAGAAAAAATATCAGGTGGCAAACACTCCCCCGTGTCCTATGGAATAATTGAAAAAGGGGGTGGCTGATATATGTGTGTTAATAAGAGTGCTAAGCCTCTCCTGGCCATAGTGGGGCCTACCGCCACCGGAAAAACAGATGTCTCGGTAATAGTTGCCAGGAATCTCAATGGCGAGATTATTTCTGCCGACTCTATGCTTATATACCGCAATATGGATATCGGTACGGCCAAGCCATACCCTGAAGAAAGAGGCGGAGTGCCGCATTACATGATTGATGTGGTTAACCCGGATGAAGATTTTAATGTTTCCCTTTACTGTAAATATATCAAGAACATACTTGACAGCATTTATAAAAGAAAAAAATTACCCCTGCTTGTGGGGGGAACAGGTCTTTATATAAGGTCTGTAGTTGACGGTTATAATTTTACTGAAGCTGGAAGCGACCCCGAACTTCGTGAAAAGCTTCTACATGAATGTGAAACTATGGGAAAAATAGCTCTGCATGAAAAACTAAGAGGTGTGGACCCTGAATCTGCCTCACGTCTTCATATAAACGATGTAAAAAGAGTGATACGGGCACTGGAGGTTTATTATTTAAGCGGTAAAACAATCTCTGAAAGCTCTGACAGGTCAGGTTCCGGAAAGTATAATTTAAAAATGTTCGGACTGACTATGGACAGGGCACTGCTTTATGAAAGAATTGAAAAAAGAGTTGACAGAATGATTTTAAGAGGACTTGTGGATGAAGTCAAAAGCCTTCTTGAAAGAGGCTATTCTGAAGAACTCACATCAATGCAGGGACTGGGTTATAAAGAGATAATACTATATTTGAAGGGAAAAATGACCCTTGAGGAGGCTGTAGATCTTTTAAAAAAAAGAACTAGAAATTTTGCTAAAAGGCAGCTGACATGGTTTAGGAGAGATAATCGAATAATATGGATTGATGTGGCTGGCAGGGGGCCGGCAGAAGTGGCGGCAGAAATTACTGCAAAGGCAGAAGGAGTATTTAAACCAGCGTCGAATGACTAAAACAAGTAGAAAAAAATACCAACGGAGGGACCCGAATGACCAAAACACAGATTAACCTACAAGATGCATTTCTCAACCAGGTAAGAAAAGAAAATATACCCGTAACCATATTCCTTGTCAATGGATTTCAGTTAAAAGGAATGGTTAAAGGATTTGATAATTTTACAGTTATACTGGAAAGTGATGGAAAGCAAATGATGGTATATAAACATGCCATTTCCACCATCAGCCCGCTTCGACCGGTTAATACATCATTTTCTGAGGTAAAGCCGTTATAATAAATGGTTATACTTAAGCATAGCCATGTCTCTCTTATTGAGAGACTTTTCTTTTTTCCATTTATTATATATAAAAATAAATAAGCATACAGTAAAGTCCTCCCTTGATAATGCGTATAAATGAATGGGGACACACCAAAAGCGGAAAGGGGACACACCTGCTGAAGCCGGAGTATTTCTCTGAGGGCAGGAATGTCCCCGATATTTGAATGCCTCCGAGGCAGGAATGTCCCCGATATTTGAATGCCTCCGGGGCAGGAATGTCCCCAAGAAATATGGGGGGTGCTTGCTTGAAAGTTAATATCAGACAGAGACCTCCCCTGTCACCCCCGGAAAGGATTTTTCCAAGCAACAGGAGGCCGTCTCAGTTTTCCAGGGCAGTCGACAAGAGCCTATCCACTGCGGAACGTAAAGCCGGCAGCGGGGTTGACGCCATTTTTAAAGAACTTGACTCTCTTATTGGATTAGAAAAAGTCAAGTCCCTTATCAGGGAGATATATGCCTTTGCAGAAATACAAAAGAAAAGGCAGAAAGAGGACCTGGCCTCCGACAGCACCGTTTTGCATATGGTATTTAAAGGTAACCCCGGAACTGGAAAAACAACGGTAGCAAGGATTATTGGAAAACTTTTCAAGGAAATAGGGGTACTTCAAAAAGGACATGTGCTGGAAATAGAGAGAGCCGACATTGTGGGTGAATACATTGGCCATACCGCACAAAAAACAAGGGAGCAGCTCAAAAAGGCCCAGGGAGGGGTACTGTTCATAGATGAGGCTTATTCACTGGCCAGGGGGGGAGAAAAGGATTTCGGCAAAGAGGCCATTGACTGCCTGTGCAAGGGAATGGAGGATGACAGGGAAAAGTTTATTCTGATACTTGCGGGGTACAATGATGAAATGGTATGGTTCATGGAAACCAACCCCGGCTTAAGATCCAGGTTTCCAATACAGCTTACCTTCCCCGATTACAATGCTGACCAGTTACTTGATATAGCGGACAAAATGCTCAAAGAAAAACAATACGTACTGTCTACGGCCGCCAGAGACGAATTGCGGCTTATAATAGAAATGAAATCAAAAAAACATCAGCATAACGGCAATGCCCGCCTGGTCCGAAACCTGATTGAGCGGGCAATGAGGACACAGGCAGTGAGACTGATAGCAAAAAATGAATTTAGCCGCGAGGATTTAATGACTATAAACCGCGATGATATGGCAAAGGCATGGGAGGAAATGTAGGCTTGAGGGCATTTCCGATTGGTCGGAGGTGCCGAAGAAGTATTTCCGGACGGTCGGAGGGGCCTGAGATGCATTACCTTATGGTCGGAGGAGACAGAGAAGCATTTCCGGTTGGTCGGAGAGAACTAGGGTGTATTACTTGAAGATCTCCGACCGCAGGTATTACCCTTTAGTTCCTCCGACCATTTTAGAATATCTCTTTAGTTCCTCCGACCAGCAGGTAATACCCTTTAGCCCCTCCGACCAATTAAGAATGTCCCATTAGCTCCTCCGACGGGAGGTACTGCCCCTTAGCTCCTCCTGTCCCGCAAGCAGTGCCCATGAGCATTAACAAGCGAGGTGTTCAGTAATTATTTCCGATAATACTTTGTACAAGCTGGCTGATGAGGTTGAAAAGGAAATTGAAGAAATATGCAGGCAAATTGAAAAGACCTCCTACCTAAACCACCGGAAAGTTCTTGAACAGTTTACAGTGGCCGGTGTAAGCGATTATCACCTTAAAGGATCGACAGGATACGGCTATAACGATTCCGCCAGAGATAAGCTGGAGGAACTGTACTCGGGAATATTCAAAGGTGAATCATCACTGGTAAGGGGTCAGATCATCAGCGGAACACATGCCATAGCGCTGTGCCTTTTCGGATTGCTACGGCCCGGGGACGAGCTTCTCTCAGTCCAGGGCACACCCTATGACACACTACTCAAAATGATAGGAATAACAGGAAATGAGCCCGGCTCTTTAAAGGAATTGGGAGTAAGCTACCGTCAGGTTGAATTGCTTGAGGGGGGCCGCCCCGATTTTGAATCTATAAAAACCGCCATAAACGATAATACAAAAATGGTTTTTATACAAAGATCCAGGGGGTATTCCCTGAGGCCGTCCTTCAATATAGAAATGATTTCATCATTAATAAAATTTTTAAGAGAATGCAAAAGGGACTTAATTATTTTTGTCGATAACTGTTACGGGGAATTTGTGGAAAACAGAGAACCTATCGAAGTGGGCGCCGACATTGTTGCAGGATCACTTATTAAAAACCCGGGTGGTGGACTGGCCCCTTCAGGAGGCTATCTGGTGGGAAAAGAAAAGTATGTTCAGATGGCCGCAAACAGGTGGACAGCACCGGGCGTCGGGTCTGAAATTGGGCCCTCTCAGGAAAATGTCAGGCTTCTATACCAGGGATTGTTTGTAGCTCCCAGGATGGTTGCTGAGGCCCTCCAGGGGGCCATATTCGCTGCAAGGTTCTATGAAAGGCTGGGCTACAAGGCAATACCCTCCTATGATGAGCCCAGGGCTGATATAATCCAGGCCGTGGTCCTTGGGTCGGAGGACAAGGTTATAAAATTCTGCAGGGGGATTCAGTCGGCCTCCCCGGTGGACTCTATGGCCGCTCCCGAGCCGTGGGACATGCCGGGGTATGATCACCGGGTTATAATGGCCGCCGGCACCTTTATACAGGGGGCGTCCCTTGAGCTGAGTGCCGACGCCCCTATAAGGGAGCCCTACGCGGTATACCTGCAGGGAGGACTTTCCCGCTATTACAGCAGGCTGGCGGTGATAAAGGCCGCCTCAGCACTGAAGGCCCAATAATAGCTTATACTGAAATGAAAGGCCCTGATTGTCATTCTCCCTTGTGGTTGCTTTTGGCGGCCATGTTGTCCGGATATTTAAATTCCGCCGTCTTTAAAACGGCGGTTTTTTCACTGCAAAAGAGGGAGGTGACAAAATAAGTAGAATTTAAGCATAATAAAAAAACTATTGGTGCGGCTATGTTTAAAATTGGGAAAAATCTTAAATTAAGCACAAAAATAATTATTCTGTCTTTTTTTTCGGTCCTTCTGGTAATCCTTGTGGGCGGCCTGGTCATGGTAAAAAAAATAGCCGCCACAATGGAGGACGAAATGGGCATGAGGGCCCTGGCCATCGCCAGGACAATGGCTCAGATGCCGCCCATACAGGATAATATTGAAAAGCCCGAGGGCTGGAAGATAATTCAGCCTATTGCTGAAAAAACAAGGGTAGCCACCGGAACGGAGTATATAGTGGTGGTGGGCATGAATGGATTAAGGTACTCCCACCCGGTGGCCGGACGCATAGGCCAGCCCTTTACCGGAGAGGACCTGGCCCCGGCCCTGTCCGACCAGGAAATTGTTACCCCGGCCAGAGGGGTGCTGGGGCCTTCCATCAGGGCGCTGGTGCCGGTGAAAGTGGATGACGGCACCAGGCAGGTGGGGGTGGTGGCGGTGGGTATACTCACCCCGACTTCTGCCAGCATATACCATTCCATACGATTTGAAGTATTCCTTGTATTCCTGCTCTGCTCGACGCTGGGCTTTATTGGATCAATATTCCTTGCCCGGAGAATAAAAGAGGCCATGTTCAGAATGGAACCCGGGGAGATAGCCAGGCTTCTGGAAGAAAGAATAGCGGTATTCCAGGCACTGGGGGAAGGTATTATCGCCATAGACAGCCAGTGCCGAATAACTGTAATAAACACAGCCGCCACCAGAATACTGGGATTGGGCAATGATAATCTTACAGGCCGCAAGATAGCCGATATAATATCCGAAAGCTCCCTGCCCAGGGTGCTGGAGTCGGGCCAGCCCGAGTACAACCAGGAAAGATTTATAAACAACGTGGTCATAATAACCAACCGTGTGCCGGTAAGAGTGAACGGAGTGGTGGTGGGGGCGGTGGCCACCTTCCGAGACAGGACCGAGATACACCGCCTGGCCGAGGAGCTTACCGGAGTTAAGGCCTTCGTGGAGGCGCTGCGGGTGCAGAACCACGAGCACCTGAACAGGCTGCACACCATTGCCGGGCTTATTCAGTTAAAACAGCACAGTGATGCCCTGGATTATATATTTGATGTCACCGAGGAGCAGCAGAGTATAACCAACTTCCTGACCAGGCGCATTAAAGACAACAGCACAGCCGGGCTGATACTGGGCAAATACAGCCGGGCCAGGGAAATTAGGGCCAATATGTCCATAGACCCGGAATCAAGCCTGTCCGGGCTGCCCGGCAAGCTGGACAGCAATGTCCTGGTGGTAATATTGGGAAACCTGCTGGAAAATTCTATACACGCACTGAAAGGCTGCCCCGCTGAGGAAAAGAACATTTACCTGTATATATCAGACAAAAACAGCCTTCTTAAAATTGTTGTACGGGATTCCGGACCGGGCATTCCCGAGGAGATACGGGACAGCATATTTAATAACGGCTTCAGCACCAAGTCTGAGGCCGGGCACGGCCTGGGGCTGTATATAGTGAAGGAGCATGTTAAGGCAGCCGGAGGGTCGGTTTTTGTTGATTGCCCCCCCGAAGGGGGAACAATATTTGTAATAAAAATTCCTCTTTAGTCAATTAATAAGGGCAGGTGAAATAAATGGGCAATATAAAAGTGCTGATAATTGAAGATGATCCCATGGTGACCGAGGTGAATAGCAAATTTGTTAATTCCGTGCCTGGCTTTCAGATATGCGGCACCGCCGGGACAGCCAGGGAGGGAATAGAAATGGCCACCTCAATTAACCCGGACCTGGCCTTAATAGATGTATTTCTTCCGGACCAGGACGGCCTGAGCCTCCTTCAGGAACTCAGAAGGCTCAGGGTCAATACCGACGCCATTCTGGTGACAGCCGCCCATGATGCTGAAACCATACAGGGGGCCTTCCGGTATGGGGCGGTGGACTTTATTGTCAAGCCTTTTAAATTCAAAAGACTTAAGATGGCACTGGAAAGCTACGCCACCATGCGGCAGAAGCTCAGTTCCCTTATTTCCCTTAAACAGGCCGACATCGACCGGCTTAAGGCCGGTCTTTATTCGGACCATGCCGGTGGTGAAAGCGAAATAGAAGACATACCCAAGGGGCTTAACAGCATCACCATGAAGCAGGTTTTGCTGTACATGATAAAGTCGTCCCAGGCCATGTCCGCCGAAGAGGTTGCCGAAGGTCTGGGGCTGGCCAGGGTTACCGCCAGGAGATACCTTGAATACCTTGATGAGATTGGCAGGGTAACCGTGGACCAGCAGTACGGTTCTGTGGGCAGACCGCTAAAAAGATACAGCATCCGGTGACCAAAAAAACCTAAAATAACAATATAACCATTTTATTGCATGTTAGACTTATAAGTTATAAAATTTTTTTGATTTATTATCTGAATTTTTTGTTTATTGGGAGTTATGTAAAATTACAAAAAACTCCGGTGCAACACCTAACGGTAAGCAACCACGGCTTTCTGCGCTACACGGTAATCACCAGCAAAGAATTTTGGAATGGTCTGCCCCCCATGAACGAGGTATCCCTGTGGGAAATGGAGCAGGCCGGCATTATAAACGAACGGGACATGAAAAAATTGCGTGATTCCGGTAAAGTCCAAATACATATACAGACCCCCGGAGAAAGGGAAGAGTGGAAAAAGGCATTAAAGGGCGTCGATGAAAAGCTTGTTGAGATAGCCGGACCGGAACTGGCCGGTGAGATTATTAGCAAGACAGGACGATAAATCTATAAAGCGGAGGTGGGTCAGCCAGAACAGAGTGGATTTTTATTAAATATATTTTTAAAGGGGGATTTCCATGAAAACCGGACTCATTAAAAAAGTACTGGTACTGGCCATGTCACTGCTCCTGGTAGTGGCGGCGGCAGGCTGCGGGGGCGGAGAAAAGAAAGACGCGGCAGCCGGCAAAATAACCGTCAAGTTTTCCCACGTTGTGGCCGAGACCACTCCCAAGGGCCAGGCGGCGCTGAAATTTAAAGAGATTCTTGAAAAGTCTGGACAGTTTGAAGTAAAGGTATTCCCTTCCTCCCAGCTTTATGGCGACAAGGAGGAGCTCGAGGCTTTAAAGGCCAACAACGTTCAGCTTATCGCCCCTTCAGTGACCAAGCTGGTTGGCTTTGTTCCCGCTTTCCAACTGGTTGACATGCCCTTTTTATTCAAGAGCGACCAGGCTGCCTATAACTTCTATGACGGTCCCAAGGGCCAGGAGCTGATGAACACCCTTAAGCCCCAGGGCATGCTGGGACTGGGCTGGTGGCCCAACGGCTCCAAACACTTCACCAACTCTAAAAAGCCCATCAAAACCCCGGACGACGTAAAGGGGCTTAAATTCCGCACCCAGAGCGGCGGCGTGCTGGACGAACAGTTCAAGGCGCTGGGCGCAGGCTCCCAGACCATGGCCTTCGGTGAGGTATACCAGGCTCTTAACAACAAAGCAGTTGACGGACAGGAAAACACCTTCAACAACATAGACACCCAGAAGTATGCCGAAGTGCAAAAATACATGACCGTTTCCAGCCACGGCCGCCTGGACTATGTGGTGCTTACCAACACCAAGTTCTGGGACAGCCTTACTCCGGATCAGCAAAAACTGTTCAGCGACGCCATGAAGGAAGCCAGCCTTTTTGAAAGAAAGCTGGCCGACGAGCTGAATGCCAAGAGCTTTGAAACCTTAAAGAACAGCGGCAAGATGGAAATATACACCCTGGCCGACGCTGACCGCGCTGCCTTTGAAAAAGCCATGCAGCCGGTGTATGACAAATACACGGATGTTATAGGCAAGGACTATATAGAGGCTGCAAAAAACAGCAAGTAATTGGAAAAACGGGGGCGGGCACCGCTAAGGGCCCGCCCCCGAATAACATCACCTTAATAAGAGGGGCTGGTTATACTTGAAAGGGTTTAGAGATTTTTACGACGCCTTTGAAGACTATTTTTCCGGGCTGATGCTTTTCATTGGTCTTACCATGATATTTGTCAACGTTTTGCTTAGATACTTCTGGGGCAGGCCCCAGTCCCTGCTGGACGAGTTTTCGGTGTACTTTATTGTCTGGGGCATACTGGCAGGAATTGCAGTGGCCTTAAGAAACAACCACCATATAAAGGTGGACATGCTCTATAACATTTTGAGCACTAAGGTAAAAAGATATGTAAGCATGTTCTCCAACTCCGTCGGACTGGCCTTTGCCTTTTTTTACACCTATTACGGCTTCCAGCTGGTCAGTAACTACATAGAGTCTGGGCAGAGATCTTCCGACAGCCAGTTTCCACTTTGGATTGTAAACCTGATCATGCCTATCAGCGGGCTTTTATTCGGCATCCGCTTTATTGACAAGCTGATTCTCATATTTAAGAACGGCGGTAAAGAGTGGTTTGAAATTGAGGCCAAAGGGGGGCACCACTAAATGGAAACAGTGGTACTATTTCTTATATTCGTAGCTTTGTTCCTGGTAAACGTGCCCATAGCCATAAGCCTCGCCGTCGCCGCCCTGATAGTGCTGGCCGCCACCTCTGACTTCACCATGTACATGATGGCCCAGAGGATGTTCGCGTCGCTTCTCTCGCCCCCCCTGCTGGCCATACCGGCCTTTGTGTTTGCCGGTGTGGTGATGTCCCACGGGGGCATATCAAAATACCTTATTGACGCGCTGAGAACCTGGTTCGGCCACCTTCCAGGGGGCCTGGCCGTAGTTACCATCGCGGCCTGCTCCATTTTTGCCGCCATATCCGGGTCCAGTCCGGCCACAGCCGCCGCCATCGGGGCAATAATGCTGCCGGCCCTAATCGAGGGAGGCTACCCAAAGCGCTACGCCATGGGCCTTATAGCGGCAGCCGGTACACTGGGCATACTTATCCCCCCTAGCGTTACTATGGTGGTATTTGGCGTAACCGCCGAGGTATCCATTGGAGACCTTTTCATGGGCGGCCTTCTGCCCGGTATAATACTGGCATTGATACTGGTAGTCAGTGCCGTTGCATATTCCATAAAAAATAATTATGGACGGGCCCCCAAGGCTACCTGGGATGAGCGCATAAAGGCCACCATAAAGGCCATTCCCGGAGGTCTGCTGCCATTTTTCATACTGGGAAGCATTTATGCCGGAGTGGTTACCCCCACCGAGGCCGCGGTGCTCTCGGTATTCTATACCCTGGTGGTGTCCATATTCATTTACAGGGAGCTTAAGCTGTCCAGCGTAAGGGAGATACTGAGGGAGTCAATAAACATTTCCTCCATGATATATTTAATTATATCAGCAGCCATGCTGTTCTCGCTGTTCCTTACCGCCAACCAGGTGCCCCAGCAGGTGGCCGACTGGATTGCCCACAGCAACATGAACAAATATATGTTTTTCTTAGCCACCAACTTAATGTTCTTTATCATGGGTACCTTCCTGGAGGCGGTTTCCATAACACTGATCACACTGCCCCTGCTGCTGCCCATTATTTACCATCTTAACATTGACATTGTGCAATTTGCGGTGGTAATGACCGTGAACATGGAACTGGCTATGATCACCCCGCCGGTGGGCCTTAACCTTTTCGTGGTCAGCGCCATGGCCAAAGAAAAGCTGGAGGAGGTTGTCAAGGGTGTGTGGCCCTTTATTCTGATACTGATTGGAGCCATGATTCTGTTTATTCTGTGGCCCGATGTATCAACCTACATACCCCGGGTACTTATGCAAAAATAATGCCGGAACAACCTTAAGGCCTCTCTTTAATGAGAGGCCTTTCTTTCTTTTAACAGGGGTTCTTTTATAACAGGAACATTCCTTCGATCTCATAGCAAAGCTCCCGGGGGAGGCGCATCCCCATTCCTGACTAAACGAAACTATGCTCATGACCATAATGACCATAATTAACAATATAACCATTATATTGTTTGTTCTTTAAAATTTTTATATTATTTTTATGTCAGAATTCAGAATTGAGTGAATTTATAATGTTAACGAAAAATTGCATTAGGCAACTGGTGCTATGGGCATGAAATTGATAAAAAAATTAAATCTGGTCCTGGCGTACCTCTTTATGCTGTCCATACTTACAGGATGCTCAGAGGTGATAAACGACAGGGAGCAGGTTAACCCAAATGAAAAAATTGTAATTAAATTCTCCCACGTAGTTTCTGAGGACACCCCCAAGGGACTGGCCGCCAAAAGATTTGCCGACCTTGCCAACTTAAGATCTGGAGGCAGGTTGGAAGTGCAGGTGTTTCCCAACTCCACCCTGTACAGGGATGGCGAGGAGATGCAGGCCCTCTTAAGCGGGGCGGTGCAGATTATAGCCCCTTCCACCTCTAAGCTGGGGGACATGTTCCCCCGCTGGCAGATATTTGACATGCCCTACGCCTTTGAAAGCTTTGCTGATATAAACCGCTCCATGAACGGCAAAATAGGCAGCAGCCTCTACGGAGACCTTGAAAAGGGGAGGATTCAGCCACTGGCCTTTTGGTACAACGGCTTTAAACAGATTACCAGCCGGGAAAGGCCCATTATACATCCCGGTGATTTCAAGGGTCTGAGATTCCGCATTATGATCAACAGCGCAATTTTGGAGGAGCAGTTTTCCCTGCTGGGAGCGGTACCGGTAAAAATGCAGTTCAATGAGGTGTACCAGGCCCTATCTTCCAGCTCCATCGACGGGCAGGAGAACACCACCTCCAACATAGTGTCCCAGAAGTTTTACGAAACCCAGCCGTACCTAACGGTAAGCAACCACGGCTTTCTGGGATACACGGTAATCACCAGCAAAGATTTTTGGAATAGTCTGCCCCCGGATTTGAGAACTGTTATCCAGGAGACCATGAACGAGGTATCCCTGTGGGAAATGGAGCAGGCCAGCATTATAAACGACCGGGACATGAAAAAATTGCGCGATTCCGGCAAGGTCCAAATTCACATACAGACCCCCGAAGAAAGGAAAGAGTGGAAAAAGTCATTAAAGGGCGTCGATGAAAAGCTTATTGAGATAGCCGGACCGGAACTGGCCGGTGAGATTATCAGCAAGACAGGCCAATAAATTATTTTAAACGGAGGTGATTCAGCCGGAACAGAGCGGAACTGTATTAAAAAATTATTTTAAAGGGGGATTTCCATGAAAACTGGACTCATCAAAAAAGCACTGGTACTGGCCGTGTCACTGCTCCTGGTAGTGGCGGCGGCAGGCTGCGGGGGCGGAGAAAAGAAAGACGCGGCAGCCAGCAAAATAACCGTCAAGTTTTCACACGTTGTGGCCGAGACCACTCCCAAGGGCCAGGCGGCGCTGAAATTTAAAGAGATTCTTGAAAAGTCTGGACAGTTTGAAGTAAAGGTGTTCCCTTCCTCCCAGCTTTACGGCGACAAGGAGGAGCTTGAGGCTTTAAAGGCCAATAACGTTCAGCTTATTGCTCCCTCGGTAACCAAGCTGGTTGGCTTTGTTCCCGCCTTCCAACTGGTTGACATGCCTTTCCTCTTCGCCAGCGACCAGGCTGCCTATAACTTCTACGACGGGCCCAAGGGGCAGGAACTGATGAACTCCCTTAAGCCCCAGGGAATGCTGGGCCTCGGCTGGTGGCCCAATGGATCCAAACACTTCACCAACTCAAAGAAGCCACTTACCAAGCCTGAAGATTTTAAGGGACTGAAATTCCGCACCCAGAGCGGCGGAGTTCTTGATGAGCAGTTCAAGGCCCTTGGAGCAGGTTCCCAGACCATGGCCTTCGGAGAGGTATACCAGGCTCTTAACAACAAAACCGTTGATGGCCAGGAAAACACCTTTAACAACATAGACACCCAGAAATACGCTGAAGTCCAGAAATACATGACCGTTTCCAGTCACGGAAGGCTGGACTATGTTGTCCTTACCAACACGCAATTCTGGGACAGTCTGACCCCGGACCAGCAGAAGCTTTTCTCGGATGCCATGAAAGAGGCCTCGGCCTATGAGCGGAAGCTGGCAGACGAACTGAACGTAAAGAGCTTTGAAACCCTTAAGAACAGCGGCAAGCTTGAATTATACACACTGACCGACGCAGACCGTGAGGCCTTTGCTAAGGCCATGCAGCCTGTATACGACAAGTATGCTGACAAAATCGGAAAGGACTATATCGAAGCCGCCAGGAATAGTAAATAGCAAATAAATGGGCGGGCCCTTAAGGGGCCCGCCCAAACCGACATCACAGGGTAAGGGGATGGTGGTTCTGAAAAAATTTAGGGATTTTTATGATGCGTTTGAAGATTATTTCTCCGGCATAATGTTATTCATTGGTCTCACGATGATATTTGTAAACGTTATATTAAGGTACTTCTGGGGACGGCCGCAGTCACTTCTTGACGAGTTCTCGGTGTATTTCATTGTCTGGGGGATACTTGCCGGAATAGCCGTGGCGCTGAAGAACAACCACCACATAAAAGTGGATATGCTTTACAATTTCTTAAGCTGGAAAACAAAAAGATATGTCAGCATGTTTTCCAATTCTGTTGGCTTGGCTTTTGCCATATTTTACACTTACTTCGGCTATGAGCTGGTCAACAATTACATTATTTCCGGGCAGAGGTCCGCTGACAGCCAGTTTCCTCTCTGGATTGTAAACCTGATAATGCCTATAAGCGGACTTATGTTTGGTTTGCGCTTTGTTGACAAGCTTTATTTAATATTTAAGGACGGGGGCAAAGCGTGGCTTGAGGCTGAAAAGAAAGGGGGGCACCATTAATTGGATACTGTAGTGCTCTTTCTTATTTTTGTAGGACTGTTTCTTTTAAATGTCCCCATAGCAATCAGCCTTGCAGTGGCTGCCCTGGTTGTGCTGGCCACAACCACTGACTTCACCCTTTACATGATGGCCCAGAGAATGTTTGCCTCGCTGCTTTCCCCCCCACTGCTGGCCATTCCTGCCTTCGTGTTTGCCGGAGTGGTAATGTCTCACGGGGGAATATCAAAATATCTTATTAACGCCTTAAGATCCTGGTTCGGCCATCTTCCAGGAGGCCTGGCAGTTGTTACCATCGCTGCCTGCTCCATATTTGCCGCCATTTCGGGGTCCAGCCCGGCCACCGCGGCCGCCATCGGGGCCATAATGTACCCCGCCCTTATTGAGGGAGGATACCCCAAGCGCTACGCCATGGGTCTTATAGCCGCCGCCGGTACTCTTGGAATTTTAATTCCCCCCAGTGTGACCATGGTTATATTTGGAGTGACGGCTGAAGTTTCCATAGGGGATCTTTTTATGGGAGGCCTGCTGCCTGGCATATTTCTTGCATTACTCTTAGTTGCCAGTGCTGTTGTGTACTCTATGAAAAACAACTATGGAAGAGCGCCAAAGGCCACCTGGGACCAACGCTTTAAAACCACTATCAAGGCCATACCCGGCGGGCTTCTCCCATTTTTTATTCTGGGAAGCATTTACGCAGGTATAGTAACTCCTACAGAGGCTGCCGTTCTTTCAGTTTTCTACACCCTGGCTGTATCCATTTTTATATACAAGGAATTGAAATTGTCAAGTGTACGGAACATATTGAGAGAATCAATAAACATATCGTCGATGATATACCTTATTATCTCTGCAGCCATGGTGTTTTCACTGTTCCTTACGGTGAACCAGGTGCCCCAGCAGGTGGCGGAGTGGATAGCGGACAGCAAGCTGAACAAATACATGTTCTTCCTTGCCACAAACCTAATGTTCTTTGTAATGGGGACATTCCTTGAGGCTGTATCCATAACACTTATCACACTGCCGCTTCTTCTGCCAATAATTTATGCCCTTGATATTGATATCGTACAATTCGCTGTAGTAATGACTGTTAACATGGAGTTGGCCATGATTACTCCACCTGTGGGCCTTAACCTGTTCGTGGTGAGCGCCATGGCCAAAGAAAAGCTGGAAGAGGTTATAAGGGGGGTCCTGCCGTTTATTTTAATCCTATTAGTGGCGCTGGTAGTGTTCGTCCTTTGGCCGGATATTTCCACCTATATTCCCAGGGAGCTTATGCGTAAATAATGCTTATGCTGAAATTCTAATGCTGTCGGAATACAGAAGTCAGGAGTCAGAATCCAGACAACCGGGCCGTATAAAAAGGTCACCAATGAGGATGAAAATTGGGGTCCTTTTAAAAACCACAGAGAACACAGAGGTTTTTAAGCCCAGCTTGTAAGCTATAAGAGATTTTTATAAAAAGGGTACAATTCTCAATTATTTACTTCGGTTTTAGGCCTCATAGTAATACCTGAGAGCAAATTCTCTGTGATCTCTGTGGCCTCTGTGGTTCATAAAAAGACATTCATTATTTTCAGGGTAGAATTTCGCATAAATACCCTGTCAGCAGACCTGCGAAAAATACCCAAGCATTCTGACTTCTGAATTCTGAATTCCGACCGTAGTTATTAACAGAATGAGTTAAAACTAATATCGCCTCAGGAGCCCAACTACCTTGCCGAGAATTTTGACATCCCTTGTTATTATGGGCTCCATGGACTGGTTTTCAGGCTGCAGCCTTATGTGGTCCTTTTCTCTGAATAGTCTTTTCACCGTTGCCTCTTCCTCTATAAGAGCGACCACTATATCACCGTTGTTTGCAGTGGGCTGCTGCCTGACAACTACAAGATCTCCCTCGTGTATACCTGCCTCAATCATGCTTTCCCCACGTATGGTGAGCATAAAGAACTCGCCGTCACCAAAATATGAGACAGGTAGAGGGAGGGAATAATCGTGGCTTTCAGACGCAAGTAAAGGCTGGCCTGCTGCAACTCGTCCAAGAACCGGGACAACATTAATATCGTCTTCTTTCAGTCTGCCACCTAAACCAATTAGCTCTACAGCCCGGGGCTTGGTAGGATCCCTGCGTATAAAACCCTTATCTTCGAGCCTTTTAAGATAGCCGTGCACTGTGGAGCTTGATTTGAGCCCCACTGCCAGGCCTATTTCCCGTACAGAAGGCGGGTATCCCCGTGTCTTTATATTATTTTTAATAAATTCAACTATGGCAGCTTCTCTAGAGGTAAGTTGGTCCAATAAAAACACCAGCCTTTCCAGAACTTACATAAATAAGTATAGCACAAACAAGCAGGAAATAAAACACTTGTTCGCAATCACGTCTGAATTTTTATACTTTTTAGAAGGAATAAAATAAACTCCGTCGAATAAACGTCAAAATAAGCAAAATTAGGTGAACATCTGATGCAAAAGTTAAAGGTTGCCATTGCAGGATACAGAAACAGCTTAAACGACATATGCAAGATGATCGGCGCTGTTTCGGAACTGGAAATAATAAAGTTATACAATACCGGCTCAGAAGAAGATATATGCTCTCCAGATATTTTAAACATACCTGTATCTGTAGATATCGAGGAGATTGCATCAGATGAGATAGATATATTTATTCTTGCTGAGGGTGATGATAAAACCAAAGCCAGAATTCGTCAGCTAATAAAGCCCGGCACTTCACATATTGATGAAAAAGCCGCTTGTTTTATTACGCTGCTGTCAAAAGAGAAAAAAAGGCTGCTTGAATTCAAAGAAATTCAAAGCGAGTTAACCATAATATTAAATTCAGTCCATGAGGCTATTGAAGTTGCTGATATTAACGGCACCATTAAATATGTAAACCCTGCATTCACAAAGGTAACAGGTATTATTGAACAGGACAGGATAGGGAAAAATATCTTTGAGGTTTCACCTGACGGAGCCCTTGCAACCGTTCTAAGAGCCGGAAAAGATATTTTCGGACACAGGACAACCGTAGGGGGAAGCAATTCAGAAGTTATCTCAAACGCAGCCCCTATCTTTGTGGATAATAAAATGGTTGGCGGCGTGGTTGTTTTTCAACACCTTACCGATGTAATGAGGCTGATGGATGAGCTCCGGCAAAGTACTTCCCTCATTGAGAACCTGTCAGAAAAACTGGGTCAGGTTACAACCAGTAAGTATACGTTCAATGACATACTTGGCACCAGCCCCGAACTCAGAAAGTGCATAAACCTTGCAGAGCGCGCCTCCAAATCCAATTCCACAGTGCTTATCCTGGGTGAAAGCGGCACCGGAAAAGAGCTGTTTGCCCATGCTGTGCACCATGCCAGCCCCCGCCGTGAGAAACCTTTTATAAAGGTAAACTGCGCCGCCATTCCCGAAAACCTTCTGGAAAGCGAGTTTTTCGGTTATGCAAAGGGTGCTTTTACCGGCGCGGTCAAGTCCAAAATCGGAAAATTTGAGCTGGCTAACGGCGGAACAATTTTCCTGGACGAAATAGGGGATATGAGCCTGAATCTGCAGGGAAAGCTCCTTAGAGTGCTGCAGGAAATGGAAATTGAAAGGGTGGGGGGCAATCAGACAATAAAAGTGGATGTACGGGTAATCGCAGCCACCAACAGGAATCTGCGCGACCTGATAAGGCAGGGAAAATTCAGAGAAGATCTTTATTACAGGCTTAACGTTGTTGAGATAACAATTCCTCCGCTCAGGTACCACAAGGAAGACCTTACCATGCTCAGCAACAGTTTAATTGTCAAGTTAAACAGAAAACTTGGCAAAAAGGTTAAAGGACTTTCCAGAGATGCCGAGGAGGCGCTTTTCAGCTATGACTGGCCCGGCAATGTGCGTGAGCTGGAAAATGTCATAGAGAGAGTGATGGTTACAGTGGATGACGATGTTATTACAAAAAAGAGTTTAATTCAGCATGTCAGCCAGTTTAAAAATATCTCTGAAAAAGAACTTGAGCTAATCCCCATTGATAGGATGGAGCAAATACTAATAAAAAAGGCCCTTATGAAATTCGGCAACACAGTTGAGGGTAAAAAAAGGGCAGCCCAGGCCTTAAATATCTCACTTGCAACCCTTTACAACAAGCTAAAAAAGGATAGTCCAGAAAATTAACTATATTTATAAAATTATAAATATTAGACGATTTATAAATTTTAGAAAAGCAAACTTGTCCTAGACCCTATTCACATTTGGGGTCTTTTTTGTTATGGTTTATAATATTTAAAATATACCATAGACACTATTGTTTTAATATTTAGAAAAAATATTGATATTTAGTTCGTGTTAAATATTTGTACTGACAGGTTATATATAAGGACAGTATAATGGCATATTATTTGCAATGCATTTAGTAAAGTTATCTGGCAGGGAGGTGTCCAGTATTAAAACAATTTCTGTAGGTGATATAACAGAATCCGTTGCGCGTTTGTGCATGGAAGCCAATTATTACCTCGGGTCAGATGTTTCTGAAGCTTTTGAAAAAACACTTGACCAGGAAATTTCTCTAACAGGAAAGGAGATATTAAAACAGCTTATACTTAATGCAAAAATCGCTGCTGATAATAAGGTTCCCATGTGCCAGGACACTGGATTTGCAGTTGTTTTTATTGATTTGGGACAGGATGTAAGAATAACCGGGGGAAACCTTTACGATGCGATAAATGAGGGTGTCAGAAAAGGATATACAGATGGGTACCTGCGAAAATCAATTGTAAATCACCCTCTGATTAGAAAAAACACCGGTGACAACACACCGGCAGTAATTCACACAAAGATTGTCCCGGGAGAAAGCCTTAAAATCACCATAGCGCCCAAAGGCGGTGGAAGCGAGAATATGAGTGCCATAAAAATGCTTAAGCCGGCTGATGGGATGGAAGGGATAAAAAAATTCGTAATAGACACCGTAAGGGCTGCCGGACCAAACCCGTGCCCTCCTATAGTAGTAGGAGTCGGTATCGGCGGAACCTTTGAAAGGTGCGCTTTGCTCGCCAAGGAAGCTCTGCTGCGCAAACTTAACACCCCAAATCCTCTACCGGAGATTGCCTTCCTTGAGGGTGAACTTCTTAACCAAATAAATAGCCTTGGCATAGGTCCCCAGGGCCTTGGCGGCAAAACAACAGCCCTGGCCGTACACGTGGAAATATATCCATGCCATATTGCCAGTCTCCCCGTAGCCGTGAACATTAACTGTCATGCCGCAAGGCACAAGGAAATTACCCTTTAAATACGGAGGTGGTTTTAGCTTGCCTCAGATCAAATTATCTACCCCTATTATTGATGAGGCCGTAGAAAACCTTAGAATCGGCCAAAAAGTACTTATAAACGGAATAATATACACCGGAAGAGACGCGGCACACAAAAAAATGATCGAGCTGCTTGACAGGGGGGAGTCCCTTCCCTTTAATCTTAAAGGCCAGATAATATACTATGTGGGGCCATCCCCAACCAGGCCCGGTGAGGTTATAGGGTCTGCGGGCCCTACCACTTCCGGCAGAATGGATGCTTATACACCCCGGCTTCTTGCCCTGGGGCTAAAGGGCATGATCGGCAAGGGAAAGAGATCTCCGGAGGTTTTAAAGGCCATTAAACAGCACAAGTCGGTGTATTTTGCGGCAGTAGGGGGGGCGGCCGCTCTAATCTCAAGGAGTATAAAAAAATGTAATGTTATTGCATACCCGGAGTTGGGGCCGGAAGCAATACATGAGCTGTATGTTGAAGATTTCCCTGTTATTGTGGTGAATGACACCCTTGGCGGAGACCTTTATGAAGAAGGCATTAAGATCTATTCGACCTTTTAAAAATGGCAAATAAAAGGAGCGATTTAATTTGAAACTTTTTGAGTATATGGGAAAAGATCTGTTTTCCAAATACGGAATAACCGTTCCCCGGGGAAGAATTGCGTCTAGCCCCGATGAGGCTGCAGCAGTTGCAGAAGAGATAGGCGGCGAGGTTGTGGTAAAGTCACAGATTCTATCCGGCAAGAGAGGAAAAGGTGGCGGCATTGCCTTTGCCTCAACCCCTGATCAGGCACGGGAGGCGGCCTCAAAAATACTGGGAAGCACTGTTCAGGGACTTACCGTGGAAGTGGTTCTCGTAGAGGAAAAAATAAAAATAGACCGTGAGCTTTACCTTGCCATAACAGTTGACGGGTCTGCAAAAAAACCTGTACTCATTACATCCGCAAGCGGGGGCATGGACATAGAAGAAGTTCCCGAAGAGGAAATAGTTAAACACCATATAGATGTTTCCGTCGGACTTCAGGCCTACGCTGCCAGAGAAATATACCGCAGGATGGGCCTCGGCACCGACATCGCAAAGGATTTTTACAAGCTTGTTCCATTGCTATACAGAATATTTAAAGAGAAAGACGCGGAGCTTGTCGAAATCAACCCCCTTGTAATCAGCGGCGACAGGCTTATAGCTGCAGATGCAAAGGTAACAATTGACGATGAGGCGCTTTACAGGCAAAAAGACCTCCCCCATGTAGAGGAGAGAACCGAGGCGGAGCAGAGGGCACACGCGCTGGGCCTTTCCTATGTTCAGCTGGAAGGGAATATAGCTGTAATGGCCAACGGGGCCGGCATTACCATGGGCACCCTGGACACTATCCAGCACTACGGAGGTGCAGCAGCCAATTTTCTTGACGCAGGCGGCGGAACTGGTAAAGAGGGCACAGCCAAGGCCCTGGAAATACTTCTTTCCCGCAATCCCAGGGTTATACTTATCAATATTTTTGGCGGCATCACCCGGTGCGATGATGTTGCTAATGCCCTGGTACAGGTAAAAAATGAAATAGGCATACCTGTTCCCGTTGTAATACGCCTGGTGGGAACTAATGAGGAAATAGGAGTAAAAATACTCAAAGAAAACGGTTTTGACGCGTACAAAATGATGCATAAGGCCGCAGCCAGGGCAGTGGAGATAGCGAACAGCGGGAATTAAAAGCCGGAATTAGGAATCCGGAATTAGGAATTAGGAAAAATTGAGGACCCTTGAGATTTAACCCGGGCGATCCCCAATTCCCAATTCCCAATTCCGACACCACAAAGAAAGGACGGAAAGAAACCAATGGCTATTATTATAGACGAAAACACCAATGTAATAGTACAGGGCGCCACCGGAAACCAGGGCAAGTTTCATTTAAAGCAAATGCTGGCCTACGGAACAAAAATAGTGGGCGGCATATCTCCGGGTAAAGGCGGGCAGGAAGTCGAGGGAGTTAAAATATACGACACCGTTTTTGCAGCCATGGAAGAAAACAGGGTTGACGCCTCATGTCTTTTTATACCTGCCCCGTTTGCAAAAGATGCCGCCTTTGAGGCAATTGAGGCCGGTGTAAAGGTTATTGTAGTAATTACCGAACACATACCGGTACACGATGAAATGGAGATAATAAGCTTCGCAAGAAAAAAAGGTGCCATCGTTATAGGTCCCAATACCTTCGGAATAGTATCTTCCGGAAAATGCAAAATGGGAATTCCCCCTAACCAGTTTTTTATACCAGGCCAGGTAGGGATTGTGGCCCGGAGTGGAACCCTGACTTATGAAATTGTAGGAAACCTCACAGCTAACGGGCTGGGCCAGTCTACAGTGGTAGGTCTGGGCGGTGACAGGGTTGTGGGACTGTCATTTGTAGATGTTCTAGAAAAATTTGAAAAGGATCCTGAAACTAAAGCCGTTGTGCTGATAGGAGAAATAGGAGGCAACCAGGAGGAAGAAGCTGCAATTTATATAAAGAAAATGACCAAGCCTGTTATTGGCTATATCGCCGGGAAAAGCGCACCTCCGGGAAAAAGAATGGGCCACGCCGGAGCAATAATTGAAAGAGGGAAGGGCACTTTTGAGGGTAAGGTTAACGCCTTGAAGGAGGCAGGAGCCTCGGTTGCAACGCTTCCTTTTGAGGTCCCGGCCCTTGTAAAGCAAAGACTTGGCATTGAATAGATTTTTTTAAACCGGAAGGAGGGGTACAATTGTTCGACAAGAGTAAGCTTGTAGAATTTAAAGATAAAAAAGCTGCCTGGCAAAGCAAGCTAAACGATCAGACAAAAAAACGCCCGGAACGACAGCAGGATTTCATTACAGATTCTGGTATCAATATTGAAACTGTATATACACCGGCCGATATTAACGCTGAAGGCATGGACATGAGCCTCCCCGGCGAATATCCCTTTACCAGGGGAGTTCAGCCCAACATGTATCGCGGAAGGCACTGGACTATGAGGCAGTATGCCGGATTCGGCTCTGCCGAGGAAACCAACAAGAGGTTCCGGTACCTGCTGGAGCAGGGACAAACCGGCCTGTCTGTGGCATTTGACCTTCCCACACAGATTGGATTTGACTCGGATCACCCCCTTGCCATGGGAGAAGTAGGTAAGGTGGGCGTGGCAATTGATTCAATAATTGACATGGAAACATTACTTGACGGTATTCCCCTTGATAAAGTCAGCACCTCAATGACCATAAATTCCCCAGCCGCAATTTTACTGGCCATGTACATCGCAGTGGCGGAAAAACAGGGTGTTGCTCCGGATAAACTTAACGGCACCATACAAAATGATATTTTGAAGGAATACATTGCCAGAGGGACGTATATTTTTCCACCCGAGCCTTCTATGAGGCTAATAACAGACATTTTTGGCTACTGCGCCAAGAATATTCCCAACTGGAATACCATAAGCATAAGCGGTTACCATATCAGGGAAGCCGGGTCCAACGCCGCACAGGAAGTGGCATTCACCCTGGCCGATGGAATTGCCTATGTCCAGGCGGCACTGGACTCCGGCCTCAATGTAGACGATTTTGCACCCAGGCTTTCATTCTTCTTTAACGCTCATCTCAATTTCCTTGAAGAAGTTGCAAAATTCAGGGCTGCCCGCAGGCTATGGGCAAAAATAATGAAGGAGAGGTTTGGGGCGAAAAATTCCAAATCCATGATGCTGAGGTTCCATACACAAACCGCCGGTTGCACCCTGACCGCCCAGCAGCCCGATGTTAACATAATGAGGGTTGCTTTCCAGGCCCTTAGCGCTGTGCTGGGAGGAACTCAGTCCCTGCACACCAACTCCCGTGACGAGGCACTGGCGCTTCCGAACGAGGACTCAGTGCTTATTGCTCTCCGCACCCAGCAGGTTATAGGCTATGAAATTGGGGTTGCCGATTCTGTGGACCCGCTGGGCGGATCTTACATGATCGAGAGCCTTACCGACGATATAGAGCAAAGAGCAATGAAGTACATTGAAAAAATAGACACACTGGGCGGCGCCCCAAAAGCTATTGAATACATGCAAAAAGAAATTCAAAAAAGCTCCTACAGCTATCAGATGGATATTGAAAGCGGCAAAAAAACTGTAATAGGTGTCAACAAGTTTAAAATGGAAACAGAAAAGCCCAAGAACCTGTTAAAAGTAGACCCTGCCGTGGGAGAAAGGCAGATGGAGAAACTTGCCAGGCTGCGCTCCAACCGTGACAACTCGAAGGTGGAAGCCATACTTGGTGAGCTTGGAAAGGCTGCAGGCGGAAAAGAAAACCTTATGCCCTTCTTTATTGAAGCAGTAAAAAGCTATGCCACACTAGGTGAGATATGCGGAGTACTCAGGGAAGCATTCGGTGAGTACAGGCAGCAAATAGTATTTTAGGCAGGAGGGGTAGTGAACATGAGCAAACCAATCAGGGTACTAGTCGCCAAGCCCGGCCTGGACGGCCACGACAGGGGAGCAAAAGTCATCGCCCAGGCACTGCGGGACGCCGGCATGGAAGTTATATACACCGGCTTACGGCAAACCCCGGAACAGATAGTGCATGCCGCCATTCAGGAGGATGTTGACGTTATAGCCCTTAGCAGCCTTTCAGGCGCACACCTGCACCTTTTCCCCCCGGTGGTAAAGGGCTTAAAAGAAAACAACGCCGGGGATATTCTTGTGCTTGGGGGAGGAGTAATTCCCGATGATGATATCCTTCCTCTGAAAGAGGCAGGTATAGCCGAGATATTCGGTCCGGGCACAAATACCGGGGATGTTGTGGGTTATATACACAAAAGCCTCGGGCGTTAGGTATCATTTTCCATGATAGGAGGTTATAATCATAAATGATAAAAAAAATAGATCATATAGGGATAGCGGTAAAGGATATAAACCAGGCGATAAACCTTTATGAAGGACTTCTGGGCCTGAAGGTAACGGAAGTCGAAGTTGTTGAGGAGCAAAAAGTAAAGGTAGCCTTTTTGCCTACGGGAGACAGTGAGGTGGAGCTACTGGAGTCCACCACGCCTGATGGACCCATAGCCCGTTTTATTGAAAAAAACGGTGAGGGAATTCAGCACATAGCCTTCAGGGTAGACAATCTTGAAGAAAAGCTTGAAGAGTTAAAAAGCAGGGGAGTCCGGCTTATAGACGAAAAGCCCCGGCGGGGAGCGGGCGGCGCCAGAATTGCGTTCCTTCACCCCAAATCCACTTTTGGCACTTTAGTCGAATTATGTGAAAGAAAGTAACAGGGAGGACCAATATGAGCATCCAAGAAAAGCTGGACCGGTTAAACCAATTAAGAGACCAGGTAATGGCCGGCGGCGGCCAGAAAAGGATCGACAAGCAGCACGAAGCGGGAAAAAAGACAGCCCGGGAGAGAATAAATATGCTCTTTGATCCCGGAACCTTTGTAGAGCTTGTAACCTTTGCCGGAGACGAGGACATAGAGAATTTAAAGAACCCCGGTGAGGGAGTTGTGGCAGGGTATGGAAGCATCGACGGGCGCAAGGTTTTTGTTTATGCCCAGGACTTTACCGTTACCGGAGGATCCCTGGGTAAAGTCCACGCCGCAAAAATTTGCAGAGTTCTTGACTCTGCAATGAAAGTGGGCGCGCCTGTTATCGGGCTGAATGACTCCGGAGGCGCCAGGATACAGGAAGGCGTTGACGCCCTTAACGGATATGGAGAAATATTTTTCAGAAACACACGGGCCTCAGGTGTAATTCCCCAGATTTCGGTTATTATGGGGCCCTGCGCAGGGGGAGCTGTTTATTCCCCGGCTCTTACAGATTTCATTGTTATGGTTAAAAACACCAGCCAGATGTTTATAACCGGCCCCCAGGTTATTAAGGCTGTAACCGGTGAAGAAGTTTCCATGGAAGTTCTCGGGGGCGCCATGACCCATAACCAGACTAGCGGTGTAGCCCATTTTGCGGCAGATAATGAAGAAAACTGCATTTCTCTTATACGAAACCTGCTTAGCTACCTTCCTTCCAACTACCAGGAGCCGGCTCCGGCAGCACCGGCAAAGGAACCCGTTGGAAACAGGGAGGATCTCCTGAATATAATACCGGACAGCCCACACCTGTCCTATGATGTTAAAAAGATAATAGAGCTTGTTGTTGACGGCGGCGAATTTATGGAGGTTCAGCCGTATTTTGCAAGGAATGCCGTTGTTGGTTTTTCCAGGATTAACGGCCGCACCGTCGGACTAATCGCCAATCAGCCGGATTTCCTGGCGGGCTGCCTTGACATTAACGCATCAGATAAAATTGCCCGGTTTGTAAGGTTCTGTGACTGTTTCAACCTTCCCATGGTTACTTTTATGGATGTTCCAGGATTCCTTCCCGGCACAGGCCAGGAATACGGCGGGATAATACGCCACGGCGCAAAAATGCTTTACGCATATTCCGAGGCCACTGTCCCGAAAGTAACAATAATACTAAGAAAAGCATACGGCGGGGCCTACCTGGCTATGTGCAGCAGCAGCCTGAGGGCTGACAATGTTTTTGCCTGGCCAACGGCAGAAATAGCGGTTATGGGGCCTGAGGGAGCAGTTAACATAATCTATAAAAACGAAATAGCCGGTGCTGAAAACCCGGCTGAAGCGCGGATGAAGTTGACGTCCGAATACCGCGATAAATTTGCCAACCCTTATATCGCCTGTGCCAGGGGATACGTCGACGATGTTATTGACCCGAGGGACACAAGGAAGAAAATAATTGAAACCCTTGAAATGCTTTCAACCAAGAAGGATTCAATTCCTGGCAAAAAGCACGGCAACATACCTCTCTAATAACCACAAACGCAGATAATATGACAGAGGAGGTCATTTAATGAAAAGAAACAAAATCACCGTTATAGGATCAGGAAACGTGGGAGCCACCTGCGCCCACTGGGCAGCCTCCAAGGAATTGGGAAATATAGTCCTTATTGATGTTGTGGAGGGAGTTCCCCAGGGTAAGGCGCTGGATTTAATGGAAGCCGCACCAATAGAGGGGTATGACTGCAATATTCTCGGTACTAACAATTACGAGGACACAAAGGACTCCGACATAATCGTTATAACAGCAGGTATAGCTAGAAAGCCGGGAATGAGCAGGGATGACCTGCTTTCCACCAATGCAAAGATAGTTGCTTCCTGCGCCGAACAGGCTGCCAAATACTCACCCAATGCCTACATAATAGTAGTTACCAATCCCCTGGACATAATGACCCATGTAGCCCTCAAGGCTTCCGGGTTCCCTCCGAACAGGGTGCTGGGTATGGCTGGAGTTCTGGACTCTGCAAGGTTCCGCACCTTTATTGCGCTTGAGCTTGGAATATCTTTTGAGGATGTCAGCGCTTTCGTGCTGGGAGGCCACGGGGACGACATGGTTCCGCTGGTAAGGTACAGCTACGCCGGTGGAATACCCATTGAAAAGCTGATTCCGGCTGACAGGATTGCTTCCATTGTTGAGAGAACCAGAAAGGGCGGCGCAGAAATAGTAAATTACCTGAAAACCGGAAGCGCCTACTACGCGCCTGGCTCTTCGGTAATTCAGATGGCTGAGGCTATACTTAAAGACAAAAAGAGAATACTGCCCGTAGCAGCCTACTTGCAGGGTGAATATGGCGAAAAGGACATGTATCTCGGAGTTCCCGCCATTATAGGCGGCAATGGCGTGGAAAAAATTCTGGAGGTAGACCTGACCGAAGAGGAAAAAGCACAGCTTGCAAAATCTATCGATTCAGTGCGCAGCCTTCTTAAAGTAGTTAATCTGTAATAATCAAAGGGGTTCCTGTTAAGGTAACCCCTTAAAATGAATCTTTTATGTATATTGTATCCCGACATTAATTGAAAGGATGGTATAAATATATGACTAAAAGAAAAGTGGGCATAACCGACACGACCCTTCGCGACAGCCATCAGTCACTACTTGCCACCAGAATGAAAATAGAGGATATGCTGCCAATTGCCGACGAAATTGAAAGCATGGGATTTCATTCCGTGGAAGTCTGGGGAGGAGCAACCTTTGACTCCTGCATGCGCTTTCTGAACGAAGACCCCTGGGAGCGCCTGAAAACCCTTAAAAAACACTTTAAAAACACTAAAACCCAAATGCTCCTTCGCAGTCAGAATGTTGTTGGCTATAAACACTATGCAGATGACGTCCTGGATGAATTTATAAAATACAGTGTGGCCAACGGCATGGACATATTCAGAATATTTGACGCCCTGAATGACGTAAGAAACATGGAAAGGGCAATGAGAACCACCAAGAAAGAGGGCGGCCATGTTCAGGCTACCGTTGTCTATACAATCAGCCCTGTTCATGATTATGATTTTTACATGACAATGGCAAAGGAGCTCCAGGAAATAGGGGCCGACTCGATATGCTTAAAGGATATGGCCGGCATACTATCTCCCTACATGGCCTACGAGATTATCAAAGGGTGGAAGGAAAGGCTTGATATACCGGTACAGCTTCACGCCCACTATACCAGCGGCATGGCAGCAATGTCTTATCTCAAGGCAGTGGAGGCCGGGGTGGATGTCATTGACTGCGCCATCTCCACCATGGCCCTCCAGACCTCCCAGCCGGCAATAGAAACAATGGTGGCCACTCTTGAGGACGGCCCCTTTACGACCGGGCTTGATCTTTCAAAACTTTCGAAAATTGCCGAATATTTCAAGGAGGTAAGAAAGAATTACACTGATTTTGATAGCTCATCCTCCAACGTAGATATAAATGTTCTTCTATACCAGGTTCCCGGCGGCATGATATCCAATTTTGTGAACCAGCTGAAGGAGCAAAATGCACTTGACAAACTGCAGCAGGTGCTGGCAGAGGTTCCAAGGGTAAGAGAAGATTTCGGATTCCCGCCCCTTGTAACTCCCTCCAGCCAGATAGTTGGCACCCAGGCAGCCATAAATATAATCGTCGGCAACCGCTACATGTATGCCACCGACGAGGTAAAGAACTACATGCGAGGATTTTACGGAAGGCCCCCGGCCCCGGTTAATGAAGAGGTTCGCAAAAAGATCATCGGTGACGAGAAGCCAATTACCGTGCGTCCTGCCGATTTAATTGAGCCTGAGCTTCCAAAAGCAAGGGAATTGGTGGCCGAGTATATTCAGAAGCCTGAAGATGTCGTATCGGCGGCGCTTTTCCCGCAGGTAGCCCCGGAATTTCTTAAGAAAAGGAAAGAAGGGAAATAAGAACTTTTAAGTACTGCTCACGGGTCCGGAATTAGGAATTAGGAATTGGCGATAAAGGTCAATTACTGATTTCGCAGATACTCCTCAAACCCCCAGTTTTGATCCAAAATATTTTTAACCCGCCGTTGGCGGGTTTTTTTTAATACACGCTGTAATAGATTAGCACACAGGGATGCTATTCCCCGCCCCGATGAATGTCATTTGAACCATTCTGAGTTCTGAGTTCCGCTGCAATTGGGGACATTCCTGTCCACAAAGGAATACCCAGGCATAAGCAGGTGTGTCCCCTTTCCTTAAACAGCGGCAACGCCCGCAGGGCGTTTATTTAACCAAAAATTAATTTTATTTATCTATTTTATTAACCTTAACTTTTTCTTCTATTAACATATGGACTATATCCTTATTAAAGATTTACATACCACTAAATTATAATTAAAAGAGGTGATAAATACTGTAATTTTATAAACCCATACCAAAAAGAAATATAAAAAAAGGAGAGGATTAATATTATGTTTAAAACCAGGTGGACACTTCTGACAGCTATAGCAATGGTGTTTGTATTGGCGCTGGCAGGCTGCGGCAAGGGTGAAAACAAGGATACTGCAAAGGGCGGCTCAAAATCTACTATAACCATAGCCGGTTCAACCTCTGTGCAGCCCCTCTCGGACGAGCTTGCCAAGGCCTTCAACCAGAAAAACCCAAATGTGACTATAAACGTGCAGGGGGGCGGCTCCTCCCAGGGCATCAAGGCCGCTGCTGATGGTATCGCCCAGATTGGCGCTAGCTCCCGCGAGCTAAAAGATACCGAGAAGGGTAAAGTGAAGGAAATACAAATAGCACTGGACGGAATTGGCATAGCGGTTAACCCCAAAAACGGGATTCAAAACCTTACCCTCGACCAGGTAAAAGATATTTTCAGCGGTAAAACCACCAACTGGAAAGATGTTGGCGGCAAAGACGCTCCCATCAACGTGGTAACCCGTGAAGCAGGATCAGGTACCCGTGGAGCCTTTGAAGAAATAGTAATGCATGATGCCAAGATTTCCGACAAGGCTGTGACTCAGCCCTCCAACGGCGCAGTCAGGACCACTGTAGCCGGAGACGAAAACTCCATTGGATACCTTTCCCTTGGCTATCTCAGCCAGGAAGTAAAAGGTGTAAAGATTGACAATGTTGAGCCCACAGCAGAGAATATTAAAGCCGGCACATATAAGGTAAAGAGACCGTTCCTGTACCTCACAAAGGAAGATCCCCAGGGTGACGTTAAGGCATACATCGATTTCGTACTCAGTGCCGAAGGCCAGCAAATCGTAAGCAAGGACTACATCTCCGTGAAATAAATAAACGCCCTGCAGGCGTTGCCGCCGTACCGGCGGCGGAACTCTGAACTCAGAACCCAGAACTCAGAACTCAGTCACCCATGCCACTTTTTTAAGTGGCATTTTTATTAGGATGAAAATGTGGCGCTGCTTGCACTACCCTATTATCGCGAGCGATAGCAACGTGGTGATCTCACAGGAGAGATTGCTTCGCTTAACGCTCACAATGACAACTGAGAGAATGAACTTAAAGGAATGCACGGGATTCTAAGTTCTGAGTCCTGAGTTCTGAGTTCATTTCTTAATAGATATTTAACAAAGGGTTAACCGTGTATTAACCACATTCCTGCAGGATTTTTAACCCTAGGAAGATAACTTTAATACATAGAAAGACATAACAGGTAAGGATGAAATTTCAGTGAGAAAATACCTTGAGAAATCAATTGAAAGGCTTCTTCTTGCAAGTGCCGTAACAGCGATCTTTATTGTTTTACTTATATGCCTTTTCATTTTCATAGAAGGTCTCCCGGTGATAAAAAAATATGGAATTATACACTTTATAGCGGGTAAACACTGGCATCCCGGTGATGATACCTTTGGCCTGCTTTCAATGATTGTAGGTTCAGTTTATGTAACCATAGGATCACTGGTTATCGGTGTGCCGCTGGGCATTGGGTGTGCAATATTCCTTGCAGAAATCGCTCCAAGAAAAATAACCCGTTTTATAAGACCGGTTATCGAGCTTCTGGCAGGGATTCCGTCAGTGGTATATGGCTTTTACGGATTGGTTGTCCTTGTTCCACTTATAAGAGAAATATTCGGGGGCAGGGGGTTTAGTGTACTGGCGGGATCAATAGTCCTTGCAATTATGATTCTCCCTACCATAATAAACATTTCTGAGGACTCAATCAGGGCGGTGCCCAGGGAATATAAAGAAGGATCCTTTGCCCTGGGGGCCACTCACTGGCAAACAATTAAAAAAGTGATTTTGCCTACGGCCAGGTCCGGAATAATTACTGCAATTGTATTGGGAATGGGAAGGGCCATAGGGGAAACTATGGCAATTATACTTGTCACAGGCAATGTTGCCCTGATTCCGGGCTCCATATTAGAGCCTGTAAGGACCCTCACCGCTAATATTGCCATTGAAATGGGCTATGCTGCAGGGGACCATGCCAGCGCGCTTTTCATGACCGGCATAGTTCTGTTCGCATTTATAATGATTCTTAATTTTCTGGTTACCCTGGTGCCAAAGAAAGTAGGTGACTAACATTGAAAATTAAAGCAACACAGGTTGAAGAAATAATTGCCAAAACTTTTTTATATATTTCAGTGTTTATAACAGTTGGCTGCCTGGTGGCAATAATGTTCCACATAATGGAGAAGGGCCTCGGGGTTATATCATGGGAATTCCTCACCGGGTATCCCGAAGATATGGGCCGGGAAGGGGGAATATTCCCTTCTATAGTAGGAACCATTTACCTCATAGCCGTTGCCCTGGCCTTCGCCGCCCCGGTTGGTATACTATCAGCCATTCACCTGACTGAGTATACCAAAAAAGGGAAATTAGTCAACGCTATACGCTTTGCCACAGAAACACTGGCAGGTATACCTTCGATAATATTCGGATTGTTTGGTTTTGCTTTTTTAGTTATATTTATGGGTTTTCACTGGTCAATTCTGTCGGGTGGGCTAACCCTGGCCTTTATGATACTTCCTACAATAATAAGGACAACTGAAGAGGCAATAAAAAGTGTACCCCAGATATACAGGGAAGGAAGCCTCGCCCTGGGAGCAACAAAGTGGCAGACTATTTATAAAATTGTTCTACCTGCCGCACTGCCAGGAATAGTAACCGGTATAATACTGGGAATAGGCAGGGCAGTGGGGGAAACCGCGGCCGTCTTGCTTACCGCAGGGAGCTCCCTTAACCTCCCAACTTCAATTATGGACCCGGCAAGATCGCTATCCATCCACCTGTATACTCTGGCCTCAGAGGGAATTTCTTTTAGAATGGCCTATGGCACCGCAACTGTTCTTATAATAATGATATTTATAATAAATGTATCAGCTAATATTCTAATGAATAAAATGACAACCAAAACCACCGTATAGATTTAGGTAGTAAATTCATTATTAACCACCTGTATGAAAATACAGGTTTTTTTGTATATAGATATAATTTTTGCATAAACTACCTTTGATCAATATCGGGGGTTTTTTCTTTTGAGCATCTGTGAAAAGCACATTTGGCCAGCATTTAAATTATTATTAAAAGCCGGGACGCCTATTCAAAATATATTTGACCTAGGTGGCGAAACCCATCTCTTCTTAAATAATCAGACAATAGAAATTCTAAAAAACGATGGGAAATACGATGAGGCACTTTTATTTGATACTTACAGGAATTATGTTGATCTGGGCAATATCTGGGCTGATAAAGGATGGAAGTATCTGGCCCACTATTACAGGCCTGACACAGGTAAAGGTTTAATTCCGTTTGCCTCAGCAATTACTGAATGTAACACATATTTTAATGCAGCCTTACATAACTGGAAGTCAGGTAAGATAGAAAAATCAATGTTCTATCTTGGAGCATCAGCACATATCCTGCAGGACATGTGCGTTCCACATCACGCAAAAGGCATTGCTTTAAACGGTCACAGAAAATTTGAAATCTGGATAATGAATAACAAAAATAAATTTAAAATAAAAAAGGGTGGTTATTACAATTATTTTAAAGATATAAACGATATTATAAACTATAACTCAAGTACCGCGCAAAATTACTATCCAGATGTTTCATGCTATAATATTACAGGTTATATAAAAGCGGGTAGGGAACTACTAACACTAGCACAAAAAACAACAGCTTTTCTTTTTAGCCACTTTTTTAGCCTGTTAAATCATCACCAAACAAAAAAGTTTTCATAATAGCAAACTTTCTTTGTAATATTACGTAAATTACTTAATTACATTATATAATCTTAAAGTTCTGAAAATTTCTAAAATATTTTAAGTAGCGCTTATATACAATTAAACACATAATACATCCTTTCAACACTTTGTTCTGTCCATTTAAGGATAATTTAATGATTTTTTTTTAATTATAAAATAAAATAAGTGTACACATTACACATCATGTTTTATATTAGGATGATAAAATATGGTAAAAATTGATCCCGAAAAGTTAAAAAAAATTACTAAAAAATGTCTTCTTGAAGAAGATAAAATATGCGACAACTGTTGCGCTTGTTTTGTTTGCGATCTGGACCCGACCAAAACCTGTGACAGCTGCGCTAAATGTATAGAACTGGCTGATTTTAATGCCATAGAAATCAATGACATTTTGCTATATGATGAAAAAATCTTTGAATATGGTAAAAACGGAAAGAATGGCAAAAAGTCAAAAAAGGGAAAAACAAAGCCCCCGGAAAAGACCAAAGATAAAATTTTTGAATATGAGAAAAATAAATAATTTTTTGTTCCCCCCCATTAGTACCGATAATATATATTATGTTAACTTACAAAAAGAGACCCCTCTCCCCCTGCTAAAAAACCACACAGAAGGCCCGCCACAAAGATCGCATCCTTATTCCCTCAAATAAAAAGCAAACTGAACCAGGTTTATCACTCCTATTACCCCCACAGCTTAATGAACCCCATTTTCAATTCAATATAATCAATGATATAAGATCCACTTTCATAAAAATGACTCTACCCATTATAGGTATTCTCGACATCTAACCAAATAAAAAGCCAGCGGTAAAATCTCCACTGACCCTCTGGCTGTTATAATAACCCCATTTTTTCTTCCCCATGGCCCTGGCAAGGATATTTTTCAAAAGCACACAAAATACCACCCCTCTATTTTGCCCTGTGGCAAGAGAAAATGATTTGGGTGATGTAGTTCATCATAAATATCAACATCGCATCTCTAAGAGGCATATTTTAAGCCATAACTTAATTATTATTAAAATTATCTTTAACCTTTGAATTTTTATTTTAAAATACACCTTGATATTGATAAATAATTCATTTTGCAATATGGAAGCAGAAAAAATTATTATATCCTAAAGCGTTTTTTGCCTAACCCAATAACATTCAAGCGCCTGAAAAAAATTACGGATTAGTATTATCAAGATTTTTCCTCAAAACCTTTCCATTTCATAATAGAAATATGACTCCAGTAAAAAGGATCCATAGAATTATATCCTTAATAATTCTCACATTTAAAAAAGAGCAGATAATATTATGTAAACTTATACTCCCCTCACCCTTCAAATATTAACGGTCAGCGGTACAGCCTAACTGTATTGCATATTCATATGTACTATCACTAAATCCAGGATTATCATTGACGAAGGCTTCTTTAATCTTTAGATATCTCGCATACGCTTCTTCCTTCTCATTTTTGTCTGCTCTTATCCATGTCATACAGGCTACTCCAACATGATAATAAGAATTAGCCAGTTTATTAGCACGGTAAATCCAGTTATCAATAATTTCATTGGATTCAGAGGGAAACAGTTCATATATATTAATATTAAATTCGTTTGATTTGCCAAAAAGACGCATATGTTTGTTATGCAAAATGATGTAAAATATAGCATCTGCCAAATTTAATTCACTGATTTTTTCAAGAGTATATTCTTTATCACTCTTCAATTGATTCTCTAATTTTTTTTGTTTCTTTATTTCCTTTTGTATATCCAATTTAGTTTCATCACTATTAATATTATCATTTAATCCAGATGTATTTGTATATTTTTCTTTTCTAAAATCTTTTATAATCTCTTTGTATGCTGTACCTCCTTTACCAGAATGAAGTATCATTCGAATTGAATTTGATATTGTTTTTAAAAGTTTGAGATACAAGTAAAAAACTACTACACCCCCCAAAATAATAGCAATAATTGGAGGGAATGTCACTTGTACAAAGTAAAATACTACAGCAAACACAAATAAACCTATAAATCGACTGTATATAAGCTTAAATAAGTTCATAATTTTTCTTGCCTTTCTCTTTTATTACATTACCCAAATGGCAATAGCTTCTAGGCTTTATTGGTTATTTTCAGACTACAAGATGCCCTTTTTTGCTTGCAACTCTTATGGTTGCTTCTATTCCGGAATTAAAATTCAGAAAATCATTTTCTATACCGTCACTGAATATAACTCCGTTTTCAGGCATATGTGACAGTATTTTTAGCGGCTCTTTTCCTGTTATTTTTCCAAAGACAAGATTAGTTTTTGATGTATTACTTGGAAATGGCTCCCTTACAGAAAAGAATAGATAATCTGTGTCCCAATTCATCTTTATTTCTGTTTTTATCCGTTCACCTTTACCCATCAGTGTTTTCACTATATTCGAAGATCCTTCCAGAACACTCTTTAGCCAACCAGTCGATCCTAATCCCGTAGAAACAATTATACCGCTTGATGATTGCTGCTCTTTTTTTGCCCCCAGTTTAATTTCATACCGGGCCGAAACATGTGACTTCTGTCCTATAAATAAATCATTCACCGCATACAAGCTTTGCCCATCATTTAATTCTGCTTTGGCCATTGTCACTTCTTTTATCTGTCTTTTTGACTTAAAAACCTCAGGGATTACCCTGTTCAAATCCTTTGCCTCAAAGGGCAGCAGCAATCCATCATACCTTTGGGCACTTGGGTTCACACCTATTAAAAGCTGGGACGATAGATATTTTAAAGTATTGGCAACCATTCCATCCTGGCCAATGACAACAACCAGGTCACCTTCACCGAAAATAAAATTTGGTAAATATGTACGGTCAACAACCTGTACCCTGCCAAAGGACTCCAGAGTTTTTTTAGTCTCTGAAAGAGCTTCGGCATATTCATTATTCTCGTTGACATAATCCGAGAAGTCTGCCCCTAAGTGTTCGATATAAAATTTTGCCTGGGAAACTGTGTTATACCTGTGTACTAGCTCCTCAAGCCTGGTTTTTCTCTTAACCAGTACTATTTTACCATCCTGAAGGCGATCCATTTTTATTTAACCCCTCTCAACAGTTCCCGCATGAGATCAGGGGATACATTCAGCTGGCCAATCTTCTCTGCTTTACCCGCCAGTTCCTGGAAGGCCATAGCAATTAGCTTATCAGGCTCCATGCCAACAGAGGCCAGTGACTGGATTACCGCCGGATTTATGCCTTCCAACCCCTTCATTACAGCGGCCAGCTCATATGCTTTTGCATCTGCCTCGGTTTTTGCGTTTTCAACAGATAGATTGACCAGCTGCTTTCTTTTCTCTTCCTGCTCAATCTCAAAAATCATTTGAGAATTTTGCAGTTCGTGTTCTTTTTGCTGAACAATTCTATCAGCTTCCATTTGGGTTTCCTTGATTTGCCTCTTCTTGTTTTCAACTGCAATTTCAGTGTTAAGCTCATTCTCCCTTATCTTTCTCTCCTGCTCTATTGAGGAATTTCTTCTGCCATATATGGCGTCATCTGCTTTTTTAAGAATTTCTTCTCTGGCCTCTGCCTCCAGTGCCCTGGATGTCTCTTTGTCTGGCTTTATGGCTAAAATAAACAATTCCAGTATTTCAATCCCCAATAATTCAATTTCTTCACTGTACTTTATCTTCTCACTTATTTTTTCAGCCAGTATTTCACTGGACTTTAAGGCTTCTCTTAATTTCAGGCTTTTAAGCTGATTTTTAGTTAAAACCTTAACTAAATTTATAATTCTCTGAGATAATTTGTCCGGGTCTTCTGACTGATACCCTCCGCTTTTCAAATCCAGCGTATAGTTTAGTAGTTGAGAAATTTTTCTTTGATCGACAATCCTGTAGGTTACCTGCCCCTGAATTGTAACTGTCTGAAAGTCTGCTGTCAGCTCTTCAAAGATAAACGGCGCGTCTATGCTTCCCATCGGTATAACTACCAGTGATGTTGCAGGGGCGTAATAGAAGAATGAAAGTCCCTGGCCCTCACTTACTATTTTTCCATTTCTGTATCTCAGAACATATTCGTTCGGCTGAAACTTAATAAAATTAAACCCAAACATTTCATAACCCCTTTCATTTTCAAATAATGCTAATTACTGTTCGAGCCCATGTTCCAGCAATAGATTTCTTTTCAAATTCCATAGCGGCTTTGATAAATCCACATAATACCTGTGCGGACTTTCAAATCTTAATACTTCCTCCCACAAGGTGTTAACCTGATCTTTGCAATAATCCCTAATGGCATTCAAGTCTGGTCTATCATAAATACAATGTCCTTTATCAAATATTTTGACCTGAAGCTCTCTGGCAAAAAAGTTGGTAACGGTTTTCTTTTTCCATGGGTGTTCCGGGTCAAAAATTTCGTAGGGCTTGGTATCATCAATTATTTCATCTGCCAGGGTTATCACATCGGCAATGGCTTTTTCACTGCTCCTGTCAAAAAGCCTCCATATTTTCTTGAAGCCCGGGTTAGTTATTTTACTTACATTTTCACTGATTTTTATTTTAGGCTCTATCCTCTCGTTTTCTTCAACTGCAACAAGCTTATATACTCCTCCAAAAACGGGGTCTGATTTTGCCGTGATAAGCCTTTCACCTACGCCAAACACATCAATCTGAGCCCCCTGAGATATTAGGTCACGTATAATGTTTTCATCGAGAGAATTGGAGCCTATTATTTTACAATCTCTGAATCCGGCTGAATCCAGGATTCTCCTTGATTCTTTCGACAGGTAGGCCAAATCCCCGCTGTCAATCCTAATCCCTCTTGGCCTGCAGCCCCTGGGAAGTATTTCTTCATTAAATACCCTAATGGCATTGGGAAGCCCGGACTTTAAAACATTATAGGTATCCACAAGCAATACACAGCTTTCCGGGTATTCCCGGGCATATGCCCTGAAAGCTTCCAGCTCTGAAGGAAACATTTGTACCCAACTGTGTGCCATTGTGCCGGCAGCAGGAACATCATAATACCTGTCCGCATAAACGCATGAGGTATAATCACACCCACCTATGTAAGCAGCCCGCGCACCAAGTACAGCGCCGTTTAACCCCTGGGCCCTTCTGGTGCCAAACTCCATTACTGCCCTTCCCTGCGCTGCCCTCACGACCCTGTTAGCCTTTGTAGCAATGAGGCTCTGGTGATTAATTGTTAGCAAAAGCATTGTCTCAATAAACTGTGCCTGCAGCGCAGGGCCTTTTACTGTCACTATTGGCTCTCCGGGAAACACCGGCGTTCCTTCCGGTACAGCCCATACGTCACAGTTAAATCGGAAATCACTCAAATATTGCAGGAATTCTTCACAAAAGATTCTCTTTTTCCTGAGGTAGTTTATATCTTCCTCTGTAAAGCTGAGATTGTTTAAATAGTCTATTAGTTGATCAACACCTGCCATTATTGCATAACCACCATTATCGGGCAACTTCCTGAAAAACATGTCAAAATAAACTATTTTATTAGCCAGTCCATTTTTAAAATACCCATTCGCCATTGTTAACTGATAAAAATCTGCAAGCATTGTCTCATTCAAATTACTAACCCGCATAAATGACACCCTTTCTTGATTTGTGTCGATTTTAAACCCATTATCAGTTAATCCATATTTGTCGAGTTGGGATTAAATCTATATAGCTTTGACGGCCTGTGTCCAGCATCCCTGACATATTCGTCTGTCTCAAGCACCATATCTGCTATTTTCCGTCTGAAATTTGCCTTAAGAAGCTCCCTGTCAAGTATTACCTCATAAACCTGCTGGAGCTCTGTGAGCGTAAACTTCTCCGGCATCAAATTAAATGCTATATCGGTATATTCAATCTTGTTGCGAAGCCTTTCAATTCCATATTGGATAATCTTTGCATGATCAAAGGCAATCCCGTTAGATTCAACCATTTCCCTGTCTATTCTTGTTACCTTGCCTTCAACTGTTTTTTCAACCTTTAACACCGCAGAAATTTTGTTGTCGCCTTCGGACAGGTGCAAGTTTATTAATTGCTGGTTTATATATCCGTTTTGAGTAATTGTCTTTTGGTCCTGAGATAATCTAGACTGAACTGTAAACCACTTAGCATCTTCAGCATCATCACCGGCTTTTATTTCCAGGGATTTGCTATCAACCAGAGACATGTATGAGCAACTAATGACTCTGGTTCTTGGGTCCCTGTTTACATCTCCCCATGTGTACAGCTGTTCCATGTAGATATTATCTATATTTGTTTCTTCTTTCAGTTCTCTCATTGCTGCATTATCTACACTTTCATTGGCCCGGACAAAACCTCCCGGCAAGGCCCACTGACCTATATAAGGGTGATCCCCTCTTTTAATTAATAATACCTTTAAAACCTTTTCCGGCAGTTTCCGGTAACTTTCCTTTTCCCCGTCTTCTACCGTGAATATAATCATATCCACAGTCAGCGAGTGCCTATGAAATTTCTCAACATTATACTCTTTTAAAAACTCTTCTTCCGTTAATCCAATTTTGTTCCTTTGCTGAGAACCAATCATTATTAACGCCTCTCTTATTTTCATTATGTTACTATCTTTTTGTTATTTTCATATTAATACTAACTAAATCCCATGTCAATAATAATTTCTTTTCCTTCCAAAAATTTGTCTATTCTCATCTACATCTACATTCAATAAACCAAAATTTTATATTTTAACTTTTAACCAGAAAAAACCAGCGGAATTGTTTCGAGGAGGTTTTACAAAGAGATATAAAAATACCACCTCTCTATTTAGCCCTGTGGCAATCTAAACAGGATTGGGTTGTAATCCTATAATTCGTAAGCTGTCAGGTATAATACTCCGGGTCTTAGAACATGTTTAAACGTAATTATTAATGTTCCAGGAAAAAGGAGTGATATATTTTGATCGACTTTAATGAAATTATCCAGGTATTAACACATACTCTGGCAGTGTTTTTTCTCTTAATACTAATGACCAGATTGATTGGGAAAAAGTTTCTGGCCCAGATGACTTTTTTTGACTTTGTTACCGGTATTATCATTGGTACAATTGGGGGCGCTTATGTTACCACCCAAATTAAGGGCGTCTATGTTCTTTTAAGCCCCATAATACTTACCATCCTGGTAGTTATAACCGGCTTTCTGGGATTAAAAAATGTCTCGGCACGAAAGCTAATTGAAGGAGAACCTTTGGTTATGATCCAGAACGGTAAAATTTACGAAAAGAATATGAGAAAAATAAGATATAATGTTGACGATTTAATGATGCAATTACGGGAAAAGGGTATTTTTGACCTGGGAGAAGTTGAATTCGCCATTTTGGAGACCCACGGACAGTTAAGTGTATTAAAGAAAAGCCAATACCTTCCGGCTACCCCCAGGGATCTTGGTATTAATACTATATACAAAGGTGTTTCCTCGGAAATAATTAGAGATGGAAAAATCGTAGAGCAGAATTTAAAGCAAAACAATCTTGATCATGAATGGCTCTATAACGAATTATCATTCAGAAACATAAAAAACATCCGTGATATATTTCTTGCAACTTTATCTACGGATGGCAAACTTTATGTGGACTTAAAGAATGATAACCCAGCATATATTCAGGAAGTTGAAGACGATGATTCGGTGATATGATTCCTTATAGTCTTTAGTTATGGCCGGCAGGTTTCTCAAGGGGGTTAACGCGATTAGCGATGTTCATATTATTATTTAACAGGCCTTATGAAGCTAAGTAAGAGTTACTCACGTTTATAATGTTGGGCTGGAGCGAGGAATATTTTTATATCCTCTTACGAATAAACGCCTGGGTAATCCATGTCAGAGAGCCAAAGCATACGCAGTTTACAAAAAAGCTGGCCAGCCAGTGCCAGTGAATATAATCCGCGGCGTTAACCTGAACTAATAAAAAGTCCACTGCTGCAAAGGTAATTGAAAACACCAATACATGTAAGGCCTGTAACCACTTATGCTGAGGAACATATTGCATGAACAAAACCCCCATGGTAAATATTGGTCCCCATATATAAAAAACAGGTAATCCTACCCATGAGATTATTAAGTCATTAAATTCGTATAAACAGAGGATTCGGGCACCGTTATCAACAAAGGTAGCCAGCGCTACAGCCAGTATTCCTCCGATTATGTTGTCCTTTAATTTTCTTAAATCTACAAAAATAAAAAACAACACCCAGCATACTATGAAAGTGATTGCCCATGGCATGTTTATGACCTCCTCATAGTACAATAGATTTTACAAGTTGTCGGAATATTATAAGCCTTTTTGAGAAGTTTACCCTGCTGGCTCTTGGGCGATGGCTGGAGTGGCACGAAAAAAATGGGATATTAACATGATAAAAAACGCCCTGCGGGCGTTGCCGCTGTCCCAGCGGCGGGAATCCAGAATCAGAGGAAAGGGGACACACCTGCTGAAGCTTGAGTATTCCTTTAAGGACAGGAATGTCCCCAATTATACAGGAGTCAGAATGGGTTAAGCATTGCCTATTGTATCTTTATAGGAGAAGCCCCCAATTGAGCGATTTACCGAAGGCCGTTATCTGGCTCTTGGCGTAGGAGCATACTGACAGGCTAGCCGCCAACAGGACATTGGCGGAAGCCCGAACCGGCGCATGGACGCGCCGTTGAGGGCGGCAGCCTGTCTGTTGGCGACAAGCCGTAGAGCCAGTTACAGCCAAAGGATCCCATCGTGAGTGCGGGGGTTTATCCGATACGCCCCAAAGCTACAATGTTATTTGTAACCAAATCACGGTTTACTTTAGTGCTTTAAAGCAGCATATAGTTCCCTACACAATAAAAAACCCCCCTCATAAAGGGGGGGGTTTTTACCGGCATCATTATAGCGCAAATATATATTGAGCCGTTTTACGCCCGCGTAAAGGGCCAGGTTTTGCCGCCGTTAGAGGTTGGTGTGAATGACTATATAGCTAATTTATTGGGATTTGATTTTTTTTAATTGCCAGCTCAACTCTACGATTTTTTGCGCGTCCGCTATCATTATCATTTGAATCAACGGGCCGATACTCTCCATAACCTATAGCGCTGAAGTTACCCGGATTAAGATCCTTATTCTTTAGAATTAGCTTCATTATGTTAAGTGCTCTTTCTGCGCTGAGATCCCAATTTGATTCAAATTCTTTTGTATTAATTGGGACATTATCTGTATGTCCGGAAACCAGCACATCAAAATTAGGATATTCTATCAACATGTTAGAAATATTACTAATAGTTTCTCTGGATTCGGCCTTTATTACAGCGCTACCAGAATCAAACAAAGCATAATCACTAATTGTAATAATTAAACTATCGTTTTTAATTGTAGTTTTTAATTCATTTTTAATGTTTTTATCCTCAATGTATTTGTCTATCTGCTTTTTCAGTAGCTCTAACTCAGAAACCTCTTTTCCGTTAGTCGATAAATCAATACTCGGTGCTTCTTTTTCAAGTATTCCTGTGCCGCCATTTATTGCCTGATTTAGGGCATGCCTCATAGCATCATACTTTTTAACGTCTATTGTGCTGGAAGCAAATAAAACAATGAACAATGCCAAAAGTAGGGTTAGTAAATCAGCATACGGGATAAGCCAGGTTTCATCAATATGTTCTTCTTCATGCTCCCTTTTTCTACGGGACAAAACTTAGCCCCCTTCCTGTAAAACACCCTTTTGAGAATAATATAAAGCTTGTTCGTCGGGTGAGAGAAAAACCAACAAATACTGTTCTATAAAGGCAGGTGCAGTACCTGACTGAACAGCTAGTATTCCTTCTATGATTATTTCTTTTATCTCTGTTTCTCGCTTAGAATACCTTTTTAATTTATTTGCTATGGGGTGCCAGAGCACATAACCTGAGAAAATACCGAACAGGGTAGCAATGAACGCCGCTGCAATGGAATGCCCAAGTTTTTCTATATCACTTAAATTGCCAAGAGCCGCAATTAAACCGATTACCGCCCCCAGAACACCGAGGGTTGGAGCGTAAGTGCCTGCCTGTGAAAAGATAAGTGCCCCGGCACGGTGGCGCTCTTCAGTAGCATATATTTGTTCGGTCAATAATGATCTGACGAGCTCAGGTTCAGCGCCGTCAACAACGAGCTGTACCCCCTTTTTTACAAAGGGATCTCTATATTGTTCCAATTGGCTCTCCAGGTATAATATGCCTTCTCTCCGGGCTGTCTGGGCCATAACTATGAACATCTCAATTATCTCACCCTTTGATGTCAGCTTTTGCTTTTTAAAAACTACCTTAATTAGCTTTGGGAATTTTTTTATTTCTGACATGGGAAATCCAATAAACAAAGATGCAGCTGTACCGGCGAAGATTATAAGAATAGCTGCGGGATTCCATAGCGCAGACAGGCTGGCTCCTTTAAGCACCAGTCCAAGGCTGATTGCCACAATACCAATGACTAAACCTATAATTGTTGATCTTTCCATTTATTCTCTCCTCTAATTAGTTGTTCATAAAACGGAATAGCCTTCAGTATGTAGAAAATAAATCCAATTTTTACCGAAAAAAGCACAAGGACCGTTAATATAGCCGGTCCTATAGTTTTACAATATTATAAAAATTACAAATTCTCATTTAAGCATCAACCCAGTCGTAATTGTAAAAAAGGGATATCTCCCATATTCTCTATATATTCGACATATATTTCTAATTTCCTACAATATTTTTATAAATTCTCTTATATCATCTCTATCCAATGGAGAATATCATACAGGCCCGGCGCACTTAGTTTCGCCTTCTTTCATGAGAATGTACCACAATAAAAGGCATTACCGGGCAAATCAAATGCATCCCGGACATTACATACTCCAGGATGCAATAATATTTCCCTTATTTATTTATAAAAAAGAATAATGTAATACAATCAAATAGCTTATCAATAAAATAGTGACTTTCCCCGAGTATCTCCTAGCGACTATCTGTTTACCACACATTCCATACAGGTATACACAAAGTGCCGGTTAGCTCTGACGCATTTTAGACACAATATTTTACCGCAGCGCACACATATTTCATAAAAATAGTCTTCTGAGTTAACACCTATTTCCAAACCACATTCTCCACATATCACTGCCCGTATCCTCCCTCCGCGTTATTTTTTTTTGAGGCTACGGGGATTTGATTTAACTTCCTTTCGCTATTAAGAAAGCCTTTTGAATCCCCCTTTCATAAAACAAGGGTAATAAACCGCAACCGTAGTGGCAGATTACCACATTATTGCGGTTTAATTTTTATTGTCTATTAAACTGCGTATTGCCCGGGCAAGGTCTTGAGGGTTTTTGTCCTGAAAAATGTTCCTGCCTATGGCCACACCGCTAGCCCCGGAGTTCAGAGCATCGGCAACCATTGCCAGGAGATCTTCTGTAGAGTCCATTTTCGGTCCGCCGGCTATAACTACTGGTATTCTAACTGCGCCGGTTATACGGGAAAAGCTTTCAGCGGATCCGGTATAGTTTACTTTTACAATATCAGCTCCCAGTTCTTCAGCAATTCGTGCAGCGTGCATTATTTTAACAGAATCGTACTCACTTTCCCGGCTGCCGTCTCTAACATACATCATTGCCAGCAGCGGCAGTCCCCACTTGTCACACTCCTCCGCTACCAGACCCAGGTCCCTTAGCATTTCAGCCTCCTTACTTCCAGCAAGGTTGACGTGAATGGATACGGCGGATGCTCCCAGCCGGATAGCGTGCTCTACAGATGAGATAATAACTTTTTTGTTGACCTCGGGCCCGGGGGCAAGAGCAGTGGAGGCCGATAGATGGACAATAAGCTCGCATTTCTCGGGTATAGGGAGCTCTGTAATAAGGCGGACCAGGCCCTTATGAATGATGACAGCGCCTGCCCCGCCTTCGATAACAGCTTTTACAGTGCCGCGTATGTCTTCAAGGCCCTTAACAGGCCCCACTGTGACCCCGTGGTCCATCGGCACAGCAAATATCCGGCCTGATTGTGTGAACAGCCGCTTTAAACGCAACTTTTTCCCACTCATTTTACAACCCCCGAACAGTTATTTTTCTATTATGGTCTCGTTAACCTTAATTCCAACGTGTCTTCCAGGATCGCAAACATAGGCCAGGAGTTTGTCGCCAGGCCGGATTGTAGAGGCATTCAAAGGTTTTCCATCGGCGCCCATAATCCTAATGTGCCAGTCGTCCTGGACAATGACATTCAGGTCAGCTCCAGCAGCCTCGCCCTTTACCAGCAATAGAGGCCTGACTTCAATTTTTACCCTGCCCACTGTTAAAGCCCGGGCCTCCCCTCTGGTATTTACACAAAGAACTTTGCTTCCCGCAGCAAGGTCAGTAATATACTCAGCAGCATTGCCCGGCATCCAGATGTAGGAGTGCACTGCCCCTGCGTTCACCCTGAAGGGACGAAGGTTCATAAACGGCAGGTAGTGCGTTTCTGAGCAGACAAGTATCCCGCCGCCAGAGGTAGATCCAACCAGCATGCCTTCTTCGGTATTCATCAGGTCAGTTGTGTCTATACATGCCCTCGACCCCATGCCAATATGCCGGACTTCTGTAACTGTCAGGTTTTGAAGCTCAAGCTGCAAGCTGTTTTCGCGGTTTATTAGATTGCCCAGCTCCTCAATATCTTTTATTTCTGTCCCGGAATAGAGAACCCCATCGCTGCCCTGCTCCAGTACCCCGAAGGCCACCTCGGCGTCTGTATGTGTTTTTACCATCCTCAGGACTTCGGTTTTACTGCCCTGAAGCCTGGCTATTATAAGTTCCAGAGGTATATTTGTGGGAAGGTCGAAGTCAACTACGGCATAATCAAACTTTTGTGCGTCCTTCCACGCCTGATTCAGGGACTCTCCACTGTCAACACATATACTGGCACACGTTTTAAACCCGCTTTGTGCCGCCGCCTCAAGCAGGTTAATCTGTTCGGACAACACGGTGGACCCGCCTGGTATTCCGGCAAGGTCCTCAGTTTTATTTATTTCAGTTATTAGCTCAGTTTTGTGGGGAAATCTTCCTTCCCGGCGCTGCATTTCTGTCACAACTACATATTTTATTGACGAGTTATTTACAATTCCCCATATATCCTGCCTCCTGAAAGAGACTTTCCTCCCATCAAACCATATTTGCCTTGTTTTTTGCACGTTGAGACTCTCCCTTATCCTTTCTTTCAACACCCCGCACAGCCCAGTTTTCTCTGTGGTTTTTTTACGAGTATTACATGTGTAAGCTAAACCATTGGGCAACCTCCTTCTCATGAGAAAAATAGTACTGTGTATTCAGTCTATGGGTAAATAATGGTCTTTGTTCCTCTACATGCCAAGAAAGTAATTTGTTATAACGGTTTTTACTCCCTACAAGCAGGCTCCGGGTTTTCCTTGTCAGACAAAAAGCCTATGACTGATACAGCCAATATGTTGTTTTTAGCTATAACTATTATTATCTGTAACCCCAGGTAAATAACGGGAATATATTGCTTTAACGGCAATATAGACAAAATTTAATAGCCCGGCGTTACCCCCGGAGTTGAAATGGAGGGATTGGATTTGTGATAAAAGTAACCGAAAAACATGAGCTAGACGGGTCTAGGCAAAAGCAGAATAAAGAAAATAATGACGGGGAGCCATGGGCCTGGATTAGGCTAAAACCGGTGAGTCCACAGAAACTTGCTTCTTTTAAGGTTCAATTTAAAAGAGTGGCTGCAGACAGTAACGCGGTGCAACCACAGCTTTATACAGAATGCGCTGAAGATCAGGAACAGTCACTGGCAGAGGCCAAGAGACTCTTTGAGCTAGGTCAGGACGGCGATAAATGTGCACTGTTAAAAGCGCATCACTTAATAAAAAAACTATTCCGGGAGAGCCCGCAAAAAGAAGATGTTATAGCGTGTTATGGAAGCATTTTATGTTTATTGGGGCGGGATGCCCCTCATCCAAATCTGCGCAATGCCCAGGCTGCCGAAGGACTTAAAATGCTTGACCAGGCTGTTAACATGTCTATGGATAGTATTCCTTTCCGTTTACTAAGAGCCAATATTTGTTTCAGATTCCCGGAGTTAAATCTCCACTGCACACATACGGCAATCGGTGATTTTTCCTATCTGGCATCTGTCTATGAAAAAGATAATACTGTATTCTCCCTAGAAACGTACTATCAGATCCTTTTTAACCTTGGCTTCGCCTTCATGTATATGGCCCGCATCCAGGAGGCCTGGTTAACCTGGCTTAAACTTTATACAGCAGCGGCTAAATCCAGCTGCCAGGATGTTTTGGAAAAGGAAGGACAGGAACAGCCTGTTGAGGCTTCTCCTTCTGAAGTTGCCATTGAAGTCTCTCCTGCCGATACTGAAAAAGCTCACTATGATGCTGTGCTTCAGGAAGGATTAGAGCTTCATTCCCACGCACTGAATGGCCGAAAGGACTATTCCTCCAGGGCTTTTTTATTCTTCAGTAAAATCCGCGAGGAGCGCCCTGGAGACCAGCTCATTGAAGCTTATTACGCTGACTGCCTGTCCATGACCGGACGGGATGCCGCAGACCCGAAAACTATGTTCGGCAATGTTTATAAGTCAGTACAGTCCATGGACACCGCCGCAAATAAAGACTCCGATAATATAAAAATTCGCATACTTAGAGCCTATCACAGTTTTCGTCTGCCGGAAGTCTTCCACCGTACTGAAGCCGCCATAGGGGACTTTGAATATTTAATCGGGCGCTATGAAAAAGATAAAAAAGTCCTTTCCCAGAAAACCTACTGGAAAATCCTATACGACTGTGGTTTGGCGTACAAACGCTTGGGGTTTCAAAAAGAGGCCAACTTGACATGGAAAAAGCTTCTTTCCCTAAACCCTGATCCTGAATACATGGCCAAAATCAGCCAGCAGCAGGAAGTCGGGCAGATTGATGGTGCAGAAAGTCCTGGGTTTACAGAGAGCAAGGAGTATTTCCTGAGGGAAGGAATCCGACTGCACGGCCTGGGTGTGGCCGGGGACCGCAAGGCAGCCATAAAATCCCATGATCTTCTGAAAAGAGCTTATGAAATGGACCCTAACAACCTGCTGGCCATGGCCTATTTCGGCAGCAGCACAGCATTGCTTGGCAGGGATGCCTCTGAGCCTAATAAAATGTTTGAGAACACTTTTAAGGGGTTAAAACTGATCAAGCAAGCTCTCCTTAAAGATGGGAAAGACCATCGTATTCGACTTTTACGCGCCTACCTGACCCACTCACTGCCTGGCTTTTTTAACCTGGCCGGTACGGCCATAGAGGATTTCCGGGTCATTAAAGAGGCCTATGAGCAGGACAACAGCATCCTTCCCCCAGAAAAATACTGGCAGGTTCTTTATAATCTGGGCGTGGCATACCTGCGCACAGGCAATGCGGTAGAGTCCCGGAAGGTTTGGTCCCAACTGCTTTCCGAAACCCCGGATCCAAAATACAGGAAAATGATAAATCTTGAATCATGAGGAGAGAGGATAAAATGACCTCCCGTTTTGAAAAACGTATACGCGAAGCCAAAATTCCCCCCCTGGTCGAACGTTACTTTTCAGAGACGGCCTGTGCCGACCAGATGCCCCTGTCAACTTTGGCAGCATTTCAAAAGGAAGCCCTGCAGGAAGTCGTAGCCCGGGCCTATGAAAAATCCCCATTTTACAATAGCAAGATGACACAGGCCGGGATAAGTCCCCAGGATATTAAAAGCACTGCCGACCTGGCAAAATTCCCTTTTACCACCAAGGAAGAATTGCGCCAGAACCCATGGGTGCTCCTTGCCTGCGACAAAAAAGATATAAGCGTTATTAATGTTTCCACAGGTACAACCGGCGGCAAAGAGATCTATGCCATGCATACCTGGAGTGACTATTATGTTAACCACCTGATTGTCTATCCAAGGCTTATTCCTGTTGCCAGCGGCGATTTGTGCTTTGTTATGCTGCCTTACGAGATGAGCTCGGCAGGTTTGAGCATGCACCATAAGTTTGTCAACGGCTACCAGGTGGGAGTTATGCCTGCCGGCAAGGGTGGGGCATACTCAGCACCGGAAAAGGCCGTCAGATTAATGCGTGAGCTAAAACCTACAGTAGTTGTCACCTCACCCTCTTACGCCATTACTCTTGCCGAGGCTGCGGCAGAAAGCTCCTTTGACCTGACCGGACTCCGGCTTAAAAAAATTATTCTTGGCGGTGAAGGGTGTTCCCCGTCCTTCCGGAAGCGGGTGGAAAAAATCTGGGGAACTACGGCCAATTTCAGCTACGGCTCCATGGAGTGCGGAGGCATCGGCAGTGAGTGCGACGCACATAACGGCTATCATATCTCCGAGGGGCACTTTCTGTTGGAAATTGTTGACCCTAAAACCGGGAAAGTCCTTATGCCCGGAGAAATCGGCGAAGTGGTGATTACCTGCCTGCTGCGCTTTGACACTCCCTTGATACGCTATCGCACCCAGGATTATGGTTTTATCGATGAGACTCCCTGCAGCTGCGGGGTTAGCCTGCGAAGGCTGTTCCTGAGGGGCCGGTCAGTAGACCAGATAGTATTGAAAGGAAAACCCTTTTCACCTTTCTACCTGGAAGATTTCTTAATGCGTCTGCCTGAGGTGGGGAACTGGTATCAATTCGTCATTAAGCCTGGCAACAACGATCTGCTGAAAATTGTCACAGAGCCTGGAGCCGGTGTTATACCCACTCCGGAGCTTTCTGTCGATTTGTCCGGCAAACTTGAGGCCGCTATTGGTGTACCCTGCGAACTTCAGTTTGTTGAACAAATTCCACGGTCACTTAAGAAAGCTGTCCGGGTTGTCATAAATAGTTAATAATTTTCAAGCAAAAGGAGTTATTTCAATGGAATTTCTGTTTGAAAAGCGCCTTAGGAGAACTGAGAGGGTGCCCCTGCTCACCCGCTATTCCGAGCCTAAAGAGGATGAGCCAACCTTAGCTACACTTACTGAGTTTCAAAAAGAGGCCATGCAGGAAATGGTGAGACGCGCATATAGCAAAAATACCTTTTACCGTCAAAAAATGGACCTGGCCGGGGTAAAGCCCCAGGATATAAAAAGCCTTTCCGACCTCTCAAAAATGCCATTCACCACCAAGGACGAACTGCGTGGGAAGCCGTGGGTACTCCTGTCCGGGGATAAAGAAGATATCAGCGTTATTAATGTTTCCACGGGCACTACCGGCGGAGAGGAGATTTACATCCCACAGACCTGGAGAGACAACTACTTAAATGAATACTCCCCTGGACACCCCAAGCTGTTCAATCTTGTGCCGGGAGATATTTGTATTAATGCCCTTCCCTATGAAATGAGCTCGGCCGGACTGGCCTTTCATAAAGTTTTTATGGAAAGCCAGAAGGCAACAGTTGTTCCGGTGGGTAAAGGCGGGGCTTACTCTCCACCCGATAAAACCGTAAAAATAATGCGTGACTTACAGCCCACAGTGCTGATGACAACGCCTTCCTATGCAATCACCCTGGCAGAAGCGGCGGCTGAAATATCCTTTGACCTCACCAGCCTCCCTCTAAATAAAATATGGCTTACGGGAGAAGGCTGCTCCCCGGCCTTTCGCGAGCGTGTGGAAAATATCTGGGGAACCCGGGCTAATTTCCACTATGGCTCCCTGGAATGCGGTGTTATAGGCATGGAGTGTGACCACCACTCCGGCTACCACATCCCCCTGGGACATTTGATTATTGAAATAGTGGACCCCAAGACGGGAAAAGTACTGGAGCCCGGGGAAATCGGCGAAATAGTTGCCACCTGCCTGCTTCGTTTTGATAGCCCGCTGATCCGCTACCGCACCCAGGACCTTGGCTACCTGGAGCCTGACCCTTGCCGGTGCGGCATTGTATTTCCCAGGTTTTATCTTAGAGGGCGGCTGGTAGACCAGATTACAATCGGAGGAATTAATCTTTCTCCTTTCTATATGGAAGAATTTTTGATGAGGCAGCCTGAAGTTGGGAACTGGTATCAATTCGTAGTAAAGGATAGCAACAACGAAAAATTAAAAATCCGTACCGAGCTGGCGTCCGGAGTTAAGCCCACACAGGAGCTGGCAGAAAAGCTGGCAAGCAAAATTGAATTTGCCATCGGCATTCCCTGCGAATTCGAATTTGCCGCCAAACTGCCACGGAACCGGGAGAAAACGGTTCGCGTGGTCCACGAATAGGAGGGATGACCATGATTATCGATGCGCACGGGCATATTTCGGACACTATCTACGGCAATACCGACCTTTACCTTGCCCAGCTTAAAGAGGCGGGCATCCAGCGAGGAGTAGTGGTTCCCGGAGGCATGGTGGATGTCAGAAGAATGAGTGACTATATCTCGGGGCGGGCAAAGCCCGATAATACAATTCCTAACAACACCTATGTAGCTGAGTCCTGCAAGGCCCATCACCCCACCCTAACCGGCTTTGCCTGCATTGACCCCCACGAGGAAAACGCAGCCGGCAAATTGGAGCAATACTTTAAAGACGGCTTTTTCGGTCTAAAGCTATCGCCCCTGACACACCAGTTTTCAATGGCCAGCAAGGCAGTTGCCGAGCTGGCGGCCTGCTGCGGCGACCACGGCTTTCCTGTCTATTCCCACGTTCAGTTTAACCCCGGGGCATCCACCGCCAGATTTGTAGCCCTGGCCCGATCATTTCCCCGGACTAACTTTATACTCGGACATATGGGTTTTGGCCCTGCTGATCAGGAAGCCCTTGAGGCAGCCACTAAGCTGGATAATTTTTTTCTTGAAACGTCTAACGGCAGTTTTTTAAACATCAAGCAGGCAGTAGCTTCGGCCGGGCCGGGCAAGGTAATTTTCGGCTCGGAATTTCCCCTTTCACACCCCAAGGTAGAGCTGTCCAAAATACTACTTCTTGATCTGAAGGACTCTGAGCTGGAAAAGATACTTGGCGGCAATATCAGAGAACTTCTGGGCCTGACAAACCCCTAATAAGATAACCCTTTAATTTAAAAAGTTTGTACAAATCGATTGGAGGATTATAAAAAGATGTTACGCAAATCTTTATTCCGGATCGCCATAGGGGCACTGTTAATATTTGTATTGACAGGTACTTTCGGGTGCTACAAAGAAAAATCCCCTGCCCTGCAAACAAGCACTCCCCGGGACCAGGTTACTTTAAATCTGAACTGGCTGCCGGAGCACCCAGAATACTGGATAGCGCTGGAAAAGGGGTTTTGGGCTGAACAGAATATAGACGTCAAGATCATCAGGGGTTACGGTTCAGGGGACACAGTGGGCAAGATAGCAATGAAACAGGCTGAATTTGGAATAGCTGATATGGGCTCCCTTATACTGGCCCGGGCCAAGGATGAAAACGTCAGGGTAAAGGCTGTAGCCAACCGCCTGACTGCCTTTCCCGCAGTCATCGTTTACAATGAGGCAAGCGGAATAAAAGAACCAAAGGACCTTGAAGGAAAGAAAATTGTAGGCTCAGCCAATTCGGCCTATCGCATTTTATTCCCGGCCTTCGCCAAGGCTAACGGGATTGACCAGAGTAAAGTTCAGTGGAAGCTGGTAGAGCCCTCTTTACAACAGGTAGCCTTTATAAAGGGAGAGGTTGATGCATGGACCTCACACATAGAAAATATTTCCACTATTGAAAAGCTTACAGGGAAACCGGTATATTTCTTCAGCTATAGGGATGAGGGCAAATTGGACTGCTACGGGGATAGCCTGATTGTACACGAGGACACCATTGCCCAGAATCCCGATCTGGTGAGGCGGTTTGTTGCCGGCTACCTTAAGGGAATCAGATACTGTATTGAAAACCCTTCTGAGGCCGGCGATATCGTAAAGAGGCATGTGCCTGAAATAGATGCCGGACTTACCACTAAGGGCTGGCAGGTAACGTTGGAAAACAATATATTGGTAAGTGATGAATCCCGGAAAAATGGCCTTGGCTGGATGTCCGGGGATAGGATGGCAAATACAATTGACTCTGTATTGAGGGCTTATGACCTGCAAAAGGAAATGTCTCCGGAAACAGTATATACTTCTCAGTTTCTATCGGAAAATCCAATCTATCCTCCCAACAAATAATTTTTGAGAGTAAAATGAGAACACCTCTCATGAAACCGATAACAGGGGTGATTTTATTGACCGCGCTGCTTTCCTTTGAGGGTGTGGAAAAGACCTACCGGCTGGCTTCCAACGAGACCATAGAGGCGCTCAGCGGAATTAATCTGGAGGTACAGGACGGAGAATTTATTGCAGTTGTGGGACCGAGCGGCTGTGGAAAAACAACTATGCTAAAGCTGGTATCAGGGCTTATTAAACCTTCGAGAGGGCGCATATTTATAGAAGGCACACCGCTGCAGAAATCACACCGCCAGTTACTGGGGATGGTGTTCCAACAGCCGGCCCTGCTTCCCTGGCGAAGGGTTATAGGTAACGTAATGCTGCCCTGCGAGATAAGAGGGCAGGATTTGGGCAGTGCCCGGGCCCTTGCGGAGGAAATGCTAACGCAGGTCGGACTGAAAGATTTCATAAACAGCAATCCGGGAGAACTCTCCCAGGGGATGCAGCAGCGAGTCTCCATTTGCCGGGCGCTTATTTCTAATCCGAGGATTCTTCTGATGGATGAACCCTTTGCGGCCCTTGACGAAATCACACGGTTCGAGCTCGCCCGGCTGTTGCTTGACATTTGGAGCATAAAGCAACAGACAGTGATGTTCGTAACTCACAACATTCAGGAAGCCGTGTTTCTTGCCGACCGGGTGATAGTAATTACGCAGAGGCCGGGAAGGATTGCATCAATTATAAAAGTGCCGCTACCCAGGCCCAGAAAGGAAGAATATATTTATGGGCAGGCTTTCAGCAAATGCGCAAGAACAATCCACCAGCTCCTCAGGTAAACCATTTTGGAAGGAGACAGCCTGATGAAAGGCCGATGGAAACGCTACTATAACAATGATTTTATTATGATCATACTGAGCCTGGCCGCAGTAGTCATTATATGGGAGCTGCTGGTTTATTTGTTCAGAATACCGCAGTGGATTCTGCCCCCTCCAAATGCAATCCTGACAGAGATGTTCCGGTCTGCCGGATATCTCTGTCAGCATAGCCTTGTAACACTTGGGGAAGTTTTAATAGGCTTTGGCCTTGCACTAACGGTAGGAATGTTTCTGGGAAGCATCATTGCCTTTTTCCCTCTGCTGGAAAAAACGCTATATAAGCTCCTGGTTATTTCCCAGTCAATACCTAAAATAGCGATTGCCCCAATGCTGGTGATCTGGCTGGGGCTGGGACTGCTGTCTAAAGTCGCCATGGCCTTTTTTATGTGTTTCTTCCCGGTTGTGGTTAGCACCGTATCCGGATTACAGTCAACAAGCCGGGAACTGTTGGAACTTGCTGATGTAATGGGGGCTAACTGGTATCAGTCCTTTCTGAAGATCCGGTTTCCAGCCGCCCTGCCATACCTGTTCAGCGGTCTGAAAATATCTGCCAGCATGGCCGTTATAGGAGCCGTGATAAGCGAGTTTGTCAATGCAGACAAGGGGCTGGGCTATTCCCTGTTAATGACGACCTCCCAGTTGAACGGACCGCTTACTTTCTCGGCGGTGGCCATGCTGGCTCTGTTTGGAATAGGTTTATTTTCTCTCGTAACCCTGGCGGAGAGGTTGATCTGTCCATGGGCGAAACCAATTAAGATTCTAGATCGCACCGAAAGATCATAAATGAATTCAAACGAGTTTTAAGACCGCCCTGAGTCATTGTACGTCTTCAATATTATAAAAGGCTGCCGGCAGATTGCCGCAGCCTTTACTTATGCCAGTTCACAATAAGCTTATTCTTTTTATCAGCTTTTCTTTACGGAGACACCCATTTCCGCAAGCATCTCATCGACTGCTTTTTTTGTGTCCTCCTTTAAATTTTCCCCCTTCAATGCCTTTTGAATTTTTTCGTTAAAGTTAGCTACAATAGCCTTATAATCCTTTTTATCAGCAGCGTTGGTCATATCGTCATTATGCACTCCCTTCTATAATTATATTGCATTTTATTCTGAATACATGGTATATGTTACCTTTATAAATACATATTGCCATTTTTATTCTTTATTTTGTTTTTTACCACAGTCATGGCGTTGGCCCGTCCAGAGCATCGCTAAAGACATATAAGTTGCTTAAAAATTCCTTTTTCAGCCTGTAGCCGGGCTGCTGTTTCCCGGTAGATAATTCTTCCCTTACTTATAATATAAGCATAATCAGCCAGCTGCAGGGCTACTTGCATATTCTGTTCTACAAGTAAAATTGAGAGGCCCAACTTTTTCAGACCTCTCAGCACCCCGAACAGGTCGCCGATTACAGACGGTGCCAGAATGTGCCCAAACGGCATCAGTGCTTTTAACCTGTGCCAGGTAGGGACCAAAGTCTGTGGTCCCCAGCTTGGGGTAAATCTCCTGTATTACCTCCCCACCTGAAGCCCTGAAACCGTCCATGAAACCATCGGCCTTCTCGTGGCCTGCGGCATAATCAGGGGCCATAACCACCACTTTTCTTATTTTAAGATTGTGATAGGCATAGTACCCCAAAGGATATTCATACTGGCCATTGGCAAAGGAAACCCTAAAGATGTATTGACTGCTCTTATCCCTGGTTAATCCGACAGCCCCGGCATTGGCAATTATAAAGGGAACCTTATTGACCACAACGTAATCTCTGATGGCATAAGCCACCGTGCTGCTAACAACTCCGGTAAGTATATCCACCTTTTCACTTTCCACCAGCCTGCGGGTCTTTTGAAGGCCTACCTGGCCATTCATCTCGGTATCTTCCTTAATAAGCACAATAGGCCTACCGGCTGCCTTCCAGCTCACTTCATCCAGGTACAGCTCGGCACCCCGGGTAATATCCTGGCCGCAGCTGGCGAAAACGCCGGTATAGGGGACCAGGAGACCTACTTTTACCGGACCTTTTTCCGACTGCTGGAACTTGCTGTCGCAGCCGGCAATGTGGGCGGCGGTAAACAGGATCATGAGAACAATGGCTATAGCCCTGAATACCCCCCCTTTATTTACCCTTCTCATGGAATTAACACTCCCCTTTTGAGTTTCCAGGCGATATTACTGCTCACAGGGTTACTCTTTTATCAAAAGTTTTTTATATTTGGGATCCTTGCTGACTTGCAGCAGCTGTTCCCAAATTCCTTTTGCCTTTTCAATTTCTCCTTCTCTTTGGTAAGCCACTCCCAGGTCGTAAAGGACCTTGTGATAAAAATCTTCTGAAAAAACGCTGTTGTTTTCCTCATAGCACATTTTCAAAAAACGAAAATCTGTTATAGGTCCATCGGCCTGCATTAATAGCGGCTTGGGAAGGGAGTTCGTCAAATATGCCCGCAGAATACGTATACGGAGATCGCTTCCATCCTGTTCGACAGCACGGCTTACCATTTTCAACCCCTTTATTGTGTGGCCGAAAAGTGTTTGGGGTTGATTGGAATCACGTCCCACCAGTGCGAGACTGCTTCCGTAATAGGCCTGTGTAAGGGCATCAAGGGGGTCCTTTTCAAGGGCCTTTTGCCATAGCTCCAGTGCAGCTTCAGCAGCGGCCTTGCTGCCGGCCACAGCCAGATCGTGCAAACGGAATCCCTCATCGTAGAGTTCCTTCCTGCTATCAGGCGACAGGTTTTCTAACGTAGTCACTGCGGAATCCAGGCTGTGTTTTTTTTCAATCATCGCCTCATATTCCGCACCGGGGTTCAGGGAAAGTAGTTTATACCGGGCTGATTTTGAAGCTTCTTTTAGCCCCAGGCGGCTGTATGCTTCACCCAGGTCAAAGAGAATCTGCCTATATTTCTCAATAGGGAAAATAGTTGAGTCCTCTTCATAGCGTCTGATTAGGTATTCAAAGTCCACAACTGCAGTGGCTGAACGGTGAAACAAGGCCTCCGGGAGACGAAAGCTGTGATAGGCCCTGAGAAATCTGATTTCAATATCGTCCGGACTTAAGTTTATGGCGTCATCCATAGCCTCCATGGCTTTGTGTGCGCCGGTGAACATATCTTTTATTTCCTTACCCTCGCGCCCGGCCAGGGATAAACAGTCTCCATAGTATGCCTTAACCAGGTGATCGTCGGGATACTCCTGTGCTGCTGCCTCAAAAAAACTTATTGCATTACCCAGTGAGTTCTTATCACCCTGCAGTGCTTTTCTGTGCCATTCTATTCCCTCTTCAAGCGCTAATTTTTTTATATTGCTGACAGGCTTTTCAATGCCGGAATTAACTGCCGGAGCTACAGTGGCAGTGGTTGGACCCGGTGCTGAAATTCCTTCCTTTTCAATAAGTTTCAGGTATTTTGGGTCACTGGTTGACTTCAAAAGCTTTTGCCAGGTGGATTCGGCTTCTGAATTTCTTCCAAGGCGCTTGTATGAAGCGCCCAGGTCATAAAGAACCTGGCAGTAAAATTCCTGTGGAAAAACACCGGCCTCCTTCTCACATATATCCGCCATATAGGTGAAATCTTCTATGGCCGTTTCTGTCCGATGGAAGTACCTCTCAGGCAACCGGTAGCAGACCTTGGCCCTTAGTGTCCGTATTTCTACATTGCCGGGCTCCCTGGCAACACAACGATCCAGTATTTTAAGGCCCCTGATGGCTTTGTTAAATTTCTCCATGGGATCAGCTACATCTCTGCCCAGGAGACATGTTGCGCTGCCGTAATAAGCTTCTGCATAATTGTTGTCCGGGGCAAGTTCATGCACTTTTCCCAATATATCGTAAGCTTCCCTGACTGCTTCCTTATCACCTTCGACTCCTAGCTTGTGCAAACATATCGCTTTATCCAGAAGCACTTTCCAATCATCTGGCGCAGGCAGTTTTTCATCACTTTCAGCCTCTGTGCTATTCTCCTCAGATTCTCCAGAATGCACAACTTCCGGTGTAACCTCCTCAGCCGGCACCTCATCGACCTCTGAGTTATTTTTTTCGGCTTCTCCAGGGACCTCTGGAGGCTTGATTACTTCATCACCCTTTGTGCTGTCAGAGTCCTTCCCGCTGTAGTCAGCCCCTACCGCAACCTCTTTGCTGATGCTAAATGATTTTTTTGGATCTAATAATATTTCAATAGGAAACTCTTTCTCTAAGACTATTATTTTGTCATATATTACAATTTCTTTTTGGCATCTTCCCATGCCAGTTCCTGGTAATATGACCTTATATTCCTTCATAACTTTACCCCCTTTCTTCAGAAAAAAGATTAGCAGGTCAGAGTACTTCATACTTTGCTGCTATGAGTAGTCTATGGCCAAATAATGTTATGTGTGCATATTTATGGGATACATTACACTGGAAACAATAAATTTCCATAAAGCTGCAAAAAACAAGGACATCTCAACTGTAGCTAAGTGAGTAGCCCTTGTTTTTTATGTATAGACAACACCTACTGACACATATTACCAGAAGGTATTCTTCCTCTAATAGCTTGTAAGCTAATGCCCGGTAACATCGGATTGTTTCACTATGGCTTTATTTCATTATATAAAACCCATTTTTATCTTTTATTTAATAACTCCTCAGCAAGAAAATCTATCTTTCCCTTCCAGATATATTTTGTATCACTGCTGTAATTATTAACAGGGAGAACACCCTGGACGCAATATATTGAAACAAGCAAAGCCAATTGCCTGGACTGTGTAAAATCCAGCCCTTGGAATTTAACTGTAACAATAGACTCAAGGTTACCTCAATAAAATATTACTACTGCCAATGATAATGAGGTGTATTTGGTTATTGGGCATTGTCCGTCAGTTTATTAAAAAGCCGTTCCTAACTGTTGCGAACAACAAGGACCTCATCAGATTTGGCACAAATACTGTTAATGCATGCAACAACAAAAACACGGCCCAGGGTACCTGCGGGCACCTGCCAGAGTATCTCAGCCACCCCGGTAACTGCACTGGGGCAATCAACGCCGATCAGCTGGGCGAGCTCACAGGTTTCGGTGCCGGTAGGCTCCAGGAAAAAGAAGGCTCGGGAGACCGGACGGGTGAATGTGGCCCGAACAATTACACGGGCACTAAGCTGGACTGCCCCGTTAACCGTGGGTAGCGGTTGGCCCGTTTCTGTCAGGAAACTGATTGTAAGGACTCGAAACTGACCATCTGGTGTAGGTGTGGGTATAGGTGTGGGTATAGGTGTGGGTGTAACGGTAGGGATACAGATCACCTGACCCACAAATATAATGTTGGGATTTACGATCTGTGGATTGGCAGCAGTAATCTGCCGGACTGTCACTCCGAATCTCTGAGCAATGCTAAAGAGTGTATTTGAAGCCCTTACGGTGTAGAGCTGACCGTCGCACGTTTGGGGCGGTGGCGGAACCTGACCTGCTGTAACAGGATTAAAAGCGGTTGCATATTTATCGTTACTCAACTGTATTACCCCCTTACTGATAGTATTACTGATACACTATATGTAAAGGGTAGGCTGGAGTGTAATAAAATATAAAATAAACGCCCTGTGAGCGGCATTGTTAGCATTATTCTGGGGTCCGGAATTGGGAATCAGGAATTGGGAATTCCGGGATATTGTTTGCAACAAGTCCCACATAGTTAAGAAGAATAGTGTAAATATTATGTAATGTTATCTTTTTCAGGGAGCTAATAGCAGTGAAAAATAAGGCCGGAGCCACGCCGCTTAATCGCCTGGAATCAGCCAGGGTTTCCCTATTTATGGGTGGCATTCTATATTACACCTTCATCATTTCAACAGTCGATATATTCGTTCCGTACCATATTGTAAGACAGGCCGGGAGGGACGGCTGGATCTCAGTTCTAATTACAATGGCGGAAATGCTGCCGGGAGCTGCCGTAGCCATCGCCCTCACACTTCGTTTTCCCAGGCAGACAATAATAGAATACCTTCAGCTAATACTGGGCCTCTGGCCGGGCCGCCTGCTGGGGCTGGCGTATATTTTCTTTCTGCTTGTATTGGGCTCCACTACCTTGCGGGAGTTTGAGGAAATTATGACCATCGCCTTTTTGCAGTTAACCCCCAAGATAGTCTTCGGAGCCGTTGCATTGGTGTTGTCTTCCTACGTGGTCTTTTCCGGGATAGAAGCCATCTACCGGGTTAATGGTGCTGTAATACCAATTGGCGTATTATTTCTTTTTTTTGTTGGATTGTCCACGTTACCGAGGGCCGATTTCACAAATTACCTCCCTGTGCTGGAACAGGGTATAGGCCCCCCGATCCATGGCTCATTTTTATTATTTGCCAATTTAATGGAAGGTTTTATTATACTTTCATTACTTCCCTTTGTAAACAATCCCCGTGGTGTAGTTAAAGCCGCTCTTATTTCCATTCCGGCACTGGGCATATCTCTGCTGCTGGGCACAATAGCCATTGCAGTTTTTGGGGCGGAGTTGTCAAAGAAGATTCTGATGCCGGCGCTGGAGATGTCAAGGCTGATAGAGATTCCTGGTATTCCCAGGCTTGATATGCTTATAATGCTGGGCTGGTTCGCAGGAATATTTATTAAGATATCGGTCATACATTACCTGCTGGTTCTTCTTTCGGCCCAACTGGCAGGCCTTGGGACATACAAGCCTCTTATAATACCTTTCGGCATCCTATTAATATCACTGTCCATTTACATGTTTCCTAATGTGATAGAACTGGTCGATTTCATCGGAAGTTCTTACACCTACTTTTTGGTGGCCTTTGAATTCGCTATACCCCTTATTCTTCTCTTCATTGCATGGTCCCGCCGGCTAAAAGCCGGGGATCAAACTAACCCCGGGACATAATAGACATGAAATACCTGCCTGCTGGAGATGATACTGCTAGCACCTATTAATATTTCAGGCAGGAGATGTGCACATGAACCCCAACATTCAAGTTATCATCGCAATTACTGTTTTTTTAATTACATATGTAATAATAGTTTCTGAAAGAATTCACAGAACAACCATTGCACTGGCTGCTGCTGCATTTCTGGGCCTGATTGGGATCCTGTCGGCAGATGATTTTATTAATGCCATTGATTTTAACACCATTGGCCTGCTCATTGGCATGATGGTAATTGTGGGAATAACACGGCAAACAGGTATTTTTGAATATCTGGCCATTAAGGCTGCAAAGCAGTCAGGCGGGCATCCTGTTAAAATTATGCTTGCTCTGTCCCTTGTGACTGCTGTCCTGTCAGCATTGCTGGATAATGTAACGACAGTACTTTTTATGGTCCCTGTTACCTTCGCCATAGCAGAAAAAATTGCTGTAAGTCCTCTACCTTACCTCGTAGTTGAAATACTTGCCTCAAATATCGGTGGAACTGCAACCCTGATAGGCGACCCTCCCAATATTATGATCGGGAGCGCTACGGATTTGGGCTTCATGGATTTTGTAATAAACCTTCTCCCTGTGGTTTCCGTAGTATATGTAGTAACCATATTTATATTGAAAATTATATACAGGAAGCAGCTTTCTACCAGCGATGAACTCCAAAAGAACATAATGAATATGAATGAGCAGGATGAAATAAAAGACAACGCCCTCTTAAAACGGTGCTTACTGGTGCTTTTCTTAACAATAGCAGGTTTTATAGTTCACCAATATGTTCATATAGAGTCATCCATCGTGGCAATAAGCGGCGCCAGCTTACTTTTACTGCTAAGCAGGCAAGATCCAGAACATGCCCTTCAGTCTGTTGAATGGTCCGTAATATTTTTCTTTGCCGGGCTTTTTGTAATTGTAGGGGCACTAGAGCACACAGGCATTATTGAAAGCCTTGCAAGGTTTGCGCTGGAAGCAACCGGCGGAGAAGTATTTACTTCAGGCATATTAATACTCTGGATTGCCGCTATTGCTTCTTCCTTTGTAGACAACATACCCTTTGTGGCCACTATGATTCCCTTGATTCATGACATGGGAAGGCTGGGAAACCTGGAGAATATTAACTTTCTCTGGTGGTCATTGTCTCTTGGGGCCTGTTTGGGGGGCAATGGAACCATTATAGGGGCCTCCGCCAATGTAATAGTTGTCGGCATGGCTGAAAAAAGAGGAACCTATATAAGCTTCCTGGGCTTTTTTAAGACAGCTTTTCCATTAATGCTTATGTCAATAGTAATTTCCTCGGCTTATCTTTGGGCATGGTACAAAATAGGCATAATTTCACTGCCGGGCACTTTGGTAGTTGCCCTTTTATTATCAGCTGTCCTAAAGCTGATATCAGCCCGCCTTGATAAATTTGATTAACTCATGTTCCCCTGACCGGAAAAAGCATTTAAAAAAGGGGTTAACCGGCCGGGGCTTATCGAGGGTGAATATCCTCCTTTTCTACAACTTTGCATCTTACATATTTATTTATATAATAGCCCGTCCCGGTCACCACCAGCAAAATAACAGCCGGAACAGCCAAATCAAAGTATGGTATATACTGGCCGATCTCCCGGTAAACAATTATATCAGCCGTTATCATCTTCCCCGCTGTCCATGCTAAAACACCTGCGCCAATATAAACGATAACCGGATACCTCTCAATCCATTTTAGGATTATTGTGCTTCCCCATACTATAATAGGAACACTTATCACCAGTCCCAGGATAACCAGCAAAAGACTGCCGTGAGCAGCGCCTGCTATGGCAATAACATTATCTACTCCCATAACCACATCTGCCATAATAATTATTTTTATTGCGTCCATCAGGTTTTTGCCCTCTTTACATTCCACACCTTTTTCCTCAAGCAAGAGCTTGAAGGCAATCCAGACGAGCAAAACACCTCCCGCAAATTGCAGCAAGGGAATTTTTAACAAATACAGAGCAAAGCCTGTTAAGGCAATACGGACCACGACAGCTCCAATAGTACCGTAAACAATGGCCTTTTTACGCTGTTCGGGCGGCAGCGCCCTGCTGGCAAGAGCAATTATTATTGCATTATCACCACCCAGCACGATATCAATAATTATGATACTGATCACGGCTACAATAATTTCCGGTACTGTCATACTCTTCACTCCTAGAATGATATATTGCTTTAATAATGTTCCCCGATTTCAGATTTTACTCATCCAAAATTAATGGTCTTTACCTGAATGAAATAGCAAGACCTTTAACACAGCCAATAAGATGACCATGCTAAAGGTCTCGGCCAGTTCGTGAGCTATCAAAATTGCGCCAACAACCTTTAATTTATGCCAGTGAGGCCATTTCATTAATGTAAACAATAAGCAGGTGTATAAGAGTCATGCTTTGTATTAATTTCTGCTTCACCGGCAGAGTGCCCTGGCGGTTATCAACATTGGCCAGCACCGGTTCAAGCTGGGTCAGTTCAGCTTCCAGCTGCTTAACCCGGGCAATAAGAAAACCCCTGTCTATACTTCCGGCCTGATTACAGTCAAGAGACTGCCCCAGCTTTTCATCGAGTAAGGCAATGTAATCTTTAATTTCTTCAAGAGTATATCTTTTTGATTTCAAATCCTCAATAATTTTAAGGCGGACAATTGTTTCTTCAGAGTAATACCTGTAATTGCTCTCAGAACGAACAGTTTTAAGCAGGCCCAGATTGGTATAATAGTCTATTGTGCGCTTGCTGACACCTGCTTTTTCAGCAATCTCTCCAATTCTGTATTGCTTTAACTCCCCATTGGAATCACCTCGATTTTATTATATAATATGTTCAGCATACTGTACAGTATGACGTTACACTGACAGTAGTTCCGGCGTTATAAAATCAAGGAAGCAGGTCGTCAAAAAATGATCGATTATACAGTGAGTTGCAAAAACGGATTCTCTAAAACTCTATATGTCTTATTACAAAGCGTGCCGGAAAATGGGATGACTCTGCATGAACTCATAGAAAGGCTACAGCATAGAGGTTTGCTCGTTCTATGCATGATACTGACAATTCCCTTCCTGCTGCCGGTCTCCATACCAGGAAGCAGCACACCTTTTGGACTGGCTATTTTCCTTATAGGGCTAGGAGTTATTTCTGATAAAAGCCCCCGGCTTCCCAAACGCATCATGAAATTTAAAATCTCTATGAATAATCTGATTCCCATGCTTGAAAAAGGTGCTAAATTATTTGAAAAAATAGAGAGAATAATGTGTCCAAGAATAGATGTTTTAACAAAAGCGGCCATTATAAGGCAGTTTAATTCGATTCTTTTGCTTTTTAGCGCCCTTGTTCTTATGTTTCCACTCCCACTGCCTTTATCTAACACACTGCCTGCCTATTCTGTTTTATTCCTTTCTGCCGGAAGTATTGAGGAAGACGGCTTATTAATTATTATGGGCTATATGACGGTGGTTCTTTCAATATTATATTTTGGGGTTCTGGCCCTGGTTGGTCTTGAGGGCCTGCAAGCGCTTTTATCACGTTAAGGTTAAGGCAATTTTCTCTTCCACTCCATTAGCGATTTGTACCATTTAGTTCCTTTAATTTTTTTCTGTAAAATGCTTAATGTCCCCGAAAGGTTCGCCTTATAAAAAAGCGATACCTGTTTTTTAGCCTCTTCCGGACTTCCTGCATTGACAAGCACAAAGGCGCCTCCTCCAAGAAGTGTTAAAAATATAATCAAAGCCAGGGACCACCATGCTCCGGACTGCCTGTTCTCAGGTTCACTAAGAGGCGCTGCCGGTTTTTTATCAAAGCCTAAAACTACAGGAACCGCATGGGCCAGCAGTTCGACGCCCTTCATGGCCTCCTCCTTACGGTTGGTGTATGTTCCGGCCTCAAGCAGCAGGGCGGTGGGCATCAGGTCCTGGTTGTAATTTCCACTGCCCATAAAAATTTCCTTGACTATGGAAGGATTTATTCTATTTGCATAGGCCATCATTTTTTTTGCAAAATCCAGGTTGGCCGCCATATGGGGATTTTGTCGCCCAATAACTATTCGAATCTGGGCAACGTTTTTATTCGCGATATACTCCCGGTAAAACTCGGGATCATCTATCCCATCCCTGTGAACGTCAAAAATAGCCAGGGGGTTATTTTTCATTAACTGGAATGCCGTTCTGCGGGAACGATAGTATGCATTATTATCATGGGGATCGTGAGGGGTTACATTATGCAAAACCCTTGCCCCCTCTTGCAGCAAGGTACTTTTGTAAGTACTCCCCACCTGAATGATCCCTCCATTAAAGGGTATGGAAATCCTTCCATCAGAGGGGAGATAGGATTCGTCCGTGTGAGTATGGTAAATTGCAACCGTCCTGTTTCTCGTTATTTCAGACACAGTGGGAACTGCTATTTTTGAAAACTGATCAGTATAGGCCTGATAATCCCTGTCTATTCCCAGTAATTCCGCAATAGCCCAATTACTGCCCACCTTTTTAAGCCGGTAGTGCTTTCCTTTCGAAGTGATTATTTCATCACCCGGCGTAATCCATCGCGAGACCTTTGTTATCAAGGCACCCTTTTCGTCTATAATTGTGCATGTACTACCGGTGTTGTGATCGGTTTCTCTATAAATATAATTTGAGAAGCTAAATACAGGCTGAAAAACATGCCTTGAATTCCAGGCAAATATTATAAGAATAACGGAAGCAAAAAGCCTAATAAATAGTAATTTCTTACTAATAGTTTAACACCCCGGTATTTAATCTCAAGAACAGGTTATTTTTAGATTTTCCTGTACGATTAAAAATATCCTCAATTCCTTATATGTATCAGAGCACTGACTAATCATAAAAAAAGTGAGCCAATGGAAACACCTTTGACTCACTCCGTCTTGAGCAGGCCTATATCATCTTTTTTAAAGCAGCCGGTAACCTATTCCCGGCTCGGTTATTATATGGCGTGGACGTGAAGGGTCGACTTCAATCTTACGGCGTAGCTGCCCCATGTATACCCTAAGATAGTGAACATCATTTTCATAGGACGGTCCCCACACTGTCCTGAGAAGTTGTTTATGTGTAAGCACTTTCCCGGCACAGATAGCAAGATTTTTTATCAGGTCATATTCAGTAGGAGATAGTTTTAATTCCTTCCCCTCTACTCTTACCCTTCGGTGTGCCAGATCAATGACCAGATCATCAAACTGAAGCACCGGCTCACTTTCTACCCCTGCCATATGCCGCAAGGCTGCTCTTATTCGCGCTAAAAGTTCGCCCATACCAAAGGGCTTGGTGAGGTAGTCATCAGCCCCGGCGTCGAGGGCTATAATTTTATCATTTTCCTGTTCACGGGCTGAAAGAATAATAATAGGGGTCTTTGTCCACTCCCGCAGACTGTTAATCACATCCAAACCATCCATGTCCGGAAGTCCCAGGTCAAGGATTATTATATCCGGCTTATAGTTACGAACCTGGCATAATGCTTCCTGGCCCGTCTCAGCCTCAGCCACCTCGAAACCATGGCTGGTCAGGGTGACTCTCAGCAGCTTTAATAGCTGCGCCTCATCGTCAACAACAAGGATTCGTACCCCTTTATTCTTCATAAACATCCCCTCCGCCACCAGCAATGACTTTGTTCGGAACCTCTCCCTCCACAGGAAGTGTAAATGTTATTATGGTACCGCCTGCAGGATTGTTTTCCGCCCAAATTTTCCCCCTGTGAGCCTCTATAAATCCTCTGCATATTGCCAGTCCCAGGCCTGTGCCACTAACCTGGCGAGGTGCTTGAAGCCTGTAAAATTTGTTAAAAATTTTTTCCATGTCTCCGGGAGGAATATTCTGTCCCCTGTTCTCCACCGAAATATTTACCTCCGGTCCTTTTCTCCACCCGGATATTAATATGTCAGTTTCAGGCAATGAGTATTTTATCGCATTGTCAATCAAATTGACAAGAACTTGTTCAATAAGTATAATATCAGCCCGTACCAGTGGCAAATCCTGTTTAATATCGGTTTTTAAAGGACGGTTTACAAGGGAATATTCCATCCTGCCCAGGGCAACACCTATAATATCCTGAATATCACACCATTCTTTATTTAACTGTAGAATACCGCTCTCCAGCCTGGCCATATCCAGAAGGTTACTTACAAACCGGTCCATACGCAATGCTCCCATCTGGATATTTTTTAGCAATTCACGGCGCACCTGCGGTGTATAGACATCATCGCTTTCCAGAAGCTCTGTTACAGCACCTATTATTGACGACAGCGGGGTGCGGAAATCGTGTGAAAGTGAACTAAACAAAGCAGTCCGTAAGCGTTCCGACTCCGCAAGCATTTCTGCTATCTTTGCCTGCTCCGCCAGTTTTGCCCTGGTTACCGCCATGGCAGCAAGACTAGAGAAGGCTTCCAGCAGCCTTAACTGTTCCGGCTGAAAATAAATTTCAGGGCTGCTGGCTTGAACCCCAATAACTCCACGTACACGTCCATCAGTAATTAACGGAAAGTAAAGTCCTTCCGAGGCATCCAGGGTATCGGTCCCCCTTCCGGCTATTTTCCCATGATCGAAAACCCACTCAAGCACCACCCTTTCAGTTTCGTTGATAAAACTGTCCCCGTTTGGCATCGAGCAGGTATATATTACCAATTCACTATTTTTATCCGGCAAAAACAATACAACCTGACCTTCAATTGTTTCGGCCACCTTATTGACGATACTTTCAGCCACTTTATCCAACTCCGGGACTGCGGCAATATCCCGGCTTAGCGAGTACAGCGACGATATCCTGGCCTCACGGTGCCGCGCGCTTATTACCTGCTGCTGTAATCGGTTTGAAAGTGTGCCGGTAAAAAAAGCCACCAGCAGGAAAATAATAAAGCTTATGAGATACCTTATATCGGGAAGGGCAAATTTTAAGGCGGGGTGAACAAAGAAAAAATCAAAGGTTATTACGCCCAGGGCCGCGGAAGTTACCGCCGGGCCCGTTCCCCATTTGGCAGCGCTGAACAGTATAGGCAATAATAATATCATTGCCACGTTGGCCAGGCCCAGTATAGGATTTAACAGCCCGGCAAGAACCGTGACCACAAACATCAACAGCAGGGCCAAAGAGTATGAAAAAATCGTCACCTCAGGACGACTTGCCCTTACAAAGCTTTTATTTCGTTCCTCTGAACCTGCTGCCACACCTAAAAAATCAGTCAGCCTTACGTGACCATCATTTTTTTGACCAGGAGTCATTGCATCGAAATACTTCCATTTTTCCCTGTCCATATTTTTGTTCACCTGTCTATTGATTTTTTAACTCCAAAACATTATTCCTGTCCAATACTTCACTATGTTCAACACACTGTCAATTCCTCCTCTATTTAGCCGGAATACTTTTGGGCATCACAATGAAGGAGCTCCAGCCTTATAAATCACCTAAAAATAAGGTAAAATTGCGCTCAAGGGATTTTTATATACCAGCTATATTTGCTAAAATTGCGCTAATGATCTTTATCCATTTATAAGAAGCTTTTTAGGGATTTTGGGCGGGTTTGTGAGCGGAAGCGAGGCTTCTACCATTGCAATGTTCACTAAGTATAGTTATCGCGGCAACTGCAATAGGCGGCGGACTGGCCAGCGTAATATCTCCTGCTAAATTTAAACACCGGCGCTTTTTATTTTCCAGTGTTAAAGCTATTCGGGATGTATCTTATCTTGATTTTAAGGAAGGCATGGCTTTATGAAGTATACCCCTCAGCCATAGCACACATATCATTATAGAGGGTACTATATATTCAAAAGTATATGCAAAGAGCGGCCAGTATTTTTCCCTGTACCTTGATAATTCCACGGTGCTGGTCATTAATTGAGAGGTCAGCGCCATGATTATTATGCCCATAGGCAGCACAAGGTTTCGGTAACTCTTTAAGTTCAATACTTGTGCAGTTGCAAGAACAGTAACATAATAAAAAAGTGCAATTTTGCCAAACAACCCCATAAACCAGATAATAATAATTAAAGCATCAAATCGAAACTCGGTTCCCCCCAGTACCCTTATCATTTCGAATGTGGGGAAGGTAATCCTGTCCGCAGCGGTTCCTAAAATCGCTGTGATTAAAATGGCATTGGCTATAAGTATAACTTCCAGGATAATGATAGCAATGGCAAAACAACGTATTCCCTCCTCAGGCTTTTTTAAATATGGAAGCAGCATTGCCGATAAAATGATTTCTCCTACCCAGGCCACAGGAGGAATAGAGCCTCTGATAACCGGTAAAATGCCATTCTCAAGCACTGGGAAAAGATTTTCTATCTGCATTACACCAAAAGCCAGGAATAACGCAACAATAAGAAAAATAGCAATAATGGCAGAGGCAAATTCAAAGGATCTTGCCACTACCTCGAGCCCACCAATTATTGCATAGGCACACAGCAATATTATTATAGTCTGCATAATCACCAGAGGTGTATTTTGCAGTATGGTGGCGCTTATCAGCTCACTGAATTCATGCACAATGATGGTGCTGGTGTGAACAAAAAATAAAAGGTAAAGTAAAGCTATGACCTTACCAAGAATATTACCAAAGCTTTCCTGCAAAAAGTGTATTAAATTACCGGAGGAAAATCTTTTTTGCAGAAAATATAAAATCGCTAGTATATAAAAGCCCGGCAGTACAGGTAAAGCAAACGACAGCCAGGAATCCCGCCCCGCCTGGCGGGCTACTATATCCGGAAGAAACATTACTGCGGTTGCGCCAATCATATTCATGACAAGCAAAACCGTTTGAATACAGGATATTTTTCCTTTTTCAATCATATATCAATCCGCAAAACCTTTCCGCACCGTTATAATCCTAATATTTCATATATATCTTTTTCCTTTGAAGTTTTCAGCATACATAGAAATATATAAAAGAAGAGGCCCTACCTTTGGCAGGGCCTCTTCTGCGGTTTTGCTATCTTGACTTGGTAAACATCCAATTCTGGCCGTTATTGTTGTCCCAGTTGTTGGCGCTATCCTTAAAGCAAAAACTTAATTCACTGCTTTCCATCTGGATTGTCTTTTCCCAGCCGTTATTGGTAGGCTCCATTCTGTGGTCATATACCCTGTCCCAGTTTTGTCCGAGACCGGTGTGCAGATAAACCTGGTTGGCTCCGGATTTTGCCAGCAAGCCATTATACATAATGGTTACGTCATTTTTATCGGAATGCATAAATTGCACCCTGATACCCGCCCGCGGGTCTTGATCTCCCTGCCCGTTATTGTATCTCAGATAATTCATAAGCTCACCTCCGGTTTATTAGTTCAAAGATAGTTTTCCCTATAGCTAAAAAAACACTCTTCTATTAATGACATTTTGGATTAACCGGCTGCCTATTTTTTTTCAAATACACAAATACTGTGGCCATCCATATTTTTCATAATTAACTCAAAATTTTTACCTATCCATTCAAAGGTTTTAGGACTATAAAAACAGAAATGAGTGCAATCTTCGCGGTACCACCAGCTGCTAAAATCCTGGCAGACAGTATGGAATAAAGTTTTCACCGCCAAAATGCCGTTTGGGGCCAATAAGGATTTTAACAGCTCTATTGTCTGATATGGCTCTTTTAAATGTTCAAACACTTCGGTACACGTTATAAGGTCATATTTCTTATTGGCAAAAATTTTGTCCGGGAAAAAATAGGGATCATAAATGTCGGTGTTAATTCCCATCCTGCCCAGCAGAATTTTTAATACCGGACCCGGGCCGCAGCCGAAATCAAGGGCTTTTTTCACATTTTTTAATTTACCTAATTGTGCAGTATTAATAAAGTTATTTAGAAATTTTACATAGCCCTGGTTTTCAATGGTATTGTTGTGCTGATTATAACGTTGAAATTCTTCTTCACTTCCTGGAAAGAAATTTTTGTCCATAAAAATCAGGTCACAGGTATGACATCGGAAATAAACCGGTCTTTCCGGCTTATCAATTTTTCTGGCATTTTGCCCGCAAAGTCTGCACAATCCGCCGTTAATACTTTATCACCACTTCACTTTTATACTTACTTATTCTAGCAAAGAACATACTCATTATAGAAGAGACCGGGTAAATATCCCCGGCCTCTTGATTATTCACTATATCCGAAGTAGTTTTTTCTTATCCATGTCTTTAGATCTTCGTCAATGTCATACATGCCGCCTCTCACGTAGTCAGTACATTTATCTTGCACGGCCTTTAAAATCATTTCTTTGGGTGGCTGCTGTTTTATAGGGTTGCTTTCACAGCTGTACTTTTTCATTTTATACAGCGCAAGCTTAACGGATTCCTCATAAATGTCAATAATAAATGCATACCGTCCATCCATATTTTTCTTAAACTCGTCTCCAATATTGAAATCCCACGCTATCCTGTCTTCAAGTTCTTTCCAGAGGCTCATTTCTCCCACTCCTTGATTTTTATCTATATTTATAGTCTAACAATAAATTACATTTTTTTATCTATATTCCCTTCTTTTTTCCCGGAAAAAACCCCCCGCGTATTGATCTGGAGTCATATATATTGTAAAAGGCGGAAGGATATACTTTATCAAGTGTTGAAATAGCCTTTGCCGCATCCTTTCTTTTCAGCGTTACAAAAAGAATCATTCTTTCGCCGTCCCTGCCGCATCCAGTAACAGAGGTAACCCCGAATCCCTCTTCCCTTAATGTTCCGCAAAGATTTTCATGACTGCACTTGTCACAGATAACCTGCATTGTCAGGTAGCCCAGGGCCAGCCTTGAGTCTATTAGGCTGCCCACATAGTTGCCCATAGCAAAGCCGCCGGCGTAGGCAATCACTTTATAGGGGTCTGTAAGCCCTCCTGCCAGCACCTGGCTGATGGCAAGCAGAAATATCACCACTTCCACAAATCCTATAAGTGCTGCCAGAAACCTCCGGTCCCTGGTCAGCATCAGTATCCTTATAACATCCAGCGACATATCCACTACCCTGGCAAAAAATATAAAAAGGTATCCTCCCACCAGGGGTAGTAAACTCTCCATTTTTCTCCACCTTTCTTTTTAAACGCCCAGCGGGCGTTGCCGCTGTCCCAGTAACGCTTTAAAGCAGCATATACTTCCTTTGCAATAAAAAAGCATCTGTTTCAGATGCATAAAGTATTATATACTCTTCCTCATAGCTTTAATAATTCCTTTATTTTTTTCAGTCAATCTTAGCCTGCAGTTCCTCCATATGTTCCCTGAGCTCAACCAGGTGCATTTTTTCCTCTTCCAGAAGAATGCTGAGCATATTTTTTAACACCTGTGACCTTACCTGGCTGTACATCTCCTGGTAAAGAAGTATTGAGTCCTTCTCCGCCTGAATACCTATCGCCAGTGCCTCAACCGGAGACAAGACATCCTCCTCACTAATTTTTTGAAAAACTGATGTGCTTACTAAACTCTCTAAGAGCTTCCCTTCCTTTTCATCAACTTCTTCGGCATTTTCTGCTTCAAGCCCAAGCATTTTTTCAAAGGAAGACCTGTGTTCTATTTCCTCCCTGGAAAGCTTTTCAAATATAGCCTTTATTTTCGGATTGTCTGTTTTACCGGCCATTTTTGCGTAAAACCTTGATCCTTTCTCTTCATTGGCCTTTGCAATGTTCATAATACCTGCCAGGGCTGCTTTCACTTCCCATGCCCTCCCTAACTGTATTTACGTCGGCTCTTTGCTTCAAATCTTTCATTGAGAATATCTTCATAGCAGCTGATAAGCTTTCTGGCGCTGCTCATTGAAGAAAGACTCTCTGAATTGGCAATGGCTGCATTTGCCATTTCATTTCTGAGATTGCTATCGTCTAGCAGCAGCTCCAGCTTGCTCTCAAACTGTTCTTTAGAATTTTCCACAAGATATCCGTCTTCTCCGTCAGAAACCATCTCACTTACGCCAAGTGCGCTAACGGCCACCGAAGGAACCCCTGCTGCCTTGGCCTCTCCCAGCACCAGTCCCTGGGTCTCGGTAATTGACGCAAACACAAAAAGATATGCGCTGCAGTAGTATTTAGCCACCTCATCCTTGTCAACCATACCTGTAAATATTATTCCGTCACTGACACCAAGCTCTTTGGCCTGGCCTTTAAGCGCCGCCTCCTCCGGCCCCCCTCCCACAATAACAAGTTTTGTGTCAGGGTGCCTGGAATATACTCCGGCAAATACATCTATAATAAAGCCTATATTTTTTTCTTTCCCCAGCCTCCCTACGAGCAACAAAAGCCTCGTATTTTCTTCAATGCCGTATTTTTTATGCACCCACTTGGGATCCTGGTTTTTAAACTTTTCCAGATCTATTCCGGTTGGGATTGTTTTTATTTTTACAGTCACGCCATTGTTTCTGAGGTGATCGGCAACTATTGCAGTGGGCGTTATGACCATATCACAGTCATTGCAAAATTCTCTGTAGTATTTTCTTGTTATTTCCTTTGCTATTTCCTGCCCTATGGGTATGTAGTGCACATAGAGGTCATACATAGTGTGGAAAGTAAAAACAAGGGGAACCCTCAGGAGCCTGGCGTATCTTGCTCCCAGTCTGCCTAAAAGGAAAGGAGAGTGAACGTGTATTATATCCGGCTTTAATTTTTTAATGGCCGGCCTCAGGCGCAGGGAAAAAGGAATAGCCAGTGAAAAATCTGGATTTGTGGGAGCAGGAATTGAAAGAAACCTGAAAACTCTTGTGTCATTGTCATTATTCTTATAACTGGGGGCAAATATATTAACCTCGTGGCCAAGGTGTAGAAGATCCCTGGTAAACAGCTCTATGGAGTTTACCACCCCGCTGGTATAGGGTCTGTAGCTATCTGTAAATACGCCTATTCTCATCAAGTCCTCCGGAAATTGTCAAAATACAACAATATTATAACATATTTTCCCTCTATTCATCTCCGTTATTCCAATCAAAGGCGGAATAATTAATTTTCCATCCGCCTTCGGTTTTAATAAGGCCGTACAGTCCCCTGCCAAACTCAGTATGACCGTTTTCAAGGTCGTCTATACCGATTAGTGCCTCCAATACCACTCTGCTTCCATCATCGTAAATAAAAGCCATATCCACAAGCTTTGCCCGGCAGTACCAGTCAGTGTGCTCTGACACAAAGGCCCATGACCTGTCACTCAAATCTTCAAGGAGGAAGCCGGTGAAATACCTTCCCAGTGAACTATGAACCTCTTCCCTGCTCCTGGACTTCATCCACGCCTCGTCCTCTATGGATCCCCTTACTGTTTCCTTAATATCATATTTTGCCTGTGTATAATTGATTGTCTCTTCCGGAGCAGCTACTTCCAGGCCCTGAACAGTCAGCCTTATGTTTAATAGAGCAAAAATAGTGACAGCAATAATAAGAAATTTAATAAATCTCAATTGAGTTTCACCCCCGTTAATCTTTTGAATTCAATTAACGGGCCTTCATATCCTTGCCATATTTTGCCATATAGTATAGTCTGCCATATTTTTTTAATGATTATATATTTCCCTATGCGATGTTTTCCGTCATAAAATTTATAACCGCCCTTATAGGCGGTTATAGACCTCTCATACTTTCTGGTTTTAGCCTGTACCTGTGAGGGTTTGCAACTACATCTCCGAGGAGTGACGCCAGGCTTTCCTTGTCATTGGGCAAAGTGCCTTTCAGCGGCAGATAATTGGAGGCGTGATTACATCTGAACACACAGCTTTTTTTCATCTCCAGGTCATCCACCAGCCACTTTAGCTCCTGTAGATTTTCAAGCGGACCCAGAAGCTGAAACTCACCGGCCTTCATTTTTTTATATAGCAGTGTATTGGGAGTAGGTGTAAGTGTAAGGGCTCCTACATAATCCGGCTGCATCCTGTTTAAAAGGCTTGCGGTCTCCACCGCGTTTTCCCTGGTCTTTGCCTTTCCGCCCAGACCGGTCAGAACCGTCACTGAGAGCTCAAAGCCAGCCTCTTTTGCCCTGAGGCCTGCCTGTGCCATTTCGTCTGAATTTACTCCCTTATTTACCTCTTTAAGTATACTGTCACTGCCAGACTCCACTCCCAGGTAAAGCAGATTAAGCCCGGAATTCCTTATACTTTTAAGCTCCTCCATGGGTTTACGCAGCAGGTCCTTTGGCCCTGCATAGGAAGATACCCTCTTGAGTCCGGGAAAAGTCCGGTATAGGGTTTTCAAAAGAGTAATCATCCGGTCCGTTTCCATTGCCAGGGCATTGCCGTCTGCAAGGAAAACTCTTTCCACACCTTCGGCAAAGGCAGAGGCTTCCCTTATATCGTATTCAATCTCTTCCCATTCTCTCATCCTGAATTTTTTCATCTTATACATTCCGCAAAATGTGCAGGCGTTATGGGAACACCCCAGGGTAACCTGAAGTATCAGGCTAAACGCCTCACTGGGAGGTCTGAATAAAGGCATATCATACTTCACTTAATACCTCACCCCTGTAAAAAAGAGCTATCTTCTAACTATTTAACGCAGAAAGGCTGCTTTTTACTCTAATCTGACTGCTTTTTTGAGCAGGGTATACAAACTTTTTTCCCACCGACATCCATTGTCCTTGTTTCCATAACGGCCTCCCCGCAGTTCTCACAGCGCAAAGACCGGTGTATTGACGCGCGGGGAGGAATATCTGCTTTAACGAAGGATATGTCAAAACAGTCTTCCCCGGATTCCAGTATATTCTTAATGTGTAGCTGTTGCAACACGCTGAATTCCTTTTTTTGCTCCTCAGTTGCCTCACCCTTGTTTACCAGCTCTCGAAGCCTTCCTAATTCAGGGTTGTGAAAGGCGCCGTATCTGACTGCTATCCGCACGGCCTGTTCTTTATCACGTGAAGCAATAGTATATACCTGCTTACCGTGGTCCAGGAAAAAGAGGTTTCCCTTGCCAAAGGTGCAGCCTGTCAAGATCTGCACTGCATCAGTGCCACAGGCATCATTTTCAACTATAGCAACAAGCTCCTCGTCAACTGACCTCTCAGTCCCAAGTTTCTGCAGGGCCAGCTCTGTAGCTCTGAAGCCCTGGGCAAGACCAGGGCAAACATGACCGTGAAACTCACGAACCCTTTCCCAGGGTGTCTTTTCCATGCACATGTGATACTCCTCCTTTTAATCAGCCTATTTTAATCACCGAAAGATATTCCAAGCTGTCTGGCGGCCAGTAATATATCTATGTCAAGGGGAACAGGTCTTTGTCCCTTTACCGCCTCCTCCAGTGGAACAGTATCTATTTGCGAGCCCTTAAGGCAAACCATTTGCCCGTACCTTCCCTCCATAAGGAAGTTTATAGCTGCAGTCCCGTAGCGTGTTGATAATATCCTGTCATAGGCTGTGGGCGAACCTCCTCTTTGCAGGTGGCCCAAAACAGTAACCCTGGCTTCTTTTCCAGTAAGCTCCTCAATCTCCCGGGCCACTACCTGACCTATGCCGCCAAGCCTTACCGGGTCATAACTGTTATCTATTTTTTGCTGTATTACCACTTCTCCGCCTATGGGTTTAGCACCCTCAGCCACAACTATTATGCTGAATTTTTTATTCTGGTTGCTCCTGTGGTTTATCTTTTTAGCAACTTTCTCTATATCATACTGTATTTCAGGGATAAGTATAACATCTGCCCCCCCTGCTATGCCTGCCGCCAGGGCAATCCACCCGGCATTCCGGCCCATAACCTCCAGAACCATTACCCTGTGGTGGGATTCAGCGGTGGTATGCAGCTTGTCCAGGGCCTCTGTTGCTGTGGTCAGGGCAGTGTCGAATCCAAATGTCTGGTCGGTGGCGTAAAGGTCGTTGTCAATGGTCTTGGGAACTCCAATAAGCTTTAGCCCTTTATTATAAAGCTCTTTAGCAATGGAAAGGCTACCGTCGCCCCCTATTACTATCAGCGCGTCTACTTCATGTATAGCTGTATTTTCGAATATTCGGTCCGAAACATCAACAAATACCTTCTCACCTCCACGCTCTATGGGGTAATAGAAGGGATTGTCCCTGTTTGTGGTTCCCAATATTGTGCCGCCCCTGGGCAAAATTCCGGCCACGTCATTTTCTGTCAGATCCCTGGCCTGGTTTTTAATCAATCCTCCGAACCCGTTTAGAAAACCAATCACACTTAACTCATATTCCCTTACAGCAGTTTTAACCACAGCCCTGATAACGGCATTAAGCCCCGGAGCGTCTCCCCCTCCGGTCAAAACTCCTATTCTTTTAATTTCCCTGTTTCTTTTAACCATGGTATCCCTCCCCAAAATCCTATTAGCTGTGTTTTTTCATAAATTCGTAAATTATTGTATTCAAACTTCCGGGCTTTTCCAGCATCGACATGTGTCCTGCGTCCTCAATAATCTCGAAAGAGGAGTTCTTCATATTATCGGCCAGGTACTTACCATACTTTATTGGAGTCATTACATCCTTTTCCCCGGTTATTATTATTGAGTGCACATCTATTTCACACAGCCTGTCTCTGACATCAAAGTTGTCGCAGGCTGACATGTCAGCGAACATGACCTCCGGGCCTGATTTTTTTAATTCCTCCTGTGAGATGCTTAAAATCTCCTCGGGAGTGCCTGGCTTGTAAAGAAAGGAAGGCATGTTATCCGGTATAGCACCGTTTTTAAAGGATTCAAGTATCGAGGGCAAAACTTTTAGCCGTGCACCTGTGCCTATTAATACCAGGCCTGTTAACATTTCCGGGTAGTTCAGCGCAAAATTCAGCGCAACGGCCCCGCCCATTGAATGTCCCGCCATGAAAAAGGGAAATCCTACTACTTTGTCTGAAAAAGTTTTCATAAACCCGGTGTAATCATCTATGCTGTAGCAGGGTGATCCTCCGGAAAGGCCGTGCCCGGGCAAATCCACAGCTATGGCAATATACTCACGCCCCAGCTCTTTAATCTGTCTTTTCCAGTTAACATGGCTGCCACCTGAGCCATGAATAAATACTATGGCCTGCTTTGGCTCCACCCCTCCGCCGGGCAGTTCCGCAGAGTAATGGTACTGAAGGCCGTTAAAAGTAACATAGGGCAAGATTTTCCCCTCCCCTTCTATGAATAATAATCTCTTTGCACAAAATTCTGTTATTAAGAATAATATCAGAATCAATTTAAATATAAAATCCGTTCTTTCTTTTTGCATGCGCTACTTATAGGTCAAATATTTAAACCACAGAGAACACAGAGCCCACAGAGTTTCTTAGCCCTGCTTAAATGCTTAAATACTTTATTTTCGTATTATCAACTTCTTGCTACAGTGTAATGCCTAAGAGTATATTCTCTGTGATCTCTGTGTCCTCTGTGGTTTTATAAAAAAGATACTCATTGTTATCAGAATAAAAGCTACTGCCCAAGTACTATAAAAAAACCGGCGCCAGGCCCGGTTTTTTATGAACTATAATAAATTAGTGATGCGCGTCGCAGCCGTGATGTTTTTTTGTTTCTACATCCTCATATTGCTTCCACATTGCACCCAGCGCATATGCCACAGCAAGCATTCCCACACTGGTAACCACTCCAAAAATTAATCCCTGCCACCATGTTTCAAAAAACATATTTTATTCTCTCCCCCCAAAACCCCTGTCTTCCTGGCGTAAGACCAAGGTTGTATTTATTTATCTGATTTCCAAGACTCCCACTTCTATAAGTGGGAGTTCCACTTTTTACTTCAGGTGGGGTAGAATCCCCATCTGAAGCCACGATGTTCAGCCAAGCTGAACGAGTTCACTCTCCTGCCTTTTGTCTTAACTGTTCCAAAACTGATTTCAGCCTCTTCGTTGACTCCCCATAACCTGACCAGTCACCGGATTTTAGTTTTTCAAGGCCCTCTTCATATACCCTGTTGGCTTCAGCCGCCAGTTCCTTAATTGTGGTTAGCGGGGTTGGCTCCTGGGTTTGAGGCTGCTGATCCGATGGCCTTTCCTCCTGTTTTGCTGCAGCCCCCTTGCCGAATATCTTCTGAAGAGCCTCATCCAGTGTGGGCTCCATAACGATCTTATCACCGTGTGCAACTATAACCCTTCTCAGCTCAGGCATTTTGCTCTGCTCTGCCTGAAGGAACAGAGGCTCTACATACAGTAGTGAATCCTTTATGGGAATTACCAGCAGGTTGCCCCTGTTTACCTGTGAGCCTTTCTGACTCCACAGGGTAAGCTGCTGTGATATATAGGAGTCCTGGTTTATCCTGGCCTCGATTTGCTGGGGACCATAAACCAGCTCCTGTTTCGGGAATTCGTACAGAAGCAAAGTACCGTAATTCTCACCGTCCGACCTTCCCGCCAGCCATGAAATCATATTTATCTTTTTATGAGGCGTAAAGGGAAGTATCTGTATATACTCAGGCTTTTCCTCCCCAGGGAGCTTCACAATAGTGTAATATGGCTCCATAGTTTGAACTTTTCCGGCCACTTCCTCGGTGGGCAGGTTCCACTTGTCTTCCTGGTAATAAAACACCCCCGGATCTTCCATGTGGTAGGTCAGGTACTTGCTTGCCTGGACCATAAACATGTCTTCAGGATACCTTATATGGCTGCGCAGCCCTTCAGGCATTTCAGACAGCGGTTTAAACATTCCCGGAAAAATGCTGCTGTAAGTCTGTATGATGGGGTCTGTTTCATCGGCAAGGTAGAAGTTGACAGTTCCGGTATAGGCGTCTACAACAACCTTTACGGAGTTCCTTATATAGTTCACATTCCTGTCAAAGGGCTCGGCATAGGGGTACATGTCCGTAGTGGTATATGCATCCCACATCCAGTATAGCTTTCCTCCATCTATTACAATATAAGGATCCTTGTCATACCTCAAAAACGGGGCAATTTTAGGAACCCTGTTAATAATGTTGCGGTGGTACAGCACCTGGCTGTCCGGAGTTATTTCGCTGGAAAGAAGCAGCTTATAGTCCCCCAGTGCCAGTGCAAACATCGCCCTTCTAACAATTGATCCCACCTTTACCCCATTGTTCCCCTGGTACTGGGAGTATACGTTTTCTTCTCCCTTGGGGTAGTCAAACTCCTGTGTTTTGGCATTTACTATCACATATCCGTCGGTGGACTCCCCGAAATACAGCTCAGGCCTGTCAATTTTTATATCTATATTGGAAACCGGAGGGATGTCCTTAATCATCAATTGCGGAAGCCCCTCAGTTGTAACCTGGTTGACCGGGCTGGCCACAACCCCGTAGCCGTGTGTATAGTTCAGCCGCTGGCTCACCCAGGTTTTGGCGTTGTCGGGCAACTGCTCCTGGTTCAGCTCCCTTGGAGACAACATAAGCTGGCGGTACTGGCCGTTAATCATATAACGGTCTACATCTATGCTTTTCAGCTCATAGTAAGTCCTCATCTCCTGAATCTGTGCATAGGTCTGCTGCAATGGCCTGTAGTCCCAAAGCCTGATATTTTCAACGGTATCCCTATTATCCCGGATATCTTCCGCCTTCAGCGTTCTTCCGGCGGGAAATTCCTTTTTCTCGACCTTGTCCAGATTATATGCAATCCTGGTATATTTGATGCTGTACTCTATATAAGGACGCTCCTTGTTAAGCTCATTAGGAACAACAAAGAACTTCTGTATAATTATGGGGTATACTCCACCCACAACAACAGAGATTATTACAAGAGAAGCTATTGAGTAAAGCACCAGCCTGAATCTCTTCAGAAAAATATTAAACAGAATGACTACCGCAACTATAATTGAAACCCAAAACAATATCTTGTACGCAAGAAGGTTGGCATTAATGTCTGTATAGGTTGGCCCGTACACTATTCCACCAGGAGAGTGAAGTATTCCATACTGCTCAAGCTTGTAACCGAAAGCCCTGGCAAGAAAGAATACCGCAGCCAGTGCAGACAGGTGGAACCGTGCGGCATCCGACTTAAGAAAGCCTCTGCCCTGCCCGCTTATACTGTCGGCAACAAAATACGCCGCCCCTACCCAGAAAGCTATCAGGAACAGTGACCAAACCAGCAGCCTGTATATAAACTCATAGAAAGGCAGCTTAAATACGTAAAATCCCACATCCTTTGCAAAGATGGGGTCGGTAAGATTAAAGTTGGTGGGATGGAGAAACTTTTGAAGAGTTACCCAGTCTCCGGTAACAGCGGTCCCTACAAAGAATGCCATTACCAGGCTAATCAGCAAATAAACCGCCATTATGGGTCCTGACTTGGCATATTTACTGAAGGGCGCCCTGTACATAGCTATTACATTGTCTTCATCCTCTATAACCCTGCTCATATTTGCGGCCTTCATAAGCCTCGCCTTTGTGGGCAGAAGGTTTATAAACAGCAATATGAAAAATGCCGTCCCGACAGCAATTTTAAGACCGATTTCCGAAAATATAATGGTAAGGAACGTGCTCTGGTAATTAAGGGATCCAAACCAGAGCCAGTCTGTATAAAGGTTGGCTCCCCAGCGAGCAAGCATCAGTACTGCGACAACTGCAACAACTAGAATAGTTGTAAATCTTTGCCTCATCAAACAACCTCCAGATATAACTTAATCTTCTTACATTTATTACCATATTACCGAAATTAATTACATCGGCTTCGGCACCTTTTGTGACTGGTCGGATTCATTTCTTATCTTGGCCTCGCACATCTGGCAAAAAACTATAGGCTTTTTCTTCGGTATTTCATCCTCGTCATCATATGGATCAGGCTTGAATTCTTCCATTTCAATGAGCCTTCCGCACATCATGCAGTTCAGTTTCATTTTATTCCCCTCCCGTCAGGCAATATATACACAACTTATTCGGCAATAAGTTTGTTATTTCCTCCCCCTTAGCACCCTGGTTGTTTTATTCTTCTCTTCATTAATTAGCCTGCTAATCATTTAACTAGAAAAACTTCCTTAAGTCCCTGGCCATTTCCTCGGGGAGATGAAGTGTCCAGGGGTCATGGTGCAGCATCTGCATGTGGCTTACGTCACTTCCCACTATAGGGAAAAGGGTATATCTCCCTACAAACCTCGCTGTACAGCAAAAACCCTGGTCCCCGCTACCTGCAAAATATAGTGCCATGTTGAAAGCAGGCAGGTTTACCGAGTCGTAATAGCTTATAATCCTCTTAAAGCCCTCTGCCAGACTCTCTATATGTTCCCGGCTCATGTCATTTATCGTGGAGCAGCCTTTTACCACCGCCGTTACATCTCCCAGGGCGAGGGGCGCGAAGGTTGCCAGCCACTCAATCCCATCGGTGGACCCGAGGTACCTGTCCCCGCCCCTTTCAGCTTCAAGCAGGTCATTCCAGTACACAGTGCCGTTTTTGCGGAAATATTCGGCAGAGAAGTATGCCATTTCACTATCCAGATTGCACGGCTCATCTCCCGATATCACCTGCATGTGCGGGTGAATAAGGGAGCCGCCCGCATAGGGCATGTAATTCCAGTTTATCGAGCAGTACCTTGCATTTTTTGAGTCCTTCTCAGCTATCGCAAGTAAATATTTAAGGCCTGCCTCCATGCTGTCAGCCATTATATTCACTGTAATATCTTCCATGGAAAGATAATGTTGAGGTGTCATAACCACAACCCCTGTGTGAGTTTCATACGGGTGAAGGTTGGGAACCAGTACTGACTCGCCCACCTGAAGCCTTCCCCCGGGAATAAACTCTTCCTGGAACCGGGGAGTAGCATGCTCCAGAACACCCGGGCAGAAAGGGCAAAACCTCTGCCTTGACTCTTCCACAAAGGGGGTCCAGTCATGCCTTGGAAAAGCTATTTTACGAAATGGAAATATCCTTACCATTTTACCGGTGAGAGGGTCATATCTTTTCTCGCTGTTTACCTCATTCAAAGTGAAGTTTTTTGTGGGATCATGGTAAACTGTTTTACTGATATTCTTCCTGAAATCTATCATTCGGTTCCTCCTTTGTTTCGGTTCGATATGAACAAAAACACACTATATTAATTATAATTCATTGTATTGGATTATTACACCCATAAATCAAACTTTATGGCTTATCATGCCCCCGTATAGTTATACATTTAAAAATGGTTTTTCCTGAATTATTATATAAAAGCAAGAGATTAAAGAAATAAATTCATTATACTCTGTTAAGCACGCATATTGTTTACTGAAACAACAATTTTTTGTCCCACTATATTGGTAAAAAGATATTACAATGACCGGTACCGCTCATTTCAGATAATTTACCAGCTTGACATCAGCATGGTTTCTGCTATAATGAATAGTGCGTCTGAACTAAACCATATATAGGGGAGTAGCTCAATGGTAGAGCGGCGGTCTCCAAAACCGTAGGCTGCGGGTTCGAGTCCTGTCTCCCCTGCCAGAAAAAAGTCCTTGATATTCAAGGGCTTTTATTATTTGAACGAGATTATGGCAAATACCATTAATAAACTTTTATTAAATTTTTTAATTGGAATATTGCTATACGAACGTTCGTGCTTTATACTCTAATTAACTAATTTTTTATTTTTGAGGTATGGTTATGAAATCTCAAAGGGGTATTGAAACACAAAACCGCATTTTAGAAGAAGCCGTGCAAATTGCTTCCTTGCAGGGACTAGAATCGCTGACTATAGGTACCCTTTCAAAATCCCTTGCACTAAGCAAAAGCGGTCTGTTTGCTCATTTTGGCTCCAAGCTGGAACTTCAAAAGATTGTCATAAAAGCGGCGAAAAAGATTTTTAAAGAAATTGTGATAGACCCGGTGACAGACCTGCCGTATGGCAAAAATCGGCTTATGAGGCTCTGTGATGGCTGGCTTTCCTATGTAGAGCAAAACACCTTTCGTGGGGGGTGTTTCTTTGCCAACGCAACAATTGAATTTGATGGCAGACCAGGTGAAATTAGAGATATGCTGCAGCTTACCATGAGTGGCTGGCTTAAATTTCTCCGGCGGGAAATTGTAAAAGCCCAGCGTGCGGGTGAATTAAGTGAGAAATTGGAGCCTGAACAGGCAGTATTTGAGCTGCAATCCATTGTTATGGGCGCAAACTGGCATATGCAGCTATTCGGTGATATAAATGCAATCGGGCGGGCTAAAAAGTCAATCGAACGTCTCTTTAACTATGAACAAGAAAAAGGAGGAAAAACAAATGCATGAGATTTACAAGGTTTGTTTGAAGGTTAGGTGGGGAGACCTGGATTTTAACGCACACATGGCAAACACTGCTTATCTAAATGCAGCTGCCGATGTGCGTATGATGTATTTTGAAGAGCACGGCTTTTCTGTTCGTAACTTTGAAAACCTGCAGATCGGGCCGGTGGTTATGAAGGACGAAATTACATACTACAAGGAATTGCGCCTTCTTGAGGATATAGAAGTACATCATCTTGTTTCGGGCATTAGTGAAGATGGCTCCAGGTTTCGTTTCCAAAACGATTTTTACCGCTCTGACGGCAAAAAGGCCGCATCGGTTGCCACTACAGCGGGATGGCTGGATTTAAACAAGAGAGCTCTTGTTGCTCCACCCCCAAAACTATTCGAGGCAATGCAAAACCTGGCTAAAACTGAGGACTTCGAGATTCTGCCCAACAGTTCCCATAAGAATTAAATTTTGAATAGATGAAAACCGGCTTTGGCGGAGGATACGGCGGCTACTACGGCGATAAATTGTTCCCCTTGAATTAACTGAACCAGGGACTTTACCGGTAAACTATAACAAAAAGAACATTGTCATGGAAAAGGATCTATTAATTGATTAATGATTTTAGCCTTTCCCCTGGTTATAATTTTCACAGGGGGGTTTTTCATGAAATCTATTATAATAATATTTGAAGGCCTTATCAAAACATTGATGGGAACCGAACCTGTAACACTAAGGCTGATATACCCGGAACTAAGCAAGCCTGAAGTACACAAAATTAGCAATGATTAATCCCTGTTAAGCCGCATTATCCGATGCGGCATTTATTTTTCATAAATTGTCGAATTGTGAAGGACATTCACATTTGAATAGTGAATTATCACCATTTAGGTGATAAACATGTTAAATATTGACTTAAAGGATATTTTCAGCTCACTCTCCACAGCCCTTGACTTCACTTATACCGGCCTTTCCTCGCACCATAAAAGAGTTGCCCTTATGGCTGTTAAGCTGGCATTAAAGCTGGGGCTCTCCGACGATACAATAAAAAATATTTTCATAGCCTCCATCATTCATGATATAGGGGCAATATCAATGCGGGACAAGGAGCTTTTAGGGTGCCTTGAAATTGAGGACCCCTTTACCCATTCAGATTTGGGTTACTATATGACTAGAAAAATAAAGTTTCTTGAGCCGGCCAGCGGCATAATCAGATCACACCACGATGCCTGGTCCGGCAATAATCCCAGCGGCCTTAAGGGTGACGACATTCCTTTAGAAAGCAGGATAATTAATGCCGTTGACAGGCTTGATGTTATGATAAAACCTGGTGTTTTCGTTCTAGAACAAACACAGGGGATAATAGCCGGCCTTAAAAAGATATCAGGAACGGTTCTGGACCCCGATTTATTTATTGAGCTAGCGGAACTCTCGAAATCAGAAGGTTTCTGGCTGGACCTGGACTCGCAATTCCTCCCTGCTATACTCTGCGACACCATGGATAGCTATAATATGGTAATAAATAATGAAATGCTACTGGATATTTCACTTCTCTTTGCCAGTGTTATTGACAAAAAAAGCGCATTCACACATAAACACTCAAGACTTGTTGCCGCAAGCGCCAAGCTTTTCGCCCAGATCTCGGGCTTCTCAAAATCAGATTCCGAAAAAATGGTTGTTGCAGGCCTTCTCCATGACCTGGGTAAACTCAGTATACCCGAAGAGATACTGCAAAAACCCGGCAAACTTAATCCCGAGGAGTTTAGTATTATTAAAAGGCACACCTATTTTACCCATAGAATACTGGACAGAATTGGAGGCTTTGATGAGATCAACCGGTGGGCTTCTTTTCACCACGAGAAGATTGACGGAACGGGCTACCCCTTCAGACTTTCCGGAGAGAGCCTCCCCCATGGCTCCAGATATATGTCCGTGTGCGATGTTTTCGCCGCCCTTGCAGAAAACAGGCCTTACCGCAAGGGTATGCCCAGGGATAGGATAATTGAGATTTTAAAAGACATGTCCCACAGTGCCCTTGATGCCCGTGCGGTGAAGACAATCGAAGATAACTATGACTATTTCGAAAAACTCCTGAAATACGAAGACCCGCTCTGCGTTTAGTTTTTCTAAAAATAGTAGCGCAACGGGTCGGAATTCAGAAGCCACCCAGCCACCCAGTCACCCAATGAGAATGAAAATTGGGTCCTTTTTAAGCCACAGAGCACACAGAGGACACAGAGTTTTTTAGCCCTGCCTGAATGTTAAAAGATTATTTTTATATATTGAAGATGTCTGATAGCGATTCCCGAATTGTCTACTTTTACTACAGAGTAGTGCCTTACATTTATTTCTCTGTGATCTGTGACCTCTGTGGCTAATAAAAACCTGGGTATTTTCATCCTTCGTTTTATTTCAAAAGACCCCGGTCTGAAAGCCTCTTTTTTACCGTGGGGTAATAGTCCATATTGGTGTGGGGTATGAATTTACTGCTGACAAATTTATTCATAAAATCCTGGTTTGCATTGAGCTCAAAATAAGTTATGTTCTTTGCTATCTCTTCCGCTTCTTTCAGGCAGTTCACTGACATAAGGGCCATCCTGGCCCCTTCACCGGAGCTGTTTCCCACCCTCACCATCTTATCTCTTGGCAGATCCGGATATAGGCCAAGGTTAACAGAAGACTCTATATCCAGGTGATGTCCAAAGGCCCCTGCGGCATAAAACCTTTCAATATCTTTCAAATCACAGCCAACACTTTCAAGCAGCAGCTCCATAGCAGCATTGACTGCACCCTTGGTGCGCATAAAATTGTTTATATCCACCTGACTTATCACTATATCCCTTCCGGTTCCTGACTTTTCCGAGGGGACCACCACAAAGTGATCTCTCCCGTCCCTAAACCTTCCGCTCCTGTCTATTATCCCAGCCAGGAACAATTCAGCAATCCCGTCAACAAGGCCCGAGCCGCAAATACCTACAGGATCCCTGTCACCTATGGTAAAGTACTCTACCCTGCCGCTATTTTGGCCTATACTTATTTTATAAACAGCTCCCGCTTCGGCTCTCATTCCACTGGCGGCAACGCCTCCCTCCAGGGCGGGGCCGGCTGCGCCGGCACATGCCACCATCCATTGACTATTGCCCATCACTATTTCCCCATTGGTGCCTATATCCACAAGAAGGGCCAGCTCTTCCCTTTTATTCATTTCACACGACAGGACTCCTGCTATAATGTCACCGCCCAGGTAGCTTCCCACGCTGGGGAAAATATACACAGGGGCTCCGGGGTTTACACCCAGCCCCAGATAGCCTGCCTCAACCGTCCCAGGGCTATTCACCACTGGAATATAGGGAGCCACACATATATTTGCCGGGCTCAGGCCCAGGAAAAGGTGTACCATTGTTGTATTTGCGCCAACCGAAACGGCACTGATTTCCCTTTCCGCAATAATGCCGCTTTTTTCCTCCAGCTTACGTATCAAGTTATTCAGTGAGTCAATTACTGCCCGCTGCAGCAGATTTAGTCCTTTATCATCACCGGCGTTAAATATCCTGGTCAGTATATCCTCTCCGTATTTAATTTGACCGTTGTATTCCGCCTCAACATCAATAACATCGCCGTTTTTCATATCCACAAGGTAGGCAACCACTGTTGTTGTGCCAATGTCAACAGCAAGGCCGTAGTGCCTTTCTGTGGTATCCCCCTCTTCAAGGCCAATTAATTTCCAGGAGTAGTCATAAAACCCCACTGTAGCAGTTACCTTCCAGCCGGATTTTCTCAAGACGCCTGCAATACTGTTCATGAAGCTTACATCAATCTTAACGTCGCCCACTATTTTCTGCAACTCCTGCCTGAGCCTGTCCACATCGGCGCGGTTATCGGTCAGCGCAGGCTCAGTAAGTCTTAAATAAAGCTTTCTTGTTATCGGTTCAGGCTCAATTTCAACGGTCTTTCTCTCCCTCAATATGATAAGCGAGCTGTTTCTGTCTTTCATGTTTCACCTCTGAATGTATTTTGCTGTCATGCCTGTGCTTTTAGTGTAAACCAGAATGTTGATCCCATTCCGGGGGAGCTATCAACCCCAATTTTACCTCCGTGCAGCTCAATAATCTGTTTTGCTATGGCCAGTCCCAGTCCGCTGCCCGAATACTTCCTTTCAGACCTGGAGTCATCAGCCTTGTAAAACCTTTCCCAAATCAAGTCTCTGTCAACGTCCCCTATTCCGGGGCCCTGGTCAGTGATAGAGACCTTTACTGCGCCCCCGGATTTTTCTCCCAATAACCTTATTACCCCTCCGGTGGGGCTGTGCCTGACAGCATTGTCCACCAGATTTATTATAACCTGCTTTACCCTGTCGGGATCAGCCCTTGCGATGATATCACCACCGGCCAGCTCAACTTCCAGCTTTACATTTTTACCTGTAAAGTCCTCTCCGAACTGGTCAGCCACACCAAATATCAAGTCTGCAACATTTATATCTTTCAGCTCCAGGCTAATTTTCCCTTTCTCCATCTTCCTCAGGTCCAGAACATCATCCACAAGCCTGCGCAGACGGAGGGTTTCATCATAAATGTTCAGCAGGTATTTTTCTCTTTGTCCCTCATCCTCTGCTATTCCGTCCATCAGTGCCTCGGTATAACCCTGCATTATAGTAAGCGGAGTTCTCAACTCGTGAGAAATATTAGTTACGAACCCCCTCCTGGCAGAGTCGATTTTTTCTATTTTCCTTATCTTATCCTCAAGGTTCTCTGACAGGGTGTTTATTGACTCTGCCAGCAGTCCCAGCTCATCCCCTGATTTGTGGGGGATTTTAACTCCGAAGTTCCCCTCAGCCATTGAACGTGCTGCCTTATTAATTCTTAATATTGGGTCCGTAACTTTCCTCGAAATGAAAAAAGCCAGTAAAATTGAGGCTGCGATACCAAGCAGGAATGAATATACAACGGCTCCATGAATAGCATTGATATTAGCCTCAATAGGCGCCAGGGGTGCGTGTATAAACACCGCCCCCACTATACTGCCGTCTCTTTCAATCGGAATTGCCACAAGGATTACATTCACTCCGTTAAAGTGGCTTCCGCCTTTTCTTATAACCGTTTCTCCCGCGAGAACATCCCCTGTGTCGGAGCTTATTCCCCCCATCATTCCCCATCTTCCCATACCATTACCCATACCAGTACCCATACCCATGCCGCCCATACCGCGCCTGCCTGACCAGGTTAACAGAGTACCGTCCTTGTCAATAACCGAAACACTGGCGTAAAGGGCTCCGGCCAGTGCATTAACATTTCTGTCAAGTTCCAAAGAGCCATCCATCACGTCAGCATTCCGGGCGAAATCGCTCCCGCTTTCTACTATTCTTCTGACCTGCTGGTCAATATATATCTTTTTTATAAGAGCCGACTGAAAAAAAGATGATAGCCCCAGCACCAAAACCACCAGGGCAAACATAGCCATCCATATTTTAAAGGCCAGTCCATACCTTTTCAACTCTTCACCTCAAATTTGTAACCCATCCCCCAGACAGTGGCTATATAATGCCTGTCTGCCCGTACTCTGGCCAATTTCTCCCTTAGTCTGGTTATATGAGTGTCCACAGTCCGGGCCTCTCCAAAGAAATCGTACCCCCACACCTGCCGCAAAAGCTGCTCCCGGGTAAAAACCCTGCCCGGATACCTGGCGAGGGTAACAAGAAGTTCGTATTCCTTGGGAGTTAAGCTGACCGGATCACCACCTGCCGTTACCTCCCTGGTGTCCTCGTTAATAACAAGGTTATCAGCTATAATTTGACTTACCTTTATACTAGGCACATCCTTTTTAATTCTTCTGATAATTGCCTTTACCCTGGCGGTCAGCTCCCTGGGGCTGAAGGGCTTTACTATGTAATCATCGGCCCCGAGCTCCAGTCCTAAAACCCTGTCTATTTCGTCACCCCTTGCAGTTAGCATTATAACCGGTATTTCCGATCTCTTTCTTATCTCCCGGCATAGATCCAGACCGTCCATTCCCGGCATCATCAAGTCCATAACAATAAGATCATATTCTGTTTCAGAGAATTTTCCCAAAGCCTCAAAGCCATTTTCAGCCTCATCAACGGCATATCCTTCCTTTTCCAGATATGCCCTGAGAAGTTCCCTTATTTTAGCCTCATCATCAACAATAAGAATTTTTATCTCTTTCATGACAACTCCATGTCTTTTAATTAATTTAAAATATAACATATTTTATAAACTAAAAAAACGCCCTGCGGGCGTTGCCGCTGGAACAGCGGCATTGTTATGCATTATTCATGGGTCCGGAATTGAAAATTGGGAATCGGTCCCCAACCCCCAATTCCCAATTCCCAATTCCCAATTCCTATTTAATTGACCTTACTCTTATTAGAAACAGAAAAGAAACCTATTAATCTTAAAATCGCCTTTATAATTGGGCTTTTAATACTCTCCTCCATCTTTCTCAAATCCGAGCGGACCCGTGTTAGCTCCTGCTGGACAAATCTTAATGTTCTTTTTGCCTCTTCTCCACTCTCCAGTGCAGTCTTCAGGTCATTGCTAAGAATGCTTATTTCCTCCCTGTACCTCTTTTCTTCAAGAGCATGGTTATCTATGGTTTTTTCAAACTTCTGCTTTAGCTCCACTATTTCCGACTGCATTTCGGCTGTCTTTTCTGCGTTTCTTTCTTTTATTTCAGCAATCCTCAGCTTGTTTTCCCTGTCCTTTTCCTTGTACTGCTGAAGTTTTGAGAAAAGTGCCTCCAGGCTGGACTGGTTTTTACCAAGGGCCTCTTTCAACTTCTCCCTTTCTTCTTCAGATTCCCTGGCCCTTCTCACCCAGAGGCGGCACTGGTGCAGTATGCTGTTACCCTTTGCTTCCAGTTTTGCAACATGCTCCCTATACCGGTATATTTCCTTTTTTCTTAGAGAAAGCAGCAAATCCTTTTCAGCCATCTGTGTCACCAGATAATCATGCTGTCCGGACTCTTCAATTTTGACCGCCAGGGCTGCCGCAACCTCCCTGTGCGCACAGTTAACCTCGTAAAGCTGCCTTTCCTGAGACTCAATTTTCTTTTTCCAGCGTAGCCTGTCCCTGTGCCATTTCTCCCTCTGCCTGTTTATTGACGTTAAAAACCTCTTCATTATTTCCTCGTAGGCTATCTGAACCACAGGGTTATAAACCCAAATTCCGTCCCCAATCTCCTCAAAATAAGTAAACTTTTTTAAAACACCTTCCACAGCACTTACGCTTGTTCCCTTCCAGGAGTTTACAATTTCATATATCTGATGAGCTGAGAGACCTCCCGGATGCTTTTTATGGGCCTTAATTACAAGCTGCTTCAATGAATACTGCCCCGCCTCAACCTCCCACTCGGTTAGGCCCCACAGGCCGCTTTCAAGCTGAATAAACCTGCCGTCGGAAATAAGGCTGGCCTCACCTGAAACAAGGGGCTTTGTTTTCTTTTTATTTTTTGGGTTGACACCGGCCCGTAGTATTTCTTTAACACTTACAGGCTGCTGTTTCTTGAGAAGAAGGGAGTAAAACTGGTCATTATCCCTGTTTCCCTCAAGATTAAGGCTCCAAAAATCTTTGTCATTATAAACAAAACAGGGGTTTTGCCTAAGACACAGTGTAGTCTTCTCTTCAACCTGTTTTTGACTGTAATCCCTTAGCATCTTTCTGTGAACGTGTGGCACCATTTCAGCCACAGAAAGCTCCTCAAAGAAAAAAAGGGTTTTCTTTAAGACGTCTGTTAGTGAATGAAGCTTTCCTCCCAAATTGTCAACACCGTCCTTTTACTACTGTTCAGCTTTCTTTAACAATCTTAACTTCCCCATATATTACCATTTTCCTCTTTATATGGCAGTACTTTTTGGCAAAATATTCCTACATTAAAATACAATGAAAGATATTTAGCGACTGTATACAAAAAAACAATTGGTTATTGTAGCCGGAGAGCATGTGGTTTATAATACAAGTAAACGGTAATAATTTAAGGCTGACTGGTCGATATGTGCTCCCTAACGGAAAGCAAAAACTGAACGGTTTTATGGTGTCTTATTTTAGAGAGGTGATGCCATTATGATTACAGCATGCCGGGAACTTATCGCCAACCAGATTGTGTGCGATAAAGGAACAATAGTTATCGAGGGGCCGGTTAGGTCAGAACACCTTGAAAAACTCGAATTTGACGAAAATCTCAGTAATTTTAGAAAAGCAAGCAAACAAAAAAAATGCCTTTGCGAAATAGCTGGTTCAAATGATGGTTTCATTTATATAGCCAATTACCAGGATACAGTAATAGGCTATGTGACATACCACCGGCCGGACTCATACACCCGCTGGCACAGGCATCCGCTTGTTCTGGAGCTTGGGGCCATAGAAGTAAGCCCGCTATGGAGAAAATACAAGGTTGGCAGGAACATGTTGATTCATTCCTTTGCCAACCCCGTGATGAAGGACTACATTGTAATAACAATGGAATACTGCTGGCACTGGGATCTTGAGAACAATAAGATGAATGTGTGGCAGTACCAGAAAATGCTGACCAGGCTTTTCGGCACCGTGAGCCTGCAGAAAGTAAATACAGATGACCCTGAAATACTGGAGAACCCGGCCAATGTGCTCATGGCAAGGATAGGAGAGCATGTGCCCGCTGAATATGTTGATATGTTTGAAAAACTAAAATTTCTAGGGCGTAAATAAACGCCCTTGCGGGCGTTACCGCTGGAACAGCGGCATTATTAAGAATTATTCATGGGTCCGGAATTGGGAATTGGGAATTGGGAATTAGGAATTGGTTGGTGAGTAGCCGTATTTTCAACCAAACCATGGGTTACTTTAACGCTTTTAAGCGACATATACTTCATTAGCCATAAAAAATCCCCCTTCATATAGAAGGGGGATTTTTTTAGAATTTATCACCAATTCCCAATTCCTAATTCCTAATTCCAATTCCGGACCACAGCGGCAACGCCCACAGGGCGTTTATTTCAGGCTGTAATTTGGAGCCTCCTTGGTTATGGAAACATCATGCGGGTGGCTCTCCCTTAAGCCTGCGGGAGTAATTCTCATAAACTGGGTTTTTGTTTTCAATTCATGAATACTCTTTGTCCCGCAGTACCCCATTCCCGACCGGATACCTCCCATCAGCTGGTATACCGTATCGGCCAGCAGCCCTTTGTAAGGAACCCTGCCTTCCACTCCCTCCGGGACGAGTTTTTTCTGCTCCTCCTGGAAGTACCTGTCCCGGCTGCCCTCTTTCATTGCACCCAGGGAGCCCATGCCGCGGTATACTTTATAGCTCCTGCCCTGGTATATCTCTATTTCGCCCGGACTTTCCTCAGTGCCGGCAAATAGGCTCCCAATCATTACAACATCCGCACCGGCGGCAATGGCCTTGGTTATATCACCTGAATATTTGATGCCACCGTCACCAATAATGGGAATGTCATATTTGGCCGCCTCTTCGGCACACTCGTATATTGCGGTAATCTGGGGAACACCTGCCCCGGCCACAATCCTTGTGGTGCAAATGGATCCGGGACCTATGCCGACCTTTACACTATCTGCTCCCGCGCTTACCAGATCCCGTACACCTGCAGGAGTACCTACATTTCCTGCCACCACATCAATGCCGGGGTATTTTGACTTAACACTATAAACGGTGTTAAGCACTCCTCTTTGATGCCCGTGGGCAGTATCCACAACAATTACATCCACGCTGGCGTTTATCAGCGCGTCCACCCTGTCCATGGTATCTGCGCTCACACCAACAGCTGCGGCCACCAGGAGCCTTCCCTTTGCATCCTTGGCCGAATTGGGATACTGCCTGGCCTTCTCAATGTCCTTAATGGTAATCAGCCCGCAAAGGTTAAAGTCATCATCCACTATGGGGAGCTTTTCAACCTTGTAGTTTTGCAGAATTTCCTTGGCATGAACAAGGGTTGTACCCACCGGAGCGGTGATAAGGTTGTCCTTTGTCATGGCCATTCCCACCGGCTTGCTGAAGTCCTTTTCAAACCTTAGATCCCGGTTGGTTAGTATACCAACCAGCCTGCCATTTTCGGTAACCGGAACACCCGATATTCTGTACCGCTCCATAAGCAGCAGTGCCTCGCTTATAGGACTTTCAGGCGACAGATAAATTGGGTCGGATATGACCCCGTGCTCTGACCTCTTTACTCTGTCAACCTCCATGGCCTGCTTTTCTATAGTCATATTTTTGTGAATAACTCCAACGCCGCCCTCCCGTGCTACGGCAACTGCCATCCTGGACTCTGTAACGGTATCCATCCCCGCGCTCATAAGAGGTATATTAAGCTTGATTCTTTGGGTCAGCCGGGTTGTGGTATCCACATCCCTGGGCAGTATTTCAGAAGCAGCCGGAACAAGAAGCACATCATCAAAAGTCAGGCCGACTCTGGCAAACTTTTCAGGAAACATAAAACCTACCTCCGTTTTTAGGAAAATTATTATCTATAGAACCAGCAATGCTATTATTTTGAAGGCCTGCAGCAATCTTTACAGCAGGTCCGATTTTATTATTTGACTATTATAGCATAACAAAATTAAAAGTAGCCAGGAATTTTTTATCCGGCTACCTGTTAATAAAAACCCTTAATTTCCTGTTTGCTATCATGTTCAAAAAGCGGTAGGCAATAAGCTTTCGGTACATACTTCTGATGTTGGGCAGCAAAACACTCAGCCCTATCAAATCTGTTATAACACCGGGAGTTACAAGGAGCAGCGCCCCGCATAATATCAAAACACCATCCACTATCTGACTCCCGGGCAGCCTGCCCCGAATAATTTCACCCTTAACCGCTGAAATGACCTTAATTCCCTGGGACCGGGCCATAGCTGCTCCAATAATACCTGGAATCACAACCAGTGCCAGGGTAGGCCAGAAACCTATTTCGGCCCCTATCTTTATCATTATTATTAGCTCTATAACAGGGACCGCTATCAGGAGCCAAAGCAGTTTAATCATATTTCAAACACCTCCGGCCTGGATACGCAGGCCGTTTACTCAGTCCTGTCCCATGGTAGACCCCAGACCTTTTCTAATGAAATGATCCCTCAGGTGCCCTATTGTTTTTTCCGAGACTCCAAGCTCTCCGGCCAGTTCAATATCAGACTTGTCATATTTCATGCCGTAAATAAACCGATCAAAGTCTATACCCAGTTCCTCTGTTTTCTGCTTAAGGCTGGGCTCAGTGGTCCAGGGAACTCTTGACCGCAGATACTCTTCCATTTCGTTCACCCCCTGATGTTTTCCTTCTTATTATTCTTTTACAATATCGAAAAGCTAATTCTATTAAAAACTTATTTCCGCCAGGTTAAAAAATTAAAAAAATAAAGGACTTTGGCATTTCTCACCAAAATATATTTTTTATAGGAGAGGTGTTTTAATAAAACAATGTGCCGAATTAAAGTGAATTTTTTACCAATAATATAAAAGGCCTTCGTTCGGGAGACAGTAGACAGGAGAAGAATAAACAATATTAAGTACAGATAAGTTTGAATAATAATGTTGGAAGAGGGATAAACATGGAATGGGTATTAATAAAAAATCTTAAAAACCACATTGGCAGTGAGGTAGAACTCAGAGGCTGGGTGTACAACCAGCGGTCCACCGGAAAGATCAAATTTATCATCATCAGGGACGGGACAGGAACTGTCCAGTGCGTACTGGCAAAAAATGACAACCCCGAGTTATTTGAAAAAGCAAATGAAATCACTCAGGAGTGTTCCGTTAAACTTACCGGAACCGTCCGTGATGAGCCCAGGTCTCCCTCCGGGGTGGAAATGCTGCTAACTTCATATAGAATTGTTGGGAAATCCGAAGCCTATCCAATCACTCTAAAGGAGCACGGCGTTGACTTTCTTTCGGATCACAGGCATCTATGGATAAGGACCCCAAAGCAGTCGGCTATACTTAGAATACGGTCCACTGTTGAGCAGGCCTGCAGGGATTTTCTACACAAAAAGGACTTTGTGCTGGCCGACTCTCCCATAATCACCCCGGCAGCCTGTGAGGGTACATCAACGCTTTTTGAAATAGGCTACCACGACACAAAAGCTTACCTGTCCCAGAGCGGCCAGCTTTACAATGAGGCAACAGCCATGGCCCTTAACAGGGTATTTTGCTTCGGGCCTACCTTCAGGGCTGAAAAGTCCAAAACAAGAAGGCATTTGATGGAATTCTGGATGCTGGAGGCAGAGGCAGCCTTCTTTGAATTTGAAGACAACCTTAAGCTTCAGGAGGAACTGGTATACCATTTGGTGCAGACAGTTCTCTCAGAACATAAAAGCGACCTTAAACTTTTAAACAGGGACATAAGCAAACTTGAGGCAGTTGCCCTTCCCTTCCCAAGGATAAGCTACACAGACGCAGTTAAAATGCTTAACGAGGAAGGGCACCAGTTCCAGTGGGGAGACGATTTCGGCGCGCCCCACGAAACAGCCATTTCAGAGAAATTTGCCTCCCCTGTTTTTATACATCGCTTCCCTACCAAAATTAAAGCCTTCTACATGGAGCCTGACCCTGACAACCCGGATGTAATAATGGGGGCCGATATGATTGCACCGGAGGGATATGGTGAAATTATTGGGGGGTCCGAAAGAATAAGCGACCCGGATTTATTAATGAAGAAGATAGAAGAACATAATCTTCCAGTAGAATCCTTTAACTGGTACCTTGATTTGCGTAAATACGGAACGGTCCCTCACTCCGGCTTCGGTCTCGGTATTGAGCGAACAGTGGCCTGGCTGTGCGGAATAGAGCATGTAAGGGAAGCGATACCCTTCCCCAGAACTCTTTACCGACTGCACCCGTAGCTCTGTCAATTCCACACCACTACATAACGGAGGTCCGCATTGTCTACGGTTTATATACTTGGAGCAGGGGCCAGCGCCAGCTACGATAAGTCATACTCGGGAATGCAGTGCCCCTCGGCAAAAAATTTTTTTACCGTGGCTTGCAGGGTGATTCATTCTGACCCCGGTGAAAATTTTCAAAAATACTGTGACATCATCAAATTTTTAGAGGAATATTTTAACCTGCCCCTCCAGCGGCTGGAAGACGCAGGTATTGACATGCAGGATGTACTTACTTTTTTAGACCTCGAACTTGAGTATAGTGACAGCATTTCGGAAATTGAACTATTACGCAAGGCAAAAAGAGAATTCATGGAGCTTCTCACAGCTACATTCAGCAGAGTTCTAAAGGGGCCTCCGTGCCCATATCACTCTGCGCTGGCATCGTTTCTGCACCCCGGTGACACCGTTATATCCTTTAATTACGATCTCCTTATGGATACAGCTCTTTGTACAAGCGCACTCTGGAACCCCAGGACAGGATACGGTTTTCGCGCGCAGGCGGAAGAAAACGCAGTCGGCATTGACCCCGATCGATCACAGGTTCTTCTTCTTAAGCCGCACGGATCTTTTAACTGGGTAACCTGCAGGGCCTGCGCCAGGGTTTATGTAATGTCTCCTTCAATGTTTGATGACCCTGATAATTGGGAGTACTCCACTTCAGTTGAATTCGAGCCGGAAAGCCATGACCTGGAGAGACTGATTATTCCTCCTTCAGTCAAAAAAAATGTTCATGGCAAAATAATGCAGCAAATCTGGACAAAGGCACATGATGCACTGAAAAAGGCCCTCCAAATTGTAATAATAGGCTATTCTCTGCCAGCCGCGGACTTTATGGCTAAAAGGCTGCTCTACCGGTCTCTTTCACACAACATTAATCTGAATAAGCTGGAGGTAGTCGACAGGAACAACGACGGGTTGTCCAGTCCTCTTGTAAAAAAATACAGTAATATGCTTTATAATTCAAAAAAGCCTGTAAAACTGGTCTGTGAGAAAAAGAGTTTAAGGGAATACGTACAATTGTCCAAAACCGACGCTAAAAAACTGTGAAATTTTGTTTTGAAAGTGATAGAATACTAATAATGCTACGGATCCCTTATCCTGCATAAATTTTTAATAAGAGGGTGGGAAAATGATCCGTCTTTTTGTTAAGGGAATAGCCTATGACACCAACAGCAACCCTATAGTACTGCTAACAGATGAAGCGGAGGAAAATGTCCTCCCCATCTGGATAGGTGTTCTTGAGGCCCATGCAATAGCCGTAGTAATTGAGGGTGTACCCATACAGAGACCCATGACCTTTGACCTTATTAACTCCCTTTTTGATAATCTTGACGTAAAGGTAAAAAACATAGTAATAAACGATTTAATTGACAATACTTATTACGCCGAGCTTCACATCACCACACCCAAAGGTGACATGATAATAGATTCACGTCCCTCCGACGCTATTTCTATTGCCATGAAATCATCTGCGCCTGTATATCTGGATAAAAAGCTGGCGGGAAGCATGTTTAAGATAAAAGACCTGTTCGATGAGGAGATTCAGGAGGAGCTGGATAAATTATTTAACTCTGATGCTTTTAAGGAACACAAAAAATCCCTTCACTGAGATATAAAAGGAGTAAATGCTTAACCAATCTCCCAGCTTTCTAGCGGGGGATTTTTTTGCGGATAATATGTACCTGTCAAGGGAACAATTTTCTCATCCCAATAAAAAAGGAGTGTTTCCGGTGGAAAAATCAGGACCCTACAATAAGTTCAACATTCCTGAAACCATAGAGAATCTTCACAGGCCACCCGGTTCACCAATGCCAAGAGAAGCCGAGTCCCAGAAGGCACAGCTTGAAAGCACCCACAAGCACGGAACCAGAAAAGATGTAAAACGGGGCATGGAATATAAAACCGGGCTAAGAAAAAAAGATGACGAATGACAATATTATATGGGAATTAGGAATTAGGAATTGAGGATTGGGGGTTACCAATTCCTGATTCCCGATTCCCAATTCCGGACCCGTGAATAATTCTACTAAGTATCTGCTGCCCTGTCATATCTTTTAAGAAACCCGCTGGAGGCTGCGAGGTAGGTTATTAGCACTGCGGCAGCAAGCCTTCCAGGTAATATAACCCAGGGATTTGCCCCCAGCGCCAGAAAAAGTGCAGTATCCTCTACCACCGCATGACATACCGACAGAAACACATTAACAAGAATCATATCCTTTAAGGTAATTTTCCCGCTTTTAGCCGCATCAATAATCACTCCCGCACCATAGCTAATCCCGAAAAAAATACCGGCTATCAGGGGAAAAGCTGTCTCCGGAGACATTCCGAAAACCTTAAGGGCGGGCGCCAGTTTCTTCGAAATGCGTTCTAAAAGTTTGAGTTCCCTTGCCATTTCAAGCAATATCATTATGGGCACTATTATCGACATCATAATAGCAATATTCTTAATGCTTCCTCCTGCGGCCTCCCTGACAAAAGATATCCAGTCCAATTAAAACAACTCCCCAGGCAATTATAAACAATGTTCCTGATTCAGATGGGGTTAAACCCCATCTGAATCTTATAAGGTAATATTCAGTATAACTCCCGCCAGCAGTGAAAGGGACGTTCTCAAAACAACCATTGCAATACCGCTTACCCCTACCCTTTTTGACACCGCAGTTTCCATGGGCATGGCGTGGGCTATCAGCAGCATCATGGCAATAATTGTTATTTCCTTTGCTGAAAGATTTAGAGAGACGATTGCGCCTATGGCGGCATACAGATTGGTAAAATACCCCAGCACAATGGCTATGGAGGCCTCCCCGGGAAGTCCCACAATCTTCATAACCGGCTGAAAAATTTTTGCAATAGCCTCAAGCAAGGGGGTATACTTGAGAAAGGTAACCAGAATGTATACAGGGATAACTATTTTAGCCAGATCGTATGTTACCGAAATTCCCTTTTTAAAGCCTCTTTTTATTGCTTCAGTCAAGGCACACCAGCCCTCATTAGTTTATAACAAAATAATAGTTCAACTTATTTAAGATTAAACCTCCCAACTAATATTAAAGCTACACCGGTAGGAATGTAAAGCTTCCCGGTTAAATAATTAATTATTAAAAAGCGAGGTAGAACTTATGACTTTTCCGTATATGACAGGAAAGGGACAGTGGGGGGCCTACGCCAGGGCCCGTGATTTTTCATTGAAATCTTTTGCCTCCGGAGATACTGGTAAAATGGCAAATAACAGCGGAACCTATTTTGACCCTGTTAAGTCCGCCTTTATAGTCAGGAGTTTCGGGCAGGAATTATCTGTTTCTTATCCCGAAGGAAATGTTCTTTTTAACGGAACTGACAAAACCCCACCCTTTTCCTGGTCTCTCTGCCTGTTGAACTATCTTTTCAGGGCCGACGGAGCAGCCCTTACACAGGACATAATTTCCTACAGAGAGCTTGAAAACGGCCATGTTTATTATGCTGCCTTCCGCCGGGAGGCAATTAACATGCTTTCTTCCTGGCTTAATGGCAAGGATTCTGAGCTAATTGCCGCAGCGGTCAAAGACCTTGGAGGAGTAATTGATGGCGGGGCTGATTTAGCCTGTACTATATATGCATTTCCAAGATTTCCTGTTTATTTAAAACTGTGGTTTCCTGACGAGGAAATGGATGGCTCGGCTAATATACTTTTTAACTCCTCTGCAAACCACTACCAGCATACAGAAGACATAGCCGCAATTGGCGAGCTGACGGCATATTTTCTAGTCAGTCAATACAATTTGCTGGTTACAGGAAAACAATCAATTCAGAATAAATACTGAATGTTTTTTTAAAAACCACAGAGGCCACAGAGATCACAGAGAATGGCTTTCAGGCACTACTCTCAAGTAAGTAGCTTTTAAATACGAGGGACTCTACTGATGGTCAATTTATATTAATTGTTAAAAAGTTATTTTAACATTCAAGCAGGGCTAACAACCTCTGTGTGCTCTGTGGTTTAATTCAGACAGTAATTTCTTTCATAAATTGTATTTTAAGGTTGGGAGTTGACGTTAATGGAAAGGGTATCTTTTATCAATAAAAAAGGTCAAAATATATCCGGGCTAATCTTTGAAGACAAGAACAAGGCACTTAATACTGTAGTTATAGTATGCCATGGATTCACAGGAAGCAAGGAAGGACACGGCAAGGCTGTTGAAATGGCAGAATTCCTGCTTAAAAACGGTTATGCCTGCCTTCTGTTCGACTTTGCCGGGTGTGGGGAGTCAGGGGGTAAATTTGAGGATATTTCACTGAGCAGCCATATTGAGGACCTAAGTAGAGCAGTTGACTTTTGCCTTAAAAAGGGATTTAGCCGGATTGTTACGCTGGGCAGAAGCTTTGGCGGCACTACGGCTATATGCCAGGCGGCTGCCGACCAAAGGGTTGGCGGAGTGTGCACCTGGGCCGCTCCGGCCTCACTTATAGATCTTTTTATGGGATTCACCGACGAGGAACTTCCGGATGCAGAAAGCTCTCTTGTTACCCTTGCCGGTGATGACGGTATAATCTTTTTAAAGAAATCCTTTTTTACGGATTTAAGCGTGCATGACGTTCTTAAATGTTCACCCCTGGTTTCTCAACGTCCACTTCTTGTTGTGCAGGGCACCAGGGATGATGTGGTGCCCCCGGAGGAAGCACAGGCAATATTCAATTCAGCCGGTGACCCAAAAGAACTTTTTTATGTTGAGGGTGCCGATCACCAATTTTCCGCACACCATACCGTGGTCTGGAATATTTTACTGGAATGGCTCAACAAGCACTTTTAACGAAAGAATTTTTTTACAGGCCACCACTGGTATATTGAAACTGCCTTGGGAAGACAGAGCTCGTGGCAGCAAAAACAGCGAATACATTTATCAAGGTCAACAAAGGCCTTCCCACCCCCCACAGTTATTGCACCGGACGGACAGGACCTGGCACAGTCCCCGCAGCCTGCGCAGATCTCCCTGTCAAATATCGGCCTTGGCTGAAACCAGCGGGCAAGTACCTTTTTTATTTCCGGTGGAGCATTAAAATCCAGGTTTTTATGGCCGGGCAGCTTAAATGGAGGATCAACAGCTTCTAAGCTATCCCCCCGCAGATCCAGGCTATTAAGCTTTCCTATCAGCCCTCTCAGCTCCGCCTGCCTCAGGTAAACCACCTTTTCAGGGCTTATCCCTGCCAGCCGGCAGGCTGCCGCATCTAGCGCATACGGATTAGTGCCTCCCAAAAGCAGCCCTACATGCCGGGGTGTTCCTGAAAGAGGGCCATTACCCTCCATGCCCAACACGCAATCCATTATATTGACTTGAGGCCTTAACAAATCAGCTATATCAACCAGCATATCACTGAATTCCTTAATCTTTTGGAGATTAAAATGGTATTCTGCTTTTTTCAGTCCCGGAACAGCTCCGAAAAAAAGTTTTACCGCCCCGGTGAAGGTTGTCATCCCATGAGTTTTCATCTTTGAAATTCCTATGATAACATCGGCCTGCGCCAGTGGCTTTATAACCGGGTAACTTTTGTACACCCTTCCCCCGGGGTGTTTTAGCCACTCCTCTCCCGTATCGAAATTGAGTTCCGCACCGGTCCTTTCCGCCGCTTCAGTCATTCCTGTTTCACGGTACACCATTTTTAAAAGGGACTTGGTATACGGGCCTCCGGGGCTGTCACATATTACCGGCCTCCCCCCTGCCCTTATTACCTCACCGGCAACAGCCTCAACCAGCACAGGATGAGTTGTCGCTGCATATTGCGCTTTTTTTCTGGTAATAAGGTTAACCTTCAGTGCCACTGACTGCCCCGGCTTTACAATGCTTTTTATCCCGCCGAGACTGTCCAGGAGGGAAGCAACCGCCTCACCCACCTTATCCCGTTCATAGGAATCACACTTCTTTACAAAGACTTTTTCCAGAAAAATCCCTCCTATTGTTTTTCCTTACACGGTTTTTAATGTAAAATTATAATGGAACGTTTGTTATAAAAAATGCAAAAATGGAGTTCTTATGGCTGAAAAAAATTTATGCAGGCTATCTGTAAATACCGGCTCAACATACACTGACGCCTGCTTGTTTATAAAAAACACCGGTGAAATTCATTCCGTAAAGGTTCCTACAAACCCTGATAACCCCGTATTATCAATAACTGAAGCCTTCAACAGGCTAAGCGCTAAAACAGGGGTCAGCCGGGGTGACCTTTATATGATTATATACGGGACAACCACAGCTTTGAATGCCCTTTTTCAGGGGCGCAGCCCCAAGACAGCCCTTCTGGTTACCAGGGGGTTTAAAGATTTGTTATTCAATAGGCAGCGCAGACTCACTTTTGAAATAAGCGAGAGAGTTGCTGCCGGGGGAAAGGTGCTCGTTCCCCTTGTGGATAAGGAAATCCGTGAACTGGCCCCCCTACTCGCGGAGTTTGGAATAGAATCTATTGCCGTGTGCCTTTTGCACTCATATTCAAATCCCGGGCACGAGAGAAGGGTAAGGGAAATACTTAACGAAATTTGTCCGGATATCCCCGTTACAATTTCTTCAGATATTTTTCCCCGGCCCGGTGAATTATTAAGGTCTGGAACCACAGCTTTAAGCGCAGCTATAAAGCCTCTGATTCAAAGAGAAATCAAAGGTATCCTTTCCAGTATTGCCCCTAATGAAAACAGTCCCGGCTTTTTTTGCATTCAGTCCGACGGGAGCGCAATAACCTTTGATGAGGCCGCCGGAAAATGTGCCGGGCTTATTTTATCAGGACATGCCGGGGGAATAATGTCCTGCTCCCTGATTTCCGGTAAAACGGGAAGACCAAATCTGGTTGCCTTTGAAATGGGTGGTTCAGGCACCTGCGTCAGTTTAATTAACAAGGGTCAGCCCCTTTACAATGCCATCGGGCCGGTGGCCGGCTATCCCCTGGCCCTCCCTGTTCTTAACCTTGATTATACAGGAGTAGGAAATAGCACTGCAGTTTTTATAGATGGGGACGGCCTTCCCGGATTCAGCCCGCCTGGTGGTAGCGATAGTATTTTACCAACCTGTGAAGACGCTTGCCTGGTGCTGGGAAGAACAGGCCCCCGCGCCTATATTTACTCTGGTAAACATCCCCACAGGGCTGCTGTCTCCAACTTAATAAAAGAAAATACCGGCCTCCCCGGCATTACTGTAGCTGATGCCGCAAAACTAATGGCAGGGAGCCTGGTAAACAGTTCCGTAAAGGCCATAAGTCGTGCATTATCCCGGGGAGGCTATGATCCCAGGGAGTTTACCCTTGTAGCCTACGGGGGGGCGGGCCCACTCTACGCAGCAGAGATAGCCCTCCGGTGCGGCATACAAAATGTCCTTATACCACCCTTTCCGGGTGTTAATTCAGCACTGGGACTGCTGTCCGTTCTGCAAAAAAATTATGAATACAGCCTGGCACTTGACTTAAGCAAGGCCGATCCCGACTTTATATATGAATCATACCGGTTGCTGGAAGAAAAGGCCCTGGAGGAATTGTCCGCCCAGGGCATTCCCCGATCTGACATTATGTTCACCCGAAGTGTTGATTTATCTTACAGCGGTCAATCACTTCAGCAAAATATTCAATTTCCGGCAGGAAGAATAAAGAGTGCCGACTTAAGTCTTCTGGGAAGGTCTTTTAGTATAAACTTCAGTATGGAATACGGATTCACTCCCGATGAAACTGCGATCGAAATTACAAAGCTGCGGCTGAAAGCGCTGGCCGACTCATCCAATATATATACAGCTTTTAATTTTAATAGCAATGCCGCTGTTAAAGACAGTAAACCCGGTCCCGTTGAATTCAGAGAGGTTTATTTCGGTGAGTCGGCGGTTAAAACACCTGTGTATGACAGGTTCTCCCTTTCTACAGCTTCCACTTATGAAGGGCCCCTCATAATAGAGCAGGACGACGCTACCACCCTCGTCTGGCCACGTATGTCTGCTGCCTTTGATAAATATGGCAATATTATGATCAATGTGGGGGTTAAATAAATGGATCCAATCACACTTCTGGTAATAAGCAATTCTCTTGTGGCAGCCGCTGAAGAAATGGATTCAGTCCAGGCTGGCACCTCGTCATCTTTGAATATAAAAGAGGGTGGGGGCTGCTCCTCAGCAATTTTTACAAAGGACGGGGAGATGTTGGCCCACGGAAAAAACAGGCCTCTAATTTCAGGGCTTTTCCCTACATTTATTAATAAAATACTTAAGACGCACCCCCTTCACACTTTCAGCCCTGGAGATGCACTAATCACCAATGATCCATATATAACCGGCTCCAATATCACTGATATTTTTATCCTTTGGCCTGTATACTGCAATAGCATGCCCCTGGCACTGGCGGCCTGCGCCTGTGGACATCCTGATATGGGTGGATCTTCTCCCGGAAGCATGTCCACCCTGAGCCGTGAAATATTCCAGGAGGGCCTCCGCATAGCACCGGTTAAACTGATGAAAAAAGGGAATTTAAACCGGGATGTAATCATGCTGCTAACCGGCAACATAAGGACCAGGAACTTTATAAAGGATTTATGGTCACAGATTTTTGCCTGCCAGGCCGCCGAAAAAGCTCTTTGCAAGCTGGCCGGTAAATATGGTCATGAAAAATTGCGCAAATATATGAAGGAAGTTATAACGCTAACCGAAACAAATGTAAAAGCAGTTATATGTTCAATGCCGGCCGGGGAATTCTCTTCTAAAAAATACATTGAAGGCGGATTTTATAATTTTTATCCACTGACAGTAAAGACCTCAATTAAAAAAGACGGCGACTCGCTAACCGTGGACTTTTCAGGAACAGATCCCCAGGCTGCGGGACCTATAAACGCAACGGCGGGAATAACAGCATCTTGTGTATATAATGCTGTTGCTTCGGCCTTTTTCCCGGATGTTCACGTTAATGAGGGACTCATAAAATCAATAAAAGTCATTGCCCCTGAAGGCACTCTGGTTAACGCCGTTTTTCCCGCTCCGGTAGCCTGCTCCCATCATACCGCCCAGGGCATTACAGAGGCTGTTAAAGGATGTCTCTCCCTTATATCTCCCGATATTGAGATCCCGGCAGAAAATGGCGGCCCGGCAAGCCTCGCTATAGGAGGGCAGGACTCCTACACGGGAAATTACTACTCCTTTAAAGCATTATTGGAAGGAGGGCAGGGAGCCAGTGCTCTCAGTGACGGCCAACACGGATATTCCGGAGGAATAATTGGCGCCTCCGGCTTTTCAATTGAGCTTGCCGAAGAAGAGTACCCTGTTTTGTTTAGTGAATATAGCTTTTCCGAAAACTCAGGCGGACCGGGAGAGTATAGGGGCGGGCTTGGAGTTAAGTGCTCATTTACCCTTCTTGCTGACAATACCTCTGTTTCAGTCAGCACCAGCCATAATGTCATCGCTCCTGCAGGAAAGAGGGGAGGACTACCCGGAGGGCTTTCCAGCGTCACAACTGAAAAAACACAACAAGAAATTAATCCGTATGGAAGCTATACAGGAATTCCGGAAAAAAACAGCGCCTTCAGCATCGTTACCGCCGGTGGGGGCGGCTGCGGCAATCCCCTTGACAGAAACCCAAATCTTGTCAGGAATGATGTGCTGGAGGGCCTGGTAACCCTGGATGCGGCAGAGGAAATATACGGAGTGGTGCTGGTGGGAAAAAACTTTGAAATAGACGAGGAGGCAACAAAAAAGAAAAGAAATGAGAAACTATAAAGTGCCCCGTGCAAACCATTCTGAATTCTACTCTGGAAACAATGAATGTCTTTTTTATAAACCACAGAGGCCACAGATCACAGAGAATTGCTCTCAGGTATTACTCTCTAGTCCAAAGCAAACGTAATTAATTAATAATAGATTTATGAAGATAAAAGACTCTTAAAGCATTCAGACAGGCTAAAAAACCTCTGTGTCCTCTGTGTTCTCTGTGTTCTCTGTGGTGCCTCTTATAAGACCATGCATGTCTGACTTCTGAATTCTGTATTCAGACCCTTAAGAATCGCCTGAGAGCTTATATATCAATAGTCACTCCCTCCCAATCGTCGGGCCTGCTCCTTTCGTAATAATCGGCCACTGTTTTCCCTGCCCTGCGGCAGAAAAACAGATTGACAGTCCCTGATATCAGCGCCCCTGCGACAGGGATAACCTTAAGGATTGTTCTCTGGCTTACCCTTATGCCCATAGTGACCATTATATCCTGCGCAACCTTTATAAAAGCCTGCTTTCCCATTTGACTCACGGCTGCCTTCGAAATATTCTTCCCCACGGTATCTGCTCCTATTGAGTACAGATAAACCCAGGCAGTTTCTCTTGCAGCCCCCCTGCTGCGCAGGTCCCTGTCATAAACAATTGCTATTTCAGTAATCATTTCAGCCATAAAATACATTAAAGCCATAATGTCAATGGCAGTGCCCCCTATCAGCGTTATAAGAGACCCAAAACCGGGTATTATACCCGGAAGCGCTGTAAAAGCACCGCTGCCTGCACACCAAAAAGACTTTCTGGCAATAATGATATCGCACAGCTCCCTTTTACTGAGTCCGGGATGGTCCTGCATTAGCCGCGCTACCCTTATTTCTGCTTCTTTTTTATTGACCAGGTCCAGGGGGTTAATCCGCCAGCTCATTAATTTCACTCCCTCAGTCCTTTATATATTCACTAACCCGCCCTACTTTCCTTTAGTGCCTTGATTAAAAGTACTCTATATGATATTATTATTTGCGCCAATGTAAAGCAAAACGGGCGTGTAGCTCAGCGGGAGAGCACTGCGTTCGCAACGCAGGGGTCGGGGGTTCGAATCCCCTCTCGTCCACCAGTTTTAAGCCTCGCCCTTTAACCGGCGAGGTATTTTCTATTCTTGAAAACACTTATTGTCTTTTATAAAGCCACAGAGGACACAGAGATCACAGAGAAGTGTAAGGCACTACTATGTTGCAAAATTAGTCAATTCGGGAATCACTATCAGTAATCTTAACTTAATATAAAAAAGTATTTAACTTTCAGGCAGTGCTAAAAACCTCTGTGTCCTCTGTGTTCTCTGTGGCTTAAAAAGGACCCTATTTTCATTCTACTTGGTCGCAGCTTTGGGGAGCCAAGATGTTTGATTTCTAAATTCTAACCGAAAAATAACGCCCTTTTAGTAAAAGGAGGAGGTTTTTTAATGTACTGGGACAGGAAAGGTTCAAAGAATACCGATGAAACTGTAAAGCTGGCGATAAAAAAAGCAAAGGAGCTGTCCATTAAGCACATTGTTGTGGCATCCTGCTCGGGCATAACTGCCGAAAGGTTTATAGGGTGCGGCCTTAAGGTAATTTGTGTTACACACCATGTCGGATATTCGGGGCCGGGGAAAGATGAAATGGACGCGGCCACGAAGGAAAGGCTTATTAACTCGGGCATTAAAGTGCTCACCACCACCCATCTCCTGGCGGGTGTTGACAGGGCAATAAGAAACAAGTTCGGCGGAGTGTATCCCGCCGAAATAATGGCCCAGACCCTAAGAATATTCGGACAGGGTCTCAAGGTCTGTGTGGAAATTAGCTCTATGGCCCTGGATGCAGGTCTTATTCCCCATGGATCGGACATAGTGGCGGTGGGAGGAAGCGCCACAGGGGCAGACACTGCCGCAGTAATACTTCCCGCCCACTCAAACCACTTCTTTGAAACCAAGGTCAGGGAAATAATATGCAAGCCGAGGGAGTTTTGAACTGGCTGACTGTCTTTTTATGAACCACAGAGGACACAGAGATCACAGAGAAATTTTGCTTTCAGGTATTACTATGAGGTCTAAAACTAAAGTAGATAATACACTTTTTATAAAAAATCTCTTAAAGCTTTCAAGCAAGGCTTAAAAACCTCTGTGTGCTCTGTGTTCTCTGTGGTTTTAAAGAACCCCCATTTTCATCCTCATTGGTGGCCGTTTTATACGGCCCGGTTGTCTGAATTCTGAATTCAGACCTGAAAGCAATACTTATTAGCTGTTTAAAATCATCTCCTCATCCAGGTCCGATACCCCCGCCTGCTCAAAGCTGGCCATTTCAGCAGCTATCTTGCAGGCTGCCTCCACCAGGTTCATTGCCAGAACCGCCCCGGTGCCCTCTCCAAGCCGCATGTCCATGTGCAGCATTGGCTTAATCCCCAGATGTTCCAGCATCATTCTGTGGCCCTGCTCACCTGAAAGGTGAGACGGAATAATATAGTTGATGGCATCCTTTGAAATAGCGCAGGCAATCATCGCCGCAGCAGTGGAAATAAAACCGTCGATAATGACAGCCACCTTTCTTGACGCAGCACCCAGTATTACCCCGGCCAAGCCTGCTATCTCCAGCCCCCCGACCTTTGCAACCACATCAATGCCGTCATCAGGATCAGGCCTGTTTATTTCAATGGCTTTTTTAATAGTTATTGTTTTTCTTTCGAGGACCTCGTCATTAACCAGGGTGCCCCTGCCCGCTGCCTCTTCCGCAGAGACACCGGCAAGTGCCGCCAGAATGGCGCTGCTTGGGGTTGTATTCCCTATACCCATGTCACCCGTGGCAAGAAGGTCGCCTCCCTTTTCTATTTCATCCATGGCAACCTTAATGCCGGCCTCAATGGCTCTTACCGCCTCTTCCCTGGTCATGGCCGGGCCCTCTGCGATATTTCCGGTGCCCTCCCTCACTTTATAGTCTAAAACTCCGGGAACATCAACCTTCCTGGCAACGCCAACATCCACAACAACCAGCCCGGCCCCTGCATGCCTGGAAAGTACGCCTATTCCCGCCACTCCACCGGTGAAGGCCGAGAGCATCTGGTAGGTTATTTCCTGGGGGGCAACGCTTACGCCCTCTGACACAACCCCGTGGTCACCGGCCATAAGTATCACAGTCTTTTTGTTAACCACGGGCAAAGCCCTGCCCTGAATACCAGCCAGCTGAACGGCTATTTCTTCAAGCCTGCCCAGGCTCCCCGGAGGCTTTATAAGGCTGTCCACCCTCCGGCGCGCATTTTTAATCGACTCACTGTCCAGCGAACCGATTTCATTAATAGTTTTTTCCAAAAGCATAGCTTATTCCCCCTTATTATTCTAAAATTCAATCCCTAATCCCTAATCCCTAAATCCCCTCCCCTTAAAAAAAACTAAAAAGCCCACAGCCTATTTGGCCGTGGACTTTACCTTCATCCATCGGTTTAATCGCAAAAGGCAGGTCTCCTGGCTTCCGGATCATCGATCAAAACGCAGCCTTCCCTATCCGGTGGCATATTTGCGCTTTACTCCCCGGTTACAGTGGCGGGTCCGCCCGGGATTCTCACCCGGTTCCCTATTCTCCGTACACGTACGGCACCTTTCACAACTCTCACTATTCCATGTTTTGCTTATAGTATTCTACTTAAAAAAGGCAAAGTCCTTCCTACCGCCTGGCGTAGGAGTCAATATCCACGCCCCTCCTGAGAAGCCAATCAGAGGTTTTCCCGGATATAACAAGTGGAATATTTTTTAATCCCTCTATGTTTCGGGCGCCGGTCAAAACCATGTACATAGCAAGCCCTTTTTTAAGGTGCTCTATATATTTTATCAAATCTTCAACAGAACCCCTGTTGAGTATTTCAAGAAAAGGTCCGGCCATGGCCACCATTTTTGCTCCCGCAGCCAGGGCCCTGGCCATGTCAAGAGATGACTTAAGCCCTCCGGAGGCTATAATAGCAATGTCAAGTCCAAGCTCCAGGCCTTCAAACAGACATACAGCAGTTGGTATGCCCCAGTCCTCCAGCTCAATGTTTTTATACTCTTTCCTTGCATTTTCTATAGAAATAAAATTTGTTCCGCCCCTGCCCCCGATGTCCATAATCCTTATCCCGGAGTTATACAGCTTAAGGATTGTTTCCCTGGACATTCCGAACCCTACTTCTTTTGCTATAACAGGGCAGTCAATACTTTCCACCAGCTTTTTCAGCCCCGGCAGCACCGATCCGAAATCGGGCTCCCCCTCTTCCATCACCAGTTCCTGCGGGACATTGAAGTGAACCTGGATTCCGTCGGCGCTAATCATTTCGACCGCCTGGGCAGCCTCGTCCACAGTACAGGTCGCGCTAAGGTTGGCCAGTAAAACACCGTCGGGATTCTCGTCCCTTGCCACCCTGTATGTTTCCTCAACGGTTCTGTCTTCCAGGGCAGCTTTTTGTGATCCCACAGCCATGGCTATACCGGTCCTCCTGGCTGCAATAGCCAGCTGCCTGTTAATTTTTAAAGTCTCCGGGTGTCCCCCCGTTATGGCATTTATCATAAGAGGCATTTCCAGTCTCTTATTAATAAACACAGTGGAAAGGTCTGTATCAGAAAGCTTAACCCCTGTTACCGATTGGTGAACAAGGTTAATGTCGGTAAAGCCGGAGTAATTTGCACTACAGGCAGTCTCCAGAGAATATTTTAAATGTTCCAGTTTTCTTTCCTGTCTTATCACGAATAACCCCCGGGAGTTATAAAGCATATTTTTTCTCCATAATATTATTAACACTTTAGTAATCTTTAAGAAACTTGGGGATTTCCTACAAGGAAACCCCCTAAAAAATTGTATTTATATTAAAAAATTTCAAGCTGTTCGTCACTGTTTAATCTTGCCTTGAAGGAATCCATCTCCCTTGTTATTGTTACCCTTCTCTTTCCCACCTGAATAACGGAGCCCTCATAGGCCTTTCTCACCTTTATATTCCCCCCCGGGGCCACCCTTACAACGGGAGGCGCACCCAGATTGCTTCCAAGCTCATTTATATCTACATTTCCGTCTGCCAATATCTCCCCGCCCTTGAACGACCCCCTCACGAGTACGTTTCCGCCGGCAGTGATTGTGGTGTTTACACAGCCCTGTCCGGTTACGTTTACGCTTCCCGAACTCTGTATAGCTGAGGAAAGGGCCGACCTAATAAATATATTACCCGCCTGCTCATCATCATCTTTAACAAGGTCAAGGGTTTCTGCAACCATATTAACAACATTTGTATACATATCCCTGCTTAGGGGCTTCAGTCCTGAAAAACAGTTTAACGCAGACGCTGTATTTATTATTTCTGCTGGAATATCGGCACCGGGCTTGGTCCCAATAAAATTTTGCAGATTCTTAACCAGTGGCCTGATATTTTTAAATCTTGAGTCGAGCAAACCAAGAACCACACGCCCGAAATCCACAGTTTCAAAATCAATTACCTTTAGTTTTCTAAGTTGATCCAATGCAGTAGACAGGTTTTGCAGCTCGGTATTTATGTCTGAAAGCATAAAGCCTATTTTTTTGGCGCCCGGAAAAACTATGCCTGCCCTCAGTCTGCTGCTTATAACATTTCCGTATACTATCAGCTTTCCACCGCTAATAACCCTGGCCATTGTTACCAGGCCCTGAACCTCAATATTTCCGGAAACCTGAACCTCCATGGCTTCACAAACATTTCCTGTTATCTTTACATCTCCCCTGAATCTAAGGTTTCCAGTCTTTATATCAACATCACTGTTATGAACATAAACCGGCTCAACATTTATTACCTTTGTAAGCCCCGCTTCCTTTATCCAGGGTTTTCCGTTTACCTTGGCATAAGCCTTATTCCCTTCCTCGTTAAGTTCGACACCCTTACCTGCCTTTATGGTAATTATCCTTGGTTTGGGAGCTTCTATGGGCTCCCCGGTAACGGCAATTCCCCACGTGCCATATACCGGCGGGTATACCTCAACCAGTTGAATTCCCGCATCCACCGAGATAATACTACTGGTTTCCCTAAAGTTCACTGCCTCTTCATCTGAATTATCCGTATTACTCTGTTCTTTACCGAAAAGAATCTCCATATAGCCGTCCTTACCCGGAATAGGAGGTTTTCCCTCTGCTATAATCATAGGCTCCTTTGTAGGGCATAGTGAAAATACTTCTATAACCTGGTCTTTAATACCAAATGTTATGCCTTCTTTTTTAAGCGCCCTGTATATTTCCTCTTTATTAATTTCCTCACAGGACCCCAGGGCAAAAACAGAAGCCGTAAGTTTGTCCCGGCCAAAAACAATTTTAAAAAAAGAAGGTTTCACATCCGCCATTTTTCCAGCACCTTCCTGGTTATATAAAAAAGGGGTTTAAATATTTTGTGTTGAAAAATTATTATGTAATAAATTATTCCAGCAATTCAGTATAAAAAGTTATTCTATACTATAATTAAATATCCTTCTATTTTACTCAAAACACCAATAAAGGAGTTTTTATCTTTGTTTTTGAAAAATATGGCGCTGATACAACAGGTTTTTCCCGGTAAAAGCATTGACTCGACTGAAACCGAAACTATCAGGACTTTAAATGCTATTAACTTGAAGGACATGCTCAAACATGGCTCCAAAGTAGCCATAACGGCTGGAAGCAGGGGGATAAAAGATATTTCCATAATACTGAAAACCCTGTCTGGTTATATTAGCTCCTGCGGCTGCAAACCTTTTATTCTGGCATCGATGGGAAGTCACGGAGGTGGTACGGTTTCGGGCCAGCTTGAAATACTTAAGGAACTTGGCATTACCCCGGAAAAAATCGGGGCTCCGGTAATCGCCTCGGACATCTCAATACCTACTTCTGAATATAACGGAAGGTCATATTATGTTAACAGCCTTGCCCTGGAATTTGAACATGTTATTATTGTAAACAGGATAAAGCCGCATACATCCTTCCACGGCCCCTATGAAAGCGGTATTTTAAAAATGATAGCGATGGGCCTCGGCGGCCCGAAGGGTGCTTCATATATTCACTCACTGGGGGTTCAGTCACTTCCCGATATAATTCCGGAGGCAGCCTCAGCGATAATGAAACGGCTTCCTATTACCTTGGGGCTGGCCATTCTTGAAGATGCCTTTAAAAATACAATGCTAATAAAAGCAATTACACCTGATAAGTTTGAAGAAACTGAAAGGGAGCTTTTAGAGGAGGCCCGCTGCAATCTTCCCGGATTGCCCTTTGAAGACGTTGATATTCTTATAGTGGATGAAATAGGGAAGAATTTCAGCGGAACAGGAATGGATACCAATGTGATAGGCAGGCTGAGAATTCAGGGACTGCCCGAGCCGGCAGTCCCAAAAATAAAAAGGATTGTAGTTTTAGGAGTTTCGCAGGAAACGAAGGGAAACGCCTACGGTATCGGGCTGGCCGATTTCACAACAAAAAGACTTGTTGAGGGTCTGGACTACAACGCTACGTATTTAAATGCTCTGACCAGCACCTTTGTGCAAAGGGCAATGGTTCCAATGACCCTGCCCGATGATTTCTCTGCAATACAGGCGGCAGTTAAGAGCCTTGGAGCTATGAGCCCGGAAGACATTCGAATCGTAAGAATAAAAAACACCCTGACTCTCGATAACCTGCTGGTGTCCCAGCCACTATTAAAAGAGGCATATTCTAATGAAAAAATAAAAGTAGTAGGCCAGAACTTACCCCTTTCCTTTGACATTAATAATCAGATAATACCCTTTTAATGAAAGGAAGCGCAAAAGAACTGATGAAACAGCAATTGGAAGCACTGCAATTAGCTAAAAAACTGTCAGTTTATAATGTATTTGATGATAATCAGTCCGGTGAAATACTTGAGATAGCATTAAAAGTCTTAGGTAATTCCGATACGGTTCGCTACTCTGCGACACTTTTTAATAAATTGATAGGCTGGGCTGAAAAATCAGTTATTCCCATGACAGGTAACCTGTGGCAGAATTACATTTTAGACCTGATTGTTACGGCCGTTAACACCTTCACCAGAATGGCCGCCAGTGGAAATCTGTCCTGTGGCGACTCCATGTCCCGGGTGGTCAAGGCTGCAGTGTGCGAGGATATGAAAAAGCTTAAAAACATTATTAGCATTGGTTTTACCCCGGCAGCAGGCCTGTCAGACAATATTTATCTGGAGCTTATAGAGTCCGATCTGACGGATCAAAGTTACTGTTCTAGTGCTGAAGCCCCGCAAAGGCAGATACTGAATTTAAAGAAGAGACTACTAAAAAATGACAGCTGGGATAAGGCAGCTGATATACTCCTGGACTTTCATATGAATTCAGGCTGCGGACCTTTATGTTTATTTCATGCATTTCTTTGGGACGGAAAACATAAAAAACTCAGGGGGATACCCGACCCTGACCCGATCCGCATTGAAAATCTGGTTGGATACAGCAATGAGCGGGGGAAGGTATTAATGAATACAGAGCGTATCCTTAAAGGCCTTCCTGCCGGAAACATCCTTCTCTACGGTGACAGGGGAACGGGCAAATCCTCAACGGTTAAATCCCTAATTCACAGATACGGCAGCAGGGGGCTGCGAATCATAGAGATTCCCAAGATTCACCTTGCTGACTACCAGCTTATACTGGCAGAAATAAAAAATACCTGCCTTAAGTTCATATTATTTATAGATGACCTCTCCTTCGAGGATAATGAAACTGAGTACAAGACACTAAAGTCGATACTGGACGGAAGTCTTCAAGCGAGACCTGATAATGTAGTAATTTACGCCACATCAAACCGCCGCCACCTGGTAAGGGAGTACTTTGAGGAGCGTCAAAGCGATGTTCACAGCAGGGACACTCTACAGGAAAAGCTGTCTCTGTCGGAAAGGTTCTCTGTTACTGTCCTATTCCTTGCCCCGGATCAGGAGCTATACCTGGAAATGGTAGAGGCGCTGGCTAGGCAGAAAGGTCTCTCCATTCCTGCCGGAGAGCTGCGTGACCTTGCTTTGGAGTGGGAGCGGTGGAATAACGGGAGATCTGGAAGAACCGCCCGGCAATTTATAGAGCAGCTTATCACCGGTTAATCCCGCTATTGGGGACACTCAGTTTTAATCTAATACACTCTACTTAAAAAGTTGTGTCCTCTTTCCTTATTGATTGTTATTTTTTTATCCAGTGCTGCTTAAGTTTTGAAGGAATCCAGGCCTGTTTCCCGAATAATCTATTAATATAAATATAAAAACTGGGGAGGGGTTATACAAGTGTATCACTATCATAATGGCGAGGTTAAGAATGAAGGGCTTGAGCTAATGCTCGTTCTTATCAGGACGCTTATATTTGCCGCTGTAGTTATTGTGGCTGGGTCGGCTGGATACGCCGCAGGGCTCCCCGCTTTTGTAGGCGGAATCGTAGGGGGTGTTGCAGTGCTCAGCCTATTTTGCTGCAGGCCCTTTTTAGAAGTTATAAATTACAAGTGCCCGAACTGCAGCAATGAAATAAGGACAATCAAGAACTTTGGATCCTACCGCTGCTCCAATTGCGGCCAGGAAAGCAAAGTGGAATAGTTTTCCTTTCAACAGTACCGATTAACTTTATTAAAAAATCACCCTTAAAAACGGGGTGATTTTTTTTATAAATAAACTTTATGATAAATAATCAAACCCTGTAAAAAAATAAACAATATAATATGGAGGTGGTCCGGTGGAAAACAATTTAACCGAGACAGAAGCACAAAATGGATTTAACTTTCATGAAACGCCCGAAATAAAAGCTGTTCCCAGGGAGGAAACTGTCAGCCTTTGGATAGATGACCGGGAGGTAAAGGTTTCAAAGGGCACAAACCTTCTGGAGGCCGCAAGGTCGGTAGGAATTGAGGTGCCAAGCCTCTGCTACCTCAGGGGATTAAATGAGGCAGGTGTATGCAGAGTGTGCCTTGTTGAGGTTGATGCAGGCGGGAGGCGCAGCTTGCAGGCGTCCTGCGTTTACCCTGCTTCCGATGGCCTCAGGGTTTACACAAACTCTCCCCGGGCAAGGAGGGCCAGGAAGCGCGTAGTTGAGCTTATGCTTTCCGAGCATGACCGCGACTGCACCAACTGTGTAAGAAACCTTAATTGCGAGCTGCAAAAGCTTGCAGACGAAATGGGAATAAGAAAGCTTCGTGTTACCGGAGAAACCCATAATTACCCCATATCCAGGAAAAATCCTTTTATTGTCAGGGACTATAACAAGTGCATAAAGTGCCGGCGCTGTGAGGCTGTTTGCCGGGAAGTACAGGGAGTAAATGTGTACACCCCCAAAAACCGTGGCTTCGACGCTGTTATAGCTCCTGCCTTCATGAAAGACCTCGGAGAGGTTGACTGTATAAGCTGCGGCCAGTGCCTTATGGCCTGCCCCACAGGCTCTCTTACTGAAAGAGAATACATAGATGAGGTATGGCGGGCAATAGAAGACACTGATAAAACGGTGATAGTACAAACAGCGCCAGCCATACAGGTTTCAGTAGGAGAAACCTTCGGATTGGGCTCCGGTAAAGCTGTAACTGGAAAACTGGCGGCCGCTCTCAGAAGACTGGGATTTGACATGGTTTTCTCAACTGAATTCGCCGCCGACCTGACAATAGTGGAGGAGGCCCACGAGCTCCTTGAGAGAATTGAAGGCCACGGAAAGCTTCCTCTTATCTCTTCCTGCAGCCCTGGCTGGGTTAAATTCTGCGAACATTTTTACCCGGAGTTTATCCAAAATCTCAGCACATGCAAATCTCCAATGGAGATGTTCGGTGCCCTGGCAAAAACGTACCTGGCTGAAAAGCTAAATATTGACCCGAGAAAAATGGTTGTCGTTGCCATAATGCCCTGTACTGCTAAGAAATTTGAGGCAGCAAGGCAGGAGCTCGTTACAAGGGGAACCCGTGATGTCGATTATGTTCTTACAACAAGAGAGCTGGCCAGAATGATAAGGACAGCCGGTATAAAGTTTGGTGAGCTGCCGGATGAGGATTTCGATCAGCCCCTGGGTCTGGCCACCGGAGCCGGCGCAATATTCGCAGCCACCGGAGGCGTTACAGAATCTGCCATAAGAACAGCCATTGCCCTTACCGGCGGCCAGGAAAACACCACCATAGAGTTTAAGGAAATAAGAGGTATGCGCGGAATTAAAGAGGCTTCGGTAAATTTAAAGGGCCTTCAAATACGAATAGCCGTGGCCCATGGAACAAGAAACGCCAGAAAGCTTCTTGAAAGGATCAAGGGCGGTGAGCGCTTTGATTTTATTGAAATAATGGCTTGCCCCGGAGGATGTGTAGGCGGCGGGGGCCAGCCCATACTTGGAACAATCAATAAAAAAGAGCGGGCCGCCGGTGAAATCAAAGCCCAAAGGGCCCAGGCGCTGTACAGGATAGATGCCGGTAAAAAATTCAGAAAATCCCATGAAAACCCCGCCATTAAACAAATATATGAGGAGTACCTGGGAAAACCTTTAAGCGATAAGGCCAAAGAAATATTGCATACCTCTTATAAACCAATGGGAAGAGCCCTTAACCGGATGCTCCATTAGCTCCCAGCATGCCCTGATTCAACACAGGCGCAGAATTTTTCCCGGAATAAAGTTGCCACGGCAGAATTCCTTACGGCTGTCACTGCGGCAGGAGGAACTCCCCTTCTGACCCCATTGACAGCGCAAGCGAATATTGAGATTCTGTCCTGAAAATAATGAATGTCTTTTTTTATAAACCACAGAGGACACAGAGATCACAGAGAATTTGCTATTAGGCATTACTTTCATTTTCCTATTCATTCAATGAAATCCTCATGAAGCATTCAGACAGGCTAAAAACCTCTGTGTCCTCTGTGGTTTTAAAGACGTGCATTAAAATATTTTCATTTCTCTGTGGTGCCTTTTATAAGGCATGCATGTCTGACATCCGACGAAGTTTTTGGCAGTATTAGCTATTAAGAGTGGACACCCATGTTAATTAGAGGTAATCTATATATGCAGGGTTCAGGTAAGCTGATTAAATAATATTTAAAAAACTGGAGAGAAAAATATGAAACCCGTTATAGATGTTGATGAATTTGTCAAAAATAATCAAGACCGGATATATAATCTGGTCAACACGGCCCTTAACAGGTCAGGCGATATTATTCAACAAAAAATTTCTTCAGGGGCGGTAGGCCCGTCCTTCCAGGAAATTCTTCCTCTTCTCCTTTACGAGCTTCTGGTTACCCATACAGTAAGCACACTGAAGCTTGTTGCAGACATGATTAACAGCGAAACCGCAGAAGAATCATAATAATAGCAGCAAACACACACAACGGAGAAAGCATTGATGACAGCTAGTACTTATTATTTTCTGGCTTTTCTTGTTGCAGTAGGGCTTTTAGCTTTCGCAATGGGCTTCCTTTCAGCCAACAAAAAATGAATTAGTTTTTTCTTTGCCGTATCTTGTAATTTATTCTTTCCATCAGGTAAACGTTGTTGAATACGTGGTGGAGCTGAATTGCCATGCTCTCGATAACAATATCAGAATTAAAAAGGCCTTCTCTCAAAACCAGCTCAACACCGTACTCCGACTCAATATTCTTTTTAAAAGTATAAAGAATCCCCTGCCTTACTGCTTCATCCCCCAAATCCAGCCACCTGTCAGAACTGCTGCACTCTTTTCCGGTAACCCCGGACACAGTCTTAATTAACAAATCTTTGAATACGTCAAACGAGGGTCTCTCTTTAAGTTTGGTCACCATTTCCTAAAACCTCCTGCAAGTAAATAGCTATCGGGATATCAGCTTCTGCCAGGTCGTATTTCATTAATTCTCTTACCGGAACCCATGAAAAACTCTCACAGTCCAGCGTCATTGGCACTCCCCCCACCTGCCTGCAAAGGTATGCCAAAAGCAATATATTTCTTTCACTGTACCTGTGATTGACAGCCTTTATTATTCTATTAACCTCAATCTCTATATTTAGCTCCTCTTTAATTTCTCTTACTATACATTCTTCGGGTGCTTCCCCGTCCTCAAGCTTTCCTCCCGGAAATTCCCACTTAAGGCCCTGGCTGACATCTTTTTTTCTTTGGGTTATCAGAACACTGCCCCTGTTTTCTATTACCGCTGCAATAACAATTATTGTATTCACTGAATCCCACCGCTAATTAATTTGTCTTAACTTCCAATGCCCCTGTTTCTGTAACAACTGTACCCAGTTGAGAAGAAAGGTTATTCATTCTCCCAAGAACCATTTTCCTGTCTACTCCCCTTAAAATAGCAGTTGTTCCATCAGAAATATACGTAGGTATAACTCTGGCCGAGAATTCTCCGCTATCTTCAAAGGTTACCTGCAATATTGCACCCTGTCTCGACTTGTGCGAAGAAGATGTGAATATGAAATTACCAAGACTGTATGCTATCAGCTTGTCCCTATAAAACTCCACACCCTGTAGAACATGTGGATGGTGGCCTATTACCACATCCGCCCCCGCATCAATAATCCTTCGGGCAAGGTTGATTTCTTCCCCATTCGGGAATTCATCCAATTCCTGCCCCCAGTGAATGCTTACTATTATTATGTCTGCCATTTCCTCAGCCATTTTAATCTTCTCCAGCATAAGTTTGTAATTATAGCCGCTGGCTAACCCTGGTTTATTCTTTCCGGCAATCCAGTCAGTCCTTGGGATTACCCTGGAAAAAGCAAATACTGCAATATTTTTTTCATTTTTATTGATTATAACCGGGCTGTAGGCCTCATCCTCATTTTTACCCGCGCCCGAGTAGCTGATTCCTCTTTCCTCAAGGTGCTGCATCGTGTCCAAAAAGGCAGTCATCCCATAGTCCAGCACATGATTGTTGGCAAGGGTAAATACATCTACCCCTGCATTTACTGCTCCTTTTAGTGCATCGGGGGTTGCCCTGAAGGTATACTCTTTGTCGGGCATAGGCTCTCCCCTGGAGCTAACCGCGCACTCTAAGTTGGCAATTGCAATATCTGCATACTTTAAAACCCTGGCCGTATCCTGCCAGGGATAATCCGGGCCGTTTCTTAGTATTCCTGCCCCCACGCCGGAGGCAAGAAGAACATCTCCCGCCATGGCAATGATTATTTTTTGGTCCACTTCACCGGTATTCTGGCCTTCCTGCTCTGTAACAATCGCAACCGGCACATTAAGTCCCTGGGAGATATAAATCTTTGCACCGGCTAAAGCCCCGCCGGTTACTATTCCCCCGGCCACAAAACAGGATAATACGGCCAGGAGCCTTATAAAAAGATATTTTTTCATATTATTCCCCCGTGAATAACCACCGGTACCTTATTAAAATAACAGATAAATAAATTTATCTCAAGGCTAAATAAACGCCCTGCGGGCGTTGCCGCTGTGAACGGCATTATTAGCATTATTCTGGGGTCCGGAATTGGGAATCAGGAATTGGGAATTGGGGACCCTATAGATACTCTTTCAAAAGACATGAATAGCTTTTATATATCATTTGGCGATGGAGCATATAGACAGCTTGCCGCCAACAGGGTGTTGACGGCAAGCCCAAACCATTCTGGATTCTGAATTCTGAATTCCGACAGAATATTCCCTGCAGTATTAGAATTAATATTCCTCTTTCTCAGCCGGCGCAAAGCCTCGCCTCATGGTATTCTCGGTTACAACCCTGGGCACTGTAAACTGCAGGAGGTAGTCCGGCCCACCTGCCTTTGACCCGATACCGGACATTTTAAAGCCTCCGAACGGGTGCCTCTCCACTATAGCTCCTGTGCAGCCCCTGTTAACGTACAGGTTGCCGACACGGAATTCCCTCTTTGCCCTTTGAATATTTTCAGGGCTTCTTGAGAAAATTCCCCCGGTTAACGCAAACCTGGTGCCGTTTGCAACCCCAAGGGCCTCATCAAAATCCTTTACTTTTAACACTGCCAGCACAGGCCCGAATATCTCCTCCTGTGCCAGTATATGGTCCGGCCTTACATTTTCAAATATTGTCAAAGGCACATAATGCCCCTCCATATTTCCTGTTTCCCGTTGAACCAGCAGACTGCAGTCTTTTTTTCCCTGTTCAATATATGCTAAAATCTTTTTTCTGGCACTTTCATCTATAACTGATCCCATAAACATTTTTGGGTCATCCACAGGACCTATGTTTAGACTTTCAGCAGCCGCAGCAAGCCTTTCCACAAATACTCCATAATTCTCCTCCAGAACTATTGCCCTTGAGCAGGCTGAGCACTTCTGGCCCTGGTAGCCAAAGGCCGAGTAAAGTGTATGCACCACAGCCTCGTCAATATCTGCATCAGCGTCAATAATAATGGCGTTTTTGCCGCCCATTTCCGCAACGACGCTTTTAACTCCCATGGCATGCTCAGGAGTCTTTGAGGCCAGCTCTATTATTCTTAAACCAACCTCCATTGACCCTGTAAAGGTTATAAATTCCACCCCGGGGTGTGTCACAAGGTAATCTCCAATCTCACCGCCAGGCCCTGGAAGGAAATTCAACACCCCATGGGGAAGCCCGGCCTTTCTGAATATATCATAAACCTTCGCCCCTATGACCGGTGACTGTGAGGCCGGCTTGTAAATCACCGCATTGCCGGTAACAACTGCAGCTGCAGTCATACCCACAGAAATGGCAAAGGGAAAATTCCATGGGGCTATAATGGCCCCCACCCCTTTAGGCTCGTAGAAAAGATGGCTTAATTCACCTGGAGCCTTGCCCACTCTTCTTGGTTTTGAAAGCCTTATCATTTCTCTTCCATAGTATTCAAGAAAGTCTATTGCCTCCGCCACATCCGCGTCTGCCTCAGCCCAGTTTTTCCCCACCTCATAAACCTGGAGAGCAGCCAGCTCAAACCTCATTTGCCTGGCAACCGAGGCAGCCTTAAATAGGAATTCCGCCCTTTCCCCCGGGTCTGTATCCCGCCAGGATGGAAATGCCTGCCTTGCAGCCACTATGGCCTCGCCGGCCTCCTTTACACCTGCGGAACCGACAATTCCCACCACTTCTGAAGTCCTGTTCGGATTTGTTGATACTATTTCCTTTCCGGTAACAACTTCCCTGCCGTTTATGTACAGGGGAATTTTTTTACCGAATTCTTTTTTTACATGAGAAAGCGCATTTTCAAATTTAAACCTGTTTTCTTCAATTGTCCAGTCCAGCAGCGGCTCATTCTGAAAAATGCCCCTGTTTTTGCAGTCCTGGACTGTTTGTTCAGGTTTCTCAACACTATTGCATTCTTTTAGTAGCTGGAGGGGATTTTTAAGCAATTCCTCCTTCGATATGCCCTCGGAAAAACTCTGCCTCAGGAAAGACTCGTTGGCGGTGTTTTCCAAAAGTCGCCTCACAAGGTAAGCCATTCCCGGCAGCATTTTTCCTATGGGTGCATATAGCCTTAGCTTAAGGCCAGCCTTTCTGAGGGCTGTCCTTACCGGCTCAGCCATGCCGTACAGCACCTGGAACTCCAGGCGGTCTTCCGGCACCTCCAACTCCCTGGCCATTTCTATCACATATGAAATGGATCTAATATTGTGTGACGCACAGGCATAAGATACCCAGTGATGGTTTTCCAAGAGTACCCGTGAGAGCTTTTCAAAGTTGGCGTCGGTCTCATATTTGTTTGTAAATACCGGGCTTTCCCAGTTTTGCTGCCTGGCATTTATTGTTTCAGCGTCCCAGTATGCACCTTTTACCAACCTGACCGTTATCCTCTGGCCCTTGTTTTTTGCCCACTCAATCAGTTCAGTAAGATCCTTTTCACTTTCCTTTAGATAGGCCTGTATCACAATTCCTGTATACTGGTAATCTTTAAATTCATGTTCCTCCAGGAGGCCTTTGTACATGGCCAGTGTTAAATTTTTAAGGGCAGTGTGCTCCATATCCAGCAAAACAAAGATATTCCTCTCCATCGCCTTTCTGAATATGGGGCGAAGCCTGTTTTTTGCCTCTTCAACCGAGTGCGAGAAGCTCTTTGCATTCATCTGTGAATACATGGCCGAGGGCTTTATGGAAATGTTTATTTTTGGGCTGTGCCCCCAGTCCAGATCACCGGAAGAAACACCAATGGGCTTCCATTCTTTTTGCCGGGCAGACAGTGTATCTATCAATTCAAAGTACCTGTCATAATACTCAAGTGCTTCCTTCTCGGAAACCACCGCCTCGCCCAGAAGGTCAACGGTGAAAGTCATGCCATCCTTGCGTAATTTTTGCAGCACCGGCACTGCATCCTTTGCGTCTTCACCAACTATAAACTGCTTGGCCATGCCGGTAATATTGGCTGATATGGTTTTTGCAGCCAGTTTTGCCATCATTGATCCGGGAGACACCCTTTTCAGACCCCACTGCAGGCTGCTGGGAAAATTCTGATCCTCCCGGCAAAAATACTCCTGCAGGTGCCTGGCAACTGACTCGGACCTTGTAAGACTGGGAAAAACATCCACAAAACGAAACATTTCCAGCTTAAAAGCCTCGTCCTTCATGCACCATTCCATAATTTTCCCGGCCCAGTAGTCTTTTTTGAATATTGACGGGGTCTCTCCCTCAATCAGTTTGTATAAATTCAGTCCGGTAGCCAAAACCCTTTTTTCAATAGAAGACATTACTTTTCCCCCCGTTAGTGTATAATTATCAATGTCAATATTCCGACACCGCTGCTCTTAACTAAGTCCCCACTACTGTATTAAAGCAAAAAAAATGCCAGATTATCTGGCATTTCAGTATATTTTTTCTTTTTCGAAAACCGTTGGCAGACTGACATTTCAAGTTAACTTTTGACACCCTCGCTTTATCCAGCACAACAATATGTGTCAATTTACCGACGCATATGTCAGTTTTCCGTCACTAATCCCAAAACCTTCATCCTGTAGTAGAGGCTGCTCCTGGGTATCCCCAGTGCCCTTGCGGCCTCTGCCTTGTTGTTGGCGGCTTTTTTAAGCGCCTCAACAATAATCTGACGCTCGGTCTGCTCGGTTAGCTCGTTAAGATTTATATTGGTTCCCTCGCTGCTTATCAATATACCCGGAGACGCATTATACCTCAGATAATCAGGGAGGCTGGATTGAGTTAGCATTTCTTCCTCTTCCAGTATAACCATCCTCTCAAGCACATTTCTCAGCTCACGCACATTACCCGGCCAGTTACAATTCATAAAGGCCACCATTATCTCCGGGTCGACGCCATTTATCTTTTTACCATGGATAGCTGCCAATTCCTGAGTCAGAAGGTATACCAGCTCGGGCATATCCTCTCTCCGTTCCCTCAGGGAGGGAATTTGAAGCATAATAACATTAAGCCGGTAAAAAAGGTCCTCCCTGAAAATCTTGTCTTTTACCAGGTTTTCCAGGTTTCTGTTGGTGGCGGCAATTATTCTCACATCCACCTTAACCGGCCTGGTACCCCCTATCCGATAGAGAACCTTTTCCTGCAGCACCCTCAGGAGTTTAACCTGGGCTCCCGGGTCCAGGTCCCCTATCTCGTCAAGAAAAAGGGTTCCTCCATGGGCCAGCTCAAATTTCCCGGGCTTTCCCTCCTTGAAGGCCCCGGTAAAGGAACCTCCCTCATACCCGAATATTTCACTCTCAAAAAGTGTTTGAGGTATCGCACTGCAGTTAACAGCCACAAAGGGTTTGTCTCTCCGGTCACTTTCCTCGTGAATGGCCTGGGCAAATAATTCCTTCCCGCTCCCGCTTTCTCCGGTTATTAAAAGAGTTGCCTCCGTGGCCGCATACTTTTTGGCTATTTTTATAGTCTCTTTAATTACCGTGCTGTGTCCGTATATTTTTGAGAACGCGTCCTTTCTGCTCAGACGGTTAATTTCGTTTTTAAGAAGGCTCACCTTAAAGCTTGTTTTTGACAGCTCCTCGTTGAAATAAACAATATCCGCTATATCCCTCTCCAGTGACAGGCTGCCTATAACCCTCTTATCACCTTCTGAAACGGGAACCGAAGTTATTAAAACGTGCGCTCCATCCCTTGGCTGGTGATATACCTCCCTGAAAACCTTTTTATTTTTAATGGACTGGGAAACCAGTATGTTTGTAAAGAAATCTCCAATCAGCCTGCCCTTTATATCTTTTTCCTTTATTCCATATAGAATTTCAGCTCTGGGGTTCCAGTATTCCACTTCCTCTTTATCATTTATAGCACATATTGCCTCACTGGCGTAATTAAGAAGGGTGTCAAGGTATGCCTGGCTTTTCTCCCGCTCCCTGTACAGTCTGCGCATTAATATTTCAGCTGTTATCACCCCTGCAACACTGTTTTCCTCGATTACCAGCAGACCGCCGGCTACTTGATTTATCAAGGATATTACCCTGCCAGCCGGATCGTCCCCGGAAACCCTGACCGGATCGCCCTTTCCAAACAAGAATTCAGCAGTTTTTATCCCCTGCTCTAAAGAACGCAGCAAGGCTTCCCTGCCAATAACCCCCTTTATTTCTTCTCCATGATAAAATACTACCGCCTCAAAACCTTCGTCTTCTGCAAGCTCCCGTATTTTCCCCAGAGGCATACCAGTTTGGGCCTTTAAAAAAGACCGGGTCATAACATCCCTTGCTTTCAGTTCGGGCACACCACCACCCCCGCATTCTTCCAGCAATAAATCTGCCACCGCATCACGGTGGCAAAGGCTTTCCATTCAACCTTGAAAAATATGACTGTCTTTTTTTATGAACCACAGAGGACACAGAGATCACAGAGAATTTGCTTTCAGGCATTACTCTCAGGTCTAAAACCGCAGTAGAAAGCAGAGAAATTTACCTGTTTATAAAAAGCTTTCAAGGATGGCTTAAAAACCTCTGTGTGCTCTGTGGTTTAAATAGGGCTATCCTCAAAGCATATCAATGTAGCCCCAGATATGCCTTCCTGATTGCCGGATTATCGGTTAGCTCGTTTGAATTGCCGGAATATACTATTTCACCTGTCTCAAGCACATAGGCCCTGTTTGACACCGACAAAGCCATTTTAGCGTTTTGCTCCACCAGAAGTATAGTGGTCCCTGTTTTGTTTATACTTGAAATAATAGAAAATATTTCCCTAACCAGCTTAGGGGCCAGCCCCATTGACGGCTCATCCATCAGAAGCAGCCTGGGCCTTGACATGAGGGCCCTGCCTATGGCCAGCATCTGCTGCTCTCCTCCGCTAAGCGTACCCGCCAGCTGACCTTTCCTTTCCCTTAGCCTGGGAAACCATTCAAACACCTCTTCGATGGTGTTCTTTATACCTGAGTCTTTTCTTGTATAGGCGCCCATTTCCAGGTTTTCCATTACAGTAAGCCTGGTAAACACACGCCTTCCCTCGGGAACCTGGGATACTCCCAGCTCAACTATTTTGTACGAAGGTATTTTATTCAGAATACTTCCCTTGAAGCTTATTGTGCCTTCCTGGGCCTTTACAACACCGCTTAGAGACCTCAGTGTTGTGCTTTTACCGGCTCCATTGGCCCCAATAAGAGCCACCACTTCTCCTTCATCAACGCTGAAGGAAATACCTTTCAGAGCCTTTATTCCCCCGTAGCTAACATGCAAATTGCTTATATCCAGAAGAGCTATGGTTACCCAGCCTCCTTTCCAAGGTAGGCTTCAATGACGGCTGGATCGTTCTGAACCTCCTCCGGAGTCCCGGAAGCTATTATTTGACCGTAGTCCAGCACAATTACATGGTCTGAGATACCCATAACAAATTTCATGTCATGCTCAACCAGCAAAACTGTTATACCCATACCGCAAATCTTTTTGATCATTTCCATAAGTCCCTGCTTTTCGCCGGCGTTCATTCCGGCTGCAGGCTCGTCAAGCAGAAGGAGCTCCGGAGATGAGGCAAGGGCCCTGGCTATCTCCAACCTCCTCTGGTCACCGTAGGAAAGGTTTTTAGCCGGCTCGTCCCTTTTGTTCCAGAGTTCAACCACCGACAGGACTTCCTCCGACTTACTCATTACTTTCTTTTCTTCTTCCCTTGCAGAGCCAAGCCTGCTTAAAGCTCCCACTATGCCTGCCTTACCCCTTGTATGGCTGCCTATTTTTACATTGTCAAGCACGGTCAGGTTTTTAAAAAGGCGGATATTCTGAAAGGTCCTGGCAACTCCATAGCTGGTTATTTTGTAAGCTTTATCCCCGGTTATCTCTTTTCCCTTAAAGTAAACCCTGCCGGCCGTGGGGCTGTATATCCCCGAAATTATGTTAAAAACAGTGCTTTTACCGGCTCCGTTAGGACCTATCAGGGAAAAAATCCTACCCTTTTCCACCTCAAAGCTTATTGACTCCACCGCAGTCAATCCGCCGAAAGTAATGGTCACGTTTTCCAGTTTTAATAAGGGTGTCATTCTATTGCACCTCTGCATCAGTAATAAAGAAGGCCGCCATCAGTTGCTGCCTCCGGAAAGTGCGGCGGGCGGCTTCCTTCTGTTCCAGAGCCTTTTTACAGCCTTGCCCAGGTCTACCCCTCCCAATATGCCATGTGGGCGGAAAATCATCATTAGAACCATAAGAGCGCCATATATAAGCATACGGTATTCCTTTACAAACCTGAGGAACTCAGGTGCAAGGGAAAGCAATGAAGTTCCCAGTATAGTTCCCGGTATACTTCCCAGCCCACCTATAACAACATAATTTAAAATTTCAAAAGACTTTGCAAAACCAAAGTCCGAGGGGTTGAGATATTGCAGCAGGTGCGCATACAGCCCCCCGCTCACTCCCGCCATAAAAGTGCCTATGGCAAAGGACTGGACTTTATAATAAAGGGTGCTTATTCCCATACACTCGGCGGCTATTTCATCTTCCCTTATCGCCACCAGGGCGCGGCCCAATCTTGAATTGTTGATTCTGTACAGCGCCCATACAAATAGGACTACAAAAACAACCACTATGGTTAAATCGGTATGTTTGGGAATTCCGGCAAGGCCGCGGGCACCTCCGGTTATTTCCATATTAATAAATACCACCCTTACTATCTCTCCAAAACCCAGGGTGGTTATCCCCAGATAGTCCCCTGTAAGCCTCATGCTGGGGAAAGCGATAATCACTCCGAACAGCGCTGCTGTAAGCCCCCCCACAAGAAGGCTCAATATAAATGGAGTATCAATATTTTTAGAAAGAAGAGCTGATGAATATGCCCCAATGCTCATAAAAGCAGCATGACCAAAAGAAAACTGGCCCGTTACACCGGTAATGAGGTTTAGCCCCAATGCCGCGATGAGGTATACCCCCATCATGGTCATCACCTGGGTATAATACGGGTTTGTAAAGAAATCAATAATCGCGTCCATACTATACCTTCCTCTGAATGGGCTTGCCCAGCAGGCCCGTAGGCTTCAATAAAAGAACAATTATCAAAAGTCCGAAGGCAATAGCATCCCGGTAGGAATCAAAACCTACTGCTACACCCATCACCTCGACTACCCCCAGGAATATGCCGCCGAGCATAGCCCCCGGAATACTCCCAATTCCCCCAAGGACCGCTGCACAGAAGGATTTCAGCCCCACTGAGACACCCATGAGAGGGTGAATGGAGTTAAAGTACATTCCAACCAGCACGCCTCCAGCAGAGGCAAGGGCGGCCCCCATGGCAAAGGTGAAGGAGATAACCCTGTTTACGTTTACCCCCATAAGATTTGCTGTTTCATAGTCCTCAGAGGTAGCCCTCATGGCCTTACCTATCTTGGTAAACTTTACAATATAATTTAGTAAAACCATTAAAAGCCCCGCCAGAACCAGAATTATTACCTGGACCAGCGAAAACTGAACAGGCCCCACTATATATATGGTGTCTTCTATTATTTGGGGAAAACCTTTGGGGTTTGGGCCAGCTATAAGTGTTACGAGGGTTTGGAGAAAGATTGATACACCTATGGCTGAAATTAGCGGCGCAAGCCTGGTTGAATTTCTCAGAGGCCTGTAGGCCGTTCTTTCAATCAAAATGGCCAGGGGTACACATACTGCCATTGACACCAGCATGGCCAGGAAAATATTTACCTTGTAGACGGCTACCATGACAAGACCTACAAAGGCCCCTATCATATATACCTCGCCGTGGGCAAAATTTATCAGCTGTATAATTCCGTATACCATTGTATATCCCAAAGCTATCAGCGCATATGTAGTTCCCAGTGTCAGTCCGTTAACCAATTGCTGTAAAAAAATGGACATGGGAAACCTCCCCTGAAAATAACGGTTGCAGCCGCTACAGCAACTGTAACGGCTGCCACTGCAATTTCCTAACTTATCGATTATTTAATGTCAATAACTGTCTTGACGGCAAATTTCTTATCCTTGACTTCCAGCAGGTAAACCGGGCTCTTGATGGGCTCGCGCTTTTCGTCCAGGGTGATTGTGCCGGTTACACCCTTCCAGTCCTTGGTCTGGGAAAGCTTTTCCTTGTAAACGGTGGGGTCTGCGCTGTTAGCTGCCTTGATGGCGTCAGCCACCATCATAACGGCGTCATAGCCCTGGGCAGAGAACATGTCGGGCTCAGCTCCGCTGTTCTTAGCCTTGTAGGCCTCGATAAACTCCTTGGTTACACCGGTGGCATTGGCAGTGTCAACGGCGAAGCCGGTGTATACCATGCTGCCTTCCACTGCGGCTTCACCCAGCTCATAGAGCTCTTTGCCAAGCAGTCCGTCTCCGCCCACCATAACCTGCTTGAGGCCCTGCTTCCTCATTTCTTTCATAAACAGGGCGCCTTCGGTGTAGTAGCCGGTGAATACCACTCCGTCAAATTGCTTCTTGCTTATAGAGGTAACCTGGGCGCTGAAGTTGGTGTCCTTTTCCATTATGCTGGTTTCTGCAACTATTTCAATGTTATATTTTGCCAGCGCATCTTTAAATAACTTTGTAAGGCTCTCGCTGTATGCAAGACCTGTGGTGGTTACCAGGACAACCTTTTTCCACTTCAGTTCTTCAGCAAGGTATTTTGTTACAGCCGGTGCGGCAACGGCATCCAGCAGAGTGTCCCGGTAAATAAAGTCACCTATTTCCACAACTCCGGTTCCCACTGCTCCGGCCGACATCAGCACGACCTTATTCCCCTGGCAGATTTCAGCGGCAATCTTGGTAATGCCTGTGGTGGGATCTCCAATAATCGCGGATACCTTTTGTGTTGTAAGCTTTTGAGTTACGGCAGCAGCCTCGGAGGAATTACTCCCGTGGTCTCCCTCTACTATTTCAACCTTTTTACCGATAAGGCCACCGGAGCTGTTTATTTTGTCAACAGCCATCTGCATTCCCTTAAGTGTTTCAATTCCATAGTGGGCATGGTTGCCGGTTTTGCCACCGAGGAATCCTATCTTTATTGTGTCTCCATCTGCAGCTTTATTCTCTTCTTTCTTTCCGCCGCAGCCAGCCACCACCAGGGCAACCGAAATTAGAACCATCAAAAGTATTAAGGGTAACGATTTTTTTAACTTCATATGTACTCCTCCTATTTCTTTTTATAAAAGCCCTCCCCTAAAACCACACCTCCCCCGTGTATTCTCAGACAAGGAGATATTTTCAACAGCAATGCTTTTATATCCTCCTGCAACACACCAAGTTGTTTGTTTTTTTTAAATACTTGTAAAATTTGGCTCTGCTAGCTTCTTTTAACTGAAGACCGTATAAATACGAATAACCCGGAAATGATGACAATCCCACCTGCTAATTGCATATAACCCGGAGACTGGCCGAAAATAAAATAGGCCAGAACTGTAGCGCCCACAGGCTCTCCCAAAATGCTTACCGACACAACCGCAGTCTTTACGTATTTGAGCGCCCAGTTAAATACCGTATGTCCGAAAATAGTTGGGATTACAGCCAGGCAAAGAAAATAAACCCAGTCATAAGAAGGATACGGGTACAGGCTGGACCCGGCTGCCAGGTTAAAAATGAGAAGAATTAATGCAGAGGCTCCATAAACCAGGAACACGTATGAAAAAAGAGAAAGTTTGCTTCTCAGGCTCCTTCCAATTAAAAAGTATACCGCCACAAAAAAAGCTCCGGAAAAAGCCAGCAGATCCCCCAGCAGGGCCTTGCCGCCCACATTAAAGTCTCCGATGCCTATAATCACACTTCCGGCTATGGTCATTGCAGCCCCTATGAGCCCGGCTTTTTTAAGCTTTTCTTTTAAAAACAACGCCCCGCCTGCTATTACAAAAAGGGGCTGCATTGTCACCAGCACAGTGGAACTGGCGATTGACGTATAGTTAAGTGAAGTAATCCATACCGAAAAGTGGAGGGCTAAAAATATTCCTGATATAGCAGCAAGAAAAAAATCCCTTCGGCTCATTCCTGATAATTCCTTTATCCCGGCTTTATTCAGAGCCAGTGGGGCAATTATAATAACAGTAAAAAAAAGCCTGTAAAAGGCTATTACCAGCGGCGGGGCCGTTGAAAGCTTGGTAAAAATTGAAGAAAAGGCTGCTGCCAGAACCGCCAGCAGCACAGCATAATAAGGGTTTATAATTGGTGATTCCGTCTTTTCCACAGCAAGCCTCCATTAAAAAGCAAATAGACGAATATTTTTCTAAATATTCGTCCGGCTATTTGTTAATCCCTTTTTTTATACAACCCCTGATCCAATCCCCAACCCCTAATCCCTAATCCCTAAACCCTAATCCCAGATCTAAACAAAATGTACGAATACGCTGCCGGAACTATTACAGCCAGTAATATTGCAGCCACAAACAGTGCTATTCCTTTTTCCCCGCCCAAAGTAAGACCTGTAACAGCTATTATTAATCCCGACACCACCCATACTCTTGAGGAGAGCCTGTGTGTTTTTTTCCAGACCTCCTCGCTGGCCAGTGTCCAGGGTGTTCTGATCCCTACAAAATAATTGTGCTTCAGCTGTCCCATAAAATTACCCAAAACCATAAACAGCAAACCTACTCCGGTTACCACAAAGCGGTCAACAGGAACATTATATCCCATGGCATTCATAAGAATTACGGTGTATAGCATGGCAAAAAATGCTGTAAGCACAAGCTTAAAGGCCCTGTATGCCCCCCTAAACCTGGCATAGTTTTCTTTTCTGGGGTCTATTGCCGGCAGAACGGACATTAAAATGTATATTCCCGCAGTAAGAAAGGGTATTCCGAAAGCGCCCCAAAACCTCGAAGAATAGCCATCAATCTCGCCATGTATGTTCCAGTGGCTGGGAACCCTCTCCGGCAGGTGTGAGTATAGTACAACTCCTGTAATTAGCATAGCGGCAATTATAATTACTGACATCCAGTCCCTTTTTACATCCTCTATAATTGGGCCCATTCTATGCCCCCTGCTATCGGTCATTTCCCTTTTCCCCCTCTCTTTGATTAACACCAAGCAAGTCATGGAACCAGCTTATCAAATCCTGAAAAACCGTGGAATTAAGCGAGTAATAGATATACTGGCCCTTCCTTTCGTCCTGCACAAGTTCTGCCTGCTTCAGCAGGTTCAGATGATGGGAAATACTTGGCTTGGATATCGAAAATTTATCTGCTATTTCTCCTGCAGTCATGTCTTTTTCCCGGAGATGTTTTAATATTTTTCTCCGGGTAGGGTCCGATATAGCTTTAAAAACAAGATTGATATCCACTCACCCCACCTATTATATATTTTGATAAATTTCTAAATGTCTAATTAAATTTTAATAGCATTCATGGATGCTTGTCAATGATGATAAAACCATCTATCAGTAAAATTTTATGATCAATGAGCAGTAATTTTTAAAAGTTCCATATAATTTTTATCCCGCACCCGATAATCATAATTATTCACGGTATACCCCCCAAAATACTCTTATATGGCCCTGAACCGGGGTTCGCATACAATAACTTCCGTGTTATAATAACACATCATGCCGACAACTTAATCGTTATCATAAGTTGCCTGGGATAAAATGTTACATTAGGGGGGATTTTGTGAACAAGCCTTGGGATATACTCCAAAAATGGGGAGTAGACAAAGGCGAATGGAATGACTGGAAATGGCAAATCAAGAACCGAATAACCACCATAGAGGACTTATCACGAATAGTACGGCTCACCGACGAGGAAAAGGAAAATATTTCAGCCTGCCTTAAAAAGTTTAGGATGGCAATAACGCCTTATTATGCCAGCCTTATCAATCCCGGCGACAAGTCGTGTCCTATACGGCTTCAGGCTGTACCAAGAATTAATGAACTAAATACTATCAGGGGTGATATGAGGGATCCTTTGCATGAAGACATAGACTCACCGGTTCCCGGACTTACCCATCGCTATCCGGACAGAGCACTGCTGCTGGTAACCGACACCTGCTCCATGTATTGCCGCCACTGTACAAGGAGGCGCATGGCCGGACAGCAGGACAAGGCAATGCCCAGAAATCATCTTGACAGGGCAATAACATATATAAAGAACAATACCTCAATTAGAGATGTCGTTATTTCCGGGGGCGACCCGCTCACCTTAAATGATGATTATCTTGAAAATATTCTAAGGAAAATAAGATCCATTCGCCATGTTGAAATTATCCGCATAGGCACCCGCACGCCGGTGGTACTGCCCCAGCGGATTACTCCCGAATTGTGCGCTATGCTGGAGAAATACCACCCGATATGGATTAACACCCATTTCAATCACTCCAGGGAAATAACACCGGATGCCGCCCAGGCCTGTGCCCTTTTATCCAGGGCCGGTATTCCCCTGAATAACCAGTCAGTTCTTTTAAAAGGTATAAATGACCGGCCTGATGTTATGAAGAAACTGGTTCAAAAGCTATTGAAAATTAGAATTCGCCCCTATTACCTGTACCAGTGCGACCTTTCGGAGGGCATCGGCCACTTCCGCACACCGGTTAGCGCAGGGATTGAGATAATGGAAAATCTTCGCGGTCATACATCGGGCCTCGCCATACCTACCTTTGTTGTAGATGCTCCGGGAGGAGGTGGAAAGATTCCCCTGATGCCCAATTATGTTTTATCGCAGGGACAGGGAAAAACCGTTCTTAGAAATTTTGAGGGAAATATATATGTTTATACTGAGCCCGGCTCGAAAGAAGAAAATGCCCCCGCAACAAACCTGGGCATAGCGGGACTGATGCGGAGCGGAAAAGCCACCTTTGACAGCACGGATAAAATTGCGGCAGCGGTTGATTGACTAAGGAGGGAGTATGGAACTTATCCAATACAGCAACAGAGGCCACTCAGTCCAGGTGAGGATTGAAAACTACAGCCGCCGCTTATGGGTTACCGGTTACGAAACCGACGGTATTGAATCACTGAGTGACTTTCTGATAGACCTCGCCAGGGATAAGAACGTTGAGAAAATAATTTTCCCGGTCAGGGTCGGAGACTCTGCGAGCTTATTGGAAAACGGATTTCTCAGCGAGGGATCGGTAAATGCCTATTTTAAAGGAGAAGATTCTCTTTTTCTGGCAGCATACCCCTCACCAAGGCGAGCTCTTTCATTAACCTATGCATCAGAACAAAGAATGCTAAAGGAGATATTGCAGCGTGAACAGGGCCGGAGTAAAAACCTCCCTGAGGGAATTATTGTCAGGCGGGCAACTACCAGTGATGCCAGCAAGATCTCCAAGCTGTTCAGAAAAGTATTTACCAGCTACCCGACACCTGTATACGACCCACATTACCTTAAACTATGTATAGAATCTGATGATATTTTCTTGGTTGCCGAACAGGGTGACAAACTGGCAGGTGTGGCTGCCGCTGAGCTCAACCGGCAGAACCTGCGGGCTGAGCTTTCTGACTGCGCCACTGCCCCCGATTTCCGCGGAAAGGGACTCAACACACTGCTGCTGGCACAGCTTGAAAAAATTTGCCTTTCACAGAATATAAACTGCCTGTTCAGTCTTGCCAGGGCGTCTTCTTATGGGATGAACCTTGTTCTTCACCGCCTTGGCTATGAGTACGGCGGTACACTTATAAACAACTGCCATATTGGAGGAAGGTATGAAAACATGAATATCTGGGTCAGACCTTTTCACGCCTAACCCGGCAACTTTTACTTTTTTCCAAGTTGTTCTTTATGAAAAGGAGGATATAACCATGATAAAAAAAATAAAACGGTCATTTATTATGTTTATCTGCGTATTTACAGCCCTTGTCCTGGTAGCTGGCTGTGGAAATGATAAAAAGCCCGCCCCCCCGGAAGAAAAGAAAACTTTCAAGTACGCCATGTCAGGACAGTACCGCCCCTTCAACTTTTACGATGAAAACAAGGAGCTTACCGGCTTCGACGTGGAAATCGGCAAGGCGCTGGCTGAAAAAATGGGTATGAATGCTGAGCCTGTGGCCACACCCTGGCAGGGCTTAATAAGCGGGCTCAAGGCTAAAAAATACGATGCCATCCTGGGCAGTATGACCATAACAGCCGAAAGACAAAAGGAAGTTGATTTTTCAGACCCGTATTATATATCCGGCCCCAAGCTTTTTGTCAGAAGCGACTCAAAAATTACCGGGATACAGGATATCAAAAAGGACACTCCCGTTGGTGTTCTTATTTCCAGCGTATATGACAAGGAGGCCAGAAAGTACACAGATAACGTCAAAAACTATACCAGTGATGTCACTGCGCTTCAGGACCTTGCCAAGGGCCGTGTTGATGCTGTTGTCACCGACCGCTTCGTGGGAAGAATTGCGGTCGCTGAGCAAAAACTTGACATCAAGCCGGTGGGGGACCTTATTTTTGTTGAGAATATTGGAATAGCCTTCCACCAGGATGACGACACTCTCAGAGAAAATGTAAATAAAGCCCTTAAAGAAATTAAAGAAGATGGGACATACCAGGCCATCAGCAAAAAGTACTTTGAAACTGACATAAGCAAATAATCAAAAGCTGAGCCGGGGAGATGTTCCATAGGAACGTCTCCTCCGGGGGGGTAACTTAAATGAACTTTTTTCAATATTTTATTAATTCATATCCTTTTTTCCTGAAGGCTGCGGCTGTAACCGTGGAGCTTACCGCTGCCGCCCTTGCCATAGGTGTGGTGATAGGGCTTACTTTCGCCATGATGAAAATATCGGGGAAAAAGTCATTGAGGTACATTGCAGACACTTATATTACCCTTATAAGGGGCACCCCCCTTATAGTTCAGCTTTTTGCCATATATTTCGGGCTGTCAGCATTAGTTGACTTCGGAAGCTTCTGGTCGGCCGCAATTGCCCTGGCTGTACACAATGGCGCCTATATAGCCGAGATATTTCGCGGCGGAATAGAATCCATAGAGCGGGGCCAGATGGAGGCTGCCCGCTCCCTGGGGATGAATTATTTATTGGCAATGCGCCGGATCATCCTTCCACAGGCCTTCCGTCGCATTGTTCCCCCTCTTGGCAACCAGTTTATTATAGGGCTTAAAGATTCATCACTGGCTGCATTCGTAACCATGGACGAACTTTTCGGCGTTTCCATGCAACTGGCTTCTACTCACTATGCAGAACTCCAGTTTTACACCATTGCGGGGCTATACTATTTATCTCTTATCGTTATGTTCACCGTTTTAGTCAACTTGTTGGAAAAGAGGTTAAAAATAGAATAGATGGTTGAGGTGAGCCACAAATGATTAAAGTTAGCGGCCTTAATAAAAGGTTTGGGGGCTTACAGGCTCTGAAGAATATTGACCTGGAGGTCCGTAATAAGGAAGTTGTGGTACTTATAGGAGCCAGCGGCTCCGGCAAAAGTACTCTGCTGCGCTGCCTTAATTTTCTTGAAATGCCGGACGGGGGGCGGATCGAATTTGACGGCAGAGCAATTGATCCTCATAAGGATGATTTAAACCTTCTTCGCAGGGATGTGGGAATGGTGTTTCAGCACTTCAACCTATTTCCTCACAAAACCGTTCTGGGCAATATAATCGAGGCACCGCTAATGGTTAACAAAGTCCGTTATAAGGAAGCAGTGGAAGATGCCCTGGCCCTTTTAGAAAAAGTAGGCCTTCAGGATAAAAGGGACTCCTACCCCTGCCAGCTTTCCGGAGGGCAGCAGCAGCGGGTTGCCATAGCGCGCTCCCTTGCCATGAACCCGCGAGTCATGCTTTTTGACGAACCTACCTCCGCCCTTGACCCGGAGTTGGTGGGAGAGGTGCTGTCAGTTATGAAGCAGCTTGCCCGGGAGGGCATGACCATGATAGTGGTCACTCATGAAATGGGCTTCGCAAAAGAAGTTGCCGACCGGGTGATATTTATGGATGAGGGAAGTATAGTTGAAACCGGAAACCCTGAACAGGTATTCGAGCTGCCCCGTAAAAAGCGAACCAGGGAATTTTTAAGCAAGGTGCTATGGGGCGGCCCCACCGAGCCGGCTATTAATAAATATTCAGGGGTAACTGCAAACCTGGCGTAGAGTAGGAATTGGGAATCAGGAATTAGGAATTGGGGGGTTAGGGATTAGGAATTTTTAGGCGAAAAGGATTCCCGCCGCCAATAGCGGCACCGCCCACAGGACGGTTATTAAAAAGTAAAAGCATATTAAAAATAAATTTCCGGCTGTAAATGACTTAAATTTCAACTATAGGGCAGGCTTTAATCCCCAATTCCTAATTCCGGACCCGTAAACAATGCTGTTAAGCTATTTCCCTCTCCTAATCCTTAGTTTATCTCCCAGTGCATTAAACTGCTCAACCCACAGGCCGGCCTCCCTGTCCCCTCCGGCGGCTCTGACCTTCTGGGAGGTATAAATGGTCTGAAGAAACTTATAATAAATATTTTGCACCTTCCTGAGATCTGCCCTGAAGGGAAGCGACTCTACCAGTGCGATTGCCTCATCCAGCTCGGTAACAGCAACACTGTCGTAAGGCTTATCTGTTAATTTTTCGCCTATTCTCTCCAGGGTCTGCTCCATAACATACCCCAGCCCGGCTGCATCCAGTGATACATCTGAGGTGGAGACCTCGTCCAGTATAGCATCTATGTAATCTATGTCCAGTTCATCTGCCGAGAGGGCCTCCCTCAGGCTGATATTAAGAACAAATTCAGCAGTGGTCTGAAGAGCCCTGGGCTGTGGCATTCCCAGGTCTTTAAGGAACCTCATAAGAGGTGCGTGCCTTTTGTATATTCTTCTATAATCAGAGGTAATTTCCGACAGTGTATTGTTTAATATTTCATCCAGTACATCTCTTTGCTTATCCCTGAAAAGCTCCCTAAGGGTATAAGTCGATCCCTCAAAGTAGCGGCTCATAACTTTCAAAACTTCAGAAAAATCAGCCCGCTGAAATGCGGCGATTAGCTCCCGAAGCAGCTTCCGGTACATTTCTTCATCCTGATAGTAACGAATACCCCCTATTAAATTATGCATCCCAAAGTTAACCACGCCATAAATCTGATTTTCCGATTCCCGGGTAATCTGCGAGGTTACCCTGATTCGCCCCACGGATAATTTAGCCCCTCCCGCAAGCCGTTCATGGCTGTCCTCACTTTTTATCTCGTAACAGTATATATTTGAATATCTTTCACAGGACTCAAACAGTGAGCAAATTGCATAATGAGCCCCCACTTTGAGGAGATCAACCATTGCCGTCTTAACATACTTTTCATAAATCCTTGCTCCGTCCACATATCCGGGATCATTGCTTTTGGCTTCCGAAATAATTGCAAGGAAATGATCTTCCAGTGATTTTCCCGACAATTCCCTGGCAAGCTGAATCACACGCCCTGCATACTGTAAAATCTGGATAGTCTCTATTCCGGAGATATCGTCAAAAAACCAGCCGCAGCTTGTAAACATAAGCATGGCGTATCGCTGCATTTCCAGCATTTCTAATATGGACACCAGTTCATCATCGGAAATATTTCGGTCTGAATATTTACCTATAAACTCTCTTATTTTTTCCGGAGTCCTGTTTAAAACCACGTCTATATAATTATTCCGTACCTCCCAGGGATTTTTGAAATACTCCAGTGCCATTTCCTCATAAATTAAGGCGGCCTCATCCCTGAGCCAGTTAAGACCTTTTCTAAGGGGAGACCTCCAGGCTTGCCCCCAGCCGGGGTGTAAGCCCGAATTACAGCCGCAATTACCTCTCCAGCGTTCTACCCCGTGGGCGCAGCTCCATGAAGACTCTTCCTTAATCTCAACCTCGTAACCAGGAGGAAATTTTTTTAGGTACTCCGGGTAATTTATGATACGGGCAAGCTTCTTGGTTTCAATAAAGTGGGTGGCATAGGCCAGTGCCATATCCCCGTGCCTGTGGTGGTGACCGTAGGTCTCCCCGTCTGTGGCTATATTTACCAGCTGGGAACCGGCGAGCTCTTCCTGAAAGGCTCCCAAAAGGCGCATGGCAAAACGCTCGCCGTTGGATAACAGCCTTTCAAAAGCAACCGCGCTGGAAATTGCCCCGTTATAGAAAAATACGCATATAGACCTTCCGTTATCACCCGTACGGACAACATACGGCATTGTTGTGTCTATGCCTTCATGTCCTATGTCATTCCACCTGTCTGTTCCTATTTTTCGTACTCTCCTGGCCTGATATGGAGCAAGAATAGTGAAGGCAATGCCATACTGGGCCATTATATCAAGGGTTTCCAGGTCTACTGCCGTTTCTGGCAGCCACATCCCCTCCGGCTTTCTGCCGAAACGGTGCTCGAAATCTTTTATCCCCCAGATAACCTGGGTAGTTTTATCCCGGCGATTAGCCAAAGGCATTATTATATGGTTATATGCCTGGGCCAGAGCCGATCCGTGGCCAGAAAAATTATCCCGGCTTTTTATATCGGATTCTATTATTGCCCTGTATACCTCAGGCCTGTTTATTTCCATCCAGGAGAGGAGAGTCGGCCCGAAGTTAAAGCTCATCTTTGAGTAATTGTCTGCTATTCTTTTTATCCAGCCGTCCTCGCTGAGTATTCTTGAAGATGTATTGGGCTCATAACACTCGTCCGTAATTCTTTCGTTCCAGTCATGGTATGGATAAGCCGAGTCCTGAAACTCCACATCCTCCAGCCAGGGATTCTCCCTGGGCGGCTGGTAAAAGTGTCCGTGAATGCATATATAGCGGTCCATTGTATGCTCCTTTTTTAGCTTCATCGGTCATTTTTTACCGCGTTCCTTACCAAGGGCTTTCCCCTCAAATTATTTATCATATTGAGCATATTGTTTATTTCCCTGTTTTTTGAGAATTCATCAACACTGAAGCGGGCCCTTCGCCTCCAGTTAGGATATTCATCTATTGTGCCCGGAATATTCTGAGGTTCTTTCTCCAGCCATAAATCTTCCGTATTCACCAGTAAAATCCGGGATCGGCTGGCAGCCATATATGAAAGGCAGCCTTTAAGGACTTCCTTAGTATTGCTGGTTGCCACTTTCATCTGGCCCTGCTTTCTCAGATAAACAGGCAGCGCCACCTTTTCTTTATTCCTCCCCAGCTCCTTCCAGTAGCCTGCAAAGGGAAGCATATCATGTGTATTAAGACACGTAAGGGAGTATTGAGGGATATCACGCAGGGCCTTTCTGCCCCCTTTATATTCAAAGGGCAAAACATACATTCCATATACACCGTGAGTCTCCATTTCTTTTCTTATATACCCCGGAACGTTTCCAAGGTCCTCTCCAACTATTACAGACCTGTGTCTATGTGATTCCAGCGCTAGTATGGCATAGAATTCCTCTGCCCGGTATTTCACATAAACCCCATGGCTGGCCGGCAGCCCCCTTGGTATCCAATACTGGCGGTGCATGCCCAATATATGATCAATTCTTAGAATGCCGGCATATTTTAAATGGTTGCGAAGCACATCAATATAATAGCTGTGGCCCTGTTCCCTTATATTTTCAGGGTGAAGTGGAGGAAAGGCCCAGTTTTGACCATCAGCGCACAGGGAGTCAGGAGGTGCCCCGACACTGGCCCCAAAAGCGAAAATATCCCTCTGACGCCAGGTATCATAGCCTTCGATGTGAACACCCAGGGGAAGGTCCAGGTATAGCAGCTGACCTTTTTCACCGGCTGCTTTCGAAACCGCCTTTAGCTGTTCGGCAGCAATCCACTGCACATAAAGGTGGTATCTCTCAATATCGGGATTAAAATCTCCATCCTTTATAATGCCGCCCTGCATTGCCCCGGGCCAGGATAGCCATCCTGCTTTCTTTTGCTCAACAGCGGCCCTGAACCTTGCATAATTCCCTGCTTCAGGTTTTTCATCAACCCATCGCTTAAAATTTTCCCTATTTTCGGCAGAGTACGAAAAAAAGTATTCCGAACATATTTCAAGAATATTCCTCTTTAAATTCATAACTCCCCGGTAATCCACCAGTCTGTTATTCCTCAGACGTTCCAGCTCCGATTGGAATCCAGGGGCATTGAAAAGATCACGGGCTTCGTCACATTGCCTGAACTGGTCAGTCCTTGTTACATCTATGAAAAATTCGTTCCAGAATAATCTGCTTACAGGCGAATAAGGGCTTGGCTCAAATGGCTCATCTAAATATGAGGATAGAAGCGGTAGAGTTCCGGCCATGTTTCCACCCTTTTTATGTATCCAGCTTAACAGCTTCCCAAAATCTTTATAGTCTCCCGCCCCCCAGCTTGACTTTGAATTCAAAGCGTACAAGGGAATAAATAAACCCCATATTTTTCCGGCAGCCGGTGGCATATCGTAGACCTTAAGAGGGGCTGAAATAATATATACATAGCTTGTATCAAACTTCAAATCAACAGTCAGTTTGTGATATCCGGGCGGAATTTTCGGCAGTAATATTGACCTTGACTGAAATATGGCGCCCTCCACAGTGACCCCTCTTTGAAGGGGCAGTGAGGATACATTAAATCCCCAGCGCAGCACCCCTCCCCTTTCCAGCCTCAGACTGCACTCACCTCTTGCATTCTCATATTTTTTCGGTACTCTTATCTCAATATGAGATTCTATACCTTCCCATAAGACTGCCACAGGATCGCATAGCCGGTTCCAGATCCTTATAGTCCTTTCACGGATGGCAGCGTCAACTTCAGTTATTCTTTCTAACGGAGATCCAATGGCTTTAAGAACAGCCATTAGAGAATCAGGACCTGCCTCAACCCGACAGCCCCCGGCGTTAAAAAAAGTCTCTATGCCATGCATCCTGGCAAGTTTTTTAAGTAATTTGATTTTAACGTCTTCCCTCATAAAAGCAATACCTGACTTTCCCTTTGCTTTTCTCCAGTAAGCCGCACATATACTAGTATCTCCCGCGTCAGTAATAATAACTCCGCAACTAATGAACTTATTCTGACAGGGAATGATAAAAGACTAGATGTTAATTTTTCCCATTGACATAAGAATAATTAGATCTATACTGTACGAAACTAATTTAATTAATGAGGGCCCGGCAATTTTTACATTTTATTTTTAGTAAGTAACGGAAGTGAGTAACTGTGTGTAAAAACATTTTAATAGCCTTTGACGGCTCACAGAGAGCTATGGAGAATTAAAAAATGAGAGAGTTGAGTGTTGGATTAGGAGGGATTCTTGGAGCCCTGGTCCGTTATTTTTTTTATAGCAATTTTAATTCTGCTTCCCTTTTTCCCCTGGGAACCCTCACTGTAAACCTTACAGGCAGTTTCTTTCTTGCCTTTTTCCTGACTGTGGCACTAAGGCACCTGCAGCACCGGTCGGTTCTGGTACTTGCGGTATCAACCGGCTTTACCGGGTCATTTACCACATTTTCATCATTAAGTGTTGAAGCTGTTAACCTTCTGCACCTGAACCCTGTGGCCTTTGCCTTTTATATTATAGCAAGCTTCTTTCCGGGGCTATTGCTGGCTTTTGCAGGAAGGCGCCTGGGGGATTCTTTTTCATTGTGGCTGGACAGCAAGTTGAGCCAAAGCGAGGTAAAAAATGTTGAGTAATATATACCTGGTATGCGCGGGAGGGTTTTTGGGAGCTATATCCCGATACCTTCTGGGGAAATATGTAGGTATGTTCTGGAAAGGCCATTTTCCCCTGGGTACTTTTATTATAAACACCTGCGGGAGCTTTTTGCTGGGCATGCTTGTGTTTCACCCCCATCTGTCCAGGACACTGGGAAGCGATTTAAGCATTGGCCTTGGGGTGGGATTTCTCGGCTCTTTCACAACATTCTCCACCTTTGAATACGAGACACTTGAGCTACTGGAAAAAAGAAAAATGCTTACAGCACTTGCCTATGTTTTTTTAAGCTTTGCTACAGGAATATGCGCGGCAGGGTTAGCCCGACTTCTTTATGTGTAAATATTTATTTATTTCTGAGTCAGACCTTTCCGGTAACCATATTTGAGCACCTTAATATAGCAGCGGTCACAGATCAGGCTTTTATGAGTACTTTTCCCAAACCCTTTAATTATCGGTTGACCGCAGTGCCTGCAAATAGATCCATTTTTAAGTTCTCTCATAAGAACCACCCGACTGTATTATTCCCTCAGATATAAGATTTATTTAAACCACAGAGCACACAGAGAACACAGAGGTTTTTAGCCCATCTTGAATGCAAATAATGAAATTGACAAAAAGCAAACTTATTAATCTCATTTTTTGCTTCCGACCTTATAGAACTGCTTAAGAGTATATTCTCTGTGATCTGTGGCCTCTGTGGTTTTACAATTAAGGCGGGTCGTATGACCCGCCTCCTGTTTTTAGTGAATAAATTACTTATTTTTAAAAGAAGCTTTTCTCTTTTCCAGGAAAGCCGAGATGCCCTCCATCCTGTCCTCGGTGGTGAAGGAAAGACCGAACAGGTCGGCCTCCAGGGCGATGGCCTTGTCCAGATCCATTTCCAGCCCGTTATTTACAGCCTCCTTGGTAAGGCTTACCGCCACAGGGCCCCTGGCGGCGATTCTTTTAGCCATGCCCTTGCAGAAGTTTAGAAGTTCCTCAGCCGGAACTACATGGTTTACCAGGCCAATTTTTTGGGCAGTTTCAGCATCATACTGGTCGGCGGTATAGAGAATCTCCTTTGCCAGCCCAGGGTTCACCAGTCTGGTAAGCCTCTGGGTTCCGCCAAATCCGGCTATTATGCCAAGCTGAACTTCTGGCTGTCCAAACTTGGCCTTTTCGGAGGCAACTCTAATATCGCAGGACATTGCCAACTCGTTCCCCCCGCCGAGGGCATAGCCATTAATGGCCGCTATTACAGGTTTTGATAGATTTTCTATCTTTCTCATGGTAGCCTGTCCTATACGGGCAAATTTCATTGCCTCCATAGGCGAAAGCTTGCTCATAAATGCGATGTCGGCACCGGCAACAAATGCCTTGTCACCTGCACCGGTAATTATAATAACCCTTACCTGGTCGTCATTTTCCAGCTCGTCCGCCACCGCGCTGAGCTCCCTTATTACGTCACCGTTTAAGGCATTGAGAACCTTGGGCCTGTTAATGGTTACTACCGCTAAATTTTCTTCTCTTTCAACAATCAGATTTTCGTAGCTCACAAGATAACCTCCATTTCTTGGCATCATACAGTCAATTTCTATTCTTACCGCTACTTTCCTTCATAGACATAGAAGCCGCGTCCGGATTTTCTTCCCAGCCATCCGGCGGCAACATACTTTCTGAGAAGGGGACATGGCCTGTACTTGCTGTCTCCCAGCCCCTTGTGGAGAACCTCCATAATATAAAGGCAGGTGTCAAGCCCTATCAGGTCTGCAAGGGCAAGCGGCCCCATTGGATGGTTCATGCCCAGCTTCATGACATTATCCACCGCCTCAGGCTCGGCCACACCCTCGTAAACGCAGTATACAGCCTCGTTAATCATGGGGATGAGCACCCTGTTCGACACAAAGCCGGGGGCATCGTTTACCTCCACCGGCACCTTGCCCATTTTCTCGCTGGCATCCCGCACAGCCTCATAGGTTTCTCCGGAAGTGGCAAGTCCCCTTATTATTTCCACCAGCTTCATTACCGGAACCGGGTTCATAAAGTGCATTCCTATAACCTTTTCCGGCCTTTTTGTATATGCCGCCACTTCTGTAATAGGAAGCGAGGAAGTGTTAGTTGACAAAATGGTATGGGCAGGGCATATCTGGTCAAGTTCCCCGAATATTTTCCCTTTTATCTCCATATTCTCTATGGCAGCTTCAATAACCAAATCACAGTCTCCGGCGTCCTGGAGTGATGTTGAAGGAGTAATAAGTCCAAGTATTTCATTTTTCCGCTCTTCCGTTATTTTTCCCTTGGCTGCATCTTTCTCAAGATTTTTCTTTATAATACCTAGTCCCCTGTTGACAAATTCATCTTTTATGTCATTGAGAACCACACTATACCCGGCGGCGGCAGAGACCTGGGCGATACCTGATCCCATCTGGCCGGCCCCTATGACCATTATTTTTTTAACTTCCATTTTTTACCCCTCTTTCCCGGTATTACTTAATATTTTCAACAATCAGCGCAGTTCCCTGTCCACCGCCTATACACAGGGTGGCTAAACCGTAGACACTGTCTCTTCTTTTCATTTCATGGAGAAGAGTGACAAGTATTCTTGCGCCGCTGGCTCCAATAGGATGCCCAATGGAAATGGCTCCACCGTTTACATTGACCTTATCTGTTGACAGTTCCAGCTGCCTTACCACTGCTATTGCCTGGGCGGCAAAGGCCTCGTTTGCCTCTATCAGGTCGATGTCTCCAGCCGTGAGCCCGGCCTTTTGCAAAGCCTTCCGGCTGGACGGTATGGGGCCCAGCCCCATATAGGCAGGGTCCACCCCGGCTGTTGCGGTGGACTTTACTGAAAAAAGAGGTTTTACTCCCAGCTCCTTCGCCTTGTCGGCAGACATGACCACGAAGGCGGCAGCCCCGTCATTTATTCCCGATGCGTTCCCGGCTGTAACGGTGCCTCCTTTTTTGAAGGCGGGAGGAATCTTGGCAAGGGACTCCGGAGTAGTGCCACGGCGGGGAAACTCATCTGTGTCAAAAACCACAGGATCGCCTTTCTTCTGAGGTATCACAACAGGTACTATCTCATCCTTGAACCTGCCCGCATCTATGGCCGCTATGGCCTTTTCCTGGCTGCCGGCTGAGAAGTTATCCTGGTCTTCTCTTGTTATACCGTATTTTTCAGCTATATTTTCCGCAGTTATACCCATATGTACATCGTTAAATGCGCACCAAAGGCCGTCCTTTATCATGGCATCTACCATTTTGGCATCACCCATACGCATTCCCCACCTGGCCTTGTCCATAACATACGGAGCCATTGACATGTTTTCCATTCCGCCTGCAACAATTATTTCAGCATCCCCGGACCATATTTGCTGGGCTGCAGTACCAACTGTCTTGAGACCGGACCCGCATACAAGGTTAAGGGTCCATGCCGGGGTATCATGGGAAAGACCGGCCTTGACTGCTGCCTGCCTGGCAGGGTTTTGGCCCAACCCGGCCTGCAGAACATTTCCCATAATAACTTCATCAACCATTTTTTCCTCTATACCGGCTCTTTTTAATGCTTCCTTGATAACCAGGGCGCCCAGGTCCACTGCCGGAACTCCGTTCAGGGTTCCGCCGAATTTTCCCACGGCGGTTCTCACAGAACTGACAATAACCGCTTCCTTCATGATCCTCTTCCCTTCATAAGAATTTGTTTAAATCTCATGCAAAAACAAGTCCAGGGCTATATTATTTTAAATTCTATAGCGCCTGGACTCATTCCTTTTTTTGCTAACTGGTTAAAAATATGCAATTGGCTATAGACTTTCCTTGAGTATCTCGCTTATATCCTTAACAGTCATTTCCTCATCCTTGTTCTGACCCTTAAGGGCGTCCTCCAGCATAACAATGCAGTAGGGGCAGGCAGTTGCTATCACCTCGGCGCCGGCCTCTGAGGCTTCTGTAACCTTGACGTCAGAGAACCTTTGACCTGCTTTTGTCTCCATCCAAATTCTGGCGCCGCCGCCGCTGCAGCACAGGCTGTAGTCCTTGTTATTCTGATATTCCATAACGTTCAAATCAGGAACCTTGCCCATAAGATCCCTGGGAGCCTCAAACACCCGGCTGTGCCTTCCGAGATAGCAGGGCTCGTGATATATAACCTTTTTAGCTACAGGCTTCGAGAAATTAAGCTTGCCGTCAGCTATAAGCTGCTGCAGCAGTTCAGTATAGTGAACCACCTCATACTCTCCGCCAAATTCGGGGTACTCTGTCTTAAAGGTATACAGGCAGTGGGGCGAAGTTGTAATTATCTTTTTTACGCCCTTTCCATTGAACAGATTAATGTTGTATTCGGCTAATTTTTGAAAATCTTCTTCTGCTCCTATCTTGCGGACTGACTCGCCACAGCACTTTTCTTCGTTGCCGATAATGCCGAAGCTTACACCAGCAGCCTTGAGCAGCTCCACTATTGCCCTTGCCACTTTCTGGCTTCTTCCGTCATAGGCCGATGTGCAGCAAACATACAGGAGATATTCCTTGTCGGGGGTAAACTCAGGAACGTCAAATCCTTTGGTCCAGGCAGTCCGCTCATCCTTTTCCTGGGACCAGGGGTTGCCCTGGCTGCTTATGCTTCCCAGAACTGCCTTGAGGTTTTTGGGAATTCCGCCTGTTTCAGCTATAACACTGCGCATTGACCTGACAACGGTGGGTATTTTAATGCCCCTGGGGCATTTTACCGCGCACTGGTTGCAGGTGGTGCAGGCAAAAAGATAGTCGTCGGACTCGTATCCGTCGTAGCCAAGCCTTCCCATGTGGAACATTTCACGCACGTTATACTCGGATTTTTCTTCCATCCTGCCCCAGGGACAGGATGCGGTGCAGAGTCCGCACTGCATGCATTTCTGTATTTCCTCGCCACCGCTGGCAACGATAACGTCTCTTACCTCATCAAAAATCATTAAGGGCTCGGACATTATTATCCTCCTTCTCAATAGGAATGGGGACACACCGAACAAGGTATGGGGACACACCAAACAGGGAATGGGTACACACCTGCTGAAGTTGTGGTATTTCTTTGAGGACAGGAATGTCCCCGATATATGATGCCTATGGTTCGGAATGTCCCCGATATAAATAGGGAGATCGCCGAGAATATCGACGATAAAAAATTAGTCCTTTATCTCACTGTCCCTATCGAATACATAAAATGGAAACAGCAGCCCTTCCCTTTAAAGAAGGGCTGCCTGCTTTACTTACGCCTTTAATTTCTTGGTTTCCTCAGTCAGAGCGGGAACCACATCAAAAAGGTCTCCAACTATGCCATAGTCGGCAACCTTGAAGATGTTGGCCTCGGGGTCCTTGTTAACGGCGACAATGCACTTGGAGGAGCTCATTCCGGCCAGGTGCTGGATGGCGCCGGAGATACCGCATGCGATGTATAGAACGGGGGACACGGTTTTACCTGTCTGGCCTACCTGGAAGCTGTGGGCTTTCCAGCCTGCGTCAACAGCAGCCCTGGAGGCGCCTACTGCGGCTCCAAGCACGTCAGCAAGGTCTTCAAGGATATTGAAGTTTTCGGGGCCTTTCATTCCGCGGCCGCCGGAAACAATTGCATCTGCTTCGGTAAGCTCGGGCCTGGTGCTGACCTGAAGAGCAATGTCTTTAATTACCTGGCGAATTTCGCCGGTGTTAGCAGCCACATTGACCACTTCTGCTGCTTTGCCTGCCTGGGTGCCTTCGATGGCTAAAACATTTGGCCTGACAGTTGCCATAACGGGGCGGGCCTCAGGGCAGGATGCCTTTACAAAGGCCTTACCGGCATATATCGGGCGGGTGAATACAAGCTGCCCGTCTTCCAGGGCCATTTCGGTGCAGTCTGTCATAAGTCCGGTTGAGAGCTTCTGGGCAACCTGGGCTGCCAGGTCACGACCCAGTACTGTGCATCCCATAAGTAAAGCGGTGGGTTCGTTTTGCTTGGCAAGATCAGCCAGCGCGTTTGCGTATGCGTCAGTTGTATATTGTTCCAGAGCATCGCTTTCCAGTACAAAAACCTTGTCGGCGCCGTATTCGCCCAGTCCAGCAGCCAGTCCTGCCACTCCCTTGCCGGGCAGTACTGCGCAGAGTTCTTCTCCAAGGGCGTCGGCCACTTTACGTCCTGCACTCAGCAGCTCGTAGGTTACCTTTTTAACTTTTCCGTCGCGTTGTTCAACATATACCCAAATTCCTTTTGCCATTTCCTTTACCCTCCAATCTCCCAGTTAATTAAATAACCTTTGCTTCTTCCCGCAGGGCCTTGGCCAGATCGCGGGCCGCGTCGGCAGGCTCGCCGGGGATAAGCTTACCGGCAGCCCTTGCCGAGGGCAGGAAGTAGCTGACAGCCTTAACCTTGGGAGCAACTTGTCCGGCATCAAGTCCCAGATCGCCCAGACCTTTTTTGTCCATGGGCTTCTTCTTGGCCTGCATAATACCTTTCATTGAGGGGTAGCGGGGCTCGTTAAGTCCCTTTTGCGCAGTAAACACTGCGGGCAGAGCCACTTCAACAATCTGGCTGCCGCCTTCTATTTCGCTGGTGGCAGTAGCCTTTCCATCAGCAATTTCCAGCTTGGTTACCACGTTAACAACGGGGATTCCCAGTACTTCCGCAACGCGGCCGACCACCTGGGCAGATCCGTCGTCAATGGCCCTGAATCCGCCAAGAACGATGTCATACTCCATACCGGATATGGCCTTGGCAAGGATTGTCGCCACCGAAAATTCGTCAATTTCATCCATAGCGGGATCAACAAGAACAGCCTTGTCTGCTCCCATTGCAAGGGCCTGGCGCAGGGCATCCTGTCCCTCGGGACCTGCAACTGTAATTACTGTAACTTCTCCGCCGGACTTTTCCTTGATCCTCAGGGCTTCCTCAACGGCGAATTCGTCGTAGGGGTTCATGATGAGGCTTACACCCTGCTTGTTGATTTTACCATTGCCATCGACAGCTATTTTTGCCTCGGTGTCAAAGGTCTGCTTCATACAAACGACGATTTTCATACTCTTCCTCCTTTGCAACTGCTGACTTTCTTTTTATAGTTAACTATTTTGGAAACAAATTTAGCCTTTCAGAATGTTGGCTGCTATCACCATACGCATGACCTCACTGGTTCCCTCGTATATCTCTGTAATTTTGGCGTCACGCATCATCCGCTCCACAGGATACTCCCTGGTGTAGCCATAGCCGCCGAAAATCTGCACTGCCTTTACGGTTACCGCCATGGCTGTCTCCGACGCATACAGCTTGGCCATCGCTGCATATTTTGAATAGGGCTGCTTGGTGTCCTTAAGGTATGCGGCCTGGTATACCAGAAGCCTGGCGGCTTCAATCTGCGTTGCCATGTCAGCCAGCATCCACTGTATTCCCTGGTTGGCAGAGATTGGCTTGCCAAACTGCTCTCTTATTTTACTGTAATTAAGAGCCTGTTCATATGCGCCCTGAGCAATACCAAGGGCCTGTGAGGCTATTCCTATTCTGCCGCCGTCAAGAGTCATCATCACTATTTTGAAGCCCTGTCCCTCTTCCCCCAATAAATTTTCAGCAGGAATACGGCAGTTCTCGAAGACCAGCTCATAGGTCGAAGACGCCCGGATACCAAGTTTATGTTCTTTTTTGCCAAATGTGAAGCCCGGTGTGCCCTTTTCCACTATAAAGGCGGAGATGCCCTTGTTTCCCTTGGACTTATCGGTCATCGCAAAAATTACATATATATCAGCATGGTAGGCATTTGTTATAAATATCTTTGAACCGTTCAGAACATACTCGCTACCCTCTTTTACTGCGGTTGTTTTCTGTGAAGAGGCATCTGACCCGGCTCCCGGCTCTGTAAGGCCCATTGCACCCATTTTTTCCCCGCTGGCCAGCGGCTTAAGGAACTTTTGCTTTTGATCCTCAGTTCCAAAATTGTAAATAGGCCAAGAGCATAGCGATGTGTGTGCCGACACAAACACACCACTGGAAGCGCAAACCCGGCTAAGCTCCTCCACGGCTATGGCATAACTGAGGTTATCCATACCGGCCCCGTCGTAATCCTCCGAGTACGGTATTCCTGTAAGGCCCATTTCAGCCATCTTGTTCCACAGAGTCAGGTCGTATTCTTCCTTTTCATCCATTTCAGCGGCTTTGGGCGCGATTTCGGACTCGGCAAAATCACGTACCGTTTTTTTCAGTAACTCCTGTTCCTCACTAAGCTTGAAAATCACAGCGACTCCTCCTTGTTTTTAAACCTGATAAAAGATTTAAAAAATTAAACCCTTCTCATCCCCCGTTTTTTGCAATTCCCGTACCAACAGCCTGCAGCCCCTGGGCTTACTCAGGCCGGATTAAAACTAAGGGGTGCGGACTTTTGGCAACATAAATTGGATTATTATACCTTTGCTTGTTCTTTCCTTTTAAAAAACAAGTCGCCGTCTTTCCCTCCAGGAAGTTAGCTCGTCCGAAATGCGCAGCACCGGAAAAACCTAATACATAGCTATTCGGACAGATCACCTCCCGGAAAAAACTTATATCTGCTTTAATTTTATGACTGAATAGTCACTCATTATTTTTATTTAGTATAAAACATTTTTAAAAATAATGAAAGATCATTGATTAATAAAACTGTTTAATATGCCAAAAAACTTTCACTCTATATTAATTCAAATATAAGCAATATTTCGATAAAAAGGCACAAAGTCCTTTTACTGCATGAAATATAAAACAAATAAGCCGGTCCCATTTTTTCGGCCGGCTTTTACTGTTCCTCTTCCACTCCCCTCATCCCTTTCTGCGCCAGGTTATTTGTATAAAAACAAAATGGAAGAGAACAGCTATAATACTTGTCTATATGCTAGCTAAACTTTACTGTAAATTTTATGCAAATCGTCTGCCAGTCAATTTAGGATGTGTTTATATATGAATTATACCACTTATGGACAATCCGGGCATGTATTTTCTTTTTACATGTATACACTCGTAGACTGGCAATTATTTTAGGGGGCCTCCCCTGAATCAGGCCGTTCTGGCCTGTTCGGCATGCCTGTTAATTGCTTCCTGATATAGCTGCAGATATTCCACACCGGACCTGGCCCAGGAATAATCAAGGTCCATGGCGTTTATCAACAGCCTTATCCATTTATCCGGAGCATCCCTGAATAGCCTTAGCGCCCTTGTAACAGCATGGTAGAGAGCCCTGCCGTCATATTCCGAAAAAACGAATCCGTTACCCGACCCTGTAACCGGATTGTAGTCGTTTACTGTGTCAGCAAGTCCGCCGGTAGCCCTGACAACGGGAATTGTTCCGTACCTCATGGCAATAAGCTGTCCAAGGCCGCAGGGTTCAAACCGGGAAGGCATAAGAAATATGTCGGCTCCGGCATAAATCCTCTGGGCCAGTATACTGTTATAACCAATATAGGCCCCAACTTTTTCAGGATATTTTTTCTTTAGCTGCTCAAACATAATTTCGTAATGTCTTTCACCGCTTCCCAGCATTACAATCTGAATGTCCATATTCAATAAATCATCAGCAATATCTGAAATAAGGTCAAGGCCCTTTTGGTCTGCCAGCCTGGTGATAAGTCCTATTAAAGGAGAATCTTTTACGGGCAGGCCCATCTCTTTCTGAAGAACATACTTGTTCTCCTTTTTGTTTTCTATGTTTTCCTTGTCGTAATTCCGGTAAATCCGGTGATCTGTTTTGGGGTTAAACTCGTGATAATTTATCCCATTCAATATCCCGTAAAGATCCCGAGACCGTATGCGAAGAAGGCCATCCATTTTTTCTCCCAGCTCCGGCCTCTGTATTTCTGAAGCGTATGTCCGGCTAACAGTATTTATCACATCTGAATATAATATCCCCATTTTCATGTAGCTCACCATTCCGTAAAACTCAAGCCTGTCCGGCGTAAAGCACTCTTCGCCCACTCCCAGAATCTTTATTGTATCCTTTTTAAAATTCCCCTGGTATTGAAGATTGTGTATTGTAAACACCGTTGCAGTCTTGTTGTAAAAGGGGTCCTGCCGGTGCATTATTTTCAGGAAGAACGGTATTGGCCCGGTCTGCCAGTCATTGCAGTGAATAACATCAGGCTGCCAGTTTATTCTCGGAAGCAGCTCCAGTACAGCCCTGCAAAAGAAAGAAAATCTTTCGGCCTCGTCAGGGAAATTGTAAAGACCTTCCCTATAGAAATACTGGTGGTTGTCAACAAGGTAGACAGGTAGTTTTTTATTCTCTTCCCTGTATTGAGCTTCAATGGATGCCTCTCTTATTATGGCTGACTCCAGCCTGTTTCCAAACTTCACCGGATAGTCTGCAGCATATTCGGCGCCTTCTATGCCCTTATAATGAGGAGTGGCAACCCTTACATCATTGCCCATGTTGTGGGGTCCCACAGTTGCAAGCGCCTTGGGAAGAGATCCGGCGACATCGGCAAGCCCCCCTGTTTTGGAAAAAGGAACAGCCTCCGAAGAAACAACCAATATTTTAAGAGGCCGGTCAAACATAATTATCCACTCCCACTACTTCATTATTTGATGGCTGGCCGTATAATATTTCTGACTCCCTGAGAGCTGCAGCCGCTTGTTTTCAAAGCCGGCAGCAATTGTCAGTCCCAGGAGCATTTCCACATGCCGGTGAAAATGAATGCACTTTTCTATTTGAGCTTTCCGCACAGCCTTATTTTTTATACAAAGTTCGATAGAAGTGAGGCAGACTTAAGGAGGATTTTGATCCATTCAATCGAATAATATAAGTTACCTAAAAATACCTAAGTGTGGTGACCGCCATGTCCGGTGAAGCTGTAAGCATCAAGGGAACCAAAAACGGGCTTGTAATAATCTATAACCCTGATTTGGACCCCGAGGATATCAAAAGCAATTTAAAAATAAAAATGGAAAAGTCCAACGGGTTTTTCCGTGGTGCAAAATTTACTTTTTATAATTCCAATACCAATAAGCCCACTCACTTGATAAATGAGCTGGAAGGCATCTGCCTTGAGTACGGCCTTATTCCTTCCGGGGAAGTGTCCTGGCCCTCTGCGCAAAAAACAGAAGACCCTGCGACACAAAAAAGAAAAAGCCAGGTTATACCCTTAAGACAACAAAATTTACATTCAGGGGAAGAGCAGGCCACCCTGATATTTCGCACCGTTAGATCCGGCCAAAGAGTTTTCTCAGCCCAGAGCCTTGTTATTCTGGGCGATGTGAACCCCGGCGCCGAGGTGCTGTCGGAGAACAGCGTATATATATTGGGAAGCTGCAAGGGAAATGTCCACGCCGGTTGCTCCGGAAACATAATGGCTGAAGTGTCTGCCTTTAAGCTCCAGCCCTCCATCCTGCGCATAGGGACTATTTATGCGGAAGATGCCGACCTGGAAAATCAGGGTAAGCCCCGGTCAGCCAGGGTAAGCAGGGGTAAAATTGTTTATGACAGGTTTTCCAATCTGCCGGAATAACAATAAGCCGCCCTTTGGGCGGCTAAGCTTTTCCTGGGGTCCGGAATTGGGAATTGGGAATCAGGAATTGGTGAATTCATTTAATGCATTCACCTAAAGAAGATGAGACACACCTCTATTTGGGTCCTTGCTGCTAGGGTCGAAAGGAATGGCTATAGCCGCCCTTCGGGCGGTCCTAACCCCTAACCCCTAATCCATAATCCCTAATTCCCAATTCCCAATTCCCAATTCCTAATTCCTAACCCCCCAATCTATCCAAAAACCTTTTAGCCGAGAGTATTCCCACGATGGACTTGGCGTCACATATCTCCCCGTCTTCAATCAGCTTCAGTGCCTTCTCAAGGGGAATGGGCTCAATTTGCAGAAATTCATCCTCATCGGGCCGCTCCCCTTTATACTTCAGGCCTCTTGCCAGGTAAGCGTACATAACCTCATCCGTAAAGCCCGGTGATGCATAGAAACTGCATAGGCGCCTCATTTCTTCCGCCTCGTAGCCTGTCTCCTCTACAAGCTCTCTCGAAGCGCAAAACTCAGGGTCTTCACCGGCCTCAATTTTCCCTGCGGGTATTTCCAAAAGCACCTTATCTACCGAATAACGGAACTGCCTTACCATTAAAATTTCGTTTTTTTCAGTAAGTGAAACCACTGCCACAGCCCCGGAGTGCTCCACAACTTCCCTGTTGGCGGTTTTTCCGTTGGGAAGCTCAACAGTATCAACTCTCAGGTTAAGTATTTTCCCCTCATATATAGTTTTTGATGAAATTTTCCTTTCCTTAAGGTCCATTTTAAACCTCCTTATATCTTAAAGCCCGGCCTTTTTTTTCATGGCAAACAGGGCAAGCCCCGGTAAAAGCGCATAGTCCTCAGTTTCCAGGTGCATAGGGGCCGAGGAGTCGAAAAGCACATTTCCGGAGGCGGGAAACTCGTCATCTCCCTCCCAAAGCACAAAAGTAACAGGGATTTTAGGAAAGATATTTACCGTGACAGCCCAGTCCCCGGCATCAACCCTTTTTCCTCCAATTATTTCCCCGGCCTCAATAAGCTTATCAGGCCGGCTTCCGAAAATAGAAACCAGTGGCCTTATAGCCCTGTTGGTAAACGGCCCAACATATATTGAGCCATTTGGCAGCTCCTTAAAGGTAATGTGTCTCCCGGTCAGGGAGTAGTCACTGGCCTGGGTAAGATAGTGCAGTATGCACACCCTGCTTGCAAGGGGCACTTCTTCTCCTTCTTTTTCGGTACATATTTCTCCACCCGGAAACTTAACAAAATAATTTGTGCTTAAAAACGGTACGGTAAAAACCCCCGTTGCCGGGTCATAGTCAACAGAGGCCCTTCTGGCGATATCTTCAGGAACAAGCTTTGCAAACTCCTCACGGACTTTATCATGGGCAGGATTCAAATTTATCAAACCATAAACCTCCAAAAAAATATTAACCGGTAAATTGTATTTTACGCCAAGAACATTCTTTTTCCTTCATTGCAAGAGTTTTATGAACATCCCGTCCGACAGCGGAATATACAGGAATACAGTATAACGGTAGCTCTTAACCTATATTTATTATTATTGTTTTTCTACAAAAGCATAATTTTGGAGGAATTTATTCAACATCCATAGAATATTTTTAGTTGCTTATTTAAAAGGGAATATATTCAAAACGACAAAATATTTATAGTTCAAGGGGGTTTGTACGGTTTTGACAGCCCGGGTAGGTATTCCCAGTTCACTCTTTTATTATGTTCACTATCCCATGTGGCAAACATTTTTTTCTGAACTGGGCGTTGAGGTAGTTGTTTCGGGGCAGACCACCAAAAACCTCCTTGACGCCGGGGTCAAAGAAGCGCTTGCAGACGCCTGCGTGCCTATAAAGCTCTTTTTCGGCCATGTTATTTCACTTAAGGATAAAGTTGACTATTTATTTATACCAAGAATAGTTTGCCTGAACAAAAAAACAATATACTGCCCAAAGTTCCTGGGACTTCCCGATATGATCCGTTACGGCCTTACCGGCCTACCTCCCATAATAGATGTGCAGATTGATACACGGGAGGGCTTCGTCACCCAGTGGAAGTCTTTTTTAAAAATAGGAATGTTATTCGGCCATGGCAGAATTAAAATATTAAAGGCTTATTTAAAAGCAACCTCCACCGCCCGTCACTTTACATCTCTTTTGAGATCAGGACTGCACCCCCCGGAAGCCATTGAAATATTGAAAAGAGGCGGCCGTGCATCCCTTCCTGAGAACCAAAAAAGTGATCTTGTTTTTGCCGTGCTTGGGTACCCTTACGAGGTTCATGACCAGTTTATCAGTGTGGGACTGGTTAAAAAGCTTAAGAAAATGGGCATAAAGGTTATTACCATGGAAAACCTTGACCCAAGAAAGATATCCAGGGCAAACATACTTCAAAAAACGATGTTCTGGACCTTCAGCGACATGGCCCTAAATGCCTGTTACTACCTGTTTAAAAAAGGAACGGTGGACGGAATTATACACCTCACCGCCTTCGGCTGCGGCCCCGACTCAATGGTTGACAAGTTAATGGATATGTCATCCAAGGATTATCCCGACATTCCCTTCATGAGCGTCATGATAGACGAGCACACAGGTGACGCCGGGGTATCAACCCGGCTTGAAGCCTTTGTGGACATGGTGAAGAGAAAAAAGGAGGCAAAGCTTAGCCTATGCCCAAGGTAACATTTCCCCGGATGGGAGAGTCTTACCGCACCTTTAAAATGCTTTTAAATGACCTGGGAAACGAGGTTATTCTGCCTCCCAGGCCCAACAAAAGGACTCTTGACTACGGAGTGCGCTATTCACCTGAATTTGCCTGCCTACCCCTTAAAATACTTACCGGGACATATGTTGAAACATGCCATATGGGGGCGGAGCTTATTGTCACCAGCGGAGGAACCGGTCCCTGCAGGGCAGGCCTTTATGGGCAGCTGCACAAGAAAATACTGAACTCCATAGGATTCCCCGTTGACATAATTGTATTCGAGGCGCCCAAGAGGAACCCCATAGATTTTCTCAAAAAGGTTAACAGGCTTAACGCCAGCCGCCTTTCATACCGGGCGGTGTGGGAGTGCATAAAACGGGGATGGGAAAAGCTCAAGTACCTTGATGATGCCGAAAAGCTTACTCATATTGTTCGTCCCAGGGAAATCAAAAGGGGGGAAACTACCCGGATTTACCGTGAGGTCCTCGAGTGGATAGACAGTGCTTATACATTTAATGAAATAAAGGAAGCCGGTGAGGCTGCTCTTTCAGCCATCAGGTCTGTGCCGCAGGATAGTGAAAGGCTGACACTAAAAGTGGGCATAGTCGGTGAAATATATGTTCTCCTGGAGCCAGCCAGCAATCTTGAAGTGGAAGAGACTCTTGGCAATCTGGGGGTTGAGGTGCACCGCTCCATGTTCCTCACCGGATGGACCAGGGATAACACGGTTAAGGACACCTCCGAGCACATGTCGGTAAAGGATGCGGCCCAGCCGTACATCCCCCTTTGCATTGGCGGGCACGGCCAGGAATCGGTGGGTCACACTGTAATATACGCCAGGGAAGGCTTTGACGGGGTTATTCAGCTGGCGCCCTTCACCTGCATACCGGAGATAGTAGCCAGAACCATACTCACCAGCGTAAGCCGTGAGCACAATATTCCGGTGTTAACCTTCTTCCTTGACGAGCAAACCGGGAAGGCAGGGACATCTACCAGGCTGGAGGCCTTTGTGGACCTCATGAGAAGGAAGAAGCAGCAGATATTACTCAAGGGTAATGCCTCAGGTCGGGAGACAGGAGACAGAATACAGGAGACTGGATAGACTAAGGAAGGAATTAATATGAACGCTTACCTTGGAATAGATGTAGGATCCGTCAGCACCAATATTGTGGTACTCAATGACTCAGGAGAGGTGCTGGCCTCTCTTTATATAAGAACCAGAGGCCGCCCCCTGGAGGCCATACTTTCAGGCCTTTCCGAGATAACCGGGCTAATCCCCCCTGAAACTGTCATTTGTGGAGCAGGGTCCACCGGCAGCGGAAGGTATCTGGCGGGTGTAATGGTAGGGGCCGATGTAATAAAAAACGAAATAACCGCCCATGCCGTGGCAGCCTCCATGTATGTTCCCGAAGTTCAAACTGTTCTGGAGATAGGCGGTCAGGACTCAAAGATTATTATAATGAGAAACGGCATAGTGACTGACTTTGCCATGAATACAGTCTGCGCCGCCGGGACCGGGTCCTTCCTTGACCAGCAGGCCTCAAGGCTGAATATTCCCATAGCAGATTTCGGAGAGCTGGCCTTAAGCTCGTCGGTTCCCGTCAGGATTGCCGGGAGATGCACGGTTTTTGCCGAATCGGACATGATTCACAAGCAGCAGATGGGGTACAAGCTGGCAGATATAATAAATGGACTTTGCGAGGCCCTTGTGCGAAACTATTTAAACAATGTAGGAAAAGGCAAGGAAATACTCTCCCCCATCGTATTCCAGGGTGGCGTTGCTGCTAACGCCGGCATTAAGGCGGCCTTTGAAAGGGCGCTTAAGCTCCCCATTACAATACCCAAACACTTTGGCGTAATGGGCGCCGTTGGAGCAGCCCAGCTTGCAAAGGAAGAGGTCGAAAAAACCGGCCGCACCAACTTCAAGGGATTCAAGGTTGCCGGACTTCCCTACAGAACCGGCAGCTTTGAGTGCAGCGGCTGTCCCAACAACTGTGAGATAGCTGAGATATATGAGGAGGACAAGGTTATTGGCAGGTGGGGCGCCCGCTGCCAGAGATGGGATGTAATCTAGCAGGGATTGTGTTCATATTTTTTTGTGCATTATATATAAAGGCTGTATAAGCTAATCCGGGAGATGGAAATTTGAACCGTGAAGTGGCGGCATACATTACATATATAGCTGCTCTTTTGATAATGGCGGGGTCTGCGCTTTGGGTAATGTGGGATGCATGGAAGAGCGGCAAGCCCTGGAGTGAAATACTGGTCTGGGGACTGTTTGCCGGGGCCTTTTTCGGCATTGGGCCGATATTTTATGTGTTATGGAAAAGGAAATTCGGTTAAATAAACTACAAACTCACAATAAAACCCGTCTTAATACCTCTAATAAATCCTGCCTTTTCATAAAATCTTAAAGTCTCTTCATTTTTTGAGCCGGTTAAAAGCATAACCTTATAGCAGTTATTTTCTTTGGCTATGTCTATTGCTTTATGCAGCACCTTGGTTCCATAACCCTTTTTTCTATGATCAGGGTGTGTAATAACATTTTCTATTAATCCATACGGCCGAAGGTTTCTGGTAAGATTTTTAATTACTGCAAGGGTACAGGAAGAAATAATTTCATCATTTTCTTCAGCAACCACATAATGCAAATTAGGGTCGTTGTATATTTCATCCCATAGTAATTTAAGCGATTCTCCCTCCCCTGCAGCAGGGTCATCAGGATGCAGCAGACCGTATAATTTCAATATTTTATTAAGCTCGCCATAACGAATTAACCTTACCATGTTTGTTAACCTAAAACCTCCTTCATTACATAATTTATATTTCCCCTTTATCTGCCATTTTCCTTTATTAATCACTTCAACAATACCCGGCTAATATGTTAAAGAAATTTAAGAAACACATAAGCTTTAGTTAAATTTTTCTGCATAACATTAACCAACTGACAGCCGACCTCCCTCAACGACGCCCTTTATAGCTGGCAAATCCAACCTCTGACCTCATGTATCAAACCTCTGAACTGGTTGTTATTCCAGACCCTCCCTTAAGTGTCTATCTGGCATACATAAAAATCAAGGACTTTGCCAACAAGACCGTTTCAAACGGTCTTGTTTATACTACAAAATTGTACTTTGTGATATTTACGTTTTCTAAAAAGAAAGCTTGAAAACAAATTTAAAAAACTATTAAGAAACCCATAAGATTTAGGTAATTACTCTCGTTTAACATTATAAAAAACACTTAGGAGGTATTATTTATGGAATGGAAATGCGATAACTGCGGATACACATTTAAATCGGAGCCGGATAAGCTTCCGGAGAAATGCCCCTCCTGTAATGAGAAGTGCGTTTTCTTAAATATCACCTGCTATACACCTGACTGCGGCTGCCCCTCCCCCTCTCCCGGCGGCTTCGATGCCGATTTTAGAATAGGGAAAAAATAATATGGGGGGGTGTCATGCAATTGTTTTTTGAACAGATTATTGATAAAGAAGGCTGCATGTCATACATAATAGGCTGCCCCCAGAGTAAAGAGGCAGCTGTTGTTGACGCAAACCACAACATAAACTCTTATCTTGATTTGTTAAAAAAGCATGACATGAAGCTAAAATATATTGTTGACACACATACCCACGCCGATCACAATTCATTTGCCGGAAAACTCGGCTACGAGCGTGTCAATAATCCTTTTTTAAAGAACACTACAAGGGAACTGTTCACTGCCTATACCGGCTATCTGCATAGTATAACTGCAATATAATAATAAGTATTGAGAGCCAGGAATTCCGGCTCTCATTACTTATTGTTTCAACAATTCAACAACCGGCACCCTGATGTTGAACCCGGTATGAAATGCCTTAATGCATTGTATTCATTTGTTTACATTTAATTATATGTCTATGTCTGTTGACACATCGGGGCTTTATCTTACATTAAAAAAGACCGGATCATACGGCTCCTGCTTACAAAAGAACTGGCACAGAATTTGCACTAAATATTTAATGATTTCTGAATTTTGAGCTATTATTTCATATCGGGAGTTGATACCAGTGAGAAGATCCGTTATAGTGAGCGCCGCCAGGACTCCCTTCGGCAAGCTGGGCGGGGGCCTCTCCTCCCTGCAGGCCACCGACCTCGGCGGAATGGTGATACGCGAGGCTGTGAGCAGGGCGGGCATTGAAAACACTGCCATTGACAATGTCATAATGGGAATGGTGCTCCAGGGCGGTGCCGGGCAGATTCCCTCCCGCCAGGCCACCATAAAGGCGGGGCTGCCATGGGAGGTCCCCTCGGAAACTATAAACAAGGTCTGTGCCTCGGGCCTTCGCAGTGTAACCATGGGTGACCAGGCCATAAGGTGCGGAGACGCCGACATAATTGTGGCCGGCGGGATGGAAAGCATGAGCAGCGCGCCGCATTTTACCAGGGCCAGGTGGGGGCTGAGGATGGGTGACGGCAAATTAATAGACCTCATGATACATGACGGCCTGTGGTGCGCCTTTCATAACAAGCACATGGCCGTTCACGGCGGGACAGTGGCCAAAGAATACGGCGTCTCCCGCCAGGAGCAGGATGAATGGGCACTTAGAAGCCACCAGTATGCCGTAGCCGCCCAGGATAAGGGTACCTTTGAAAGTGAAATACTCCCGGTACCCATTCCCCAGAAAAAGGGAGACCCAGTTATTGTAACAAAGGATGAGGGCCCCCGCAGGGATACCTCCATTGATGCGCTGAAAAAACTTCCCCCGGTATTTGACCCGGAGAATACCGTAACCGCAGGAAACGCACCCGGTGTAAACGACGGTGCGGGCGCTCTGGTTATTATGTCTGATGAAAAGGCCTCTCAGTTGGGAATCAAGCCCCTGGCCACTATACTGGGCCATGCCTCGGTATCGCAGGAGGCGGCCTATATCGCCACAGTTCCCGGCCTTGCCATAAATAAGCTTCTTTCAGCCCGGGGAATGGCTGTGGGACAGGTAGACCTTTTCGAGATAAATGAAGCCTTTGCAGCTGTAACTCTGGTAAGTTCCAAAATTTCGAACATACCCCATGAAAAGATAAATGTAAACGGAGGGGCGGTTGCCTTCGGGCACCCCATCGGGGCCAGCGGGGCAAGGATACTGATGACCCTTGTTTATGAGCTTCAGCGTCGCGGCGGAGGTATGGGCATTGCCGCCATATGCAGCGGAGCCGCCCAGGGAGACGCGGTTCTTCTGAAAGTTAACTAAACTATAAAGCACTTTTTCCGGGTCGGAATACAGAAGCCAGGAGTCAGAATCCAGAAGGTTTTTGCATGATCTGGCTCAACGGTCGCAGATAAGAGATGCTTTTACTTCTGACTTCTGAATTCTGAATTCTGGATTCCGACAGTATTTCTTTCTGGAAAGGAGATAAATTTATGCCTCTTCACCTTACAGAGGAGCAGAAAATGATGAGGGACACGGTGCGCAGGCTGGCTCAGAATGAAATAGCCCCCAGGGCCGGCCACTACGACAGTACCCATGAGTTCCCCTGGGAAAATATTAAAAAGATGTCTGAGCTGGGACTAATGGGAGTTCCCATTCCTGAAGAATGGGGAGGCGCAGGATGTGACTTCCTAACTTACATACTTACTATTGAGGAAATATCACGGGCCTGTGCCTCCACGGGGGTGATTCTGGCTGTGCATACCTCAGTGGGCACCTTCCCCATCCTTCTTTTCGGCAGCGAAGAACAAAAAAGAAAATATGTTCATAAGCTGGCGGCAGGTGAATACATCGGGGCCTTCGCCCTCACTGAGCCCAACGCTGGCTCCGACCCGGCAAAGCTTGCCACCACTGCGCGGCTGGAAGGAGACCATTATATTGTTAACGGCTCTAAAATATTCATCTCTAACGCCAGCGTGGCAGAGGTATACGTTACATTTGTTCGCACCAACCCGGACGCCAGGGGCCATCAAGGAATCACCTGTCTTCTGGTTGATAAGGACACTCCGGGTTTTTCAGTGGGCAAGATTGAAGAGAAAATGGGTTTGCACGCAGACCTGACCGGCGAGTTGATTTTTGACAACGCCAGGGTGCCCAGGGAAAACCTTTTAGGTGTGGAAGGAGACGGGTTCAGGGTGGCCATGGCCCTTCTTGACGGAGGCAGGATAGGAATAGGCGCCCAGGGGCTGGGCATTGCCCAGGGAGCCTACGATGTGGCCCTTTCCTACGCGAAACAAAGGGTACAGTTTGGAAAGCCCATACTTGAGCATCAGGCTGTGGGCTTTATGCTGGCCGATATGGCCACCAGGATAGATGCCGCCAGAATGCTGGTTTACAGGGCTGCAAGGCTTAAGGACATGGGCCTCCCCCACTCCAAGGAGGCGTCGATGGCCAAGATGTTCGCCACCGATACCGCTATGGCTGTAACAACCGATGCGGTTCAGGTTCTTGGCGGATACGGCTACTGCAGGGAGTACCCGGTGGAAAGAATGATGAGGGACGCAAAAATAACCCAGATTTACGAGGGAACCAACCAGATTCAAAGGCTGGTAATAGCCAAGAATCTGATGAAGGAATAATCCTGGGTATCGAAGGGAGGTTGATTATGAAAAGAAGAGGCTGCCTTCAGGTATATACCGGGAACGGAAAGGGCAAAACCACTGCTTCCCTGGGCCTTACCCTGAGATCAGTGGGGCACGGCCACAAAGTCTTTATAATCCAGTTTATGAAGGGCTCCGACAGCTATGGGGAGCTTGAGTCCGCCCGCAAGTACCTTCCTGGTGTAACTATAGAGCAGTACGGACTGGAGACCTTTGTAAGCAAGGAAAACCCTTCTAAGGAGGATATTGAGCTGGCCCAGAAGGGTATAAAAAGGGCTATGGATATAGTATCGGAGGGCTTGCATGACCTGGTTATACTTGATGAGCTAAACGTAGCCCTGGACTACAGCCTGGTAAAGCTGGACCAGGTGCTGGACCTTATAAACACAAGGCCTCCCCACGTTGAGCTGGTGCTGACAGGAAGATACGCCCACGAAAAGGTAATAGAGGCGGCTGACCTGGTAACCGAGGTCAACCTGGTAAAGCATCCCTTTTATCAGGGTGTTGAGGCGCGTAAAGGAATTGAGTATTAAAAGGGTGATGAAAGGTGACTGACTATGTTGACAGGCTCCTTGAGGGAGACCGCAGAAGCGCAGCAAAACTCATAACCCTAATTGAGAACGACTGCCCCGAGAAGGAAGAAGTAATCAAAAGGGTCTATCCCCACACTGGAAAAGCTCATGTAATTGGAGTAACAGGGTCTCCCGGAGCCGGAAAAAGCTCTCTTATTGACCGCATGGTTGGCGTGTTAAGGTCAGAGGACCTGAAGGTGGGGGTAATCGCCGTTGACCCCAGCAGCCCCTTCTCCGGAGGGGCGCTTCTGGGAGACCGCATTAGGATGCAGGAGCACGCCCTTGATAAAAACGTTTTTATACGCAGCATGGGCACCAGGGGGACCCTTGGGGGGCTCTCCAGGGCCACCAAGGATGTCGTCAAGGTTCTGGACGCCTTCGGCTGCAATGTCATCCTGATAGAAACTGTGGGGGTTGGCCAGACAGAGCTTGACATAATGAACTACGCTGACAGCACGGTGGTAGTATTGAGCCCGGGCGGCGGTGACCAGATACAGACAATGAAGGCCGGTATTATGGAAATTGCCGATATATTTGTTATAAACAAGTGCGATACAGCAGATATCACCAGAATAAAAACCGATATTGAAAACATGATTGACTTAAGCCCACTGGCAGGCAGCTGGCGGCCTCCCGTTATCCCCACCTCGGCCTTCACGGGAGAAGGTCTTGACCTCCTCTGGCTAAAATTGAAAGACCACAAGGCCTTCCGTGTAAAAGACAATAATTCTGCCACCGCAGCAGAAAAGCTCAAGAAGGAGCTGCTGGAAATCCTTAACAGGAAGGTAATGGATAAGCTCAACGTCAGCGTTCTATCCAACGGAAAGCTGGAAGGCCTGGTCAGCAGTGTTATGAACAGGAACCTCGACCCCTATACCGCGGCCGAAAAACTTTTGGAAAAATTATTTGCTTCCGGGAAGGAGCATGAGAAAAATGAGCAATAAAACGGAAAAAATCCGTAAGAACTGGGAAGAATGGCTGGAGTCAAGAAGTAAAATGAACGATCGGGATTTCAAGTTTGAAACCGTGTCGTCCCTGCCCGTCAATGACCTGTATACCCCCCTCGACATTGAAAACCTTGATTATGAAAGAGACCTGGGAATGCCTGGATCATACCCCTATACCAGGGGGGTACAGACAAACATGTACCGCGGAAGGCTCTGGACAATGCGTCAATTCGCGGGGTTTGCCACCGCAAAGGAGTCAAACCAGAGGTACAAGTACCTTCTTTCCAAAGGCCAGACCGGCTTAAGTGTGGCCTTTGACATGCCTACAATAATGGGCTATGACAGCGATCATCCAAGGGCTTTCGGAGAGGTTGGCCGTGTTGGTGTAGCCATTGACTCGCTGCAGGACATGGAAACACTGTTTGACGGCATCCCACTTGACAGGGTAAGCACATCCATGACCATTAACGCCCCGGCCTCAATACTGTGGTGCATGTACATTGCCACCGGGGAAAAGCAGGGAGTCCCGTCGGAAAAGCTGACGGGTACGATACAGAACGACATACTTAAAGAATACATAGCCCAGAAATCCTGGATATTCCCTCCTGCGCCCTCAATGAGGATCATTACAGACATTTTCGCCTATGCTTCAAAGCACGTGCCCAAATGGAACACCGTAAGCATAAGCGGCTACCATATAAGGGAGGCGGGTTCCACCGCGGTTCAGGAACTGGCCTTCACCCTGGCCGACGGCTTTGCCTATGTGGAGGCCGGAATGGCTGCCGGACTTAACGTTGACCAATTTGCCCCCAGGCTTTCATTCTTCTTTAACGCCCACATAGACTTTTTCGAGGAGATTGCCAAGTACAGGGCTGCAAGACGCATATGGGCCAGGAGGATGAAGGAAAAATACGGGGCCAGGGACCCAAAGTCCTGGATGTTGAGGTTCCACACCCAGACGGCTGGCTGCAGCCTCACCGCACAGCAGCCGGAAAACAACATTATCCGCACTGCCTACGAGGCTCTGGCAGCGGTGCTTGGAGGCACCCAGTCTCTGCACACCAATTCCATGGACGAGGTGCTTGCCCTGCCAACCGAAAAGGCCGTCCAGATAGCGCTGCGCACCCAGCAGATAATGGCCTACGAAACAGGAGTGGCCAATGTAATAGACCCCCTTGCCGGATCCTATTTTGTGGAGGCCCTTACAAACAAAATGGAAGAGGAAGCGGAAAAGTACTTCGCTGAAATTGATAAGAGGGGCGGCGTGCTGGCCGCCATAGACCAGAACTTCTTCCAGCAGGAGATTGCAGATGCAGCCTACCAGTTTCAGCGGGCCGTGGATAAGAAAAAGCGTATAATGGTGGGAGTAAACGAATTCGTAAATGAAGACGAGCAATTGGATATCGATTTACTGAAAATAGACCTACAGATCGAAAAAGACCAGGTGGCCCGTGTTCAAAAACTCCGCAAGGACAGGGACAACATCAGGGCCGGCGAGACACTTGAAGCACTCAGGGCAGCGGCCTCCGGAACAGAAAACCTGATACCTTATATACTTGAATGTGTCAGGGCCTACGCCACAGAAGGAGAAATAACCCAGGTAATGCGCGAGGTTTTTGGTGAATACAAAGAAAAGCCTATTTTCTAATATTTAAACGGTGAGGTGTTGACACATGGCCAGAAAAATACGGGTGCTGGTGGCAAAGCCCGGGCTCGACGGGCACGACAGGGGCGCCAGGGTAATAGCAAGAGGTTTGCGGGACGCCGGAATGGAAGTTGTGTACACCGGCCTTCACCAGACTCCCGAGCAGATTGTGGAGGCAGCGATACAGGAAGATGTCGATGTGGTGGGGCTCAGCATACTCTCCGGAGCCCATATGACAATATTCCCCAGGATATGCGAGCTTTTAAAGGAAAACGGGGCTGAGGAAATAATGGTCATGGGCGGGGGCACCGTTCCGGAAGACGATGTGGCTGAGCTTAAGAAAAACGGCTGGGCAAAGGAGATATTCACTCCCGGAACCACACTTGAAACAATCGTGGATTGGATAAATTCCAACGTAAAAACTGACTGAAAAAAGGCTGCAGCTAACACCCAAGGACTCAGATTAACGACAAACCCTGGTTTTAACCGAGCCAGGGTATTTCATTTTGTAGATATCGGGATTAACTTTTTTATATAACGAATTAATGATAATATGCTTGCTGACAAAACGGTCCCATAGATTGCATATCTTAAAGCTGACCCGAACATTGTTACATTTCGCTCAGGATAGTCAGACATCATATCAAAAAAACTTCCTTCAAATGTAGCCCACTGACTTCTCAATAATACCGAGATTGCAAAAAGCGCCAATCCCAGTAGACCCCAAACCCATTTGTCAGTTTTATAGTTTTCTATAAATAAATACAATAAAAACGCCTGAAACCACGGAATGACATAGAAGACCGATAAAAACCAAAATCTGTTATACAATTCAAAGGGTTCAGCCCTAAAAAAGGCTATGTATATATAATCATAGCAAACTAAGGGGATCGTTATATAGAAAGCTACCCATAAACTTAGTTCAAAACGGTTTCCGGAATATTGTTTGATAATGCTATAAATAGTTAGTCCTATTGCAAAATAAACAGCAACACAAAAGTACAAAAGGTTATTAAAGGACCAATCCTGATAATAACTTGGCCAGCCTATTATAACAAACAGAGCCCAGCCAATAGATGCAAATGACAGCAATCTCCAGTGTTTTGAAAAAGTCATAGCTTCACCTGGCCTTAATCAATGCCATTTATATGGTTCATATTAGCTCCATACGCATAAAAATCCTTCCGTCAAAACGGAAAGATTTTTACAATACCATGACTACCTAAATTTCAATTATCAGCCTCCGACTTCAGCAGGTGCAGCCTCCCTCGCCTTCTGGGAGAGTGATGTTTTTACGGACTATTTCCTCCAGCGCATCTATCGCCCTCTTCACCTCATCCTCAGTGTTGAAAAAGGAAAAGCTAAAGCGCACCAGCTTCTTATCTAGAGTCCCAAGAGTGTGGTGGGCGTCCGGAGCGCAGTGCAGCCCGGCCCTGCAGGCAATGTCATAGTTTTTGTCCAATACTCCTCCTATTTCAGCAGTTTTCCTTCCCTCAATAAGGAAGGACACCACCGGAGCCCTTTCCACTCCTGCCTGGGGCCCGTATATTTTTAGTCCCGGCACTTTTTTGGAGCCCTCTATAAACATATTGGCAAGCCTTAGCTCATGGTTTCTTATGGTATCCATGCCCTTTTCAAGTATAAAGTCAATTCCTGCCTCCAGGCCCGCAATACCGGTAGTATTCAGCGTGCCGGCCTCATACCTTTCCGGAAGCGTGTCAGGCATTCCCGGCAGCTCCGACTGGCTTCCTGTACCCCCCTCAATAAGGGTGTCAAGCTCTATTCCCTCCCCAATGTAGAGAGCGCCTGTTCCGGTGGGCCCCAAAAGGCTTTTGTGACCGGGAAAGGCCAGTAGGTCAATATTCATCCTTTTAACATCAATAGGCAGCACTCCTGCAGTCTGGGCAGCGTCCACAAGAAAATACTTCCCGGCCTCTTTGGCAATCTTTCCTATTTCTTCTATGGGCATTACCGTTCCGGCAACATTGGAGGCATGGGTGACAACTATAAGCTTTGTATTTGATTTTATGGCTTTTTTAATATCATCCGGGCTTATGCTCCCGTCTTCCCCGCACTTTATTTTTGTTACTTCAACTCCCTTTTTTTCCAGGGTGTTAAGCGGACGGGTAACCGAGTTGTGCTCCATTGAGCTGGTGATCACATGGTCGCCGCTTTTAAGCAGTCCTTTGATAGCGAGGTTAAGCGCCCCGGTGGCGTTTATGGTGAATACTATTCTTTCGTATTGGCTCTGATCTATATTAAAAAGATTAGCCAGCTTTTTTCTGGTGGACTCCACCATTTCATTGGCTTTTATGGACATCTTGTGTCCCGCCCTGCCGGGATTGGCGCCCAGCTCTGTTATACACCCGGATACGGCCTCAACAACCTTAGGCGGCTTGGGCCAGGTGGTGGCGGCATTGTCAAAATATATCATTGAGATCTCCTTCTTTCTGTCTTCATAAACATATATTAAACACACCCGCTTAAAATATACATTATTCAGCTATTCCCCCGAAGGTGAAGGACTGCTTAAGGGTATTACCTTATGGTCAGGAGGTGCTTATGGGTAATACCTGTTAGTCGGAGGTGCTAAAAGGTATTACCGAATGGTCGGAGGTACTATGGGGTCATTCTCAATTGGTCGGAGACTTTAATAGATAATACATCTGGTCTTCGACCAAGCGGAAATACATCCCGTCCCCTCCGACCACCAGGAAATGCATCTCCGGCTCCTCCGACCATCAGGAAATACATCTCCGGCTCCTCCGACAAATATTAAAAAGACTGCCGGCATTGTTAGCCGACAGTCTTTGAATGCTCTATAGTGTTATTACTTCTCAGCCTCTGCAGCAGCCTTGGCTTTCTTTATCACATCATCGGACAGCCTGCCGGGGACCTCTTCGTAGCCCAGGAATTCCATTTTAAACTGACCTCTGCCCTGGGTCATGGACTTGAGGTCTATGGCGTACCTGTACATTTCAGACAGAGGCACCTGTGCCTTAACCTTGGTCTGCTTCCCGCCGGGCTCCATACCCAGAATGCGGCCCCTCTTGGTGTTAAAGTCGCTTATTATATCACCCATAAAGTTCTCGGGGACAGTGACCTCCACGTTCATTAAAGGCTCAAGAAGAACGGGTTTTGCCTGCTGGGCTCCCTTTTTGAATGCCAGTGATCCGGCTATTTTGAAAGCCATTTCAGAGGAGTCCACCGGGTGGAAAGAGCCGTCCACCAGGACCGCCTTAACTCCTGTGACTGGATATCCGGCCAGAATACCCTCAACCATGGCCTCCCGGATGCCCTTTTCAACTGCCGGGAAGTAGTTTCTGGGAACCGCGCCGCCAAAAATTTCTTCTGCAAACACAAAGTCCTGGCCATCCATAAGAGGCTCCAGCCTTACCCATACATGGCCGAACTGGCCGTGGCCGCCGGTCTGTTTCTTGTGCTTGCCCTCAACCTTGACCTCGGAGCGTATTGTTTCCCTGTAGGGAACCCTCGGTGAGTCGGTGGCGACATCCACGTTGTAACGTTTTTTCAGCCTGTCAATAATGATGTCCAGGTGCATTTCACCCATTCCGGTAACGAGGGTTTGCTTGGTCTCCAGGTTCTTTTCCACCCTCATGGTCTTATCTTCTTCCAGCAGCTTGCCTATGGCGCTGCCCAGCTTATCCTCGTCTCCCTTACTCTTTGGCGTAATGGCCACCGCCAGGGTGGGCTCCGGAAAATGTACGCCCTCAAGCTTCACAGGGTTATCTTTTTCGCACAGAGTATCATTGGTATCAATGTCCTGGAGTTTCACCAGCACTGCAATATCCCCTGTGTTGACTTCCTGAGTCTGGGCTGTGGTTTTGCCTCTGGCAAACAGTATCTGGCCTATTTTCTCAGTCTTTTCCTTGTTGGCGTTGTATATTGTCATATCGCTCTTGAGCTTGCCGGTATAAACACGGATAAAGTTCATTTTTCCCACATACGGGTCGGCCAGCGTCTTGAAGACCAGGGCCGAGAAGTGCTTTGACTCCTCAATAGCGGGAACCGGAGCATAGCCTACCAAAAAGTCCATTAGATTTGTTACAGCCATATTCTTTGTAGCCGATCCACAAAGAACGGGCACAACTTTTCCAGCTTTTATTCCGGCTGCAAGCCCTGACCTGATCTCATCTGCAGACAGCTCTTCGCCCTCCAGGTATTTCATCATCAGCTCGTCATCGCCCTCAACGGCTGCCTCAACTAGCTTTTCCCTGGTTTCTGCGATAACATCAGCCATATCTCCCGGGATAGGTATTTCAGTGGCCTTCCCGTCCTTAAAGGTATAGGCCTTCTGCTCAATCATGTCCACTATGCCTGTGAAGTCCAGAGCCTGGCCGATTGGAAGCTGTACCGGGGCAAAGTTTGCCGCAAAGCTGTCTTTTAGCTCGTCCAGCACTTTAAAAAAGTTTGCGTTTTCACGCTCCATCTTATTTATAAAAACCATCCGCGGCATTGTTTTTTCATCCGCGAAATCCCATATTATTTCTGTCTGAACTTCAACGCCGTCAACTGCGGACACCACAAAAAGAGCGCTGTCCACTACCCTTATTGCTCCCTTTACCTCACCGATAAAATCGGAGTAGCCGGGTGTATCGATAATATTAAGCTTGGTTTCTTTCCACTCACAGGGCACAAGGCTGGCGTGAATGGTAAGCTGGCGTGCTGTCTCCTCGGGATGATAATCAGCGGTGGTAGTACCGTCTTCTACCCTGCCGTGCCTGTTAATTGCCCCGGTATTGAACAGGATAGCTTCAACCAATGAGGTCTTTCCGGCCCCACCGTGCGCCACCACTCCTATATTACGGATTTTTTCGCTAGGATAACTCTTCAAATCCCCTGCCTCCTTTGTAAATAATGTTACCTGTGTAAAGTATTTCTATACTTAATTACGGCTAACACAAAAATAAGCTCCCTAAAGAGCCGATTTACCAGGCACTGAAGCGGGAAAATAAACTAAGCAGTTTAACCCAATTTAATACTATTCCACACAGTATCACAAATATCCTTTTTAATGCAATACTATTTTAACAACTTATTTATTGGAGATGGCTTCCAATGAATTTCTCATAGTTGGCTTGCCATGGACATACATATATCACCAGGGGTGAAAACATGTCCAGCCGGTCATTTATTTACGGTACGGCGGTTTTGCTGGCAGCCAGCCTGTTCAACAGGTCAATAGGCTTTATCTACCAGATTATGATGATGCGTCTTATTAAGCCGGAAGGTGTTGGCCTTTTCAGCATGATTTTTCCTATCTACGTTATGCTGCTGGTTGTCGCCTCCCTTGGAATTCCCGTGGCCATATCAAAGCTGGTTGCAGAAGAGGTAGCGGTGGACAACCTGCCGGGAGCCTACCGTGTATTTAAAATATCTCTGGCGATAATTATTGTCAGTGCGATTTTAATTGCTTCTTTACTTTTTTTTGGGTCTCCACTTCTTATTAAATACCTGTTTCCTAATCCAAAAGTCTATTTATGCTTTGTGACGCTGGTGCCGGGCATATTAATTGTATCCGTCTGCTCAGCCTTCAGAGGGTTTTTTCAGGGACTTCAGAGAATGTCCCCCACTGCAATAACCCAGGCAGTGGAGCAGCTGGTCAGGGTTACGGCAGGCCTAAGCATAGCCTGGTTTCTGCTTCCCCGTGGAGTTGAATACGCCTCTGTGGGTATTTCACTGGGAGTTATTTGCGGAGAGTTTATGGGTTTTTTATTCATGCTTTATATCTATCTCACCAGGAGGCCACACTATAAGCGCAAATCGTTTGTTTCACCGGAGCCCTATAGGGAAACTCTGCGAAGAATATTCTCAATGGGGATTCCGGTTACGCTTACTCGTTTTACATCCACTGCACTTATGTCAGCAGACGCCCTTATCATCCCCAGAAGACTCCAGCATGCCGGAATGTCATTAAGTGACGCCACATCCACATACGGTCAGTTTGTGGGCATAGCCGAGGCTCTTTTTTATACTCCGGGCGTGGTAACCGTAGCCCTGGCCACAGCACTTATACCTGCAGTAAGCGATGCAGTTGCCCAGGGTAAGATTTACCTGGTAAGAAGCAGAATTGAGGATGCAGTTCGCATAACCCTTTTGCTGGGCTGCCTGGTAGCGTCTATATTTTTTGTTTTACCCCGTGAGCTGAGCCAGGTATTATTCGGATACGGGTCGGCAGGCGGCGCCCTTTTCATACTTGCGCTCAGCGGGCCGTTTTTATACCTCCAGCAGACGGTAAACGGGGTATTACAGGGACTCGGCAGACCGGATATCCCTTTTAAAAACCTTTTAAAGGCTTCTGTTGTAAAGGTGCTGGGAATATATTACCTGACATCGATTCCCGGTTTCGGCATTCAGGGAACAGCCCTTGCCCTCGGTTTAACCTATATAATTATGTGCATTCTGAATTACCATGCACTTAATAAGTTAACCAATCTAAGAATTGATATGTCATCATGTGTATTAAAGCCCGCCCTTTCAGCAGCGGCTGCTGGAGCGGTAATGTTTCAGCTTAAAAATTTGTTTTCTTCTATTACCTCCGGTTTTTCCATGCTGTTTATCTGCCTTGGCGCGGGCCTGGGCGCTTACCTGCTGATATTATATATAATCGGAGGAATTTCTTCCTCCGACATAAGGCGAATGAAAATGATTCTAAAACAGAATAAATAAATACTGAATGTCTTTTTATGAACCACAGAGGCCACAGAGATCACAGAGAATTTGCTCTCAGGTATTTCTATGAGGCCTAAAAACCGAAGTAGATAACCGAGAAGTGTACCCTTTTTATAAAAAATCTCTTATAGCTTACAAGCAGGGCTTAAAAACCTCTGTGTGCTCTGTGTTCTCTGTGGTTTTTAAAAGGACCCCAATTTTCATCCTCATTGGTGGCCGTTTTATACGACCGGGCTGTCTGGATTCTTAATTCTAAATAACGACAGTTTTTTCTTTCAGAATAAGCTATTTATCTAAATTCCAGGACTTAATCCTCTCAAGCTCACACCTGTTTGTAAGATCTATCTGAACCGAAGTAACGGTTATATATCCCTCCCCGTTGGAGCCAATATCGGTGTCCGGGCAGTTGTCCTCCAGATCCAGCACCTCCCCCGCCATCCAGTAATAGACGCGGCCCCTCGGATCTATCCTTTTGTCAAATATATTTACGTACTTCATATTCCCCAGCCGCACGACCCTGACACCCTTGGGGGTTCCCGGAGGGACATTTACATTAAGAAGGCTTCCCCGGGGAAGCCCCTCTCTTCTTACCACTGGAACAAGCCTGGCTATAAAGTCTGCAGCTTCGGTAAAGTCATGATTTACAGAGCTGGTCAGGGACACCGCTATGGCTGGGAAGCCGCATATAACAGCCTCTACGGCGGCTGAAACCGTTCCGGAGTATAGCACGTCTGTCCCAAGGTTCGGCCCCTGGTTAATCCCTGATATCACCAGGTCCGGGGGGTCGATGAGTTCCTCCAGGGCCAGCTTTACACAGTCTGCCGGGGTCCCGTCCACCGACCAGCCGGTGGATTTTTCACAGGGGTATTTAATCTCTTTTGCCCTGAGCGGCCTGTGCATGGTAATGCCGTGCCCGATAGCGCTCCTTTCCCTGTCTGGCGCCACAACATAAAGCTTTTCTATTATATCTTCCTTTTCCAGCCTTTCCCTGAGTGCAATTATTCCATCTGCAAAAATCCCGTCATCATTACTAACCAGGATACGCATCCAAAACCTCCATTAAAATAAACGCCCTACGGGCGTTGCCGTCTTTCAGGCGGCGGGAATTCAGAATTCAGAAGTCAGAATCCAGAATGGTTTGAACATTCCCTAAAGCCCAGGTTATTTTTCCACGCCTGCCCTGTAGTCGGCTTTTATTTTTCCATAATTAAAAATTTAATTCTTCGGTACTGTTTATTCAGCTTTTTTACACCTCATAAACCGTTATAGTCATCATACCGCTTTGACGGTCCTTGGTAAGTCCAAACATAAGCCTTCTGTCCTTCAGGCTTTTGTTTAGAAAGTCTACCACACGGTACATGTCATCATACGGAGTAAAGCTCTTTGTCGCTATAAGCTCCAGTTTTCCCTGAGATTTCTGTTCCCTGTCGCCACTCATTTTAATACACTCCTAACCCTTTATGAGGGCCAAAGCCTCCGCCCTTGTAACTTCATTTTTCTGGAAGGATCCCCTTACAGCCGATGTTATGGTCTTCGAACCCGGCTTACGGACACCTCGTAAAGTCATACACATATGCTCCGCCTCCATAACCACCAGAACACCGTGCGGGGCAAGTTTTCTCATAATGGCGTCCGCAATCTGTGATGTCAGCCTTTCCTGAAGCTGGGGCCTTTTTGCATAGCCTTCCACCACCCTGGCCAGCTTGGACAGGCCGGTTACATTTCCCCTCCTGGGGATGTAGGCAACATGCGCCTTTCCGAAGAAAGGCAGAAGATGATGCTCACACATAGAATAAATGGGAATATCCTTTACCAGCACCATTTCTTCATGTTCTTCTGAAAACATCTTTTGCAGATGTTCCTGAGGGTCTTCCCAAAGTCCGCAGAATATTTCCTCGTACATCCTGGCCACTCTGGCCGGAGTTTCAATAAGACCCTCCCTCTCGGGGTCCTCTCCTATGGCCTCTAAGATCATTTTGACGGCTATTTCTATTTTTTCCCTGTCAACCAAGAATCTACCCCTCCCATTATTATCACAGCTGGTTCATCATAACATGCGCCTGTGGTATTATTCTTACGTCTTGAAGCATCTTCAGACCCATGGACTGGTATTCCAGCGCCCTGTAAGGTGAAAGAGAGCACTTTCCTTCCACTGTAACCGGCTGAATGACCAGAACAATTCCGGGGTCAATGCCGGATATAATTTCAAGTGCCGATGCATACTCCGACATTGTACTTCTGTCGTCCATAACTATTTTAACAAATACATCGGCCCGCCTGGCAATGTTTAAAAACTCAAGGTGCTTGTCCCACAGTGGTTTACATCCTGAAGTACCCGGAAGCTTAATATCCATTGATATTATATCAACCAGGCCAATGACACGGCGAAGGCTGTCCGGTAAGGTCCCGTTTGTCTCCAGGTATACTCTCAGCCCCATATCTCTAAGCCCCGGCAATAGCTCCAAAAGAAATTCCGGGTGCAGAAGAGGTTCGCCACCGGTGATGCTTGCGGAATGGTGGGTGACGGCACTGTTAAAACGCTCTGACAATTCAATTGTTTTCATTGCTGATACCGGGTTTTTCAGACCGGTAAACTCTTTTTTGCCGGGTATGGTTTCTACCTGGCAAAAGCCTGTATAGGGAGACTTTAAAGTATCGCAGTAGCCGCAGGAAAGATTGCACCCGTCCAGCCTTATAAAAATCTGCCTGTGGCCCAAAAACGGGCCTTCACCCTGCACAGATGAAAAAACCTCACGGATAACCGCATTCACCTACACCACACCTCGCACCTTGCAACAGGCCATCCTAATTGAGAACATTTCTTTTTCATAAAGCCTGCACACATTAATGCCCAGATTCTCAACATCACTGTCTTTATATCCCCTGTCATAAAGCCCGACGGTTTTAACAGGTGTTCCATCGGAATTAATATTAAGGGCTGCATGTATCATTACCGAAACCGGGGATGATGTCGCTATGGAAATTGAGAGTTTTCTGTCCTCCAGGTAAAGATCGTCTCCCTCCCTTACCAGCCCCGGCCAGGATAGGTTGTCTTTTATTATGGCTATTAAGAGCCTCTGTCTCAGGACAGCTTTTTCCAGGCTTTCCCCGAAATGCTCCACAATAAAATGAAGCATATCGGGCCCGTATATCCGGGAATCACTTAAAACATCCTCAACATCAACCATTTCATTCCGGCTGATATTGCACGGGCCCCTGAAACATACTATACTGTCACCCTGGAGGCCGAAATTTCTGTATGCCCACAGGGACGATAGCTGGTGGCCGGTATATTCCATTAATTTATTATGAAAATAAACATGCATCTTTAATCCCCCAAAGTCTTCAGTGCCCTGTAGTATCTTTTGCAACTTTCACAGCGCCCGCACATTTTATCTTCTCCAAAATAGCAGGGCCAGACATACTCGAGGGGAGCCCCCAGTCTCCTGCCAAGCCTTATAATGTCAGTTTTTTCAAGCATAAGGGTGTAACTAATCAACCGGACTCCGCTCAGGGTGGAAAATGCCAGCGCGTTGTTTGCCGCCTTTAAGTAATCGGCACTGTTGTCTGGAAAAGTTTTTGCCTCCTCGGCATTAAACCCGGTAACAACCCGGTCAGCACCCATCGACTCGGCAAATCCTGCAGCAATATTCAAAAAAATGCCATTCCGGTTTGGCACCCAAACTGACCTGGCGGTACCTGTCATCTTTTCGTAATCGTCCAGTTCCTCTTCCCCTGGCTCAGGGACAGCTTCACCCTGGTTAACCAGGGACGTTGCTGTTATTGCTTTTAAAAAAGGCAGGTTCACCACCCTGTGCTGTATGCTGTAATGCCGGCAAATTTTTTCTGCTGACTCAATTTCCTTAAGTACGGCTCTTTGTCCGTAGTCGAAAGTAATACATAGCCGCACTTCTCCCTCTCTCAGTGCCTGCGCCAGGGAAACCGTAGAATCCAGCCCCCCGGAAAGCAAAACGATACTGGACATGTTTTACCGTCCCTCCCGGTAATACGCCGATGCATCCGGCGATTCCCACACCCTGACCCCGCAAATTGACAGACTGTCTGAAAAACCTGAAAGTCTTTCCTTCAATTTTTCAAAAATGAATAAGGCAAGATTTTCTGCAGTGGGATTGACACCCGCTCTAAAATAGTCAATATCATTCAGGTAGTTATGATCCAGCTGGGCAATTATACCGTCAATCATTTCTTTAATTATTTTAAAGTCAATAAGCATCCCGCAGGAGTCAAGCCTCTCCCCGGACACCTCAACCTGCACGGTCCAGGTATGACCGTGCAGTGTGGCACATTCCCCGCTGTATCCCAACAGCCTGTGGGCTGCCGCAAACCTTCTTTTTACCGTTAACTCAAACAAGGTACTTCCTCCCTGGCATGAGCCCAATACAGGTTATTATTTTACTACCTTATACCCGGCCTGGTCAATTGCCGCCTCTATCTGATCGCGGCCAGCCGAACCGGGGTCATACGTCACCCGAACCAAGCCGGCAGATAGGTCAACCTCCGCACCGGTCACACCCGGAAGATTTTTCAGAGCTTTTTCCACTGCCATTTTGCAGTGATTGCAGGACATCCCCTGCACCTTTAATGTTTCTTCCGATATTGCCATTACTTAAAACTCCTTTTATTTTTTATTTTCTCATAAACCATTATTTTATATTAATTTACATGTCAAAAAGGGCAAAATATCAAGTGATAGTATACAACATTTTTTTACGGAGGAACACCATGACAGTGAAAAAGAACAAGAATGTTCGAACAAAAGAGCTGTTAATGGAAAAGGAGCTCAGAAGGCGCCGAAATACTGACCCTGAATTTGCAGTCGGCGAAAACTTCGTAGAGGAGCCCACAGGTTCCGCTACCATGGTAAATCTTGACGGAAGATGGGATTTTGATCATCCTGTCAAAAAATAGTCAAATAAACGCCCTGTGGGCGTTGCCGCCGTGCTGGCGGCAGAACTCAGAACACAGAACACAGAACTCAGAATGGGCCAATTTTTTAAGTGGCATCGCTAAAGAATGAAAATGTGGCGACGCTTATACTAACATGTTATCGCGAGCGATAGCGACGTGGCGATCCCACGGACGAGATTGCTTGCGCTTAACGCTCGCAATGGCAATAAGAGAATGAGCTTAAAGAAATGCCCGGAGTTCTGAGTTCTGAGTTCCGACAGTATGAGCATTTCAGTATAAGCTATTTTCACTGATGTTTCTTATTCACAGGCAGAGATTTAATATACCTGACATATTTTTGTGGAAATCCAAAAAATTCAAGACCCTCAATAACCTTGTCAAGATATTTGCCTGAAGGAAGCTTTTTATCACCGGGAAGAGACTGGTAACAGTCTGCGCAGAACAGCCCAAAGGAAGTGTATACCGGGACTTTTACCCTCCTGTTGACCCGCGGCACACCCTCGTAGACATCAAGTTTGCCCCAGTCCTCCCTCTTAACGAAATACACCGCTCCCCATACCGGAATCCCACTCCCGGAAAACTTTATACTGGGAACCGTCCCCTCCCATTCCTCCATAAAAAGGTCAAAAGAAAGGTCAAAGCCCTCAATTCTACCCTTGCACAAAAAGTGGCTTCCCGGGCATTTGATTTTGTACATTTCGTCCCGGTTCAAATCCGACCCATAGGCAAAGTAAAGCATTCCTTCAGCCGATAGCTCCCATAGGTGCTCTGCTATCTGACTCTCAATTGACTCCATTCTCTCGGCCACTGTAAAGTACCTCAGCCTTGTTCCGGGCTCATCAGGAAAATAAGTAATTATATTCTCTCTGACTAAACTGTCAATTATCTCACCTGCATCCGCTAAACCGGACCTTCTTACGATTACATCGCGGGTAAGGGCATTGTCGGCGTCCCTTACTATACTCAATACAATTTTTCTTTTATCCGGAAGTGTAATTTTTTCCATAAAAAACCACTCTCCTGAAGTATCTCACAGCCATGATTTTAATCTTTTCATATCAGTAACTATTATCTGCCTGTTCTTTACCTGTATTGCCTTTTGCTTTCTTAAATCACTCAATATCCTGTTTGCCGTCTCCCTGGATGTGCCGATCATATTGGCGAGGTCCTGGTTTGTAAGAGACATGTCGATGGTAATTCCATTTTCACCGGGTACCCCCTGCTCCGCCACCAGGAACAGCAGCGTGCTGGCCATCCTCCTGGAGGTGTCCATCAGGGCAAGATCGTTTATTTGTTTCTGTGCCATGCGAAGCCGCCTTGACATTATCTTTAATATTCCCAGGGCTATGCCGGGATTGTTAAGCGCCATTCTCTCCATGTCGGAGTTCCTTATCATGCCTATCCTTGAGTCCTCAACAGCCTCCGCGGTAGCAGGGTAATTTCCCCCGTCAAAAAGAACCACCTCAGCAAACATCTCACCAGGATGAATAAAGTGAAGTATCTGCTCTCTGCCGTCTTCGGTCTGCTTTGAAATCTTAACCCTGCCTTCCCTGAGGAAGAATACTGCCTCACCCGGCTCATCCTCTACGAAAATAATTCTTCCTTTCTGGTAAAACCTTTCCATGATAAGATTATCTACCTCGGCAAGCTGATCATCATTAAGATATAAAAAAAGTTGTATTTTTTTAAGATATTCAATATAACCTGACAGAATTCACCCCACCTTTCCGAACAAGAAAGACTATCTCTACCCGTCGTGCTTTCTGAGACGGAAATCCGCTCCCAGACTGTCCGCAATGTCCCGGCACTTGTCTATATTTACGCCCGGCCAGTCCACTACCGAAAGAATAATATTGGGCACTATTCCCACGCAACTTCTGGTAAAATCAATTATCGCGCCATAGGCCATTAAACCAAAGGCAGGCCTGCATATGTCAGCATATTTTTCGGCACTGTGCGCGTTAAGGCTGATATTAATCCTGTCAACAAGCCCTTTGAGTTTCCTTATACTTCCAGAACCGTTTAACAGGTCGGACTGGCCGTTTGTGTTAATTCTTACTATACTGCCATATTCCTTTTTAATATGCCCGGCCACTTCTTTTACCAAATCCAGCCTTATAAGAGGCTCCCCGTAACCGCAAAATATTACTTCACTATACTTTTCCAGGTTGTCAAGAGACTTAATAATTTCTTCGGGCCCAGGTTCCCTGGAAAGCCAGAGGTTGTATCCTACTCCCCTTTCGGTATTCCTTATGCAAAAGGCACAACTGTTTGTGCAGCGATTTGTAACATTAATATACAGCCTGTCCTCAATTGTATATGTCAAAATAAAATCCTTCAAAAAAATCTCCCCAGTTCTGTTATTAGGCATGACTGAAAGCGGATATGCACCAGCCTTCTTAATAATATCACAAACCCCTGAGTTGTGACCAAAATAATCAATTACACAGTCATAAATGGAAAATAACAACATAAATTAGTGGTATATAATGCCTGGAGGTGTTCACACTATGACTTTCAAACCACCGGCCACTGCCCGCCAATCTATCAATTTCACCGCTGTATTCCGGGGAATTGTCGTAGCACTGGTCCTGTCAGTTGCAGGCTCCTTCATTATTGGCCTAATTTACCATTTGAGCGGAATCAGGGAATCAACTCTTCCTGTAACCTCTTCAGTACTCCTGTTTTTAAGTGTTCTTATTGGAGGCTTAATATCCTCCAGGCACTCCGGCTCGAAAGGTCTTATTCATGGCCTCGGTGTAGGTATTTTTATATTTATACTGATTTGGCTGCTCTCAGGATTGTTTTTGTCTTCAGGAATTGGTTTTGTTCCCCTTATGCAAAAGCTTCTTGTATGTTTAGCCGGGGGCAGTCTGGGCGGTATAATTGGCGTTAGCTTATAGGGTGTTGTTTTAGCATTATTCAAGGGGCCTGAATTAGAAAAAGGGAATCAGGAGTCCCCGATTCCCAATCCCCAATTCCCAATCCCCAATTCCCAATTCAAAATATACGGGACAGGTTTTAACCTGTCCCCACAAATTATTTCCAAACCTTTAACAGTAAGTTTCTTAAAAAAGACGGTATCTTAACGAAATATACCCGCAAGACACATTCACCCCTTATCATTTGCTCCTATATAGTATTCAGGGGAATGCGAAATTGTGACAGTTATTTTTTATATTTTAGGTATTCTTATACTGCTTATCATTAGCACTGCCAGTAAAAACACAAGGGCAGCGGCTACAAAAACACTGGCATTTCCGGCCGCCAGCACTATAATGGCCACCATGGAACCTGCTATGGTTATGGGAACACCCATAAAATGTCCCGTTACATTCATAACGTTAAACCTGGCCAGCCGTAGCGCTCCGCACAGCACGAAAAGAACCATCAGAAGTACTCCGGCAATTCCAAGGTCGTTAAGCTTCCACAGGTAAGCCATAAGGGCCGGTGCAACCCCGAACGATACAAGGTCCGCCAGGGAATCAAGTTCCTTGCCAAACTCTGAATTGGAACCAAGCTTCCTGGCCAGTTTCCCGTCAAACCTGTCAAGGACCGCCGCCACAAGTATCAAAACCGCACCTGTGACAAAACTTCCCTGTATGGAGTATATCATCGCAAACATCCCCATAACGAGATTAGCCCCTGTCAAAACATTCGGGATAACATCAATTCTCATCCGGTATCCTCCCGATAATAGTCTCTCCGCCTTTAACCCTGTCCCCCGGCTTGACATAGATTTCAACACCTTCCGGAAGAAATACCTCAGTACAGCTTCCAAATTTTATCATCCCGAAAGACTGCCCACGGTTTAGCCAGTCCCCGGACCTTGCGTAGCAAACAATTCTTCTGGCTATGAACCCGGTAATCTGGCATACAAGAATTTTAAGTCCCGTTGAATGAATCCCCAAATAGTTTCTTTCATTGATGTCAGAGGCATGGCTCTTAAAAGCTGGCAAGAACTTGCCGGGAACGTAGTTTACATACTCTACCGTGCCTTCCAAAGGGGTTCTGTTGATATGCACATTGAAAACCGATAAAAAAATGCTGACCTTTCTTGATGGTGACTCAAGGTACTTGTCTTCATATACGTTTGTTACGGACATTACCACTCCGTCGGCAGGGGATAGAATATCTTTTTTATCTCCAGGGATACGTCTTTTAGGATTTCTGAAAAAGTATGCGGTAAACAATAAAAGAAATCCGGTAAAAAAGCTGGCTGGTTTGAATAACCAGTATAAAAGACCTGTTATTGCAGCCAGGATAGCTATATAAGGCCATCCAGGTTTTGCAATGGGAAAGCTCTCCCTTGTCATATTATGCCCCCTCTATGCTTAGCAAGATATATTTTAACATCTTTTTAATTTATTTAGAAGATTGAATTATTAAATATAAACAATTAGTTTTATATCTTGATTTATATGATTATCTTTAACCATCCGGATTAGTAAATATTTTAAAACTATTCCTTTCAACCCAGTCTTTTATTTTTTTATTAATATTTTGAAAGTCACCCTTATAATAATTTTTTAAAGGCAATGAGCCCAGGAAGTGCTTCCCATAACCTTTTTCAACTATTCTCCTGTCCAGAACAACAACTACGCCACGATCAGTTTCTGTTCTGATGAGCCTTCCAAATCCCTGCTTGAATTTAATTACCGCCGTGGGGAGGTAGTAATCATAAAAAGAGCTTCGTCCATGTATTTCCATGTCTTCCATTCTGGCCGCTATTACCGGTGAGGCTGGGGATGGAAAAGGAAGCTTTACTATAATAACGCTGGTAAGGCTCTCACCGGGTATGTCCACACCTTCCCAGAAACTGGCAGCACCCATTAATACTGCCTTTTCCAACCTCATAAACTCTTCTACAATGCGGGACCGGTTGCCGTCTATATTGTGTCCGAAAAGGCTTATATCCTTTTCCTCAAGGCTTGTCTTTAAAAAACCGTATACCTCTCTTAAAACCCTGTGAGAAGTAAATAAAACTAGAGTTTTACCCCCAACGGTGTTAATCAGGCTTTCAATAGCGCCGCCTGTTGCCTTCAGGTAGTTGGAGTCAGCCTCAGGCCCCTGAAGAGGCAGGTTTTTAACAACACACAACAGAGACTGATCCTCGTAGATAAACGGAGATTCTATATCTTTTTTAATTACTCTTGATCCGGAAATCCTGTCTACCCCTGTCCTTTCAGCGAAGTAATCAAAACTTCCGTTTATTGTAAGGGTTGCTGAGGTCATAACCACCGGCCCTGCTTCCGAAAAAAGCTTATCATAAAGGAGCGGACCCACTCTGATCGGGGAGGCGTTTAAGGATACTGATGACCACTCGCCCTGCCCCGATACGTTAGTCCAGTACACAAAAGAATCATCATCACACCTGTGCATAAATTCCATTGCATCAACTATTTCTTCGCCTGCACTGACAATATGGATAAAATCCATCACCTTTTCTGCCCATGAATCATTTTCAACAGACCACGAATTCATTAAATTTAAGGTGCTTCTGAGATAATCCTGCACCGATTTTGCCCTAAAAACAAGGTTGCCCAGCTCACCCCAAGGCAGTCCTGTCTCATCGCTGTATAAAAAATCTTTTTTTATCCTGTAATTTTGTGTTTCCCCCTCACCAGAATTTTTTTCACGGTAAATATAGTTTTTAATTAATGAAAAAAACTCCTCTGAAACCGACCGCATTATATTAACTTCATCCCGCAGTGAAACAAGGAGTTTCATCCACACATCCTGATCCGAGGGGGGCACAATGCCCCAATATTTAAAAACCAGCCTGTTAATGCTGTTAAGCCAGCGCCTGACATCGCTCCGCGAAGCATGTTTGCCCAGCTGCTCGGTGGCCGCATCTTCAAGATGGTGAGCCTCATCTATTATTAAAGGTCCGTAAGCAGGCAAAACCATGTTGCCTGTTTTTATATCTGAAAACAAAAGCGCATGATTTGTTATAATAATTCCTGCAGTTTCAGCCTCTTGCCTCGCGCGGGCATAAAAACACCGGTTTGGGAAATACCTGCACATTGTACCCATACAACTGTCGTTTTCAGCACAAATATTAGCCCATATTTCCTCTTCCTGAGAATTGAGATTTAGTTCAATTTTATCCCCGCTTTTTGTTTCACTGACCCAAACCAGAACCCTTGCATAAAAAATTGCTTCCTGGCCCGACCATTCACCCCCGGACAGGATTGACATCCATTTGCGAAAGCAAATGTAATTTGAACGCCCCTTTGCCAGGGCTGTTTTCACATTTATTCCAAGGTAATCTTTTAGAAAGGGTATATCTCTGTACCACAACTGATCCTGAAGGTTGATTGTTTTTGTGGAGATTACTACCTTTTGTCCTCCCCCCGCCGCCCAAAGCAGTGACGGCACAAGGTACGCTATAGACTTCCCTGTGCCTGTGCCGGCCTCAACCATTAATATTTTTTCTTTATTAAATGCCCCGGCCACCTCTTCTGCCATTTCCACCTGGCCGGGCCTGCTCTCATAATGGGGCATTTTGGCGGCGAGAATTCCACCATCCGATAATATACCCCTTATTTCATCGGGATTAACATATCCCCTGGCACCGGTGTTCTTATGGATATAATCTACTTTTTTTTCCTCTGAAAATGTGCTGTTTTTAGTAAGGGCGCTGTAGTCATACCGGCTGCCATTAAAGCCTGAAACCACCCCGGACCAGGGAGATCCTGCTTTTTCAAACAATGATGAAAGGTATGCCCGTGTGTGCCCGTCCAAACGGGACATACATTTAGACAGGTAATCATAAAGGTGAAACACGGCCTTTGCATCTTCAATAGCTCTGTGAAATGTAGATTTGTATCCAAAAAGAGAACATAATTCTGTCAGCCGGTAACTGTTTGTGGTTGGTATCAGTATCCTTGCCAGTTCATAAGTGTCAAAACAGCGGTTATGAATGGTTTCGCCCAGCGATCTTTCAATAAAACTGATATCGAAACCAATATTGTGGCCCAGTATTTTTTCACCTTCAATGAATGAATACAGATCTTTCTTCAACCGGCCGATAGTGGGAGCACCCTCCAGCATTTCATCTTCAATTCCGGTTAATTTTTTTATTCTTAGAGGCAGTTTTTTTCCCGGCATCACAAAACTGTGAAGGCTGTCGACTACCTCACCGTTGTAAACTTTAATGAGTCCAACTTCTATTATTTTATCATAATCCGGATTTAAGCCTGTTGTCTCCAAATCCATTGCGACATACCGGTCCAGCAAAACTTTCACTCCCGCTTATGCAATTCTCCCACCGGATTATATTCTTTCGGGCCCATTGTATTTCCTTTTTCAAAAACTACTCTGCAAGCAGCTTATACTAAAATTCTATATGGCCGGAATCATACTTTTTCATTTTCCAGGGATTTGCCGGCTCCTTTCTGCTCGCTTTTCTTTTTTTCTTCCGCGATATTCTTTACAAGGGCGTTAAGAGGCTGAAGAAGCATCGCCAAATCCGTCTGTGTCGATACGCTCCTACTCTGTGCCCTGCTTACTTCTTCATCCTTCTTCAAAACTGACCCCACACCGTCAACGGAATACTGAATGCCTGTAGCCACCGCGGAAAGTATCTGCCCAAAAGTCTTGGCGCCCTGGAAAATTTTATCTAATGTCTTTTCTTCTTCAGCAATCTTAGCCTGGTTATTCAACACCCTTTGCAACGCGTCATCAATCAATTCTATTTTCCTGTTAAATTCATTTTCAAAACTTTTTTCAGTCTCCCAGCGCTCCAATACTTTTGACAGACTGTCAAGAGATGTGAGCATTTTTTCCAGCTTATCGTTTTCAGACAATTGTCTTTCATACATTTTTTCCATTTTCCTGACCAGTCTTTCTACAGAAACTATCAGGTTATCCCCGGAAGATTCACTCATTTTTTCCACCTCCGACACCTGGATAATTTATTTTTATTTTTTTTCCCCGTATAATAGACCGTTATTGCTTCTATAAGTCGCAAAAATATACATAAAATCATAGAGTAGAATAAAAAACACTGGAGGAGTAAAATTTGAATAATCTTCCTATCGATGTCGACTCTTTGCCCGAACCTTTAAAAAGCATGGTTTCCAATCTTGACCCTCAAATGATCCAAAAAATGTTAACCATGTATGACCCAGCCACCCTATCCACAATGATGAACTCAGTTTTTTCCATGCTGAAGGACTCCCTGTCTCAGGAACAAATCGACAACATGAAAGAAATGATGGATAATGTACTCAAAATGTTCCCACAAAAAAATGAATAACAAAAAGGGCTGCAATTATTTTATTGCGGCCCTTCCTGTTTAGGTTATCTCCTGTTCTGTCCCTACAGGGACTGCCTTTACTATGGGAATACTTCCCGGCTCCTTTTTTACAGGCGCTAGTTCAACAGCAGCCTCTTTTTTATTCTCGGCTTCCTTTTTTGTCTCGGTTTCTTTTTTTGTTTCGCTTTCTTTTTTAGCTTCCTCTGGCTGCTCAGTTGACTGCTGTTTTGATACAAGAGAGTTCAGCATGGTGTTTACCGGCTTTAAGAGAGCTAAAAGATCTAATCCCTTTGTTCCCTGAGGGGCGACCCGGGTGCCGGCTGACTGGCTTTTTACAACGTTAGATACCGTTTCCATCATTACCTGAATACTGTTAGCCACTATCTCTATTATCTGTCCGGTAGCCTTTGCTCCGTTCAGTATACCATTAACAGTTTCTGCCAAAGTTTTTGCTTTAGTTTTTCCTTCAGTGCCTGAATCTCTTTCCAGGTAACTGTATACCCTGGCTACCTTTTTTGCCATTGCCTCTTCGCGCTTCTTATTATATTCCAGGCGCGTCATGGCATCAGCCAGTTTATCCAGCGAGCTGAGAGCCCGGCGGCTCCTCTCGTACTCTTCAACTTTTTCTTTGTTAAGCCTATCTATCTTCTGTACCAAACTCTCCAGTACGTCTCCAACCTGCCCGTCCGTATCCAATTTCATACTGTCCACTTCCTTAAAACTGTTTTCTTCTGCGGGCACCTTGGTGAATAAAGGGCTACACTAAAAGGTGTAGCCCTTTTATCAATAAGTAACACTTAGCAAGCGGCGCAGCAGCAGAGTGCCAGCCCGAGGAAAATAAGGGCACCCGCGACACATGGAGAAATCAGGCCACACAACAGTAATGCTATGGCCACCAGGAAAAGGATGAAACAAATCAAAAAGCTAAATTTTCCAGAAACAAAATGATCCTTGAATGCAGACAGGGCGTCACTCACGTGAACTGCCTCCTTTCACAAAAAATATTTTCTTGAACGGGTTACACGTTCTAATCTAAAATATGAAATGGTACCATTAGTTGTTACAGGATGAATATAATTGTTGATTAAAACAAGCTTTCGTGGAAAAGTATTATAAAAAGAACTGGAGAAAGACATGGAAAAGAACACAGGGCCAGTTTACAGTTTTCAAGAGGTTGAAAAGGCCTGCGATCTAATAGAAATTTTTTTTGGCCGGACTTATTTTAAAAAGGGAATTGAAGAGCTGAAAGACTCAGACCCCAACGGAGCGGGTATGGGAAGGGAATACGGCAGCAACAAGGCGTCAAAGCTGATGCTGGCATGGCACAGGGCAAAGGAAGAACTGGCATTCTCTATTCTGGAAGGTTATTACCGGCCGGGGAGGTATGGTTCCCTTATAGGTTCTTTAGGGGAGGATATTAAAGCCTTACAGAGTGTTCCCGGAATAAAGGAGGCTGCAGCCGGCCTGCTTGACGACAGCACCTTTGACAGTACATTATTGCTGCTTTCCCTCGCTGCAAAAATGTACAAACCCGGGGGCAATCTCTTTTTTCCTGTCAAACACGCCAGTATATTCAAACTTGACAATACTATTTTTCTAATACTGTCTTTCTATCCGGAAAATAAAGAAAAAAATCTTGCCTCTTTTATTAAACTTTCCCTGGAAGAAATCAGCAATATTATTAACTATGATGAAAATGCCGGTTCCCGTCTGGTAGTTTATATTCATCATGCAGGACCTGACCTCACGGTGCCGGAAAATGAATTAAATGATATTAAGGCCTCGGCTGCAATGCTATGCAAAACCGAGTTTTTATCGGGAACATCCGGGGTATACAGACAAATAACCTGCACACCGCTTAAATAAGCGCCCTACGGGCGCTACCGCTGTTCCAGCGGCAATATTAAGCAATATTCACGGGTCCGGAATTAGGAATTAGGAATTGGGAATTGGAAATTGGTGATAAAATTCAATTACTACATTTTGCCTATATAATCCCAATCCCAGATCTAACATTGTCTTCGCTAGCCGTAGAAAGCATCGCATATGGGGATATATTAATTTTTCCTTTAAAAAAGCGGGCCTTTTGGCCCGCATCCTAATCCCAATCCCCCAATTCCCAATTCCCAATTCCTAATTCCCGTCATCACATTTACACGAGTGCTCTGTCATAACCGGTCTTATTGCCATTGCAGCTCTCTCCCCAAAGTTTCCGGGACCCGGAAAAATTATCCTTAGAGCCACTGCAAGGCCATATATCTGACCGTGCAAATATGCGGAATACTCTGTCATGTTTTTTTCATAGCCCTCTGCTTCCTTAATCATATTTAATGCATTTTCAAGTATTCCTAATATTTCCTGGCCTTTATCCTTTAGGTCAGCACCTTCCCCGCTGGACCCCGGATTTTTTATTACCAGCTTTAAAATTTCTTCGGCTGCGGTATAGGGATCAGTTTCCCTTATAGCCACCTTATCCAGTAATTCCATTACAGAGTCTTTGTAGTCGGCTTGTTGGCCCACTATTCTATGCCACCTGAAATCAACTGCTTCCAATGTCTCTCTTTTTACCCTGAGATTCCTGCTTTTTTCTAGTTCCCCGCTGCTTCTGAGGTATTCGGCGTGTGTCTCCACCGACTCCATCAAATGGTCCAGCCCCCTGTCATCCAGGGTTGAAACCTTAACCACAGGAGGGTGCCACCCCAGGTCTCCGGCACGCAGGTCCAGCATCTGATTAATCTCCGAAACTACCCTGTCAGCCCCCTGAAGGTCGCATTTATTAACCACAAAAACATCAGCAATCTCCATTATACCCGCTTTAATAGTCTGTATTGAATCACCGGCGCCGGGAGTAAGAACAACCAGTGTCGTATCGGCAACGTGCATTATATCAAGTTCAGCCTGCCCCACTCCAACCGTTTCAACTATTACCCAGTCAAAGCCAAAGGCATCCAGGAGCTTAACGGCCTCACCGGCGGCCCTGGCCAGCCCTCCCAGGTTTCCTCTTGTGCCCATGCTGCGTATATATACCCCTTTATCCACCGCATGACTTTGCATCCTTATACGGTCGCCCAAAAGCGCACCGCCCGAAAAAGGACTGGTGGGGTCTACCGCAATAATACCCACTGTATATCCTTTTTTCCTAAGATATAGTGTTATTCGGTCTACAAGGGAGCTCTTTCCCGCGCCAGGTGAACCCGTAACACCCAGAACATGAGCTTTCCCGGTCATTTGGTATATATTCTTTAAAATATAGTCTTTATCGGGATCTTCATTTTCTATTTTTGAAATCAGTCTTGCCAGTGATCTTGTATTCTTCTTTTTAAAACTCTCCAAAAGATCGTTAAGCCCGCCTATTGACAAACATATCGCCTCTCTTTTTTAAACAAAAAAATTCACCGGATCAGGTGCCTTTTCCTTTGCTGTTATTATATTATAACGGAATCTGTGAAGAAATCGATGCCTAACGGTTTCATTGGTCTCCTAAACGGTTTTACTGAAAACTCAACGGTTATAATAAGCAGACTGACATTCCTTTCGTTTTATTCCCATTACATTTTTTTGTTGCGTTGCCCAAAACACTGACAATATTTCCGTTAACATAAAAATAACAACCACTTGCCGATTAATACTTCCTTTAATAACAGGTCTTAATTATAATTACAATAACAGGCTGACAACAACCTAATCTCCTCTCCCTTTCTCCGCTGTATCAGATAGATACAGCTATTTTTTTTGTATTTTCAGAAGTTTTATATATTTGCAATGATTGTATAGATTTCAAATAATCTCCCCGATGGGGATGGTAAGGGCAACCCCATTTGAAATAAGGATGCGGGCCGAAAGCCCGCATCCTTATTTCATCTTTTCTATAAATTTTTCGGCAGAAACCGCGGCAATAGCTCCGTCTGAAACCGCAGTCACAACCTGCCGGAGTGATTTTTTTCGAACATCGCCTGCGGCGAACAATCCCGGAGTTTTTGTACGCATCTCTTCATCCGTTATTATATATCCCGCCTCATCAAGGTCCACCATATCCTTAATGAGATCACTGCTGGGGGTATGTCCGACGTACACAAAAACTCCCTCAATATCCAATTCATTAATATCCCCGGAACGAACATCCTTTAATAAAATACCCTTTACCAGGTCGTCCCCTTTTATTTCCACCGGTACACTATGCCAGGAAAAATCAATCTTTTCATTTTGCATTGCTTTCTGCTGAAGGTACTTGGTGGCCCTTAGTTCACCCCTCCTATGAACTATGGTAACCTTTTCTGCAAATTTCGTTAAAAAGAGCGCCTCTTCTACAGCCGAATCCCCGCCTCCTACAACGGCCAATTTTTTCCCCCTGAACAGGGCACCGTCACAGGTGGCGCAATATGAAACTCCCCTGCCGTGGAATTCCTGCTCACCCTTTATTTTAAGAAATTTGGGCTTTGCACCTGAGGCGATGATCACAGAAATCACCCTGTATTCCTCATCATCAGTTTTTATTAAAAAGCAGGATTCAGATTTCTTAATTTCCTCTACCCCTGTATATACTACCTCCAACCCAAATCTCCTGGCCTGGGATTCCATATTCATGGACAGTTCAGGCCCGCCTATGCCATCCACAAATCCCGGGTAGTTTTCAATAATGTCTGTGCTTGCCGCAAGGCCGCCCGGCATTGCCACCTCGAAAAGAACTGTTTTTAAATCGGCTCTGGATGCATATATTCCCGCCGCCAGCCCGGCAGGTCCTCCTCCAATAATGGCAAGGTCCTTTTGTATCATTTTATGACCACCCCGTGTTCTACCATATTTTTACCCGCTATATATTACCCTATGATTACAAAGCCAGTCAAGATTTTAATGGCTGTAATAATAAAAAAGGCCGTCCAATGACGGCCTGGATGTTTTAGCGGTTTTTTATGACGCCTCTTCTTCGCCCAGGTATGCGGCACGAATCCTCGGGTCTGCCTGAACATCCGCTGCATTACCATTAAACACAACTCTGCCAGTCTCCAGGACATAGGCCCTGTTGGCAACCTGCAGCGCCATATATGCGTTTTGCTCAACCAGCAGTACTGTAGTGCCCTGCTGATTTATTTTCTCTATTATAGAAAATATCTCTTCCACCAGAACCGGGGAAAGTCCCATAGAAGGCTCATCCAGTATAAGAAGGGCTGGCTTGCTCATCAGCCCACGGCCTATGGCCACCATCTGCTGCTCTCCACCTGAAAGAGTTCCGGCCAGCTGCTTTGACCTTTCCCTAAGTCTTGGAAACCTGTCCATTACTTCCTCAAGGCTGTTTTTAATTTCATTCTTGTCAGTTCTGGTAAATGCCCCCATAAGTAGGTTTTCCATAACAGTCAGGTTGGGAAAAATCTGCCTTCCCTCTGGTACATGGGAAAGCCCCATTCTGACTATTTTATGGGCAGGAACATTGACAATGCTCTGTCCCCGGAAAGATATTTCCCCGCTTTTGGGTTTTACTATTCCTGAGATGCTCCTCATAGTGGTTGATTTTCCGGCCCCGTTGGCCCCGATAAGGGTAACAATCTCACCTTCGTTTACATAGAAGGAAACTCCCTGAAGGGCATGGATGGAACCGTAAAATACATTCAGATCTTTTATCTGAAGCATACTTACACCGCCGCCCCCTTCCCCAGGTAGGCTTCAAGGACAACCGGGTTGCTGCGTATTTCAGCCGGCAGGCCTGAAGCGATTATCTGGCCAAAATCAAGGACTACCAGCCTCTCGCACAGTTTCATTACCATCCCCATCTGATGCTCTATAAGCAGTACGGTCAGGTCAAATTTCTCTTTGACATACTTTATCAGATCCACCAGCTTAACAACCTCTGCCGGGTTCATTCCGGCCGCAGGTTCATCAAGCAGAATAAGCTTGGGCTTACCGGCCAGAGCTCTTGCGATTTCCAGCCTTCTCTGGGCCCCGTAGGGGAGGTTCATGGCCTTGTCATAGGCCCTGTCCTCCAGTCCCAGAGCCTTCAGCAACTCCATTGCCTCTTCGGTTATCTGCTCTTCCAGCCTGCTATACTTGGGGGTCCTGAAAACAGCGTCGATTAAACCGTATCCAGCCCTGGGGTGGAATATGGTCATAACATTGTCCAGTACGGTATTCCCCCTGAAAAGCCTGATGTTCTGAAAAGTTCTGGCAATACCGCGCTGGCAAACCATATAAGGACTCATGCCGGTTATATCCTCACCGAGAAAGTTAATCTTTCCGGCTGTAGGCTTGTATATTCCGGATATCATATTGAACACCGTTGTTTTACCGGCGCCATTAGGACCGATAAGGCCTACAATCTCACCTTTCTCAATGGTCAGGTTAAAGCCGCTGACCGCCTTAAGGCCCCCAAAACTCTTATCAATTTCTTCAACTACTAGAACCGGCATCGACACCATCCTTTCTCCCCAATATTGAGCCTAGAGGCTTTGGAACAAGGAATTTTGCTTCCTTACCGCTGAATATTCCCTGGGGTCTCAGGATAATAGCAATTATAAGTATCAAGGCGTAAATAACGCCGCGGAAATCTATGAAAGCCTCTCCCAGCACAAATCTAAGAATTTCCAGAATAAACACCCAGGCAATGGCAGTTACAACAGTACCGGTCATGCTGCCGAGGCCTCCCAGAACAACTATCAGAAGGAAATCAAAAGATTTAAGAAACTCAAAGCTGGAGGGGTGAAGGAAAGGATAGCGGTGAGCGTAAAGCCCTCCTGCGAATCCGGCCATGGCACAGCCCATTACAAATGCCATAACCTTTATCTTTGTGGTGTTAATCCCAAGCACATCGGCCGCTATTTCATCCTCCCTGACAGCGGTGCATGCCCTGCCGTAGGTTGAATAAACAAAATTTCTTACCAGTAAAATAGCCAGCACGGCAAAAAGGAATAACCAGTCAAAGGTGACAATCTGCGGGGTCCCCGACATTCCGGTGGCCCCTCCGAACATGGGAAGAATCTTGTTCGAATTATCCATACCTACCTTTACGATTATGCCAAACCCAAGGGTGGCAATACCCAGGTAGTCAGAGCGCAGCCTTAATATAGGGAGACCTATTAACAGGGCCATAAGTCCTGCAGCAAGCGCCCCTACCAGCAGAGAAACTACAAACAGTATCAGGCTCTGGTCTGTGTTGTACATCTTTGCAAAAACACCGGCCGAATACGCACCCAGCCCGTAAAAAGCAGCATGCCCCAGTGAAAACTGCCCGGTAAAGCCATAGATAATGCTAAGCCCAAGTGCACCTACTGTTACTATTAACGCCTGGTCCAGAACCAACTGCCAGTATGAGTTAATAAAACCGGCAATCCCAAGCGCCTTGACAACGGCATAAATGACCAGTGTTACAATTACTATTTTAATAACGTTTTTACGTTTATCATTCTGCATTTGTCCCACCACCCTTTACACCTTATCCGGCTCGTTGCGCCCGAGTATTCCCGTCGGCCGTATAAGCAGAACCAGGATTAATATTGTGAAGGCTATTGCGTCCCGGAGCTGTGAAGAAAGGTATGCTGAGGTCAGAGTTTCCACCTGCCCCATTATTATCGCACCAAGGACTGCTCCCGGTATAATACCTATACCACCAAGCACGGCCGCAGTAAATGCCTTAAGGCCGGGCATAATCCCCATAAACGGGTGAATCTGAGGATAGGCTATGGCATATAGCACACCACCAGCTGCCGCAAGGGCCGACCCTATGGCAAAGGTAATGGATATAGTGTTGTCAACATTAACTCCCATGAGCCTTGCCGCGTTGTGGTCAACGGAAACGGTACGCATGGCCATGCCAATCTTGGTGCGGTAAATTAAAAACTGAAGCATTGCAAGCATAATAAAAACGGTAACAAAAATAATAACCTGTATATTGGTTATAGAAACACCCATAATGTTCCAGTGTATTTCCTCGAAGGGTCTGGTAACAACCCTGTAATTGGGTCCAAATATAAATTTAAGGCTGCTGAAATACTCAAGGAAAAGTGATACTCCAAGGGCACTTATGAGAGCGGCAATCTTTGGGGCATACCTGAGCGGCCGGTATGCTATCCTTTCTATTACCACCCCAAGTGTTGAACATATTACCATGGCGGTCAATACAGCCAGCGGTACCGACAAGCCCCACTGGGAAAAACCGAAATAACCCACAAAAGCGCCAACCATGAAAACATCTCCGTGGGCAAAGTTAATTAGTTTAACTACCCCATATACCATCGTATAGCCCAGGGCTATCAGTGCATACATAAAGCCAAGCTGCAACCCGTTAATTATTTGATCCGCTAAGTGCTCCAAAATGTTGCCCCCCTGAAAAATTCATACTTGCGGGGAGGCCTTAACCTCCCCGCACAATACACCTAGTTATGGGGTAACGTTTGCGACAAACGCCTGCTTGCCGTCTTTAACCTGTAAAATGGTTGCGGCCTTGATCGGGTTGCCGTCCTTGTCGTAGGAAATCTTGCCGCTAACTGTCTGCAGGTCCTTGGTATTTTGAACAGCTTGCTTGATTGCCTCGGGGTCCTTGCTGTTTGCGGTTTTAATTCCGTTCAGCATGATTGTGGTGGCGTCGTATGCAAGGGCTGCAAGTGCATCGGGAACAGTGCCGTACTTGGCCTTGTAGTCCTCAACAAACTTTTTGACCTGTTCGCTGGTGTCGTCTGCAGCGTAGTGGTTGGTGAAGTAGGATCCTTCCATGGTCTTATAGTCCAGGTCCTTGGAATCCCAGCCGTCACCACCGAGGAATACGGCCTTTATGCCTTTTTCCCTGGCCTGCTTGCCAATGAGGCTGACCTTTTGATAGTAGTCAGGCAGGTAGAGTATGTCGGGGTTTTTCTTGGCTATGTTGGTAAGAACTGCACTGAAGTCAACATCGTCCTTTGAGTATGCAAGGAAGTCGGTTATTTGGCCGCCGCCAGCTTCGAAGCTGGCCTTAAAGTTATTGGCAAGGCCTATTGTGTAGTCATTGCCCTGGTCGTAAAGAACGGCAGCAGTTTTCTTTTTGAGGTTATCCAGCGCGAACTTGGCACCTACCTTGCCCTGGAAGGGGTCGATGAAGCAGGCGCGGAAGATGTAATCTTTACGCTTTCCGTCTTCAACGGTAACCTTTTCGTTTGTAGCGGTTCCGGTAACCATAACAACCTTATTCTGGTTAGCCAGTTGGGAAACTGGAATGGTGGTTTTTGAGGTAACTGAGCCAATAATTACGTTTACTTTATCCTGAGATATGAGCTTGGTGGCAACGTTGACAGCCTCGGTGGCGTCGTTGCGGTCATCAGCGGTTACCACTTCAATTTTGTAATCTCCAGCCTTGCCGCCGGCCTGTTCTATAGCCAGCTTGGCGCCGTTGACGGTGGACTCTCCAAAAGTTTTTACATCACCGGTTAAAGGAGCAACAATACCTAATTTGACAGTCTTGTCATCAGCAGCTTTTTTGTCGCCGCCGCAGCCGGATACAACCAGAGCCAGGCTCAGCAGCAAAACCATCATTACAATAAACCATTTAGATTTAATTCTCATCTAGTCTTTTAAACCTCCCCGTTAATATTCTAATTGGAAATAAAAACTAAAAAACTCACCTCCCGATCCAAAACTTCTCATAATCCGGACATACGATCATACCCGGATATATAGTTTAGACGATTCATAATTCAACATCTTTTTTTTATTTCCTCCTTAGTGTAATTTATATCATTATGTTATTTTTCTGTGTACTATAATGGAGACAAAAATATGTTCGGAGGTAATAAAATGACTCAACACCGAAACTTGAGTTTACTTTGCCGTCTATTACATATACATTCAAAGTCAGGGATTTATTTTAGGCTACAGCTTTCAAGCACCTGGCGATTTCCAAGGTAGAGGTGCCCTGGTGATCATGTGCGGTAAGGTAGCAAACCTCACGAAGCTTATTTTTGCAAAAACCATGCCGGTTTCTAAAACAAGAAAAAACCCCAAACGGACCGGGTTTGAAGTTTTTTATAACACATTTTATTTTCAATGGGTGGCAAGAAATGTTGCCAATTCTACTTACTGATCTAAACATCCATGGCAAAATAATTTGCCATGGCAAGATATATTGCCACATTTGTCCTGGCCTGGATCAATTTATAGAATTTAGGAAAAGGGGCGAGCCCATTTGAAATAAGTAGGCGGGCCAAAAAGGTCCGCTTTATAACATTAAAAAGGGGCACATAAATGCCCCCTTCCAAAATAATGACGTATAACTTTACCAAACCTCCAATTTTAATACCTGATTGTTAATCTGAGTTTTATTCTACTTTTACCCTTTTATGGTTATAACTTTTTCTAATCCCACCTCCCTGACTCTTCTTTAATAAATCTATATTATAGTTTTAACAGATCCTTTCCTGGTAATTGTTTCATTTTAAAAGAGTATCCTTTCGAAGCTCGGAACAGCCGCAGCCCTGCTCCGGGTCCAGGCTTTTAACTGTTTCCAAAACAATAGAAGCTATTTTATCGGAAAGGCCGTAGAAAATGTCCTTTAATTCACTGTGCTCCCAGTCCCTTATCACACCTTCGGCATAATTTACCACAATATCAACCCTGCCATAACAGGCTCCTATTTCCCTTGCCAGGTACACCTCTGGACACATACTCTGTCCAACTATGTCTGCCCCTGCCCTGCCCAGCATAACCACTTCCGCCCTGCTTTCAAAATGCCGGCCGTCAGTAACCGCATAAATACCCCTGTCAAATATCCTGCCGTCATATATTCTCTCTGAAGCTCCCAGAAGCCCTTTACTTATTTCAGGGCAGACAGCCTGCCTCATTACCAGAAGGTACGGGCCTCCAAGGCTGACATCCTTTCGCATGGAAAGGTCTATATAGTCCGAAGGAATTACAAGGTCCCGGGGATTCAACAGGTGGTTTACAGAGCCAACCCCACCGTCTGCAATAATTCTCTTTACACCGGCCTCCTTAAAAACCCAGAAAACCTGCTGTGAGGCTGTTCCCCTTGCCACTCCCGGCCTCCACCCGTGCATCTTCACCGTTGCCACACATTTTTCTCCCAGCCTGAAAAATTTTACCGGTGGGCTATCGCCGAATGGTGTTTTAAATATCGTTCCAGCATTAATAACATCAACATCTTCACGCTCCAAATCCTCAGGAAAATTAATGCTGTATGTGCCGGACCCTCCTATAATTGCATAGTCCGCCCGGGGAATATTCATTTTTTGCTTCCTCCTTTTTCAGATGTTGCAGGCAGTCAGGCTTTCCGGGCAACATAAAAGTGTCGCCTGCTTTTTGGATGTGGAGGGTCAAAGGTGAACCCGTCGTATACCGACAGCAGGTTAAAGCCCGCCCTGTTTAGCGCCTTCTCAATTTCTTCCTCAGTATAACCTCTTTCCCGGTGTGTCTCAGAAAACTTCCTGTACAAATCCCCTTCCCTGACAAAGCAGGTTACATCTACCGACCATAGAGTTTCTGTATTGTCTATAAAAGTGTTGTAAATAATGGTAATGTCTTCCTCATCTATCACCACAGGCTGTTTGTCGGAACTTCCTATCCACTTTATGGCATTAAGATCGAAAATAAGCATCCCGTCGGAATTAATATAGGACGACGCATTTATAAATATTTTTTCAATATCTTCGGGGTCCGTTATGTAGTTTAACCCGTCATGAAAACAGGTAACAAGGTCCACGGGGCTGTCTGGACAAAAATACCTCATGTCTCCCACATGGTATTCAATATTTAAACCCTTTACAGAAGATTTTTCTCTTGCCACTGCTATCATTTCCGGGGACAGGTCAACGCCGACCGACCTGTAACCTTTTCTGGCAAAAGGTATAAGAGTGTTTCCGGTGCCACAGGCAAGATCCAGTACACTCCCCGGGCTGTAGCCATAGCGACCCGCTAAAGACTCCACATAGTCAATCCACCCGTCAAAGTCAACTCCGGAAACAAGTCTGTCATATACCGCGGACAGTCCCGCGTAACTTAGCATAATGCATGTCCTCCTAACGGGTGCGGAATTGGGAATTGGGAATTAGGAATTAGTGTTACAATTTTATTACCGCATTACGCCTTTATAAATCTCCAATTCGTAATTCACGTTTACGGGCGGGCCTCGGATTCCCAACCCCTATGCGTTATACAAAAACCCCGGATACACCGGGGTTTTCATCAGTTATTTTTTAAGGGCGCTTACTATGTCTTCCAGAACCTTCTTAATCTCCTGATCTCCGTTTACATCCAGGAGAAGACCCTTTTCCTTATAGTAGTCGATAAGGGGCTGTGTCTTGTCCTGGTATGCCTTAAGCCTTGTTCCTACCGATTCCTCGTTGTCATCGCTGCGCTGATAGAGCTCGCCGTCGCAGGTGTTGCACTTGCCCTCGGTTTTCGGAGGATTAAAGAGAACATGATATGAAGCTCCGCAGCCCTTGCAAACCCTGCGGCCGGTCAGGCGGGCCATAAGCTTGTCAAGAGGAACCACGATATTAATTACACCATCCAGCTTTATGCCAAGAGTGCCAAGGGTTGCATCCAGCGCACCGGCCTGCTCCACGGTCCTTGGAAAACCGTCAAGAAGGAATCCTCCCTTTGTATCCGGCTGTGAAAGCCTTTCCTTGACCATACCTATAACTACCTCGTCAGGAACAAGAGCTCCCTGGTCCATGTATTCCTTGGCTTTTTTGCCCATTTCGGTGCCCTGCTTTATGGCCTCGCGGAACATATCCCCGGTGGAGATGTGAACAATGTTCAGTTCTTTTACCAGTACTTCAGCCTGGGTTCCTTTGCCAGCGCCTGGCGGTCCCATGATAAGTAAATTCAAAACCAATCCCCTCCCATGTATTATTGTTATCTGAATATAAATTATATCATGCATGTCCCTTTTCAGGAAAGATTTTATTGCCGTTCATAAACATGCTAAGCAGCTCCTCTGGCTTATTGTTCCATAATACTTTTGTAACCTTCGGATGGAGTTGATAACAACAAAAAACCCACTCGGCTTTGTACCGAATGGGTTTCAAAACTGGTCGGGACGACACGACTTGAACGTGCGGCCTCACGGTCCCGAACCGTGCGCTCTACCAAACTGAGCTACGTCCCGAATATCCTTTTCAAATCGCAAATACCATTATGCATTAAAACAGCGTTAAAGTCAAGTATCTAAAAGCTGGGATGACTACGTTACCGCCACTATAAACCAGATAATCATGCCGGCCTCAATCAGCAGCTTAAAAGCCATCCCGCCGATCATGCCAATTATGGTTCCCAAACCGGTTCTGACCGCCGAGTTAAGCGGCTTCTGGGCTACAACCTCCCCGGCTACGGCCCCTATAAACGGACCAAATACAATTCCCAGGGGGCCAAGTAAAATAAAACCGAAAATTAGTCCCGCCAGACCCCCTAGCATAGCCGACCTGGAACCGCCGTATTTCTTTACCCCCCAGGCAGCAGCGGCATAGTCAATTAAAAAAACCAGCCCCACAGCCAGCCCCTGGCCGATAAAAAACCACACCGGCAGATTCTCAAACCCTGCAATGAGCCCGTATAAAAGCATTCCTATCCAAATAAGCGGAGCTCCCGGCAGAGCCGGTAAAATGGTGCCCGCCAGGCCGGCGGCAAAAAAGAGAACCGCAACTATTCCACCCAGAACACTCATCTTTCCATCCCTCCCAGGTACTTATTATAATAATTTTATTATATTTTTTTTGCCTTGTCTTTGTTTTAATTATTATTTATTTTTCCCTTCGACAACTTATTCAACATTACATTTAAAAGTTATTATATGGCTTTTTGACAGACTTAACTTTCATTAATTTTTCCTTGACAAGCTTTCCATTAATTCATATGATAATGATAACCATTTTCATTTACGGGGGGTGATACTTTGTCCATCTTTATAGTCGGTGGAGATAGTCTTGGAAACATCGGAGAAAACTTAAAAAGTTTAGGGTGTCAAACTATAACTCATTTCAAGGGTCGTAAAAATATTTGCAGCCGAAAATTACAAATCCCTTCTGGAACCGATCTTATTTTGATTTTAACAGATTTTGTTGACCATAACATCGCCAAAAGTATTCGCCATCATGCCAAAAGCAAGTCAATACCTGTGTTATTTTCAAAAAGGTCATGGACCTATCTGTTTCCACGGATTAAACTTCATATGCCCTGAACTCTTATTAATAACCCATGTTCATGAGCTAAATTGGAATCACTCCCCTATCTCATACTAAAAAATAACTTTATTGACATTAAAACTGACAGGGAGTACAATGATAATGGTTCTCATTTTTATTCTCTTTTTGTAATGAAAATTACTATCATTATCAGACAAATTTAATAATATCAGATTACATAAGGAGGTTGTTTTATGACTCTGGACTTGGTGCAAAGGGGACAATCTTTTAGGATTACATCCATACCGGACAGGCAGGTGCGGGCTCAGGCCATCCGATTTGGAATAACCGAGGGAGAGGTTGTTAATTGTGAGGAAATAGTGCCTGCAGGACCTGTCGTGATTCGTAAGAACAAGCAGCTGCTGGCTCTTGGGCGGGGGCTGGCCAGACAGATAAGCGTTGAATTGAAATAAGGAAGGAAGTGACCCCCATTGGCACACTGTCATGGATCTATAGGCCTTAAAAATATACCTGAAGGGGCTAAAAAAATAGTCCTGGTAGGGAATCCAAACACGGGAAAGTCAGTTTTTTTCAATTACTTTACCGGAATGTACGTGGATGTTTCCAATTACCCGGGAACAACCCTTGAAATCTCCCACGGTCTTTTTGGACAGGATGTAATTATAGATACGCCGGGTGTATACGGAATATCCTCCTTTAACGATGAGGAGCGGATTGCAAGGGATATTATTCTTTCCGCCGATATGGCGGTTAATATTGTGGACGCTGTTCACCTGGAAAGGGACCTATTTCTGACCCAGCAGGTTATAGACACCGGCGTTCCTGTTATTGTTGCTTTAAACATGGTGGACGAGGCCGGGCGGCAGGGCCTGCAGGTTGATGTTGATTTATTAAGTGATTTACTGGGTGTGCCTGTTATTCCGACCGTAGCCGTTCAAAAAAAAGGGCTTAATGAATTAAAGGAACGGCTTTCCTCTGCAAAAACAGGGCGGATGACCCAGGGACTGGAGCCACTGCTTAAACAGCTGATTAACAGAGTAGGAAGCCAGGGTGAAGCCCTTCTGGTGCTGGAAGGCGACCCGAATGTAGCCGGACGCCATGGCTTAGAGCCGGGAAACAGCCGTGAAGATATATATCTTAAAAGAAGAGAACAGGTAAACGATATTGTAAAGCATGTTTTAAAAGAAACTGCCAGTGGAGCTTCTTTTGGCAGTATGCTTGGACGATGGATGATCAAGCCACTCACGGGAATACCAATTCTTGCCCTGGCCCTTTACGCCATGTACCAGGTTATAGGTATATTTGTTGCCGGGACGGTGGTAGGCTTTACCGAAGAAACAATAATGCTTGAAAAGTACGAACCTGCAATACGGGGATTAATCAGCCGGTTTATAGCTGAGGAATCAGCCGTAGGCACTATTCTTATAGGGGAATTTGGCGTGCTAACCATGACTGTTACATATATACTTGGATTGTTAATGCCCCTTGTGGTCGGATTTTATTTGTTTCTTTCCATATTTGAAGATTCCGGCTACCTCCCAAGGATTGCTACGCTGGTGGACCGCCTGTTAACTGGTGTTGGTCTTAATGGACGTGGAGTTATTCCTCTTATACTTGGGTTTGGCTGCGTGACAATGGCGACAATTACCACCAGGCTTTTGGCCTCCGACCGGGAGCGCAGAATTGCCATCCTGCTTTTGGGTCTTACCATCCCCTGCTCCGCCCAGATGGGGGTAATAGCCGGTATGCTTGCGGCAATTGGAGGCCTTTATGTTGCGGTATACGCACTGGTAATATTTATGGTTCTCGTTATAATAGGAACTATATTAAACACCATTTTGCCGGGCAAGCCAACGGATCTGCTTATCGACCTTCCTCCACTGCGGCTTCCCAGGGTAGATAACGTACTTAAAAAAACCGGAACCAAATCCTATAATTTCTTAAAAGAGGCGTTTCCCCTGTTTGCCCTTGGTGCCTTTATCATAAGTTCCTTTCAGGTGACGGGCATTCTGGTCTTCTTGCAAAACATACTTGCACCACTGACTGTAGGCTGGTTAAACCTTCCCATAGAAGCATCCACTGCCTTTATAATGGGCATTGTAAGGCGTGATTTCGGAGCAGCCGGGTTATCGGGCATGACACTTACACCGGAACAAATTGTGGTAGCCCTGATAACCATCACTTTATTTGTTCCCTGCATAGCTTCAATACTAATACTTTTCAAGGAACGTTCCAAGGGAGAGGCTGCCTTGATTTGGGTAAGCAGCTGGGTAGTTGCATTCATTGTGGGAGGTATCGTTTCACAGCTTTTCAGAGCCTTCCAAGGAAACAGCCAGTTCGGGGGAACAATTTATGTTATCCTGTCATTCTTTGGAGTAACCCTGGCAACAGTTATAGCGTGCTATCTGGCTAGGCGTGGTAAAACACAAAATGCAGCTGAAAGGGGCGCTTAACTTTGGATAAACTATCTCATGCAGAGGTAAAAAAATGTCCTCAGTGCGGCTACATTGATGAAAATATTTTGTCCCAGCGCTGCCCCCGCTGCTTCAAGTCCTTTTATACTCCGGCCGGATGTTGTGGTAACTGCAGCAATTGCGGGACAGAGCACAATAAGAAGCCTGTGCGAGAGTGCAGAGAATAAATGCTGGTAAATAGCCGGGGCTGTCCCCAAAAAAATGGGACAGCCCCCTTTCACATTATATTAACCTGTTATTCGCAGGGCTCGCAGCATCCGGCTTCTTCTTCCGCCTCACATGCGGTAGCACCACATGGGCCGCATCCCTCCTGCACATCAACTTCCTGCCTGGGGCAGTCATCAGTAATGGTATCCCTTCTTTCTTTGGCAGTCACTAATATCACCTCCGGGTTTATTGTTGCCCGGAAAAAGCATTTTTAATGCTGAAAATATGTTTTTTGTCGCCAATTAACTTTAATCTGTCAAGTTCTTATCTTTTATTAAGTGTAAAAGTCTGACACCGCAATCCCTTGTATTTTTTAAAAGCTTTTCTATATCGTCCGGACTGGCATTATTAATATGAAGTCCAGCCGCCACACTTACAGGGCTTCCTGTTACCCTGGCGATCATTTCCGCCAGAGGCTTTGCGGCCTCATCATCCTTGTGCCCCACCAGGGGCAAAACTGAACTGGTGCAGCTGGCTTCTGTTGGGTTAGCCAGGCTCGGCCTGGGCACCGAAAGAACCACAGCCCCCAGGTGCGGCTTATCTCCCCCCAGCAGGGCACATATTATTCCATCCTCTGTTACCGTAGCAGAGAGTATAACCCTATGTTTACCGCTGCCGCTTTCAACAGCCAGCTGACGCATAATCCACCACCAAACATATTTTTTTTATGCAGTGAGGTTTTTCGACCGACTTCTCGGGCAAGCTGTGATAACCTTTAATATATACATATTTTAACATTTGAGGGGGCAACGGCTGTGGATAATAAACCGCCCGAAGGCGGGTATATACCGCCGACTTACCTGCACTGCTTTAAATATCACCTTACCCGCACCAGCCGGGAAAACGTCAGGGAAAGGGATACAAAGCTTCTCAAGTATATTAGGTCCCTCCAGGAATCACGAGCCGCCCCGAACAGATCCGGGCTATTCCGGTCGTTCATTCCCGGAGTCCGAAAGCACTTCTAAAACCGGTAAGCATAGGCCTTGAGTCAAAGCCCTTATACTGGGCCGCCACCTTGAATACCTCCCCCATTCCCCCCGGCATTAACAGCTGCTTTACAGCCGCTATACTTTTGGAGTAGGCGGTGTCAAACCCATAAGAGCCGTCCGGGGGGCTGAGGTAACTCATTATGTTCATATTCATCAGAAAGCGCGACTGGGTAGTAAAGCCGGCCTCCTTTAAACCCTCCTCCCTTCCCCAGCCCAGCAGGGCAGAAAAGTTAACATGGGAGGTTATATCACTGCTGCCGGGGTTCCCGTACAGGTCATCTTCCAGCCTGTGCTTCCGGAAGGAACGTATAGTACCTGACGGCCTGTCCGGGGTGTACAGCCCCTGCGAGGTGTCCCCGTAGTCTATAGTAACAACAAAGCCGCTTCCCAGAGTCCTGGCCACCTCTTTAACCCAGCCGCGCACGGCCATATTTACCTCTATTGAATAACCCTCCTCAAGGCTTATGCCGAAGCGGCTTATGTATTCTTCAAGATCCGGAGTTGAGAGCCTGTCCTTATATTCACGCAGCTCTCCACCCTCAAAGGCAACCCAGATCTCTTTAAGCTCCCCGCCTTCCATAACAACCCGGTGAACCGGAAAGGCATCAAGTAATTCATTTGAAAAAACGCATCCCGTAAGCGTTCCCGGCTCTATACTCTCAGTGTCGTCCTCCCACTCTATTCCCCTGCCCGGTTCGGCCCCTGCCAGGGAGTTTTCCTGGCAGCTTCTCATGGACGGGCTCTTTTCAATTATCAGGTACTTTAAGGCCTCATTCAAATCTCTGTGCTGCTCTGCTATTTTTTTTAGCATGTCCCTGGCCAGGTTTCCCTTTCCCGCGCCGAACTCCAGTATTGTCCAACTTGGAGGACATCCGGCGGCACTCCACATCTCCCTAATCTGATCAGCCACAGCCATGCCAAAAACCCGGCTTACATCGGGGCTGGTATAAAAATCACCCTCTGTCCCGATTTTCTCCCCCTGCCTCATGTAATAACCCTCTACCGGATGGTAAAGTGCAAGGTCCATGTATTCCTTAAAGGTCACTGAACCCTTTTTCCTTATCACTTCGATTATTTCATTGCCGCTGTTTTTACCACCCATTACCGTAACCTCCGAAAATTCTGAAAAGATAAATTTGTACAAAATATTGCCTTGACCAGGAATTTATAGGCTATAATATATTAATCGCATCTTTTTAAAGGAGGGGGTTGTTAACCATATGTTTCCAGTATCAGTAACACGCGGGAGAACCCTTATTGGCAGACTAAACAAAGGAGACGACCTGATCAACACCCTTAACAGCCTTTGCACCGAAGCAAATATCCGTCTTGGCAAAATACAGGCCATAGGCGCGGTCAGTAAGGCGGTGGTAGGATTCTACATGCAGGAGCCCAGAGATTACGTTACCCTCGATTATGATTACCACCAGGAAATAATAAGTCTTCAGGGCAATATATCCATTAAGGACGGACAGCCTGAAATCCATGCCCATATTGCCCTTTCCAACGGCCAGGGCAAACTCTATGGAGGGCACCTCATGGAGGGCACAATTGTTTTCTCCTGTGAATATATCATTAATGAATTTATTCCTGAAATAGCCGATGTCAAGGATGATTCAGAGGACAACACCTTTACCAGGACCTTAGATGATGATACAGGGCTATACCTCTGGCCGAAAGACATTTAGACTCACGGGTAATACTTAACGTCGGAATACAGGAGTCAGAATTCAGAATTCAGAATGGTTTGGGCATTCCTTCGGCCTTAAGACTTTTCATGCAAGAAATTCTACCCTGAAAACAACCCAGTTCTTTATTAGCCACAGGGCACAGAGATCACAGAGAATAATTTTAAGGCACTACTCTGTAGCAAAAGTAGGAACTTCGGGAATAATTATCAAACATCTTCACTCAATTTAAAAGATCTTTTAACATTCAGGCAGGTCTAAAAACCTCTGTGTCCTCTGTGGCTTTAAAAGGACCCAATTTTCATTCTCCTTGGTGGCTGCTTTGGCAGCCCGGGAGTCTGGATTCTGGCTCCTGAATTCTGAATTCCGACAGTAATTCCCTTCAGAATTAGCCGTTTTATTTTAGTTCCCTTCCCGGGACCCTTACGTCCCCCACCCTTTTGGTGACCTTTTCACGATCGAAGTACTCCAAAAGGGGAAGAGTGTATTTTCTTGATGTGTTAAAAATATCCCTGGTCTCGCCAACAGTAATTTCGCCCTTTGACTCAAAATGCTTTTCCAGCTTTAACCTGGCTTCCTTAAGGACCGAGGAATGAAAGTAAATATCGTCAGAGACCTTTTTCAGGATGCCCTTTCTGACCAGAAAATGGATTACCTCTCCCGCAGTGATGTCGTCCAGCCCCAGATTTGCCGCAGTATCCTTCCATGAAGGAGGCTGCATGGCAGAAGCTTTGTATCTGCTTTCTATAGTACTTATTTTCGCCTTTAAGTCGGGCCCCGGCTCAGGAGTGAATCCGGGGTCCGAAACTGTTGTTGCCCCGGTTACAATAATCTTTTCAGATTCCAGTGACTGTAACAACATCTGAAACTGCTTTGCATTTATTCCGCTAAATTTCCTGGAGCGCAGCTCTTCCTTCGGATAGCCTTCCCGCAGCGGAAACCGGTGGTGATAGTTTATAACCTGTGACTTTATTTCCCCGGACCACTTTTGATACTGCTCCAAACCGATATAATATCCGGGACCGTCGTTTTCAATCTTACGAACCAGGCCCCTGCCGCACATATCCTTTATAGTCTCATTTAATTCCTCTTCATTTAGCCCGGTTACCCGTATAATCTCCTCTGCTGCAAGCATTCCTTTTCCCGGGACTAAAGCCTGCTGCACCAGTTCCGGGGGAGTGCCCTTTTCCCTGGTAGCTATGGAATCTATAACTTCTTTTTTAAATCTTTTGTGCTTCACCGGACGGGTATCAATAACGGTTCCACCGCCAATGGTCCTCATGGGAGAATAAGAGCGGATAACAAACCTGTCCCCCCTGGCAGCCACGGCCTCTTCCTCCAGCTCAAGCTGGGCATAAGTCCAATTGCCAGGCTCCAGCTCTTCTTCCTTAAGTAACACAACCCTTCCGAATATCTCGGCAGTACCTAGGTAAATCCTGACCCTGGCCCTGTTTTTAAGCTTTTTGGCGCTTTCTAAAAGCTGCAGCCTTACATCCATCCTGTACGTAGGACTTAAATAGCCTGGCGCGGCCACCACGTTGCCCCTGTTGACCTGCTCGACCTCTACCCCGGCAATATTCAGGGCAACCCGCTGCCCTGCCTCCGCCCTTTCAACTTTAAGGCTGTGCACATGAATATTCCTTATTCTTGATGACAGCCCCCCCGGAATTATTTCCACCGGGTCACCAGTGGCAGCGCTTCCTGAAATGAGGGTTCCGGTAACAACGGTCCCGAAGCCGGTGACGGAAAAAACCCTGTCTACCGGGAGCCTTAACGGGCCATCGGCAATTCTCCTTTCAACCAGCTCTGCCATGGAGGCGAGAGATTCTTTGAGCCGCCCTATGCCCTCCCCTGTTACCGATGAAACTTCAATTATCGGGGCGTTTTCCAATACAGTATCCTTTAAGAACTCCCTTACTTCCTCCCTAACAAGGGAAAGCCATTCCCCTTCAACCATGTCTATTTTGGTAAGTACCACTATCCCGTGCCTTACCTGTAAAAGCTGGATTATATCGAGGTGTTCCCTGGTCTGGGGCATTACCCCTTCGTCGGCGGCAATGATAAGCATAACCATATCTATGCCTCCGACACCCGCCAGCATGTTTTTTATAAACCTTTCATGGCCGGGAACATCAATAATGCCTGCCCTTCTTCCGCCAGGAAGGTCAAGAAAGGCAAAGCCAAGCTCTATGGAAATTCCCCTTTCCTTTTCTTCCTTCAGCCGGTCAGTTTCAAGACCGGTCATTGCCTTTATAAGTAGTGTTTTCCCATGGTCCACATGGCCTGCAGTCCCAATAATAACCCCTTTCAATCCAATCCCCCCCTGCCTATCGCAGAGGCCAAAGCTCCTGCCAGTATAATATCCTCATCCTTTAATATTGTCCTGGGATCAAGCATCAGGCGGTCATCCTGAATCCTTCCCATAACTGCGGGATCACCTTCCCTTAGCCGGACCGAAAGCTCCGCCACGGAAATCTCCAGCGGCATTACTGAAACCAGCCAGGAAGGCAATTCAGCCGTGGGCATTGCTCCCCCACCTACTGCGGAGGTGCCCTTTTCAATTTCTACCCTTGCTCTTTTTCCGGCAGCTTCTTCCAGTAATGATTTCAAAACCTCTGCCCTGTTTTTTAAAATTTTTCCGTCAGCGCTGATCATTCTCAGTGATGGTATATTTGAAAGAGCCTTTTTATTGTCAAGATACTCTCTAAGAGTGGCCTCGAGAGCCGCCACTGTCATCTTGTCTATCCTTACCGCCCTTGTAAGGGGGTTCTTTTTCATTCTGTCGAGAATTTCCTTTTTACCTGCTATTATCCCCGCCTGGGGACCTCCGAGAAGCTTGTCTCCCGAGAATGTTACCACATCGGCCCCGGCCTCAATGGTCTGCTGAACCGTTGGCTCCTGGGGAAGTCCCAGTACATCCATGTTCACCAGGGAGCCGCTGCCAAGGTCGCTCATCACAGGCAAGCCCCATTCCCTTCCCAGTTCTGAAAGTTCCTTTACCGGGGTTTCTCTTGTGAAGCCTACAATTCTATAGTTGCTGGTATGAACATGAAGGAGCATGGCAGTGTTTTCGTTAATGGCTTTTTTATAATCATCAAGGTATGTCTTGTTTGTGGACCCCACCTCCCGGAGTATGACACCGCTCTGCTCCATAACCTCGGGCACCCTGAAGGAACCTCCAATCTCGACAAGCTGCCCCCTGGATACTATAGCCTCTCTTCCTTTGGCAAGGGTCCCCAGCGCCAATAAAACCGCGGCCGCGTTATTATTTACAACCAGTGCAGCCTCAGCCCCTGTTAGCTTGCAGATTAGTCCCTCCACCGGGGCATAGCGCGACCCTCTCTTCCCTGTATCAAGATTCATCTCCAGGTTACTGTATCCTGATGCCGCCATTTGCACCGCCTCTATAGCCGAAGGAGACAAAACGGCACGGCCTAAATTTGTGTGCAAAACTACTCCAGTGGCATTAATAACTCTCCTGAGATTAGGCCTGGCCATCCTCTCCAATGCAGCTATCACCATTGCCGACAATTTATCGTAGCTTTTCAGCCCTTCGGCTTCCGTAATGCCGATACTTCCTTTAAGTATGCCCTGCCTTATTTGATCCAGTGTTTTTCTTACCGCCTCAACTACCAGCTCCCTGGGGTAAATAGCTATCATGCCGTCAATGACAGGAATTTTAATAACCTCATCAACTTTTGGAATCTCTCTCAGGGCTGTATTTTGTTCGGACATCTTTTTTCCTCCGGAAAACATATCTTTAATAAAGCCTGAATCTACAGCCATTTGAAAACTGTATTATCAATGTTAAAACCGGCTTCTTTCACAAATACTTACGACATGTTAATATAAAATAGCGTCTTCGTCAATTACCCTTTATAATCAGCGGAAATACGGTGATATTGTTTTGGAAATTAAGGATAGCATTGTTCATATTATAACAGAATACAAGTACCCCGGCCTTTACCTGCTTTTCATAGTCGACACACTGGGTGTGTTTCTCCCAACCAAAACAATACTTACTTTTACCGGTATTCTTGTACAGCAGGGCTTTTTAAAATTCCCGCCCTTGTTCATCTCTGCCTTTACCGGCAGTCTTACCGGTTTTTGCATAAGCTACACCATAGGCCTGAAGCTGGGAAAACCGTTCGTTTTGAAATACGGCAAATATGTAAAGCTAACCCCTCCCAGGTTTGAAACCGGGGAAAAATGGTTTAACAAGTACGGGCCTGCATTTATAATCATAGCATACTTCTTACCCGGTGTACGACATGTAACGCCCTATCTTTCAGGCATAACCGGAATGACTTTTCCCAGGGTGTTATTGTTCGCCAGCCTGGGGGCGGCATTGTGGATTACCACCTTTGTCAGCCTGGGAAGGTTTTTCGGTAAAAACCTGGACCTTATTTTAAATCTTATAAATAAATACCAGTGGGAAGCCCTTCTGGCAGCCGTCCTGGGCTTGACGTTATTTATTATTATAAAAGCTTATATAAGATGGTCGGGAGGAGTTAAGGGGTAGTGCTTATGGTAGGAGGGGCCGAAGATGTATTTCCGGAGGGTCGGAGGAGCCGAGATGTATTTCCGGACGGTCGGAGGCGCCGTGATGTATTTCCGACTGGTCGAGGAGTCGGAGCATTCCATGAGGGTCTCCGACCGAAGGTGATACCCTTTCTCCGACCAGCAGGTATTACCCATTAGCTCCTCCGACCATCGGGGGATATCCCTTAAGCCCCTCCGACCATCAGGAAATGCCCATTAGCCCCTCCGACCAACAGGCATTACCCATAGCTCCTACCATTTAGCATTCACCGTCTTATAAAGCGTTGTTCTTTGTACCGGCTTAAAGCCGGCATCCTTAATATGCCTTATGATTTCGTCCATGGGTACCCTATAGGTAACTCCCGCCGCCCGGACAACGTTTTCCTCCAGCATTGTGCTGCCAAAGTCGTTAGCCCCGAAAGAAATTGCAACCTGGGCCATCTTTGCTCCCTGGGTAACCCATGAGGCCTGAATATTTTTGATATTGTCCAGCATTATCCTGGACACCGCCAGGGTTTTTAAATAATCAACCCCGGTGGACGGCCTTCCCCCCAGGTCAGTGTTTCCGGGCTGAAAGCTCCACGGAATGAAGGCGGTGAATCCTCCCGCTTGATCCTGAGCCTCCCTCACCCTGACCATATGGAGTATCCTTTCTTCTTCGGTCTCCACATGGCCGAACATCATGGTGGCGGTAGTGCTCATTCCCTGCCGGTGAGCTTCCAGCATTACCTCCATCCACTGCTTCCATTTTATCTTATTTGGACTTATAATATCCCGGACCCTGTCCACCAGTATCTCGGCGCCGCCTCCGGGAAGAGAGTCAAGACCGGCCTCCCTGAGTTGTTTTAACACCTCTCCCACCGAAAGCCCCGACATACTGGCCATATGGACTATTTCAGGGGGGGAAAAGGAGTGAATGTGAACGTCGAAGCGCTCCTTTATTGACCTGAGCAATTCAGTATAATACCCAAGATCCAAATCCGGGTGCATACCACCCTGAATCATTACGGCCGTGCCGCCGGCTTTAAGAGTTTCCTCTATTTTTTTAAAAAGATCAACCCTGGATATTACATAGGAACCGGGCTGCCCTTCCTCCCGGTAGAAAGCACAGAACCTGCACTTACTCTTACATATATTTGTATAGTTAATATTACGGTCAATAATAAAAGATACTGCATTTGCGGGGTGAAGCCGCCGCCTTATTATATCCGCTGCCCTTCCCAGCTCCAGGAGGTCACAGTGCTTATATATTTCCACACCCTCTTCAAGGCTTAGCCGCTCCCCGGCCACCGCCTTGTCAAGCAATAGGGCAGCCTTAGCCATCCATCTCACCCCATACATTTATCTGAGCTCTTTCTTCTATTATTCCGCTTTTATAGGCATAATCAAAGTACAGTGAAAGGGATTTTTGATAGTTGCCGTCAAAACCGTACAGTATTGTTTTAAAATAATCTTCAAGTACAGGGTAGGGCAGCCCTGTTTTTTTATTAGCCTTCTTTATAATAGGGTTTATATTTTTCATGCCAATTTCTTTTGAAGCCATAAGAAGCTTCGACAGATTTTGAACCTCATCCGGATTTTCCCGGGCAAAATCCTTCCTGACCACCCAGACCGCGTAAACCATCATCTCACCGGTAAACTGCTTCCAGGCCTCACCCAGGTCGGTTATTAAAAGATTATCCTTTTCAGCCGCCATGTGATTTGCAAGCATCGCATCGTCACCAATCAGAAGGGAGGCATCGGCCTTTTGCAGCATTTTTTCAAGGTCCGGGTCATGTGGTATAAACTCTGCATCAACATGAAAATAGTGTTCCAGAAGAATTCTTAAAAGGACTACAGAGGTGGCCGAGGAAGTCGTAACAGCGATGCTTTTCCCTTCCAGCTCGGTCACCGGGCAGCGGCTGAACAACAAAATGCTTGAAACCCTGCCGTCGGCGCTTATGGATATATCGGGAAGTATTATGCAGCTCTCACTGTTCTTTGCGTATTCAATAGACGATATCGGGGTTGCATCCAGGGTGCCCTCCAAAAACATCCTGTTAAGAGTGGCAGGGGGACCTTTAATAAGGTTTCCACCAAATTCCAGCAAACCTTCCTCAAGGGCATGGTATACCGGCAGGCAGTTAAGGTAATCCACCTGCCCCAAACGAATACCCACTAAAAACCCTCCCTGATTATATTGTAAAGTGTGTCCCTCTCCACCGGAATTCTTCCGGCAGCCTTTATCATCCTGACGATGTCATTCCTTGAAAGACGCTGGTCGGTTTCGGCTCCCGCATCATGAACAATCTTTTCTTCCTCTACGGTCCCGTCAAGGTCGTTGACACCAAAGGAAAGGGAGACCTGTGCAATTTTGGGGCCTATCATTATCCAGAAAGATTTTATGTGGTCAAAATTGTCGAGCATAAGCCTGGCCACAGCCAGCATTTTCAAATCATCGTACCCTGTAGTTCCCGGCTTCCCCGGCTGGTCCATCTGTGTATTCTTCGGGTGGAAGGCCAGAGGAATAAAGGTCAGGAAGCCTCCTGTCCTGTCCTGCAAATCCCTCAGCCGGATGAAATGGTCAATTCTTTCTTCAATAGTTTCCACGTGCCCGTAAAGCATTGTGGCATTTGTCCGCATCCCTATGCGGTGTGCCGCCTCATGAACCTCAAGCCACCTCTGGCCGCTTATTTTTTTGGGGCAGATCAGCTCCCTGACCCTCGGTGAAAACACCTCGGCTCCCCCTCCAGGCAGTGAATCGAGCCCGGCCTCCTTTAGAGTAAGGAGGACCTGCTCCGCCGTCATGCCGTTTACCTGGGCCAGGTAATCAATCTCCACAGCTGTAAAAGACTGTATTATTACCCCGGGCAAAGCCAGCCGAACTCTCTTAAGCATTTCAACATAATAATCCAGGCCAAGCTTTTCATTAAGGCCGCCAACAATGTGTATTTCAGTTATGCCGCGGCCCCTATACTCAAGCGCCTTTTTTTCCACTTCCTCCAGCGAAAGGGTGTATGCCCCCTGGTCGGCCTCATCCCTGCCGAAGGCGCAAAACTTACACCTGTTGACACATATATTTGTGTGATTGATGTGCCTGTTGAGGATATAATACACCCTGTCCCCATGCTTTCTGTATCTGACCATGTCTGCCATGCGTCCCACCGACAGCAAATCATTTGAATGGAGAAGGCGTATTCCGTCTTCCCTGCTTAGTCTCTGACCAGCCTCCACCCTGGCGGCTATATCTGCAAGTTCACTGTTACTGAAAAAGTCATTCACCCGGTGATCCTCCTTCCACCGCACTGAATAAAGCTACAGCTAACACACACCATCAGTATTACATATCATATCAGAAAATGAAAACTCGGGTCCTTTTAAAGCCACAGAGATCACAGAGAACACAGAGTTTTTTAAGCCGACATGAATGTTTTAAGAGTTAATTATCTTTATTAATTTATTTATGATTAGGAAGATAAGAATTCTCAAATTCGTTAATTCTGCTTTAGACCTGAAAGTAATGCCTGGATCAAATTCTCTGTGATCTCTGTGTCCTCTGTGGCTTTATAAAATACAAGGAATGCCTGAACTTCTGAATTCTGGATTCCGACCGTAGTTTCACTCAGAATTAGCTAAAAAAGTAGATCTGCAAGGGTAAATACAAAAATAGAAACGCTCAAGCCAGCGTTAAGATTAAAAAAGGCCATCCCCGACCGGGAAAGGTCCACCGGGGAAACCACCCTGTGCTGGTAAAACAAAAAAGCTGCCGCCAGGGCCATTCCCGAGTAATAAAAAACCCCCAGGTCCAAAATATAAGCAACCGACACAAAGAGGCCCAGGGCAATCACGTGAAATGCCGTTGACACCTGAAGCCCTTTTTCAATTCCAAATTTGGCCGGTATTGAATAAACCCCGTCTATCCGGTCAAACTCATAATCATCACAGGCATATATTATGTCAAACCCGGCAACCCAGAACATTACCCCCGCAGCCAGAATAAGCGGCGCAATATCTATACTGTTGGCAATTGCCACCCAGGCCCCCAGCGGCGCAAGTCCCAGTGCCGCCCCCAGCACCAGGTGGCAAAGCCAGGTAAAACGCTTGGTGTAAGGATAGAAGAAAAGCACGGCCAAAGCCACCGGAAAAAGTTTAAAAGCCAGAGTGCTCAGATTGTAGGCAGAAACAAGCAAAAGAGCAAAAGATACTATGGCATACAACCACACCTCGGCCACTGAAAGAAGGCCTTTCGGCAGTGCGCGGCTAGCGGTTCGAGGGTTTCTGGCATCAATGTGGCGGTCAATTATCCTGTTCAGTGACATTGCCGCCGTCCTGGCTCCCACCATGGCAAGGGTAATCCATACTATATCCTGTGCGGACGGAATCCCCTTTTCCACCAGCATGGCCCCAATATACGCAAAGGGAAGAGCAAAAACAGTGTGCTCAACCTTAATCATTTCGAAAAAGATTCTGAGTTTGTCAAATGCCATAGGACCCCCACTTCCTGTCTACAAGCTGCCTTATTTCATCGGTCATAGCAATGTCTTCAGGCCATTCCCTTACATGTCCCTCGCCGGGGCCCTTTCTGGTGGCGTCAATACCCATTTTGCCCCCGTAGTGAGCCATGGGAGAGGAGTGATCAAGGGCATCCAGAGGGCCGTCAACTATCATTACATCCCTTCGGGCGTCAATATTATTAAATACCCTCCAGGCTACCTCCGAAAGGTTCTGCACATCGACATCCCTGTCCACCACTACAATCAGCTTGGACAGCATCATCAGGCCCATACCCCACAAAGCGCTCATCACCTTTTTGGCATGCCCCGGATAGCTCTTCTTTATTGAGACAATTACACAGTTATGAAATACTCCTTCGGGTGGCATATTAATGTCCACGACCTCGGGAAGTATCATCTTAATCATGGGCATGAAAATGCGCTCTGTGGCCTTGCCAAGGTATGCATCCTCCATGGGAGGCCTTCCTACTATTGTAGCCGGATATATTGGGGATTTTCTCTTTGTAACGCATGTTAGATGAAAAACAGGGTATTGATCGGCCAGGGAATAATAGCCTGTATGATCCCCGAAGGGCCCCTCCAGCCTTGTTTCCACCGGATCGACATAGCCCTCCAGTACTATTTCGGAGCTTGCCGGAACTTCAATGTCAACTGATTCACAGCGAACCATCTCCACCGGCTCCTTACGCAGGAACCCGGCAAACAGCATTTCGTCAATGCCATGAGGCAGCGGAGCGGTGGCGGAATAAATAACCGCGGGGTCGGCCCCGATGGCAACAGCCACAGGAAGTTTCCTCTCTGCAGGCGGGAGTTTCCTCATGTGCTCTGCCCCGTCTTTGTGTATGTGCCAGTGCATTCCCGTTGTCCGCCCGTCGTACACTTGCATCCTGTACATTCCCACATTCCTGCGCCCACTCTCCGGGTCCTTTGTAAATACCAGGGGCAGAGTTATAAAAGGCCCCCCGTCATCGGGCCAGCATTTTAATACAGGTATATCTTCAATGGTGGGGTTGTCCTTAATTATTACTTCCTTACAAGGCCCTGTCTTCACGGTTTTGGGCAGAAACGACGAAAGCTGGGCCAGCTTTGGCAGGGCCTTTAACTTATCCATAAACGATGTGGGAAGTTCAGGCGGCTGAATAAAGCTCATCAGCTCCTTCCCGATGTCGTCAAGGCTGCTAACCCCCAGGGCCATGCTCATTCTTTCCATGGATCCAAAGGCATTTGTAATAACCGGCATTTTGTAGCCCCGGACATTTTCGAAAAGCAGCGCAGGGCCTCCCTTTTTGCTTACGCGGTCAGTAATTTCTGTTATCTCCAGATTGGCGTCAACCTCTGTCTTTATCCTCCTGAGCAGCCCCTTCTTTTCGAGATCGGCGATAAAATCCCGCAGATCTTTATAAGCCATTTTTACACCTCATTCTAGGAGGCAGCCTGAACAGTTCGCCGGGGCATTGTTTTCCCTAAAACCTCGTAGCGGACTATCAAGCTGCCTCTTCTTTAATTGAATGAACTTATTTAACTTGTTATCCTTAAACGGTACCCTCGTGAACCGTTACTATACCGCCGGTCAGCTCTGTGTAACGGGCATCTTTCAGGCCCAGCCTTTCAAACATATCCCTTATTTCTGACTGGTGAGGGAAAGATTTTAAAGAATTTGGCAGGTAGCTGTATGGCCCTTCCCTGCCAATGCCCAATTTTCCCAGAAGGGGTACTATGCGGTCGAAATAAAGGTAATATGTCTGTTTGAAAACCGGTGCGCTGGGTTTTGACAGCTCCAGTGAAACCACTTTTCCGCCCGGCCTTACCACTCTTGACATTTCAGAGATTGTTTTTTCTATATCCGGAACATTTCTTAAAGCAAACCCAATTACACTGCAGTCAAAATAGTCATCCGGAAAGGGCAGATCAATGGCGTTGCCCTGCACCAGCTTTATTATACCCTCATAGGGAGTTTTTTTAATATTTTCCACTGCCCTGGCAAGCATGTTTTCACAGAAGTCAAGGCCCACCATCTCACCCGTGCCGCCAACAGCCTTTGCCATTTCAATGGTGAGCATCCCTGTTCCGCAGCATACATCAAGTCCCCTGCCGCCGGGCTTTAAATCACACCTGGAAACGGCAAACCTTCTCCAGTATTTATCCCTGTTAAAGCTTAAGGCGGTGTTTAAAAAATCATACCGGTGCGCAATGCTTGAAAAAATGTCATGCACATACTCTTCCTTATTTCTGTATCTTTCCGGTATGTGAACCATCTATTTATCTCCTCTCAACGTCAGCAAACCATTTTCTGTCTTTCCTTTATCCTACCGTTCAGGAAAACCACCAGGTCTTTAAGGTCATCCCTGTCCTTCCCCGGTGGGAAATACTCAATAAAAGACTGTGCTTCATTAAAATATACATCTGCCTGCTCATACACTTCAAAGCGTGCCATCCCCACACCCATTCCCAGGGAAAAACCAAATTTGTAGAGATAGCTCTGTCCTTCCCTGTCTGCTCCCGCTATTTGTCCACCCAGTTTGCAGCAGCCGGCCATAAGCTCGGCCATCTCCAACCTTATTATTTCACGCCGGGTGCCGGGCATTTCTTTTTCTCTCTGGCTTTTAAGCCTTAAAATGCCTCCTTCATTTATCATGCATATGATCCCCGAAAGAGGTCCAAGGTACTCCACGATATCAGCGTCACATAGAGTTGTAAAGAACCTGCCGTACAGGTAGTCACCCACCAGAACCGGATACTGGCAGCCATCCCTTGGCTCTGTATAATTTCTTTCTTTTATCTGTTCATCCTCATTTATATCCTGGTGCAGCATTACGGCCAGGTATATAAACTGGAAAACCTGTGCCAGGGAAATAACTTTTTCTGTAACCGATCCATAAATTCTGGCGGCATAAAGCACCAGAGCCGGACATATATCTGTCTCCAGGTGTTTATCAAGGTGAGAAAAACTATTTAGATGACCGGCTCTAAGTTTATAATGTCTGTTCATCTTCTCCCTTACTCTAACCAGATCCCATTTTATAGGGCAAAACACGTCATGCATAAAATCTAAATCCCCCCTTTTCTCCCCTAAAATCATATATATTCGAGGTAGGGACATTATTTCCTCCCCCGTACCCAAAAATGGACCAGGAATGCAATAAGCCCTGCTTCTTTCCTTATATTGGAAGCAAGGCTTATTGACCTCTGTCTAACCGGGTACTAATAAATATCCCCCCTATAAATTTACAGCAACCCGCGGCACTACCTCAGGCGGAATAACCCCTCTCTCGGTTTCCTTGGCCGACATATGGGTGGCACAGAAACGATCGGTAAGGTAGTTGCAGGCATCCCATGGATCCACTTTATCTCCGCAAGTAAATACGTCCACGGCCGCGTAGCCCAGCTCAGGCCACGTGTGAATGGCCAGGTGCGATTCAGAGATCACAACCACACCACTTACCCCTTGAGGGCTGAATTTATGAAATACAAATTCCCTGACTTCGGCACCAGCTTCCAGTGCTGCGTTTACCATAATGGATTCAACCTTTTTGATGTCATTTAGGATATCGAAGTCACATCCATAAATCTCAGCCAAAACATGGCGGCCCAAAGGTTTCATTACATTATCTTCCCCCTTTGTTAAAGAACATATTGGAACCGGCAAACCCTTGTGTTTTCAAGGGGGGCCAATTCCAACCAAAATCCATTTTAACATAATCTCAAAGTTTGTCAACAAAATTTTGGTTTAACTGTCAATCCCTAAATATGTATTATCTTACTGTGTTTGAAAGTGCTCCGATATTTTCAATAACTACTTTAACAGTGTCACCCCCTTTCATCGGACCAATACCTGCCGGAGTACCCGTAAGAATAACATCACCGGGGATTAGGGTCATCACCCTTGAAATAAAACTTACCAGCTCACCAGCCTTGAAAATAAGGTCCGAGGTATTTGATTTTTGTTTTAATTCCCCGTTTAAGTAGAGTGCGATGTCAAGCCTGTCAGGGTTAAGTCCAGTAACAATATACGGCCCCAGAGGAAGAAAAGTGTCAAAGGATTTTGCCCTCGTCCACTGGCCGTCTTTCTGCTGAAGGTCCCTTGCCGTAACATCATTTGCGCAGGTATACCCCAATATATACCGATGTGCTTCTTCAGGCACAACATTTTTACACACTGAACCTATAACAACAGCCAGCTCAGCCTCATAGTCAACCCTTTCAGTCATATCAGGGTAAACTATATATTCACCTGGGCTTATTACAGCAGTGGAGGGCTTCAAAAACAAGATGGGCTCATCAGGCAAATCATGCCCCATTTCCAGGGCGTGGCTCCTGTAATTAAGCCCAACACACACGGCTTTGCCCGGTAAACAGGGAGCCAGTATCTTCAGTTCTTCCGGGCCAAACTCTCTGCCCGTTAGGTTCTTTGACAGCAAAGGATCGCTTATTTCCACTACCCTGTCTTCCTCTACAATCCCAAAGATTGTTTTTCCTTCATGTGAAAACCTGCCTATTTTAAACATGAATACTCCCCCTCACCTGGTATGTATTAGACCCTCCCTGCCTGTATTCCTTCCATTTCGCCAAGAACCAGATATATGAGGGGAGGAACCCCGAAAATCATTATGGTGGCAGCGGCCACAACACCAGAATCATTAAAAACCAGGGCCACTATACTGCCGGTCACCACCCCGACCAGACCTTTAAATATATACGGGTGCCTTTTCCTAATCCCTTCCATTATCCCCGGGGGGCGGTAGAAAAGGAGGGCCAGAATACCCAGGCTGGCCAGGAATATTCTGCTCCATATGGTGTATTTTATTAATTTTATATTTATTTCAGACTTTCTTGTAACTATATTAATAATCTCATCAAGTCCCCCGGAGGCTACAGAGGCTGCAGTTCTTCCAATATGAGACTGGCACTGCAACGGCCTTCCCGAGTCGTATACAGTAAATGCCGCAACAATAAGAACTACTGCTGCCGCTACAGTTACCACCCTTTGCCAGGTAAAGCCAACCCCGCATATAAGCAGGAATGTAACCAGAAAGGCCGCCGAGGCCGCAATGGTTCCGCCGACATTGGTCCCGATTCCGGGTGCGGCAATAGTATAGAGAAGAAAGACGTATACCGCCCCGGTCATTATAATTGATATTAAACGTCTTCTTCTCAGGGCCTGGATTAGCAAAGTGGTCCCAACAAGTGCCGCCCCTATCAGCACCCCCATGTACTCATTTCCAAGGCCATAGAACCTTGCCCCCACTATGGGGTCATAAGACATTATGGATACTTTCTGAAGTGGAGAGCCGGCCAGCAGGTCAACGCCTATAACAAACACTGTAAAAAGGCTCACAGTCATAAAGGAATCCATTCTAAACCTTTTTTCCGCCTTAAGAAAAATGAGCGACATTAAAACCGAAATAGCAACAAGAAAAAGACCGGACAAAGGTATTCCTGCAGAGGGAAGAAGCGGCATCAGCAAATAGGCCGCCGGGACTGACATCACAAACAAGAAAAAAGGCTTTAGAACTTCTTTTCCCTTTTTTCTATAAAAAATAAATCCCAGTGAAACGCCCAGTAAAACAAGCTGAAACAATACATACCCCTTATGCAAATAAGGACGTGACTCATACACTGAAACAAGAGCACTGTACATCTCTGTAATTGTTTTATAGTCATAACCGCCCGGAGCTACCACGGCAGGCCGCCCTGTAAAACTGTCATAACCAGGAATGCCAAGAAATTTAAGTACAGTTGGAGCTATATCTACGTTCATAATTACCCCGGGCCTTTTAGTGGTAGGTGATACAATAAGGCCCCCGGAGATATTTCCTCCGTACATTAAAACAGGAGACATCTTATCACTGTTAATTCCACTATTCCCCGGTGTCGGCGAAAGAAGCACCAGCATGTCCTTTTTCATGTCCATGCTGGCAATAAGCTCACCCAGAAAAGAATCTGACCGGGCTATGGTTTTAGACCTCCATTTTTCCCAGTGGCTCTTCTCCATAAAATCACGGGAGTCCTGAAGCCTGGCCAGGTCACCCAGGTCTATTGCCACCAATTTTACATCCTGTGAAAGATCTTTATATCGCTTCAAAATAGCCTCGTAGTCGGTGCTGAAGCCTCCGGTAAATTCTCTTTCCTGCCTGATTATTTCGTTACTGACCACTCCCTCGTCAACTATGCCTCTGCTGTCCATAACAATTGTCAGAACATGTCTTTTAAGTCCCTCGAAGGTGTCTGAGTTGCCCAGGGCGGCAGTTTTGTACCCGGCTTCATGCAGTTTATCTCCAAGGGCGCCAGGGGTAATGCTATGGTATAGCTTTTGATTTAACTGGTGAATCCTTGCAATGTCCATATACTGCAAAGAGCCGGAAGGGGGCAGGGTGCCGGTTCTTCGTAAGAATTCCTCCTCGGCGGAACTTTGGCTATAAGCCCTTACGTGGGAATTTGCCGGCGCCACAGCATGCGAGCCTGCGCCTATGGTGGCGTGGACGTTTTCAGGGGTTATATTTTTACCGGTATTTATGTTCATAAGCGCCACCGCGCCCTTTGTGGCCACCATGGACATGTTTGGGGCCGGATGAGCCTTCAAATCTTCCAGCTGCAGATAATCCATGATTACCAGTACAACCCTGCCCGGACTTTTTTCCGGAAGGATATCAACGGTTTTTTCCTGACTCAGCACCGGCAAAGCTTTAATTATGGCAGGGGGCTGCCCATTGCACCTTGCATAAAATGCCAAAGCCAATACTGTTGTCAGTACTGCCAGCAATTTTAAAAATACCTTTAATCTCAACATGAAACCTCGCACAAGCTACAATATTCTTTACACAATCCCAGCATAGACACTTTCTATGCCGTTAACCATCATGCAGGCTGTAAAATTGCCCAAAACCCTGCTCCTTGCATACTCTCCCATTCTTTCCGCCTTTTCCTTATCAGCCAGCACTGCTTCCACGGCAGCAGCCAGCCCCATTGCATCCCCCGGGTCAACAAGGATTCCGTTAACCTCCTCATCTATTATTTCGGGAATTCCTCCCACCCTTGTGGCAACAACCGGCCGGCCCGCCACCATTGCCTCCAGAATAGTCAGGGGAAGCCCTTCGGTTACCGACGCCAGCACGAACACATCCATGCCGGGCATTAGCCCGGGCACATCCTTTCTTTCACCTGTAAAAATTATTATGTCCGCTACCTTTAATTTCCTGGCTTCATCCTCAAGCTCATGCCTCAAGGGCCCGTCTCCTATTACTACAAAAACCAGCCCATCAATTTTTTCAGCCAGAAGAGCCGCAGCCTGGATAAAAAATTTTACGCCTTTCTGGGGAGCAAGCCTTGCCACCGTTCCTACAATTTTTTTGCCGGATGGTATTCCCAAAACACTCTCGGCGTATACCCTGTCTTTTTTCCCCATAAAGATATCTGTCTCAATGCCGTTGTATACGGTAATCAATTTTTCCGGCCCAATTTTTTCCCGGAATATTAATTCACGCCGCAAAGCCTCCGAAACTGTTATTATTTTTTTTGTACGGCCTGCCAAAAATCTCTCCGCAGCCGCGTAAATTTTGGTTTTCCAGGCGGGCAGATGGTCATAAAATATCGAGTTGTGGACAGTCATTACCACAAAGGGCACACCTGCTATCATTGCCGCCAGACGCCCCACCACACCTGCCTTAGACCCGTGAACATGGATTATATCAACCCTGTGTTCCTTTAGTATTGATATTAATGCCTTAACCGCAGCCATATCCGAGGATGGAGACATCTCTCCCTTCAGAGGCAGGGGGAACGTTATTGCGCCCATCTCCTCAAAGGCCTCAGCCATTCTTCCATAGGGGCAGGCTACCATGTGCTCATACCTGCACCTGTCTGCCCCCTCAATCAGTGACAAAAGGTGATTTTTAATTCCACCCTCTGAAGGCCTTACAACATGTAAAACCCTAATCTTATCCAATATTGTCCCCCTAATAACAGTCGTCGCACGTAAGACGTCCGGTATAACTCTTTACAGATATTAATATTAGGTATAATTCTCACCTTACGACTGTTTACCGAATAATTTCTAAAACAAAGGCACGGTATACCGTGCCCCTCGTTTTTATTCAATTTCGTTAGTATCCTTATCCGCCTCTGCATTCTCTTTAATCCGCATTTTTTGCCTGAAAAAATGTTCTGCTATTTCCAGAATCCCCTGCTGGCTTGCATTTATGTTAATATCCTCAGGGTCCTTGGGAATCAAACTGTTTCACCTCTTTTTATACTTCCTTTATAGCGTTGGTGGGACATCCCTCCGCCGCCTCGTGGGACTGGTCTTCATACTCAGCCGGAATTTCACTGACAGTTACCTGTGCCTTGTCGTCATTATTCCAGTCAAATACTTCAGGACAGACGTCAACACACGCCCCACAGCTAATGCACAAATCCTGGTCAACTTCCATTTTCATAACGGGCACCTCCAACAAGTCTTATCTTAATGGCTTTTTTAGTTTTCCTTTATAGTTATTAAAATATCCAAAAAAAACTCCTTTTAAAGCCTTTCTTGACAAAAAATCCCCCCTGTTACATAATGAGCTGGGAATTTTCTTCAGCAGGAGATGACTATGGCTAACAATAAAAAAAATAAACCAAAATCAAATGTACCTGAAAAAAAAGTGTTCAGGTACTGGATTTGGCTGATACTAATTGGCCCGGCAATCTTTTTTGCTCTTTACTGGCTGTCCTCTGGAAATACGGGCTTAGCTCCCGAGCAGAAAGCAGCCATTCCCGAGAATTACAAAAACATAGGTGAAGCGGCTGCCGTTGACCGGGGCCTGATTACCGCCGGGCCTGGAGGACAGGTTACTTATTCAGATAAACTTGTGATGGGCAATAATACCATAATTTCAGAGGGAGGAACCATTTTTGCGGTTGTACCCCTTACCATTCCCATGGATTTCCCCGATCCGTCAAAACCCCAATGGTATATCGCCGGAACTGGCGGCGGTAAATATGACTTACTTAAAGTAACTGAAAAAAACCCGGCAGGGGAAGAAATTATTAAGGACCTGCCTCCGAAAAGCCGCCTGGTTCATCTTATTTTCAAGGTCTCCAAGGAGCCGGGTGAATACTTCCTTATATACTCTTCTGTTAATGAGCAGGCAGCATGGAAAATGCCACCCAAATAATATATATTAAGCTTGGTTAACGGGTCCGGAATTGGGAATTAGGAATTAGGAATTGGTTATAAAGTTCAATTACCGGTTTCCCTACACAACCCCAATCCCCTAATTCCCAATTCCTAATGCCTAATTCCCTTTGTTGGCTGCCCTGAACTGACAGTAGCCGTCCTTTGAGCGAAGCGACTCGGCTGCGAAGTCCACGTTCATGTTAAAGGCCTTAAAAATACTGTCACAGAAGGAAATACAGGCATGCCTGCAGGGCATCTCCCCGGCAACCTCACTGCCGCACTTATCAATAAGTCCGCTAAATGTTGCGCACTCATCCACCCTGAAGATCAATTCATAGTGATTATTTACAACTATATTTAAAAACTCCATGGGCTGTGTAGCCAGGTATCCTATCTCGATAAATCTCTGGGGAATATGGGGAAACGCAAGCCTTCCGGTCTTTTTGGCGGCCTCTTTTATAATTTCATAGGTTCTTTCAACATATTTTTCCCCCATCTCAATTGTCCGGTCTGCCCATTTCCTGCCGTAATCACTAAAAACGCTCTGTGCCGTCTGATCTCGCTTCCCCGGCTCAGCACCCTCAAGGGCACCGGCATACTGCAAAACCGCCTTTTCGGGGTCACACCCCTCCGCCACCAGGGTAATCATTTCCCTGCTCAGATCATAAGACCTATTCTCAGCCATCAGTCTCCCTCCCCCTTAAATACTATGTTTATCGCACCGTTTGGACAGACAGTGACACAGTCATTGCAGCCAACGCACTTGTCCCTGAACAGGGGGTGAAGAATGTATGCATTGGGGTCATTAATATCTGTCTCAACAAACTTCTGGTTTTTAAGGGTAATCATCATAAAGACGGCCTGGGGACATATCTCAATGCACTTTTTACAGGCCATAGGTGTTGGGCACTTGCCCATATCCCAGGTTATACTGGGAATACCTCTTGTTATTTCAGTAAAAGCATCCTGCCAAAGCATTACCATACCCCCCTTAAGCCGGGAACAGAGGTTCTTTCCACCATTGTTACAGCCTGGTGCCTGCACCCGGTTTCGCAAAGTCCGCAGCCGAAGCAGCGCATCAAATCAATATTAGTCTTGCCTGTGGTGACCTCCATTTTTATAGCGCCAAACTGGCATCTGCTTACACAAATTCCACAGCCGTTGCATTTATCGTAATTTACCTTGGCCACCCAGTGTCCCTTAATCATATGATTAACTCCATAGTCAAGGCGGTAGCGAATAGGAAGGCAGTCAGGGTAGTCGCAGTTGCATATCCCCCCTATATATGGGGTACCGTGTGTCATAATGGAATGCATCATACCCTTTTTATTCCATTTGCCAAGCCACTCTCTGGCCTGTTCGGGGGTAATAAACTCAACCCCTCCCTTATACCTTTCAGGCCAGCGGTCCCACTTAAACATGCCAATGCCCAGGCCCATGCACGTGTATGACCTCTCGTCATCCTCCACCCTGCCCCTGGTCATTTTGCGGCAGACACAGGACATAAGTGCAATTGGCGAGGCAAGCTCAACAATATCCATAGCCTCCTGCAGGGTAACCACCTGTCCCACGGTGGACTGCATGACCAGCCGGTTGGCCGTCTTTAAAAGTTCCGGGTACCTATCCGGGTCCGCAGTTTTGGCCTCGATGGCCTGAGCTACAATAAGAGACGCCTGGGACTCCGGGTCCATTTCCTTATGACGGGGGTCAGACGCACCCTCCCTCTTTCTCAGCTTGTACATCTGCCGGGCGTAATTCCTGGCATTTTTGTACCAAACCTTACCATGTCCGTGATCAGCACAATACTGGCACATATAATCTCTCCTTTATACTCTTGGTTCCTCACACCCTATTACCCGAATTATTTGAAAAAAAAATACTATAAACAATATAGCATTTTTTCCCTGAACAATCACTCATTAATAAACGCCCTGCGGGCGTTGCCGCTGTGAGCGGCATTGTTAGCATTATTCTGGGGTCCGGAATTGGGAATCAGGAATTGGGAATTGGTGATATTATTTTCGACAACTACATTTCGCCTATACAATCCCAATCTGGCTTCATGGAACAAAGACCCTATAGCTGCACTTTCAAAGGACATTCATCGGGTCGGGGAATATCATCTCCGTGCGTTGCTTTTCGGAGGCTGTTACATGCTCTTGGCGAACTCCCTAATTCCCATTTCCCAATTCCCATTTCCCAATTCCTATTTCCTAGCCGGCAGGCAGCCTTATAACCTGCCCAGGCATGATAACTTCAGGGTTTCTTATATTTTGATTCAGGGAGAGTATTTTTTCAACGGTTATTCCATGCCTTTTAGATATACTCCAGAGAGTGTCCCCCGGCTTTACGATATACTTCCATGTTTTCCCTGAAGAATTCATTGACCACACCTGGATCGACCCCTCCTGTGTACCTACCGCTATTCTTCTCCCCGGTAAAAAGGCCAGCCCGGTAACCCCTTCCACGGGACTGAATCTTAAGTCAGGTGTTCTATTAACAGGATAATTAAAAATATAAACGTTGCCTTCGGGAGTACCTGCCGCCAATTTTGCTTCAGGCTCCATGGACGGAGCCACAGCGCTAACTGATGGGCCAAGGGATTCCGTAATCAATAGAACCTCTATTTGCCTGTTCGCTCCCAAAACCCATACCATTCCCCCCACGGTGCCAACTGCCAGTTCCTCCCCCGGCCTTACTGTAAAGTTACCTGAAGTAAAGGCGGTAAATAATACCGGCTGCCCATCCAATACAGGCCCTTCAATAAAACCTTCTTCCCGAAGAAAATATGTTGCCACCCCGGACCTTCCTTCAACCTGGTAGGCAACAGCTATTGCAGAGCTTCCATCCGGACCTTTAAAAATCTCAACATAGCCGGGAATTCCGGGGACTGCCCTTATCCCCGCCAGCTCAAATCTTACCGCAGGGAGCACGCCTTCATTGAGGCTGTAAACATAAACTGCCTCCCGGCCTGCCGACGATACCACGATTTCACCTCTGCCATCTCCGTCCAAATCTCCCGCCGCAACATCCGAAAAATCAGCCCCCACTTCCCTTTCAGACTGCCATACCAGGAACAGCGACCCCTGCCTGTTTCCCAGCACGAAAACCTTCTCGGGTGTACTTACCACAATTCCTTCCGCCCTGAAGCCCAGGTTCAATACATCCAGCCCTGTAACTGTTTCCTCCAGGTCGTAAATAGAATATAACCTGTACTCACTGTTTTCGGGGACCAGTAAGTGAACTTTGCCCTCAACTGAAGCGGCAATATCACCTCCAAAAACAAATCGGCCCGACACTACCCGAACAGGCCCCCTGCCCAAGTCTGTCCTCCATAATAGCGAAGGCATTCCCCCATACCCCCTCAAAATAGCCTTGATGATGCAGGTTATGCGTGAAATGCCTTTTTTGATAACATATTGTTTTTTAAAATACCTGCACAAATTTGGAAGTTCGAGGCTGGAGGTTTGAAGTTGGAAATAAGCAAGGCCCTGCATGTTTTCATGCAGGGCCTCTCAAAATTAACTCCGGCGACGATCTACTCTCCCAGGGCTGTTGCCCAAGTACCATCGACCCTGGAGGGCTTAACTTCCGTGTTCGGGATGGGAACGGGTGTATCCCCTCCGGTATGGCCACCGGAAAACTCTATGCGTTTTTATTCGCACCTTCAAAACTTCACAGCGATTAGAATTATAGCGCTTTATCTGAAGGAAGTTTTTAGCGGATTTTGAATCCTTTCGAATCCAACCTCCAACCTCTAACCTCCAACTTCCAATTTAAGGTTAAGCCCTCGACCTATTAGTACCGGTCAGCTCAATCCATCACTGAACTTACACTCCCGGCCTATCTACCATGTAGTCTTCATGGGGTCTTACTTCCTTAACGGAATGGGAAACTTTATC
>JBMOPE010000027.1:0-3187 GCA_049323755.1 Bacillota bacterium
CCATCCAAAGCGATTATGGGGGACTTCCAGAAATGTCAAGTCTTTTTGCCAGTTATCAGAGTCTTTTTAAAAAAAACTTTTTGGGGTTATGAATTTCCATTTATTCCCATCAAGTGCATAACTCCTGAACATTTAAAAAGCTGAATTAATTGTACTTTACTCTTTCAATCTCATCCACCATAATCTTTAAGCTCCGCGTTACCTCATCAGCCACCAGGTTTATGAAATACTGTGGGTTGCCATGGTCAGCTTCTTCTAAAGCAATGTAATATTCTTTACGGTTTTCTTTGCGAATAATAGCTGGCGGATAAGCATTTTTCATTAAAATAAAGTTCATACACAATCTGCCTACCCTGCCGTTTCCATCTGGAAAAGGGTGGATGGCAACAAATCTGTGATGAAAAAGCGCTGCTAATTCAATGGTATGTATCTTTCCTTTGTTAATATTGTACCACTTTAGCAGTTTTTCCATCTCAACAGGAACTTGAGCAGCCGGAGTATAATGGTGTATTTTACCACTAGCAGTCAGTACGTGATTATTCTTAGTTTTATATGCCCCAGGTACCACAGGAACTCCTCCGGCCATAGTCTTAATGCCCGAGAAAAGTATGGCATGAAATTCTTTAATTAGTCCTTCGGTTAAATCACGGTGTTTAATGGCATCTTGCAAGTAATCTACCGCTTCTGCATGATTAATCATTTCTAAATGTTCTCGTAGGGTGCGCCCTTGTACAGTCAGTCCCTCACGCAAAAAGAAAAGCGTTTCCTGTAAGGTCATGGTATTGCCTTCAATGGCATTGGAGTTATACGTCCATTCCTCGCGAAATTTTTGGGCGATGGTTGCCATCAATTCAGGGTACAGAGGTCGTTTAGCATCCACAGATTTTCTAAGTATATCAATTTTTTCATACATTTTTATAAACTCCTTCCTACTGCACTTTATTATGCTTTTTATTCTACCATTTTTCAATTAGTAGAACTATGCATGACGACCCCCAACGTTAAACATAATGCGGCAGGAAAAAGATTCCTTTCCCTAATATCTATTCTTTATATGGTAGTTGACTGTTAACATTTGACTTTTATCCTCTCTCTCTTTACTTTCCAACTTCTCACGCAGGTGTTAAATGCCTTACACCCAGTACTGCTATAACCTTTTTGGGGATCACCTTGTACATAAGGACTGCAAACCGGAATTTTCCCGTCACAGAGCTTATTTTTATTAATTCCCGTACAAGGCGTATAATCCGAGGTCCATTTAAGTTTGTTTCCAAATTTGTCTTGCGTAAAAACGACAACTTGCCCATTGTAAGTATTTTTAAGCCTAAAACGTGAGGCAGCAGGAAACAACTCCCTTTCTTCTGCGTCCAATTTACTCATCCGGGCAATTACCGTATTTTCTACATTAACCGAACTGTCTACTACCTCAAAGACTCCCCCATTACCTGTACTTTCATCATCACTGGGCCACATGCCATACGCCGGGTTTTTAATTACCACATTTTCACCTCCGGTACATAATGTTAAGTTTATTGCCAGGTGAAAGTAACCCGGCAGCAAGTAATTCAACAGTCTTTTGATTAGCCATAATCTGTGGTTCGTCATATGCTTCTTCAGTTGGTTCAACTTTTTTTTGTCCTTTGGGTTGTTGTTTTGGAGCCGTTTTCCCAGTTCCGGATGTGTCCATATGCTTATGAGTTGCTATTACTGAGATAGAGCCATTCCAGCCACATGTGCTCCAGGCTATCCTGTGTGCCTCGATAACTAAAGAGTAATTATTTGACTCGACATTAATAAATTCTCTAATTTCAGCTCCGGTCATTTTAACTCGATAGACTCTGTATATGTACCTAGCAGTGGCTGCCGTCCCTTCCTTTTCAAAAACCATCTTTATTTTTTCACGGAAAGGACTTAGAAAAGTAAAAATGTTATATTTCTCAATATCTTTTAAACTCAGCATGCATCCACCCCCTCTTAAACCCTTAAAAATAAGAGCTTAGGACGGTGCAGATTACAGGGTGCCGCTTACCGGCGTGGGCCTTCTTCCCTGCCCCGTACGCATACCGCTTAGTTGTCAAAGAGCAATCGTGCTGTAAATCAAGTCTTTCTATAACAGCACGCCTCCGGGCAGCTTGTCCTGCCCCGAAGCCTACCGTCATTCATAGCAACTAGCCAACAAACAGCTTACTTACCAACTTCCCAAGCTCATCAAAGGACTTCTCCAACCTATCCTGCTGTGCAGCAGGTAAACCAACTTCCAGCGCCTTATTCCTTAGCAGAAAAGCATTTTGCAGTATCGAGGCCGCCAGAACTTGCTTCTGTACAGCTACTTCGCATAGTCTTATGGCATCCTGGTTGCAGAGATAATACCTTCCACCGAAAGAATAAACCATGATGTTGTTTTTCCTTAAGGCCCCGGCCAGGCGGTATATGCGTTCCCGGTGGTTTTTGGTGTCAGAACCGTAGATTGATATAGCTGCCAAGCTGATGTCCAGTCCGCCTGGGTGCCGTTCCTCGATCAGTTTGTGCAGTGTGTCAGCTAGAACACCTCGTTTGGGCTTACCTTTTTTGCCTCCGGGCTTATCCGTCATGCCCTTTCCCTCCATTCACCACGACAAATTTTTCTCTGACTGCAACACCTTTAATGCCCGGTTTAAGCAGATCGGAAAGAATATCTCTGGCTTGATTTATCCGTGGTACGTATATATCGCAGGCTTGTACTACAGCGCTGGCAAGTACCGTGATACTCATTCCGTCGCTCTTCATTTCAGCTATGGATTTATATAGCTCTTCCCGGTTATTGACCAGGTGTTCTGCTATATCGCTGGTCTTTTTTAATTGGTTAAAAAATTCTTTTACTTGATCTGAGTATTCCAGGTGTTTTTTGCGGTAGTTTTCTGCTGCTTCCCGGCCGCCGTAGTTATTCAGGGGGGTATTATCGTAGCTATGTGGGTCAGTACGGGTAGAGACTTCATCGTCAGGAGTATTATTCTCCCTGCTTTCTTCTTCCTGATCCCATTTACTAACCGGTTCCTGTGCTGCTTTTTTGTTGTTTTCCTCTGCTTGTTCTTCTTCCCACTCTGTTAAGTCGGGTGTTGCATGTGTCAAATTTTTTACACTTGCAACATCAGATGAAGATTGTTGATGTGACGGTGTCAAATTTTTTACACTGTCACATTCTTCTTTT
>JBMOPE010000028.1:0-173024 GCA_049323755.1 Bacillota bacterium
CAGACAGGCTAAAAAACTCTGTGTCCTCTGTGTTCTCTGTGGTTTTTTAAGACGTGCATTGAAAGCATTCAAAATTATTTTCATTTCTCTGTGGTGCCTCTTATAAGGCATGTATGTCTGACTTCTGGATTCTGGATTCCGACTGTTAATATCCTCAGTATAAGCTAATACGTAATTTCCCATGGCCAGGGCTCTTCGATCCATCTCCAGTAAGTTTGCTTGTTTTGTGGAAGGAAGGGAAGGAGCGGCCCGTACTGCCTTTCATATTCAGCTATAAGATTTACCAGCTTTTCGTTGACACGGTTTATGTCCCTCAGAGCATCCTGGTCGTCAGGATGTGTGTCCAGAAAAAGATTAAGCTCTATAGATGTAAATTCCAGCTCCATAATCTGTCTTAGAAGGGACAGGTTATAATTACTCATTTTTAATGCCTCCGTTCTCATACTAATAAGGATAGGGGCGGTATAGCTCCGGGAAAAGTGTTCCCCTTTCCAGTGCCTCCCTGGGGCTGTATAGCGGCCCGTAACGCTGTATGGGAACATATGCCCTGGCCAGAATCATTCCGGTGTACGGGGGCAGTGGCGCCACAGGAGGGGGATATCCGGCACCTTGTGAGGGTAGGGGGTCTCTTTCTTCTTCAGCTTTTTGGTTTGTGTCAGTGGTTGAGGAAATAAAACCGGCAGGAAACTGATCGTCCACTTTATCGGACCCATCCGCTTCTTCAGTCTCTATAGCTTCATTATTCTCCTGTGCTTCAGCAGTTATTTCTTCTGCCTGGTTTTTTTCCGGGTCAGATTCGTAGGTTTGTTCGACAATATTATTGTCTTCGGAGGAGTTGTCCCCGGTTTCCACTGTCATATTGGTTTCTTCAGCCGGTTCGGGCTTTGGACCTGGTAAGGGGGGCCAATTCCATATAAGTGGTCTTCTTTTAGATCCATTCATGTAAAACACCGCCTGTATAGATTTTTTTAACCATAATAGGCGGCTACAGGAATAAATGTTACTCTATGGCAATGTTTTTTTGTGAGGAATGGTTTAAATGTGCTTTAACATGAGCTTAAAGAGGAAAATGGTATGTTTTGGTTGAAAGTGGGGTTTAACCATAAATCAGTTGGGAGGGTCTTCCATGTATTCTTTTAGGACAGTCTCCATCAGGCCCAGGCTTCCCAGGGAAATTGAAGGGCTGGGGGATTTAGCCCGGAATTTTTGGTTTAGCTGGAATGCCCAGGCTCAGAACCTATTCAAAAAGATTAATGACAGACTCTGGGAGGAAGTAAAACATAATCCGGTAAAATTTCTTCTGCTGGTTAACGAAGAAGAGCTGGAGGAGACTGCCCAGAACGATGAATACCTGAAAATATACTCCCAGGTTATGGATGATTTTAACCGCTACCTGGGTAGAAAAACCTGGTTTGAAAGCGCCTACCCCGATTATAAGGAAAGTTTGATTGCTTATTTTTCCCTGGAGTTCGGCCTGCATGAGTCACATCCTATATATTCCGGCGGGCTGGGCCTGCTGGCCGGTGACCACATGAAATCAGCCAGTGACCTTGGACTTCCATTTGTAGGAGTCGGGCTTCTCTACAAACACGGCTATTTTAACCAGATAATAAACAGGGATGGCAAGCAGGAGGCACATTATCCCTATTATAATTTTTACGATTTGCCCATTGTGCCGGTTTCTGACGGCAGTGGAGGGGAACTTATAATAGAAGTGGAATTTCCAGGGAGGACTGTGTTTGCCAAGGTTTGGAAATCTGTAGTCGGTCGTGTTAACCTGATATTGCTTGATGCCGATATATCCCTTAATAATAAGGCGGACAGGGCAATAACCGGCCAGCTTTACGGGGGGGACCGGGCAGTACGTGTATCTCAGGAAATACTTCTTGGTATGGGAGGGGTAAGGGCACTAAGAAAGCTCAAGATTAACCCAGGAGTCTGGCACATAAACGAAGGGCATGCCGCATTTTTGCTGGTGGAGCGCCTTAGGGAGCTGATTTCGGAGGGGTTGTCCTACGAAACCGCCATTGAAGTGGTTAAGTGCAACACAATTTTTACGACCCACACTCCGGTTCCTGCAGGGCATGACCTGTTTCCCGCTGAAATGATCGATCATTACCTTGGGCATTTATACCATAGCATAGATATTAAAAGGGAGGTTTTTTTAGAACTGGGCTGGGATGAGGGGAGAATGATGTTTAACATGACCCTGCTTGCCCTAAGGCTGTCTGCTGTTTGTAACGGGGTCAGCAGGCTTCACGGAGAGGTGTCCAGGGAAATGTTTTCCTATCTGTACCCGGGGATACCAGCGGAAGAAGTTCCGGTTGCCCATGTTACCAACGGTATACATACACTTACCTGGCTGGCCCAGGAGATAAAGGATTTATATTCTATCTACCTTGGGCCCGACTGGTATGAAGATGTCACCGACAGACAAGTATGGAAGAATATTGAGGATATACCTGATAATCTATTATGGGCGGTGCACCAGTCACTTAAGGAGAAAATGATCTGGTATGCAAGGAAATCCCTTAAAAGGCAGAGGGTAAGAAACCAGGAGCCAACCGAGCGCATAAGAGAAGTAGAAAGTATTCTTCATCCGGGGGTCCTCACAATTGGCTTTGCCCGCCGTTTCGCTACGTACAAAAGGGCTGGGCTTCTGTTCAGGGACAGAGAGAGGCTGGTGAGGCTGCTTAATAACCCGGAAAGGCCCGTGCAGATTATTTTTGCAGGAAAGGCTCATCCGGCGGACACAGCCGGGCAGGAGCTGATAAAACTTGTTTATGATGCTTCCAACCAGGATGATTTAAGGGGTAAGATAATATTTTTGGAAGACTACAATATAGATATGGCCCGGCATCTTGTTCAGGGGGTGGATATCTGGCTAAACAATCCACGCAGGCCGCTTGAGGCAAGTGGCACCAGCGGCCAAAAGGCTGCTGCCAACGGAGTTATTAATATCAGCGTGCTGGATGGCTGGTGGCCCGAAGGATATAATGGCAAAAACGGCTTTGCCGTTGGAGAAAAAAGAAAATACGAAAATGATGATATGCAGGACAGGGATGATTGCTATTCGCTGTATGCGGTGCTGGAGGAAAAGGTAGTGCCGGCCTATTATAACCAGAAAATGGGCATTCCGTCCGCCTGGGTAAGGATGATGAAAAGCTCGATGCGAACAATAACACCCTTATTCAGCACTCAGCGGATGGTTCAGGAATACAATGATAAGTATTATATACCTCTGATAAGAAGAGGGAATTATTTTGCCGGGAACAAATATGAAGTTGCTGAAAGAATGAAGGAATATAAGGAATTTTTGACAAGGAACTGGTGCAAGGTTGAAATAGTACGGGTGGATACAAATGTAAAAAGGGAAATGAGTGTGGGAGACTCATTAAAGGTTAAAGCTACTGTCTCCCTCGGGCCAATAAAGCCTGGCGATGTTGACCTGGAGGTGGTGTACGGAAACATATCTGAAAGAGGAATGAATAATCTTAGCACTGCACCAATGCTGTTTGAGGGTACTGGGGACGAATCCCTGCACATATACTCGGGGCAGGTCATTCTTCCCCAGGGTACCTTTGGATATACTGTGAGGGTAAGGCCGGGTAACCCTGATTTGTGTAACAGGTTTGAACTGCCGCTTATTACCTGGGCTGGAAGGTTTTAAATGTTTAATGGCCACCAATAAGGATGAAAATTGGGTCCTTTTAAAGCCACAGAGAACACAGAGGACACAGAGGTTTTAAGCTCTGACTGAAAGCTTTAAGAGATTTTTTTATAATAATTCTGGATTCCTGCCGCTGGAACAGCGGCGCCGCCCGTAGGCGGCTTTTCTATTCTTTGACTCCATATATCGGTATTTAGTTACATTTTGGTTTATTATTTCCATGGTAATTATTACTTATATAATTTAGCTATTATAGAGTGGATTAAATCGTGTCTTGCCAGGTAACCAATTGCTTTTTTATTGAATACCCTAAATCACGTATTTAATTAAGCAAAGGGGTATGAATTAATGAAGCGAGAAACAAATGTGTCCATTGCCGGATATGATTCAATATGGAGTAAAATAATAAAATACCCTCTCGGGGGAAGGAATTTGAAGCCAAGAATCCAGGGGCTGACCATGATTATTGACAAGGGTATGGGCCTTGCTGAGACCGGCGACCTATTGGATATTGCCGGGGAATATATTGATTTTATAAAACTGGCGTTTGGCACATCGGCACTTTATAGCAGCAATGTGCTGCTTGAAAAGATAGAGCTGGCAAGATCATATGGTATAGACATATACCCCGGAGGCACCTTTCTCGAAGTGGCCATTATACAGGATAAAATTGAAGAATTCTTACAGCTGTCAAAAAATCTTGGATTTACATGTGTAGAGGTTTCTGACGGGACGATAAAGCTGGACGGGGAGGTGAGAGAAAGGTCTATTGCCAGGGCCAGGGAGTTGGGATTTAAAGTACTTACCGAGGTAGGTAAAAAAGATATAAACGACCAGACCCCGGTTGAGGAATTTGCCGCGTTAATAAAGTCCGACTTGAAAAACGGAGCATTCAGGGTAATCCTTGAGGGCAGGGAGACTGGCGCCAATGTTGGGCTGTACGATGAAAACGGTAATTTTATTAAGGATGACCTGGAGCGTCTACTGGAAGAGATAGATGATCCGAGAATAATAATGTGGGAGGCTCCGAACAAAAACCAGCAGCTTGAGCTGATAAGCCGCTTCGGCCCAAATGTTAATCTGGGGAATATTCCGACAGGTGAGGTTTTAGCGCTTGAAGCGCTGAGGGTTGGCCTGCGGTCAGATTCATTTAAAATTACCCTGGGGTAAAGTATTATTAAAGCGATAAATGTCAGATGGGGAATTGGGAATTAGGAATTGGGAATTGGGGGCGAAGCCCCCATTTTTATGCCCAAACAATTGTTCTATAGGAAGTTTGGTGGTAAAATATAACGGAAAAATTCTGTGGAGGTCTTTATGGTAGCGGAAGATATCATTGAGTTGCTGAGGAAGAGAGAGTCACCTGAAAATAAAGCAGGCATGGCCCGTTTCGGGATTAATGTTGAACAGGCCTTCGGTGTACCTGTAACCGAATTAAGAAAAATTGCCCGCGAAATTGGTAAAAATCATCAGCTGGCGCTGGAGTTGTGGTCAACAGGCTTTCATGAGGCAAAGATAATGGCTGTCCTGGTGGCAGAACCCAAAAAGCTTGACAGAGAAACTATGGAGTCATGGGCACGTGATTTTGACTCGTGGGACATTACCGATCTTTCAATGATCCATCTTTTTCGTAAAAACCCGGAGGCCCATAGCCTCGCAGTTTCCTGGGCCGGAAGGCAGGAGGAATTTGTAAAAAGAGCTGGCTTCGCCCTTATGGCAACACTGGCTGTCCATGATAAAAAGTCAGGAGATCAATTTTTTAAAGAATACCTTGCTCTGGTGGAAGACGCCTCCGAGGATGAGAGGAACTATGTCAAAAAGGCTGTAAACTGGGCACTCAGGCAAATAGGAAAAAGAAATTTTCATCTTCGTGAAAAGGCTATAGAAACCGCGGAAAGGATAGCTCTTAAAAATAGCCGCAGCGCCAGATGGATAGCCTCGGATGCCCTTAGAGAGCTTAAGGGGGAGAAGGTTGAGGAGATGCTGTTAAAAAAGGAGGGAATTAAAAAAGAGGGGAGCAGCAGCAGGAGACAGGAGCTATAGGTCTGGTAATATAATCCACCCCGTACACATATAAATAGCCCAGACATGATTAAAAAAAGGGCTGTGACTACCATAACGGCCCGCACCGGGGGGATTTATATTGCCGGGGTAACAATGCTGGTAGCACTGCTTCTGGTGGGGATAATTGCCCGGTCGAACCTTATAGCAATTGCAGCCTGTGTTCTGTTAATTTTAAAGTTTTCCAACCTTAACTTTATTTTTCCAATTCTTGAAAGACGGGGTCTTGAGGTGGGGCTGCTTTTTTTGCTGCTTTCTATCTTAGTGCCTATCGCTCAGGGAAAAGTAACTGAAAAGGACCTTATGTACAATATGACATCTCTGCCGGGGATATTGTCGATAGTGGGAGGGGCCCTGGCTACTCATATGAACAGCGAGGGGCTTAAGCTTCTCGGGTTAAAGCCCGAGATAATCTTCGGCCTGGTAATAGGGTCTATATTCGGTATTGTATTCTTTCACGGCGTTCCGGTTGGGCCTCTTATGGCAGCCGGAATAGCTGCCCTTTACCTGGAAATATTTTATCGAAAAGGTTAAAAGGTATTCTTCTCCGGTCAGAATACAGAATTCAGGAGTCAGAAGTCAGAATGGTCCGTATTCCTTCTTAATGGACTAAAACTCCAACATATTGAGATAATTTAGCAAATAGCCGATCAATCTCATCTTCTGTATTATTCTGAATTCTGTCTCCTGTCTCCTGTCTCCTGACCGGGAAGAATTACCTGTAAGCTATCCAGCACTTCCTGCAGTTCTTCCGGCAGCGGGGCCTCAAACGTCATTACCTTGCTGCTTCTGGGATGGGTAAATCCTAAAACGGCTGCGTGCAGGAACTGCCCCTCCAGTCCGAATTTGTTTTTTGCCGGCCCGTACTTGGGATCCCCCACTACAGGGTATCCGAGGTGGGCCATGTGAACCCTTATCTGGTGTGTTCTTCCAGTTTCAAGCTTAAGTTCTATAAAGGAATACCCACCCGTACAGTGTATCAGGCGGTAGTGTGTAACTGCAGGTTTTCCGTTTCTGGGCTCCACAGCCATTTTTTGCCTGTCACGGGGATGCCGTCCTATAGGTGCGTTTATAGTGCCGCGCTCATTATTAATTATGCCGTGAACCATTGCCAGGTAGCGCCTTTCGACCTTCCTCTCGCTGAGCTGCCGGGCAAGGTCAAAATGGGCGGAGTCGTTCTTTGCCACCATTAAAAGTCCGGAGGTGTCCTTGTCCAGCCTGTGTACAATCCCCGGGCGCATCACTCCGTTTATTCCCGAAAGATCCCTGCAGTGATAGAGCAGGGCGTTTACAAGGGTACCCGTGTAATTACCCTCGGCGGGGTGAACAACCATACCTCTTGGTTTATTGACAACTACTACATCGGAGTCCTCGAAATATATATCAAGTATTATTGGCTCCGGTTCCACCACCAGCTCCACGGGAGGGGGTATTCTTAAAACCACTGAATCCCCTTTTTTCAGTTTGAAACTGGCCTTTTCAGGGTTCCCGTTGATATCTACCATACCGCTGCTGATAAGCTTCTGTATATGTGATCGGCTCAGTTGAGGACTTTCACCTGACAGAAAAATATCGAGCCTCTGCCCGGCACTTTCTTCACTTACAGTAAAACACTGGATTTGAAACATTAAAAAAGCCTCCATCAGGACTTGCTTTCAGCCTTCCATAGGACAATTATCAGGAGTCCTGCCCCGATTACAATGGCGGTGTCGGCCAGATTGAAAACCGGCCATACCCTCAGGTCAATAAAATCAACTACCGAGCCAAACCTTATCCTGTCAATAAGGTTACCTGCTGCTCCTCCCACAACAAACCCCGTTGCTATGGGCATTATCCCCCTCTTTACCCCTGCTCTGAGGTGAAAAAAAACTATCCCGGCTATAACAATTAAGCTGACAGCAATAAAAAAAGAAGTTCTGTTGGCCAGCATTCCGAAGGCTGCGCCGGGATTGTGTATGTATGTTATGTGAAATATATTGGGGATCACAGGGATCGAAAGTCCCTGAAACATGGTATTTATAATAAAAAATTTACTTGCCTGGTCCACAAGGAGGACCGCCAGGGCTATTAGCAAAAACAATATAATATACCTCCGTTAAATAACATTATAACTGTTCTAACTTATATTAAACTCAGAAATTCCCACAATCTTAATAATACCATTTACAGGTCCGGGGTAACAAATGCGTGGGCAAAAAATTTTAGGCTTTTGGGCCTCTTTTTAATCAAATTGTTTTCAGTTTTTTCTGGTAATTGAAGGACTTTAATTATTAAAATAGAATTTTAAACCTTAAAATATAAAGCTGGCCGGACAGTTATCCGGATGCAGAGAAGAGAGGGGATACATAATGATGGATGATATCGTGATAGCTTCGGGTGTAAGAAGCCCGATAGGGGATTTTGGCGGGGCTTTTAAATCTATGCTCAGTAACCAGCTTCTAGTGCCGGTAATAAAAGAGGCCATTGCCAGATCCGGTATAGAGGGATCGATGATTGATGACTGCATAATCGGCTGCTGTGCACAGAATACCGCCGAGCCAAACCTTGGAAGGACCGCTGCGCTTTTGGCGGGGCTGCCGAAAGAAGTAACCGGTATGACTATACAGCGCCAGTGCTCTTCCGGGATGCAGGCCATAGTTTCCGGCTATCAGCAGATTGTTGACGGGGATTCGGATGTTGTATTGGCTGGGGGAGCCGAATCGATGAGCTCTGTTCCATATACGCTGAAAGGAGCCCGCTGGGGGCAGCGGCTTATGCATGGCGAGATGACCGACTCTCTCTGGGAGCTACTAATGGACCCAATGTATAAAATTATGATGGGTGAGACCGCAGAGCGGCTGGCCGATAAGTACGGGATATCCCGGGAGGAGCAGGACCAGATAGCTTACCGGAGCCATATGAACGCCATAAAGGCCATCGATGAGGGAAAATTTAAAGAGGAGATACTCCCCATTCCCGTGCCGCAGCGTAAGGGCGATCCCAAAATGGTAGATACCGACGAGCACCCCAGGAGGGAATTAAGCCTGGAACAGCTTGCCAAGCTTCGCCCCACCTTTCGAAAGGACGGCACAGTTACTGCCGGAAACGCCTCCGGTCTTAATGACGGGGCTGCTGCGGCAGTGCTGATGACTGCAAAAAAAGCAAGAGAGCTTGGGATTAAGCCGCTGGGGAGAATTGTAAGCTATGCCAGGGCGGGCGTGGAGCCTGATTTAATGGGATACGGCCCTGTTCCTGCCATAAGGAAGGCCCTGGAAAGGGCGGGTAAAACCCTTGCCGATATTGAGCTTATTGAACTAAACGAGGCCTTTGCAGCCCAATACCTGGCATGCGAGAAATTGTTGGACCTAAACCGTGAAATAACAAACGTAAACGGAAGCGGCGTGGGTCTGGGGCATCCCGTGGGCTGCACCGGCGCAAGGATATCCATAACTCTATTGCATGAAATGAAGCGCCGAAATATCAGATGGGGACTGGCATCCATGTGCGTTGGCGGCGGAATGGGAATGGCTATGATATTTGAAAGGGAAAAAGATAATTAAATAGACAGGAGGTATGCCAGGTGGCTATTTCTACTGTAGGGGTTATAGGAGCCGGAATAATGGGGTCCGGGATTGCCCAGGTGGCCGCAAGGGCAGGTTTTAACGTGGTAATGCGGGATATAAGCGACTCCTTTGTATCCCGGGGAATGTCGATAATAAAGAAAAACCTTGACCGTGACGTACAGAAAAACCGCCTGTCCCGGGAAGAGGCCGACAGTATAATGGCAAGGCTAAAAGGGACCACAGATATAAATGTCCTCGGTTCCTGTGACATAGTTATTGAGGCAGCAGTGGAACAGATGGAACTTAAAAAGAATATATACCGGGAACTGGACAAGATATGCGGGCCAGATACAATTTTTGCGTCCAACACTTCAGGGCTGTCCATTACTGAAATGGCGGCAGTTACCAGTAGGGCGAAAAAATTTATAGGTATGCACTTCTTTAACCCCGTGCCGGTAATGAAGCTTGTTGAACTTATCAAAGGGGCCGAGACAGATGCTGAAACTCTTCAGTCTGTAGCTGAACTTGTTGAAAAGTTCGGCAAGGAGGCCATACTTGTAAATGAGGCGCCTCTATTTGCCGTTAACAGGATACTGGTTCCTATGCTCAACGAGGCAATGTTTGTTTTAATGGAAGGCATAGCTTCGGCATCCGACATCGACAAGGGAATGATGCTGGGAGCAAATCACCCCATAGGACCTCTTGCTCTTTCCGACTTAATTGGGCTTGATACACTTTTAATGGTGATGGAAACACTGTATAATGAAACCGGAGACTCAAAATATAGACCGTGTCCTCTGCTGCGTAAATTGGTCAGGGCAGGTCACCTTGGCAGGAAGACCGGCAAGGGATTCTATGATTACAGCGAAGCAAAATAACTTACTGGGGAACCAGTAGTCCAATTGATTACGGAGGTGGGACAGCAATGAGTGAACAGGACAGTCTTCTTGGCTATATCCCTGACGAGGCTACGGGATCAGGCCAGATTATCATCAGAAAGGTGGAGGAGGTAATATACCGGCACCCGGGTGTAGACGAAGTCGCAGCGGTTTTTCTTCCCGGGATAGACGGAAAATATGACCTGGCGGCCTTTGTTGTGCCGTCGGACTTAACCCTCACTCCGCATGTAATAAAACATTTTGTAGAAGGAACTGGTCTGCTTTCACCGGAAGAGCTCCCACGCCGTTATCATTTAGTGCCTGAAATACCTAAAACGCCAAGTGGTAAGTGCCAGAAGCAAAAACTGGTACAGTCCCTTATAGGGGATGACTTTTAACCTGCATAATTAAAGTTTAATTAATATATTTTTTGTTGACAGCCCGTTTAGGGCTGTTCTTTTTTATGTTATTTTTTAAAAGGAATCATTTGACTGTGCTATTTAAATAAAATATTATATATATAAATTCTTATATATATAATATTTGTAGTTAAGAAGGTGAGCAGGGTGTCTTTGAAATATGCCCTTCTGGGTTTTTTAAATTATGGTACGATGACGGGATACGAGTTAAAGCAGCGCTTTGACCATTCAGTGCAGCATTTCTGGAATGCCAATCTCAGCCAGATATACCCTACCCTGAGCCAGATGGAAAAGGAAGGACTTCTTGTTATGGAGGTGGAGTACCAGGAGAGCCGTCCAAACCGTAAGGTATATAAGATTACTGATACAGGCCGCCAGGAGCTTAAAAGGTGGCTTGGAGAGCCAATGGACCTGGCTCCGGTAAGAATTCCTTTTCTTATTAAGGTTTTCTTTGGTGCCAATATCGAAAGTGAGAGAGTCGCGGAGCTGATTAGGCACCAAATAAAACTTCACAGGGAAAAGCTTGACGAGTATATGGAGATAAGCAGCTTTATCTGCGAAGCTGCCCAAAGTCCTGAAATTAAAAGAGATGCCCAATACTGGCAACTTAGCCTTAAAGCCGGTATCAGATTTGAAACAGCATTCCTAGAATGGCTTGAAGAGGCAATTAATACTATAGAAGAGATGGATTCCAAAAAATAAAAGGGGGATAAAACAATGAAAGTCCTTGCGGTAAACGGAAGTCCAAGAGGACATCAGGGGAATACCGACAGAATACTTAAGCCATTTCTGGAAGGGGCCAGGGAGGCCGGTGCGCTAACTGAAACGATTTATCTGAAGGACAAAAAAATTAAGCACTGCAGCGGATGTTTTACATGCTGGGTAAAAACTCCCGGCATTTGCGTGCACAAAGATGATATGGCGGAGCTGTTGGAAAAAATAAGAATATCTGAAATAATTGTGTTTGCTACTCCGTTATACATATATACAGTCAGTGGATTAATGAAAGATTTTATGGACCGTACTATAATTCCTCTGTTGAAGCCCTATATAATTAAGAGGGAGGATCAGTTCATACACCCGATGCGAAACCCTGAGGAATGGCCCAAAAAGATAGTACTTTTATCCAACTGTGGATTTCCCGAGCGGCACCATTTTTCTGGGCTTGTGGAGACATTCAGGGGGCTGGCCTCGGGTCCGGATTTTAACCTTGCAGCCACCATTTTATGCTCGGGGGGAGAGATGCTAAACGTTCCGGTTTTGCAGGATTCGGTCAGGTGGTATCTGGATGCAGCCAGAAAGGCCGGGAAGGAACTTATTGAAGGAGGAAAAATTACTTCGGAAACCCAGGAGGTGCTTGACAGGGTCCTGGCTGACCCTGAGGCATACTCACAAATGGCAAATATGTACTGGGACAGTGTTTTAGTGAAGTCATAACAAATTTTTATAGAAAAATAATTGTATTCAGTATACAATCAATAATGGTGACCTGGTAAATTTAGTTAACAAATCTAAGGAGGATTCTTGGTAGGAGATGGAAAGGACAAGGGTTGTTAAAATACTTCTTGCACTGGGATTGTCATTATCATTAAGCCTGGCACCTGGCTGCGGTAAAAAAGATGCCGAGCAGGTGCAGGAAGCAAAAATTGTTTTAACCGAGGCCGCAAAAATTGATAAGGTTTCAAGGTATTCAGAACTATCGGGAACATTGCAGCCAATTGAGGATTCACTGGTATCCTTTGAGGCCTCAGGACGGATAGTGGAAATGAACTATAAAGAAGGTGACACGGTAAGTTCAGGCAGCTTAATGGCCAGGCTGGACGCTGCTGAGTACTCTGTGCAGGTAGCCCAGGCAAGGGCTGGACTTGACAAGGCACAGGTGAATTATGAGAAGGCCAGGGATGACTTTGAGCGCATGAATCAGCTTTTCAACCAGGGAGCCCTTTCCAAAAATGATTTTGAGAATGCGCAGAACCGATACATTGTGGCTGAAAAGGATTATATCCTGGCCCAGGAGTCCCATTCACTGGTTACTGGGTCCGGTTCCGGAAAAGACGGGCTTAGAGCACCTATAAGCGGTACCGTTATTTCAAAGCTGTCTTCAGTTGGTCAGCTGGTGGATACACGAACCCCGGTTTACAAAATAGGGCAGGTGGATAATCTTAAAGTTGTTTTGCCTGTTCCTGACAGGGAAATCACGAAATGGAAGGTCGGAGATGCGGTATCTTTGTCGCTTTACCAGGATACAAGGGAAGGCAAGGTGACCCGTCTGTTCCCTGCAGTTAGCCAGGGAACAGGCGCCATTGGGGTTGAAGTTACTGTGTCTAATCCGAAGCATGACTGGTTCCCGGGACAGGTGGTCAAGGCCAAATATGTAATGGAAACAAAAGAAGGGCTGTTCGTTCCTGTAGAAGCCGTATTAAACCACGGGCTTGAAAAACCCTATGTATTTATAGCCTCCGTGGACAAAGCCGTCAAAACTGCGGTAACCATAGGTGATATTGTGGACAACCGGTTAGAAATACTTTCCGGGATTAACCAGGGCGACCTGGTAATTGTAAAGGGCGCAGACAAACTATTTGATGGCAATAGCATCAAACAGGCAGAGGTGGCGGGCCAGTGATCGAATTTCTTCTTAAAAAGCGCAAGATAACAATACTTTTCTTTATTATGGTGGTGGCTGTCGGGATTCTGAGCTTTGCCCAGCTGCCCCGCCAGGAGATGCCTGATGTCACCATTACCTTTGCCATTGTGACAACCACCTATCCCGGCGCTTCGCCGGAGAGGATGGAGCAGGCGGTAACAAGAAAGCTTGAGCAGAAAATAAAAGAGCTGTCGGGGATAAAAACCATTACCTCCACCTCAGGTTTCGGTTACTCTTCCATAGTGGTGGAGTCCAAGGACGGGGTAGAGCCAAAAAAGCTTTGGGATGAGCTGCGAAAAAAGGTTAAGGACGCTGAGGCCGATCTGCCGGACGGGGCAAACAAGCCTGTGATTAACGATGACCTTAACCGCAGCGCCTTTTACACGGTTAATATAACCACTGACACCAGGGAGCAGCTTTATGGTCTCAGGGATACCCTGAAGAACTGGAGAGACCAGCTCCGCACGCTGCCTAACGTGGCCGACGTTACCGTGGGAGGCCTGCCGGAACAGGAGATACGTATAGATATTGATCCACAAAAGCTGCAGCATTACGGAATTTCCTGGACCCAGGTGCTGGGTGCCGTAAAGTCCGAAAATGAAAGAGTCCCTATCGGGGATTTTGATCTGGGGGAACGCTCGTATCAGCTTATACTCCCTGAAACATATGACCCTGAGGACCTTAATAATGTAATTGTCTCCAGGACAACGGAAGGTTTTCCTGTATATCTGAAAGACATAGGTAAAGCCTATGTCTACCAGGGTGATACCGAGGTGTACGTCTATCACAACGGGAAGCCTGCCGCAGTGCTGGGCGTTGTGGTGGAAAAGGGCACTGATGTTCCTTCTCTTCAGGCCGCTGTTGAAAGCATGATGGAAACCCTGAAAAAGGATCTCCCTCTCTGGGTTTCCGTAGAACAGGTTTTTTCCCAGAGTGAAAGGGTCAGGGAGTCCTATGACGAGCTCCTTAGGGAAATGGTTATAGCCATTGCCGCTGTACTTTTTGTCTGCACCCTTGGCCTAAACCTCACTACGGCTGTTATAATAGCCTTTGCAATTCCTATATCGATGGCAGTGGGACTAATTTTCCTGCCTCCTCTTGGCATAACTCTAAACAGCATTACCATATATGCCTTGATAGTGGTGCTGGGTGTGCTGGTTGATGATGCTGTTGTGGTCAATGACAATATTGAGAGAAGGCTTTCGGTACTGAAAGAATCGCCGTTTACCGCCTCGGTAAACGGGGCCAGGGAAGTGTCGGTATCCATTTTAACCGCTACCCTGGCAACTGTTTTCTCCTTTGGCCCTCTTATGTTTTTGCGGGGTAACTCCGGAGAGTTCATGAGGCCTCTGCCGGTAATCATTATACTTACCATGATGACTTCCATGGTAATGTCCCTTACCATAATTCCTATATTCAGGCACTGGTATGAGAGGCGGAACCGGAAAAAGCACAACGGTGAGGAGAAGCCCGCAGGTCTTCTTGGGAAACAGATCCAGTCTCTCACAGTATGGTATGCCGGTAAAATATTGCCAAAAGCTTTGGAACGGCCGCTCCGTACAGGCCTTACAGGAGTTCTGATAGGAACTCTGGCATACGGACTGGTGGCCTTTACTCCTGTGGAGCTTTTCCCAGCCGCCGACCTGGAAGAGTTACCCATATATATCCGCCTTCCCCAGGGGTCTTCCCTGGAAGAAACCCACCGGGTGGTGGGAGAGGTAAGTGATTGGGTAGCCCAGCAGCCCGGGGTAAAGATGGTGGCTGCGTGTGCCGGGGCAAGGGCTGACCTGTGGTTTGGCGGAAGTACTGAAATAAGCAACATATCGTCCAACAGAGGCGAGGTAATGGTTAAGCTGGACCGTAAAGTGGCGGCTCCGGAGAAGCTTGTGGACCAGTGGCGGGAGGAGTTTGAAAAGATGTATCCAGGGGCCACCATTATCCCCTCTGTGCTGAACACCGGCCCCCCCGTTGGTGATCCTATATCAGTACACCTTTATGGTGACGATATAGTTAAGCTAAGACAGCTATCGGAAGAGGTCAAGAATAAAATATCTAAAATACCCGGAGCCTACGATATCCAGGATAATTTCGGCCTGGACCGCCACACACTGGAGTTCCAGGTGAATAAACCCATGATGGACCAGAAGATGGTTAACTATTCTGATCTTTCCAAGTCGCTTCGGCTGGTTAGCGAGGGAATTAAAATCAGTCAGTTTGACAACGGAAAGGAATTAATTGATATCAACCTGTATATTGAAAAGTCCCAGGGAGACCCCATGACAGTATTCAGGAGTCTTACCGTTCCCAATGCCAGGGGTGAGCAGATACCCCTTTCCGAGATAGCGGAGGTGAAGCCGTCCTTTAGTATACAATTTATTCCACACAGGAATCTTTCCCGTTCGGTAACCATCAACGGGGATGTGAAGGGAAGAACTGTAACCGAGGTAATGAACGAAGTCATTTCGGTTCTTGAAAAAACCGAATTGCCGGAAGGATACCGCTGGGATGTGGGAGGGGAGTTTACCGAGCAGACCGATATTTTCATTGATATGGGTAAGCTCTCAATAATAGTGGTTTTCCTTATACTGATTCTTATAGCGATGCAGTTTTATTCCATAACCATTCCCATTCTGGTAATGAGCACGGTTTACCTGGCGGTTGCCGGCAGCCTCATAGGTCTGTTTATTACAAGAACCCCGTTGGGATTCGTATCCATGATGGGCGCCATATCACTGGCCGGAATAGTTGTTCGTAACGGGATTGTACTGATAGACTTTATTGAAAAGGCAAGGCAGGCGGGATCTGAGCTGAAAGAGGCCGTTATCCAGGCGGGGGAGGCAAGGCTGCGGCCCATAATTATGACATCTGCCACCGCAACGGCAGGGCTTATGCCCCTGGCTCTATTCGGAGACCCGCTCCTGGCTCCCATGGCCAAAACTATAATTTCCGGACTTGTGTTTTCCACCGTTCTAACGCTTGTTGTGGTCCCGTCCCTTTATGTGGTTCTTGCCAACTTCAGGGACAGGAGGAGGACAAAGAAAGAAGAAAAGCGTTCAGGAACCGCTGCAGGGTTGTAAAAGTGTATCAAAAAATTGTATCCGTCTCTGACGGATACAATTTTTTTAAATCAATTCCCAATTCCCAATTCCGGACCCGTGAGTAATGCCTGATAAAAGGGAATGTTCCAACTTTTTTGAACCGAAGGTAGGTTTTTTTACCTGCACCGTAGAATGAATAAACATTCAGGGCAAGGGCCCAAATGCAGGAGGTAATTCAAGTGGATAATATGTTAAAGGATAAGGTATGTATAATTACCGGCTCGGGAAGGGGCATAGGAAGATCTGCGGCCTTGCTTTTTGCATCAGAGGGAGCAAAACTGGTTATTACAGACATTGATGATGCCCCTGCGGACGAGGTTGTGGAAGAAATTAAAAAGATGGGCGGGCAGGCGATAGCGGTGGTGGGGGACGTTACAGCCGAGGGCTACCCGGAAAGGCTTATAAAAGTAACTGTTGAGGCATATGGTCCGGACATAGACATCATAGTTAACAACGCAGGATATACGTGGGATGCCACCGCCCACAAAATGACAGACAGACAGTGGCAGGCCATGCTTGATATACATGCAACAGCTCCCTTTAAGATAATAAGGGCTGCCTCTCCGTACATGAGGGACAATGCCATAAAGGAAAAGGAGCAGCAAGGGCGGGCAAAGTGCAGAAAAATAATAAATATATCTTCAATAGCAGGAACGGACGGAAATTTCGGGCAGGCCAACTATTCCAGCGGCAAGGCTGCTTTGGTGGGACTCACCAAGACCATGGCCAAGGAGTGGGGGCCATTTAACATATGTGTAAATTGCGTGGCCTTTGGCTTTATTGATACAAGGCTTACCCAGTCCAAAGAAAATGGTGATGTTATAGAAAAGGACGGGGAGAAGGTGGCTTTAGGCGTTCCGGACAGGATTCGCATGATGTTCACTATGGTGTGCCCGCTGGGGCGGGCTGCTACTCCTGACGAGGCAGCGGCCAGCATCCTTATGATGGCGTCACCCCTTTCGGACTATATAACAGGTCAGGTAATAAAGGTTACCGGGGGAATTTAGGCTTGCAGGCACTGCTCTCAGGGGGAGGGGCTAATGGGTATTTCCTGTTGGTCGGAGGGGCTATGAGGTATTCCCGATTGGTCGGAGGAGCTAAAATAAAGGGTAATACCTGCGGTCGGAGACCTTTAAGTCTCTGTCATCTCCGACCACCCAGAAATGCATCTTCGGCCCCTCCGACCATCCGGAAATGCATCTCCGGTTCCTCCGACCGACAGGGAATGCATCTTCGGCTCCTCCGACCAATCGGAAATACTTATAAGATAATAAGGAGGCCGTGACTATGGCAATTGATCTTTATTCTGGTGACTACAAGGTATTCAGGGACTCTTTTAAAAAATATATTGAGGTCGAGCTAAAGCCCTATTACGACCAGTGGGAGGAAGAGGGGCTGGTCCCCAGGGAGGTCTGGAGAAAGTGCGGTGAAAACGGATTTTTGTGCCCGTGGGCATCTGAGGAGTACGGCGGGGCAGGGGCTGATTTCGGTTACTCTGCCATTATTGCAGACGAGCTGGCCAGGCACGGGACAAATGTCATGTTTCCCCTGCACAGCGACATTGTTGTTCCGTACATAGGTAGCTTCGGAAACGAAGATCAGAAAAAGAAGTGGCTGCCGGGCTGTGTTTCTGGTGAAATTATAGCGGCCATTGCCATGACTGAGCCAAATACCGGGTCGGACCTGGCTGCCATAAAGACCACCGCCAGGAAAGAGGGCGGCTATTATGTGTTAAACGGGGCAAAAACATTTATATCAGGTGGTCACAACTGCGATATAGTAATTGTGGCCTGTAAGACTAACCCGGAAGCAAACCCCCCTCACACAGGCGTTAGCCTTATAGTGGTGGAGGACGGCACTCCCGGATTTATAAAGGGCCGAAGGCTTAAAAAGATGGGCCTTAAAAGCCAGGACACCACAGAATTGTTTTTTGAGGACTGCAGGGTTCCGGAAGAAAACCTGCTGGGCCAGGAAAATGCAGGATTCTTTTTTCTGATGCAAAAGCTCCAGCAGGAGAGGCTGGTATGTGCTATCGGTGCCCAGGCTGGGGCCGAAAAGATGCTTAAGGAGGCCATAGAGTACGGCAGTAGCCGTACTGTATTTGGAAAGCCGGTGTCAAAATTTCAGCACAACACATTTAAAATTGTTGAAATGGCCACAGAGATTGAATTAGGCAGAGTTTTTGTCGACCAGTTGATTGAAGAGCATATGCAGGGAAATAACATAGTAAAGAGAGTTTCAATGGCCAAGTACTGGGTAACTGAAATGGCCAACCGTGTGGCGTATAACTGCCTGCAGCTTTACGGCGGGTACGGGTACATGGATGAATACTCCATTAGCAGGGATTTCCGGGATATAAGGGTGCAGAATATTTACGCCGGCACCTCCGAGGTTATGAAGCTCATAATTGCAAAGGATATGGGGTTATAGAAGTTGGATGCTGGAGGTTGAGGGGCTGTTTATAACAGCCCCTTACGCATTAGACACCCCCGGAGGCAAGCATGCCTTCGGCAATCTTAACGGCTGTATCACGGCCTTTCAATATTTCAACCAGCTTAAGGCTAAATTCCAGAGCTGTGCCGGGGCCCCTGGAGGTAATGAAATTTTGATGGTGTACAACTCTTTCCCGGGTTAATTCCGCACCTTCCAGATAGTTTTCAAAACCAGGGTAGCAGGCAGCCTGTCTACCTTTAAGCAGCCCCATTTTTCCGTAGACCAGGGGGGCTGCGCATATCGCTGCCAGGTATTTGCCCTCTTCGGCGAACCTGCTTATCTGCTTTTTAAGTCCGTCGTGATCTGAAAGATTTGTACTTCCCGGAATTCCTCCTGGCAAAACAATCATGCCGGCCTCATCGTAGCCTACATCTTCAAAGAGAGCATCGGCTATAACGGTAATACCGTGAGAGCCCGTAACTCCTCGCCCTTTTGTCATTGAAACCATTAATACTTCAATTTCAGCTCTTCTTAATACATCGCAGATAGTAACCGCTTCCATTTCTTCAAATCCGGATGCCAGGTGCACATATACTTTTGCCAAACTACTTCCTCCTTCACTTCGCTTAATTAACATATTAAACTGGTGTGTCGTTGTATTATTGTCGCTTAGTACTTTCAGTTTTAATAATATCATCCGGCGCTGACACGGTCAAAACAGACCATATGCAGAACTGTGTCGCATTATTTTTCAAGGTGAAACTGGCAAGGTGTTGAATTTTATTTAATTAAATAAGTGAGAGGGGGATTGATTTGAAAAGGCTTTCGTATTTTATAATTGCCCTGGTTATTGCAGCTATCCTGATGGGGCCGGCAGGCTGCGGCGTAGAAAAAAAAACGGTAACTTCTGAAAAAAGTGGTGATCCAATCTCTCAATTGATTTCCAGGGGAAAAAAGGTTGAGGGTATGTCATATGATTATGTTCTGTCCTCAAAGGAAGGGACGATGGCAGGAAGGGTATGTATAACAGCGGGAAAAATAAGGACAGAAACAGAAATTGAAGGCCACAAGATGATAACCATTTATGACGGTGAAACGGCGTATGCCTATGATTTAACGCAGAATTTCGCCATGAAGGTTTCCCCGGGCAAGGGAAAGAAGGTTGATACCCCCCAGGACTATGCCGCAAGGATAGATTCGATTCCAAACAAAGTCAAGGTATTGGAAGAGGCTAATTATGAAGGGGTGAAATGCTCGGTTGTACAGGTTTCATCTCCTGACGGCAAGGAGCAGACAAAAATGTGGATTAGTCAGGACTATGGGGTTCCTGTAAAAGTAGAGCTGACGGGTTCTGATGGCAGTATTACTATTATGGAATACAAAAATCTAAGTTTAGGCCCGCAGCCTCCGGAACTTTTTAAACTTCCCGAAGGAGTTATTGTTACCGACATGAATGACATTATAAAGCAGATTCCACAGAAAATACCGGCGGTGCCTGGCGGTAATCAGTAATCTCTTGGAATAAAATTATCTGTTAGGGGCCTGAATTCCTGATTATAAAAGGATATTGCTTTTTCCCTTTAGTTCCCTTTGTTTTACGTTGATAACCCATTCCTCCAGGGCCATTTTTACGGCTTCTTGGAGTGAAATGTCATGTTCAATGCAAATAATTTTAATTTCCTTAACAAGTTTTTCATCAAGTCTTACATTTACTTGCTTCAATTCTTACCCCTCCCGCTAAATAAGTCTTATATAAGATCAGGTATTAATCTGTTTTAGCAGTGGTGTCCTCCCTGGCGTATTCGGACATCATTTGCTTAAAACACTGGTAGGCTCCATCAATATCCATGTTTTTGTGAAATATTGACTGCAGGGCAAGCCCCGTGATTACAGCAAGTATTATCCGGCTCATCTGTTTGGTTGTACTGGAGCCAAATACATCTGATTTAATCAGTTTTTGGCAGAATCCCTCCACAAGCGCCAATACTTTTTCCAACTGGTGGCTGAATTCCTTGTCGGCGCGCCCGTTATGGATAGCAATGGCCGCCATGTTAAGAATAAGCCTGTGGAAATTATAATCCTTTCCGTAGGCATCCCGGGTGGCGTCTATAACAGAGCTCACTTTGGACGGAAGATCTTCGGCATTGTCCCATATGCGGTCCATAGTTTTTAAGTGCCCGTCTATGGTTAGCTGAATAACTGCCAACATAAGATCTTCCTTTGTCTTGAAGTGGTAATATACAGTTCCCTGGGCGACACCTGCAAGTTTTGCCACATCCTTCAGGGTAGTTGCAGCAATGCCTTTCTTTTGCAGACAAATCTTTGCGGCTTTTATTATTTCAAGAGGATCGATATTGGTGGGCTTTGCCATTCTATAACCCCTTTTAAGTTGGTTAACTAACTAACTCAAATTATAATCAGTGGCAATAATATTGTAAATGTTAACATTTAAGGCAATATGCAGAAATAAGTCAAAATCAATTCCAAATATGTCTTTTATTTGGCAATTCAAGTCCTCTGTAAAGAGGAATATTTTTTTTTCTGTTGAAGATATTTGATTTTAAATAACTGTATATAAGGACAGTGGATAAATGAAAAAAAAGCTTCATTCATGCCTGGTAAGAAATAAAATATATATACTTTTAGTTTCAGTTTTATCCGCTCTGTCGGTATTGCTGGTACTCCCTGTTTACCTTGGGGGTGAGCCTGATCCGGTTCCGGGGCCTGAAAAAAGGCATTACGAGATAGGACAGGAGGTTCCGCCTGATATTCTCAAGCCCGCAATTTCTCTGAGTGCCGGACAAAAGCTTTCACTGGATGAAAAATACTACCTTTTTTTCAGTAATGCTCCCGAGATGCCTACTGAGCCAGGGATACTGTTCAGTGTTGAAGATGCCATGTCACCTTCCGGAATGGTTAGGGTGTTGTTTAGCCATTTGAACCTTCTTATTGACTGGAAAAGCCGGCCAATAAAAAATATATCTGCAACAGCAGGGTTTTGTGTGGAAAACAGGACCCGCATGAAACTGGATATTTATGCAGAAAGGAGTTCCATCGCAGTAAACAGATCTCCTGATGGAAGGATGCTGTTTCTTGAAGATGCCGCTCCTGTAAAACCCGGTGAAAAGGCGCCCCAGTACTATGGTTCGGCCGTTGGAAACTGGATGGTGCAGCAATGGTTTTTATCGGAGAAAAAACAGCCTGTTTTAGTGGGAAGGGTGCATCCCGGCGAAAGGGCCATTATTAGTGGGGATGTCGGGCCCCGGGGGTGGATTACAGGTATTTATGACCTTAAATTCTACGATTCTGCCACAGGGCTTCAGGTGGGTAAGCTTGACTTTAAAACCGGTGAGAAAATTGGAATAAAAACCTTTATAGCTCCGGTTAATACTGATTTAAATGCGTTCCTGGATAAAATGGGAAAGCAGGGTAAGGTGCTGCCGCCGGGGAAAAACGACAGGATGCGTATGAGAGGACTGTTTATCCCTGGAAAGTATGAGGATAATCCCTCAGGCGAGGCCATTACTAAAAAATATGATATTTATTATGATTCTTCTAATGGAAACGCCTCAAGCTTTGCACTGGCAGCCGGTGAGTATGACCAGTGCAGGGATTCAGAGACACCGTATTACGTTTCAGATGTTTTTCAAAACGATAACCTCCGAAACGGGTTTGACCCCGGCGATAGGTCAGCGAAGGGAGTAAACGGGGGCAACTACGGTGTAGAATATATCGTCAACCTTAATATTAACGGCCCTGCGGCTCTGGTGGCCCAGGGAGCGGTGAGGTCCGGCCCTACAGGTGAGATAGACATGCATAACCAGATACTTACCTTTGAGCTGGATGGGAAAGTGAATACCATTCAAATAAAGGACCCTAATTTCAATAAGTTTTATTCCGACAGGTCTGTTCTCCGTCCTATAGGGTATGGAAAGGTGGTTGCTGTATTTCCCGAAAAGGGAAAAACCCATCACTTACTGCGCTTTACCCTTCCACCAAACGGTTATGGCCCGGTGCGCTTTTACCTTATGCCAATGCTGTAAGTCTTATATTTTGGATTTTAATTAATGCAAAGTATTATGAAATATTGTAAAATTATATGAAAGGAGGTAAAGCTTATGATATTGTCTTATGTAAGAAATAAGCACTGTACTGCTGTTGAACAGCCGGATGGGAGCATTTTGGCCCGGGCTGTTGTTGAAGAGACTCATTTTGCTGCCAGGGTGGAAATGCTTGTTTCTGTTCCGGGGCTTGAGATTACCCGTGCTGAAGCAGCCATAGAGCGCTGTTTTCCTTCTTTCTGCAGTGAAACTGTTCCCCTGGTCCAGAAGGCTGTTGGCCTCAGAGTCGGGCCTGGAATAATAAAGCTTGTTAACGGGACTGTGGGAGGAGCCTCTGGCTGCCCGCGGCTGGCCGACCTTGTGCTAGAATGCTGTGAGCAGGTTATTCTTAGATTTACAGTGGACCCGCTTAAGTATATTCTTGAGAAAAAGGGTAATGAAATGGTGGAGGCTTACAAGGTATTCCTGAGCCAGAATCCCCGTCTGGTCAATAGTTGTATAGCTTTTGCCGATGGGAGCCCCCTCAGAGAAGGTGTGGTTCTTGATGATTAATGTCCTGATTAGTCAAAAAAATCTATATAATCAGGCATCTCTGCGGAAAAGGGGGAAAATATATGCTGGGGTTTAGCCGGACTAAATGGGTAGGAATTGAGAGGCCGGAGCCAAATATTTATTTAGTTCATGGTATGCTTGAAGACCTCATTTATGGGATGGAGCTGGATATTCAGGTAAAGTCACCGGAACTTGAAATAGCTTCTATAGAAGGAAGGATGAGAAGGGTAACTACTCCCGAGTGTCCCGGGGCAATGCCTGTATTACAGAATGCCGTAGGCCTTCGCCTGGATGACCCTGAATTTGTAAGCAAGATAAACCGCAGGGTTGGCAGGGAAGGGTGCCGTCACTTTGCCAACCTTTTACTGGAGTGCTGCGACGCAGTTATCCGCTGCGCTTTATATGAGCGATTGCAGGGAGTGCCGAAAGACAGCCGGGGGCGGGAAGATTACCTTAAAGGCCGCCTTGAAGATATGCAATTTTTAAAGGGCAGCTGCCGGGGACTCACTTTTGGCCAGACTTAGGCTGGAACAATGATAGAGTAATGAGGAGAATGAATTTATATGATTATAGACATGCATTTACATACCAGCGCAATGTCTTCCTGCAGCAAACTTGATCCCGAGGAGGCCGTTAGATATGCAAATGAGATAGGAATTGACGCGATATGCTTTACCGAACACGGCCGCCTCTGGCCTGAATCCGACTTGGAAAGGCTGTCGGTGAAATGGGGTATTCCGGTTTTTGGTGGAATGGAGGTAGAAACAAGAGAGGGACATATGCTTGTTTTTGGCCTTTCGGAAGATATTCCGGGTGTTATACCTGCCTCAGAGCTGAGGGATATGGTTGACCAGGCAGGTGGGGTCATGGTTTATGCTCACCCTTTTAGAGGGTTTCTTCTTTTCGGGTTTACTGATTTACAATTAACTATAAAGGAAGCCTCCGGGAGACCGTTGTTTAAAATGGTAGATGCTGTTGAGGTTTTGAGCGGCAAGTCTACAAAAAAAGAAAACAACCTGGCTCTTGAAGTTTGCAATATAGTGTCGCTTCCAGGGCTGGGAGGGAGCGATGCCCACTCCCCCGGGGAGATCGGCAGGTGTGCCACGGTATTTGACACACAGATAGGGAACACAAAAGAATTGGTAGAGGCTATGAAAACAGGAAGCTACAGGGCGGTATATCATGGAAAATGATTTATAGGGGGATACCATTATGGACAATACTTCTTCAACCGACTGGAAGACGGTGATAAGAAAAATAGAGGCCCTTTTGCGGCTTAGAACATTTCCTGTGGGTATAAAGCTTTTGGAAAGTGAAGATGAGCTTTTAAAGAACAGGTGGGCCAGGAGGCCCCAGGGAAAAACCACGCTTTGCCAGCTCATTACGCAGGCCCGGACCTTTGACTGGACGGTAGGCGCTACTGCAAATGACTTCCCGCCGGGAATGTGCGCCAGTATTATAGGATTGGCGGACCCTCCTGAACAGGTAATGGACGGGACCTTCCGCAGCCTCGTGTGGTGCAGGACAAAGAAGGACGCAAAAAAATGTGAGGAGTCAATTCCCAGGATACCAACGGGGAAATACCGGGCAGTGTTGCTGGCGCCCCAGGTATACGGCCCCTTTGAGCCGGACATGGTTCTTATATACGGTAATGCCGCCCAGATGATTCTTATAATAAACGCAATACAGTATGAAAACTATGAGAGGCTTCAGTTTTTCTGCGTGGGTGAAAGTTCCTGCTCCGATGTCATTGCCCAGTGCTACCTTTCAGGCAAGCCGTCTCTGGCGATTCCCTGCTACGGGGAAAGGCGGTACGGCCATGCCCAGGATGATGAGCTGGTAATAGGGCTGCCGCCCGCTTATGTGGAAAAGGTGCAGAAAAACCTGGAAGAGCTTTACGCCAGGGGTGTTCAATACCCCGTATCACCTCTTGGGGCCCAGTGCGACCCGCTTTCCGGGATGCCTCCGGGATACCTTGGTCTGGCAAAAGGCAGCCAGATTGAAGGGCTGGGAATCCCACGCCGAAAAATAACAAGGTGGTAGAAAGGAAAGGCTTATGGAAAAAGTAAATTTGGATCAAAAGTTCAGTCTGTTTAACGAGTATTGGAAGCCTAAAATTGTTGGTGAGCTTAATGACTCCTTTGTAAAGTTGGCAAAGATAAAGGGAGAATTCGTTTGGCACAGTCACGATCTTGAGGATGAGATGTTTTTTGTTGTCAGGGGAAGCCTGGTAATAAAACTAAGAGACCGTGATGTAAGGCTTGAAGAAGGGGAATTCTTCATTATACCAAGAGGGATAGAACACATGCCCGTTGCCGAGGAAGAGGTCCATATAATGCTTTTGGAGCCCAAGTCCACGCTGAACACAGGCAATGTAAAGGATGAAAAGACAATAAATGACCTGCAATGGATTTAGGGAAGAAAAATATAACCACCTGCCGAATAACGTAATTACCGGAGGTGGTTTATTATGACTGCAAGAATGCTGGCCGCACTATCGTGCAAAGTGCTGGCAATATTTGTTTTAATTAAAGTTATAAGTGATTTAAATTGGGCTTCCGTTTTCATAAGCGCACTACAACCTGATGTAGGCGGTTATGAAATCATTATTGCTATATCAGCTATAGTAATATCTTTTCTTTTTCTTACTGCTATTGGATATATACTCTGGTTTCGTACAGATTATCTTACTCAAAAAATGATGGTAAAAGACTTTGCTATAGAAGAAAGCAGACTAAAGTCAGACGATATACAGGCTATAGCCTTTTCTGCTGTCGGTGTGATTGTTCTGGCTGATGCAATTCCGGATATAGTTCAGCAGATTTTTTATATTTGGCAGATGAGATCGGCCCAATATATGATCACCGAGCAATGGAACAATTTTTATACAGTAAGCAGAATAGCCGGACTTTCGCTGCAAATAGTTATAGGCCTTTGGCTATTTTTCGGATCTCGGGGAATTGTAGGCCTGGTCAGAACATTAAGAAGGGCTGGAGTTAAAAAGCCGGAGGCATAACCATTTAATGTCAGTCTTCACTTTCATTATCTCCTTTGTTTTTTGAGAAATCGGGCTTTCTTGCCGGACTGAAAACAAAGGCGGGAATTTTTATGTTAACTGGTACCGGTTTCACGGTAACTGCTTCATCAGCCTGTCTATTACCTTCATTGGTTGTAACAGGCTTTTTCATGTCCCTGGCTCTTATCAGGAATAGTGCCAGCAACGTGGCGGCTCCGGCCAGGGCAGCGGCTGACCAGAACATTACTGGCCGGCCTAAATCTACAAGAAGGCTGAAGAGAGGTGGACCAAGGGCAACTCCGAAAAAGCGAACGCTGCCGTACAGCGATGTGACAAGGCCCCTTCTCTGGGCTGCACAGGAGCTTGTAATTATGGTGTTGAGGCAGGGCAGTGTAAGACCGGTTCCGACGCCCGCCACTGATATGCCCACAAAAAATAATATGGTATTTCTATTAAATATGCCAAGGACCGCCAGGGACCCGGCTATCAGGGCAAGGCCGGCAACTACAAGCCACTTCATCAGATTGTATTTTCTCTTTATAAGCATTCCAGTGATGTATGATGTAATACTCATAAAAAGTACCGGTATGGCCAGGGCAAGTCCTTTTATGACGCCTCTCAGCCCATACCTGCTTTCAAGGTATTCCGACAGGAAGAAAAGAACGCCGAACAGCAATAGAAGGGCTGTCATTCCAGCAAAAAATGATGTTAGAAGCATGGCGGATTTTTTTTCAAAAATCTTTTTTATCGATTGAAGATATTGGGAGACATTTTGCTTGGACCTGTTGGATTCAGGCTCTTTAACCAGGAACCAGAGGCCCAAAACAATAGGTATAATTATTATCGGGAAAAAAAGAAAAACAGCGTACCATGCAATAAGGCCTATTAGGGACCCCAGAATAGGGCTGCTTACCTTTCCGAACCCATTGGCTGCCTCTATAATCCCCAGAGACTTGCTTCTTTCCTTGCCTTTAAAAAGATCGCTTGTCAGTGCCATGGCAATGGGGGCTGTCCCGGCGGCGCCAATTCCCTGCAAAATCCGCCCTCCCAGTATTACCTGGTAGGCATTTTGAGCCAGAAAAAAAGATCCCAGTCCGGCAACCACACCGCCAATACCGTAAAGTATCAGAGAGGGAGCGATAACTACCTTTCTGCCGTAGCGGTCGGATAAAAATCCTGCCAGCGGTATAATAAGGCCGGCCGGTACAGAAAAGAGAGTGATTAAGAGGCTGACCTGAAATCCAGTGAGGTCAAGGGCTTCTTTTATTTGGGGAAGCACCGGGATAAGCATTGAATTGCCAAGAACCATTATGAAGGGAACTCCACTTAGCGCTGCCAGCACTGAATATCCGGTTTTTCCCGGCATTTATTCACTTCCTTTCGTTATTTGAGGTTTCCTCTGAAGGGTAGAATACACCTTTTTTATTTGCCAAAACGAAAAAAAAAATACCTCATTTTTTTATGGGCAGAAAATAGATTTATAAACCCCTCAAGATATTTTGCCATCAAATCGAAGGTGTATGCATTTCTACAGTTCTTATAGCATATAAAAATTTATAAACTAAATGGGGAGGACAAGGTTAATTGTTTTATGTATTTGAAAAAATAGTATTCGGGATGGCGGCTTTGAGGTTTTTATCATCAACCATAGAGTTTACAGCAGCCTTTTTAATGCTGAGATACAACAACGTGGAAACGGCTTTCAAAATAAACGCGGTGCTGGCCATGGTGGGCCCCACCGTAATGATTACTGTTACCTCCCTGGGGCTGGTAGGGCTTGCCGGTAAAATCTCACTGCAGGGTATGGTATTTATTGTGCTTGGGGTGGCCTCAATTTTTTACGGAATGAGCAGGATTTGATTAGGAATTAGGAATTGGGAATTGGGAATTGGGGTTTATTGAAAGAGTTAGGAATAGATTTTTCCAAATTGCTGATAAATTAAAAGGTGTCAACTATGGGGAGGGTTGTAATATCATCTCCATGTGGCGGCTGGTCCTCCAATTCCCGATTCCCAATTCCGGACCCGTGAATAATACTAAATGAACGCCTGCAGGGCGTTTTTTATATTGACACCTATGCCAGCCAGATGGTAAGCTATATGAAATTATGAATAACGATCCTTTGAAATCGGTCCAGAGAGGCCGGTAAGGTGTGAGATATAATTATCGGGGTTTAATCAGGCCTGACCGTGCTCTTTGTGCGTTCAGGCTTTTTTAGTGAACGCTGCTGGAAAGAGCTTATCCGGGGGGATGCAATATGAGCGGATTTACGCAGAAGGCGGTCATTCTCGACAGGGAGGGCATCCGCCGGGCGCTAACCAGAATAGCGCATGAGATAATTGAGCGTAATAAAGGTACAGAGAACCTTGCCCTCATAGGGATCAGGAGCAGGGGGGTTCCCCTGGCAGGCCGGCTGGCGGAGAGGATTCTGCAAATAGAGGGACATGAGGTTCCGGTGGGCACACTGGATATTACCCTCTACCGGGACGACCTGAGCACTCTTTCTACCCAGCCCCTGGTGAGAAAGACCGAAGTTCCTTTTTCGGTGGTTGGGAAAACAGTAGTTCTGGTGGATGATGTTATGTTCACGGGCCGCACTATAAGGGCGGCACTGGATGCAATCATAGATTTGGGCAGGCCCAAGCTCATTCAGCTGGCGGTGCTGGTGGACCGGGGCCACAGGGAGCTGCCAATCAGAGCGGACTATGTGGGCAAAAACGTTCCGACATCCAAGAAAGAGGATGTAGCTGTTCTTCTTGATGAGACAGACGGGGATGAAAAAGTGATAATAACTGAAAGCAACAATCATTACTGACCATCCAGCCTTTAAAGGCGGTCCTGTGAGGCCGGCAAGGGAGAGGTTAGAACGGTACTTCTGTCATGTCGGCCTTAATGGGACCCTGATGGGTTTCCTATTAAGGCTTTTTTAATTAAGGAATGGGGACACACCTGCTGAAGCCGGGGTATTTCTTTGAGGACAGGAATGTCCCCGATGCAGCGGGTATTCCGTGGGGACAGGAATGTCCCCAAATAGTAGGACCGGGGGGATAGTATGCCACTTTTAAAAAAAGACATGCTCGGCCTTGAAGGATTAGGGGAAGACCGGATAAACCTGGTGCTGGACACAGCTTCTTCAATGAAAGAGATTCTTGGCAGGCAAATAAAAAAGGTTCCGGCATTAAGGGGCAAAACCGTGGTAAACATGTTTTACGAGCCAAGCACCCGAACCAGGACTTCTTTTGAACTTGCAGCCAAGTACCTGAGCGCAGATGCTGTAAATATTTCGGCCTCCACCAGCAGTACGGTAAAGGGTGAAAGCCTGAGGGACACAGCAGCCACAATTGCAGCGCTGGGGGCAGATGTGGTCATATTACGCCACCCTATGGCCGGGGCCCCGCATATTCTGGCCAGTGCAGTAAAGGCCGCGGTGATAAATGCCGGGGACGGCGCTCACGAGCACCCCACCCAGGCGCTTCTTGACCTGTATACCGTCAGGGAAAAAAAAGGCAGGGTGAAGGGGCTGCAGGTGGCAGTGGTGGGAGATATACTGCACAGCAGGGTGGCCCGCTCGGATATATGGGGGTTCACCACCCTGGGAGCTTCGGTTAGGCTGTGCGGCCCTTCCACTATGATACCGGCAGAAATTGAGAAGACCGGGGCCAGGGTATATACAAGAATGGAGGAAGCCCTGGAGGGTGCCGACGTGGTAATAATGCTGAGGATTCAGCTGGAAAGACAGCAGCAGGGGCTTTTCCCCGGAGTCAGGGAGTATGCCGGCCTGTTCGGACTAAACGCGAAAAAGTTGGCGCTGGCTGCACCGGATGCGCTGGTTATGCATCCCGGCCCAATAAACCGGGGTGTGGAGATAGCACCGGATGTTGCCGATGGAGTTCAGTCAGTTATAAATGAGCAGGTTACTAACGGTGTGGCTGTAAGGATGGCACTTTTGTACCTGCTTATGGGAGGTGGTTCCGGTGAAGTTACTGCTTAAGGGAGGCACAGTGGTCAGCTCGGAAAATGATGCCATGGTTACTGCAGATGTTTTGATTGACAACGGGGCTATAACAAGGGTGGCCCAGGGCATTAAATCCTCCGGCGCAGAAGTGATTAATGTTTCCGGAAAACTGGTGGCTCCCGGCTTTTTGGATATGCACGTGCACCTTAGGGAGCCGGGCTTTGAGGCCAAGGAAACAGTTGAGACAGGCTGCCGGGCGGCGGTCCGGGGCGGGTTTGCCGCCGTTGCCTGCATGCCCAATACCAGCCCTGTTACTGATAATAAATCAATTGTGAGATATATACTGGAGAAGTCCAGAGAAGCAGGCCTTGCCAGGGTATACCCCATAGGAGCGATTACAAAGGGGAGCCTGGGTAAGGAAATTTCTGAAATGGGCGAGATGAAGGACTCCGGAGCGGTGGCCTTTTCCGATGATGGCAGGCCGGTGGAAGACTCCGGAGTGATGAGAAGAGCCATGCAGTACGCTGCCATGCTGGGAATGACGGTTATATCGCACTGTGAGGACCCCGGGCTTGTTTCCGGGGGAGTTATGAATGAGGGGTATACATCAACCAGGCTGGGCCTTAAAGGTATTCCCGCCACAGCAGAGGAAGTAATGGTGGCCAGGGACGCTTTGCTGTCAGAACTTACCGGCTGCAGGATTCATATCGCCCATGTCAGTACGGCCGGTTCTGTAAGAATTATACGGGAGGCCAAGTTAAGGGGAGTGCCGGTAACTGCCGAGGTAACTCCGCATCATTTTACGCTTACTGATAGCGCAGTAGCCGGGTATAGCACTGCCACCAAGGTAAATCCCCCCCTTCGCGGAGAAGCCGATGTTGCCGCCCTGAAAGAGGCTATAGCAGACGGTACAATTGATGTTATTGCCACGGATCACGCTCCTCATACCGCTGAAGAAAAAGATGCTGAGTATGACAGGGCTCCCTTTGGTGTGGTGGGGCTGGAAACAGCAGTAGGGCTGGTATGGACCGAGCTGGTTGCAAAAGGGGTGATTGGCCCGGCCCGGGCAGTTGCCATGATGACGGTTAACCCTGCCAGGATACTGGGGCTGAAGCCTGCCTTAATAAGTCCGGGATCAGTGGCCGATATCACAGTGATAGACCCTGAACTCAGTGAAAAGGTTGACCCCGAAACCTTCTTAAGTAAGGGAAGGAATACGCCATTCGCCGGCAGAGAGCTAAAGGGACTCCCGGTAATGACCATAGTCGGGGGAAAGATAGTTTACCACAGATAAAAAAACCGGAATTGGGAATTAGGAATTGGGAATTGGAAAAACCTCAAATAGCCGTATATACTTTGCCTTTTAACTAAGCTATCCCCAATCCCTATCCCTGATTAAAATTCCTGATTCCTAATTCCTAATTCCCGATTTTAACGGAGGTGTATAGTTTTGAAGGCAATACTGGCCCTGGAAGACGGAACCTATTTTATCGGAAAGGCCTTTGGGTCCAGGGGCGAGCGCTGGGGTGAGGTGGTTTTTAACACCGGAATGACCGGCTACCAGGAAATTCTTACAGACCCTTCCTATTGCGGGCAGATAGTGGTTATGACTTATCCGCTGATAGGCAATTATGGAATCAACAGGGAAGATTTCGAGTCGAAAAAATCCTATGTCAGGGGTTTTGTAGTTAAGGAAGAGTGTGATCACCCCAGTAACTGGCGGGCCAGTTACAAAATAACCGACTTCCTGTCCAGAGAGGGCGTTCCTGGAATTTCCGGAGTTGATACCCGGGCGCTGACCAGGCACTTAAGGAGCTTCGGCACCATGAGAGGTGTAATAAGCGCCGAGGAAAGCGACCCTTCGGTGCTGGTGGAGAAGGCCCGCAGCTGTCCGCAGCTTTCCGGGCAGCAGATGGTGCCTGAAGTTGCCACAAAGGAGATTTACAGGGTTGAGGGCAGCGGGAAGCGGGTTGTGCTATTGGATTTCGGTTCAAAGCTTAACATTATACGCCATCTTCAGATGCGCGGGTGCGATATATATGTTGTGCCTCCCACAACGGGGCCTGGTGAAATAATGGCCATGGATCCCGACGGTGTAATGCTCTCTAACGGCCCCGGAGACCCCATGGATGTCCCATATGCCGCTATAACAGTGAAAGAGCTGGCCGGACGGGTGCCTATATTCGGTATATGCCTGGGCCACCAGATAATGTCCCTGGCCATGGGGGCCAGAACTTACAAAATGAAATTCGGGCACAGGGGGGCAAACCACCCGGTAAAGGATTTAATTACCGGAAGGGTTTATATAACCTCACACAACCATGGCTTCTCTGTGGATGAGGAGTCAATGTCCGGGATTGGGCTGGAAGTAACCCACAGAAACCTGAATGACAATACTGTTGAGGGTATGCGCCATGAAAGTCTTCCGCTCTTCTCTGTGCAGTATCACCCCGAGGCGTCCCCCGGACCCACTGAATCAGACTATTTGTTTGACCAGTTCATCGATTTGATGGATAGGCATAAAAGCTAGGAGGTAGACCATGCCGCTGGATAAAAGCCTTAAGAAAGTCATGGTGATAGGTTCGGGGCCGATAATTATAGGGCAGGCCGCCGAGTTTGACTACGCGGGGACACAGGCCTGCAGGGCTCTGAGAGAGGAAGGCCTGGAGGTTGTTCTGATAAACAGCAACCCGGCTACCATTATGACCGACAGCAATATGGCTGACAGGGTTTATATAGAGCCGCTTACCCCCGAATTTGTTACAAGAGTAATAAAAAAGGAAAGGCCCGACGGAATTGTCCCGGGGCTGGGAGGACAGGTGGGCCTTAACATGGCCAAGCACCTGGCGGAGAGCGGGGTGCTTGACCAGTACGGGGTCAGGCTTTTAGGCACACCGCTGGAGGCAATAAAAAGGGCTGAGGACAGGGAAGGCTTCAAGTCCACCATGGAGAGCATAGGCGAGCCTGTCCCGGAAAGTGCTGTGGTGGAGACCGTCGAGGCAGCCATTGCCTTTGCCAGGGAAATCGGCTTTCCTCTGGTGGTCCGGCCTGCTTATACCCTGGGTGGCACAGGGGGAGGAATGGTTTATGATATGGATGAGCTGGTGGACACAACCACCAGGGGGCTCAACCTTAGTCCCATTCACCAGGTGCTGATAGAGAAAAGCCTGGTTGGCTGGAAGGAATTGGAGTACGAGGTAATGCGGGACAACAACAATAACTGCATTACCATATGCAGCATGGAAAACATAGATCCCATGGGCATTCATACCGGGGACAGCATAGTGGTGGCTCCCGTCCAGACTCTGACCGACAGGGAATACCAGATGCTCAGGACTGCGTCACTGAAAATAATACGGGCTCTGGATGTGGCAGGGGGCTGCAACGTTCAGTTTGCCCTTGATCCCAATAGCATGCAGTATTATGTGATAGAGGTCAATCCAAGGGTTTCGAGGTCATCGGCGCTTGCCTCAAAGGCAACCGGGTATCCCATTGCCAAGGTCTCTGGAAAAATAGCCGTAGGCCTCAACCTTGATGAGATAAAGAACTCCGTAACCGGAAAAACTTACGCCTGCTTTGAGCCCTCTATAGATTATGTTGTTCTTAAATTCCCCCGCTGGCCCTTTGACAAGTTCACCCTTGCCAACCGCCAGCTGGGAACCCAGATGAAGGCCACCGGGGAAGTCATGGCCATTGACAGGACTATGGAGGGAGCACTGATGAAGGCTGTGCGCTCCCTGGAAATAGGCACCCCCGGGCTTATGTTTAATGGAATAAAAGAAATGAGCGATGTAGAGATCGACCATGCGCTTAAGAAGCCAGATGACCGCAGAATTTTTGTGCTGGCCGAGGCCGTGCGCAGGGGAATGCTTCCATCTCACCTGCAAAAAATTACTGGCATAGATCCGTTTTTCCTTGAGAAAATTGCTAATGTTGTAGAGATGGAGAAAAAAATCACCCGGGAGGGCCGGGATATTCTTACTCCTGACCTGCTGCTGGAGGCCAAGAAGATGGGCTGTGCCGACGCCTACCTGGCCCAGGCAGCCGGTGTTACAGAGGAACAGGTCAGGGAGCTTCGCAGTGACAATGACATAAAGCCGGTATTCAAGATGGTAGATACCTGTGCCGCAGAATTCGAGTCGGTCACTCCGTACTTTTACTCCTGCTATGACGGTGAAGACGAGGCCGGGCCTACCGGTAAGAAGAAGGTTGTGGTGCTTGGCGGAGGTCCCATCAGAATTGGTCAGGGCATAGAATTCGATTACTGCTCGGTTCACTCTGTGTGGGCAATCAGAGATGAGGGGCTGGAGGCAATTATTATTAACAACAACCCCGAAACTGTCAGCACCGACTTTGATACCGCCGACAGGCTTTACTTTGAGCCTCTTTTGGCTGAGGATGTTCTCAACATTCTGGAGAATGAAAAGCCTGAAGGTGTCATAGTGCAATTCGGCGGGCAGACTCCCATCAACCTTGCCGGAAAGCTGCACCGGGCAGGTATAAAAATACTTGGCACCTCTGTCGAGGATACGGACCGTGCAGAAGACCGGGAAAAGTTTGACAGCCTGCTGATTGATCTTGATATTCCGAAGCCTCCGGGAAAGACTGCCTTCTCGGTTAACGAGGCTGTTAAAATAGCCGCCGACATAGGATTCCCGGTATTGGTCCGGCCGTCTTACGTGCTCGGTGGAAGGGCCATGGAAATAGTATATAACAATGATGAACTTCTCAACTACATGGCAACGGCGGTTATGGTGACACCGGAGCACCCTGTTCTGGTTGATAAGTACCTGCAGGGAGATGAGCTTGAGGTGGATGCCATTGCCGACGGGGAGACGGTGCTGATACCCGGCATAATGAGGCACGTTGAGAGGGCCGGGGTTCATTCAGGGGACAGCATTGCAGTGTACCCGACGACCCAGGTTGATGACGCCATTAAAAAGCAGATTGTGGATTATACAGTAAAGCTTGCCCTTGCCCTCAACGTGAGGGGAATGATAAATATCCAGTATGTTCTTCACAAGGGACAGGTTTATGTGCTGGAGGTCAACCCCAGGGCCAGCCGCACAGTGCCCTATATGAGCAAGATAACAGGTATTCCCATGGTATCTTTGGCAACAAAGGCAATACTGGGGAGAAAGCTTAAAGATTTGGGCTATGAAACCGGCCTGTATCCTGAGGCTAAAATTATCGGGGTTAAAGCACCTGTGTTTAGTTTTTCCAAGCTTCTTCAGGTGGATGTCACCCTGGGGCCCGAAATGAAGTCTACCGGAGAGGTCATGGGAGTGGACTACAGCTATCCAAGGGCACTGTATAAGGCACTTGTGGCGGCCGGAAACATCATACCCGCCCAGGGCACTCTGCTGGCCACCATTGCCGATAAGGATAAGGAAGAGGCTCTTCCAATAATTAAAGGTCTTTCGGATATAGGTTTCAGGGTTTGCGCCACCGGGGGAACCGCGGCATTTTTGCAGGAAAAGGGAATTCCAGTGGAAAGAGTTAACAAGGTCAGGGAAGGCTCTCCAAATATTGCCGACCTTATCAGGTCGGGAAAAATAAACATGGTTCTGAACACACTTACAAAGGGAAAGGCTCCTGAAAGAGACGGCTTCCAGATAAGGCGGGTAGCTGTGGAATTCGGTGTCCCCTGCCTGACTTCCCTTGATACCGCCAGGGCAATGTATGAAGTTGTGAACTTTATAAAGGAGGGTGAGGAATTCGACCTTATCCCCCTCCAGGAATACGCGTCTAGCAATACTGAATGAAATACTGTCGGAATCCAGAAGCCAGAATTCAGAATTCAGACATCCGGGCCGTCTTATACGGCCACTAATGAGGATGAAAATTGGGTCATTTTAAAGCCACAGAGATCACAGAGGACACAGAGGTTTTTAAGCCCTGCTTGAAAGCTTTAAGTTATTTTATATAAAAGGGTACACTTCTCTATTTTCTACTACGGTTTCAGACCTGAGAGTAATACCTGAGCAATTCTCTGTGTCCTCTGTGGCTCATAAAAAAGACAGGCATTATTTTCAGGTTAGTTGCCCATGCCGCATTTGTCATTATCAGGGGATTGGATTCTGACTCCTGTATAATTGGGGACATTCCTGTCCACAAAGGAATACTCAAGCTTCAGCAGGTGTGTCCCCTTTCCTCTGATTCCGACCGTATAAGAATATCAGTATTAGCGGTTTTCAGGGTGAATGAAGTCCTCCGGGGGGCTGGTTCCTTTGTTCTGCTTTGGTCTTTTCTGACGCCTCTTTTTCTAGCTTTTTTATACGGGCTTGAAGATCGCGGATGTGCAGGTTGAGTTTTAGTTGCTTGGCAATACTGAAAAGAAGGGTAACCAGCACTCCGGTGGCGGCTGAAAAGAGTATTATAAGTACCAGTGGCAATGATGGCAAGTCCCACAATAAAAACCTTAGAGAAACTTGCTGGGAGTTCTGCACAGCAAAAAGTGAAATCATAACGGTAATTATAGACGCCAGTACAAGGTACCATTGCATTGACCAAAACCTCCTAAATAATAATCAGGCAATAAAGACATGCTCAAGCCATTCTGGATTCTGACTTCTGAATTCTGTATTCCAGACAGAAAAGGCTTTCAGTATTAGTAGTGTTATTGTATATATTACCAAATAAACAGGGGATGTGACAGGCCGGTGGTAAATAATAAATATAAGATCATTAAGCAGGAAGAGGTAATACCCGGACACCGGCTTACATGCATTGAGGCGCCGGAAATCGCAAATATTGCAGTTCCTGGCCAGTTTCTCCACATCCGCTGTGGGGAGTCCCACGACCCTCTTTTACGAAGGCCCATTTCAGTACATTTTGTCAATAGGGAAAAGGTATACCTGCTTTACAGGATTGCCGGAAAGGGGACAGATTTACTGGCCCGTATGAGACCGGGAGAATTACTGGATGTTATTGGCCCTTTGGGAAAGGGGTACACTTTGCCTGAAAAGGGGGAGAGTGTGGCCGTTTTGGGTGGGGGAATAGGAATTGCTCCACTGTTTTTCCTTCTAAGTCAAATTAAAAAAATTTACGGGACAGGGCTTGAGAATTTAAATGTCTATTTCGGGGCGGCAACAGCTGATGCCCTGCCTTGTGTGGATCAAATAATGACTATGGGGTTTAATGTAAAAATAGCTACCGATGATGGGTCGGGGGGTTTTAAGGGCAATGTTCTGGAGATGGCTGAAGAAGAATTGAAATCAAATAAACCCGCAAGAATATACTCCTGTGGTCCACTGCCCATGCTAAAAGGGCTGTTAGCTTTAACGGGGGACCGAAAGGGTATTGAGGTATCTGTTGAGGAGCTTATGGGCTGCGGGCTGGGTGCCTGTCTGTCCTGCATTTGCAAGGTAAAAGGGGCGGAAGATGAGTATAAATATGCTCATGTTTGCAGGGACGGCCCGGTGTTTGACCTCCGTGAGCTGGTGTTTTGAGGTCAGGAATTGGGAAATGGGAATTAGGAATTAGGGGTTAGGGATTGAGAATTGGGGTTTGGGTTTGATTTGTGGGCGACAAGGAGTGAAACTGCTCGGGTATTAAGGAGTAGGATAAATTTTGCGTAACGAATTACTGCATGAATATCCGTTTCCCTAATTAATTCCCAATTCCGATACAGTATTATTCAGGCCTGTTACCGTACTATCTCCACCTGGGTTCCCACTTCCACTTTTTCATAAAGGTCCAGAATGTCACTGTTTTTAAGCCGGATGCATCCTCCTGATGCGTAAGTGCCTATTGAAGCAGGCTCATCGGTGCCGTGTATGCCATATTTAATACCCCTGGGAGCTCTTTCGTCCGGTATATTTGACCTTAGATCCCTTTCGGCCGGAACGCCAATACCCAGCCACCTGGGCCCGAACCTTTCCTTATCGGTATCAGGGGAGATTGGGAATTTGTTCAGAATAATAAAACTGCCCTCAGGTGTATACTCCGGTTTTTTACCGGTAGCCACAGGGTAAATGTCAGAAAGAGTTCCTTTCTTGTACAGGTATAGCATGTTGTTATTCTTGTCAACGATGATTTTGTCCTCGGGGCTTTGGGGGTCAGGATAAGTTGATTTAAGACTTGCTTCCGGTCCAAGCAGCACTGTATATATGGTTCCATTGTAAGCGAAAGTTAAAGTATTTCCATTTCGCTTGGCGACAACCGCCTTTTCAATTGGGTCTGAATTCCTGTCTTCGTATGCTGAAAACAGAGAAATGCAGGTGGTTTCTCCCGAAGATGAGTCAATTATGTTAAGATCCCGGCTGCCGAGGTATACAGAATAGTTTGAATCACTATATATTAATTTGGAATTTTTGTAAGGTAGCTTGGCCGGCTTTTTAGCAGTATCCCCAGGATGGTGTGAGCACGACAATATGGTAGTTAAGGTAATGGCAATTATTATTAAGACTCTCATGTAAGCACCAAATTATTTGAAAGGTTTATTGTTTATCAGTATTCACGTTCTTTATTATGCCTCAACTATAGAGAGGCTATATAGGAAAAATTTATAAACAGGGGCAGATAAGTGATGAATATGGAGGTCAATGTCGGCGGAATAAAAATGAAAAACCCCGTTACCACAGCCTCCGGCACTTTCGGATTCGGCAGGGAATATGCTGGTTTTGTTGATCTGAACAGGCTTGGAGCCATAGTTATTAAGGGTACCACCCTGTTGCCGCGGCCGGGAAACCCCGGACCAAGGATTTCCGAGACTCCGGCCGGCATGTTAAATGCCATCGGGCTTGAGAATCCGGGGGTGGAGGCGGTACTGGAAAAATACATTCCTTACCTTGAAAGTTTTGATGTTCCGGTGATAGTCAATATTTCCGGAGATACGGTTGAGGACTACGTTAAGCTGGCTGCAAGGCTTGACAGCTGTACCGGTGTGGCTGGCCTGGAGGTGAATATTTCCTGCCCCAATGTGAAAAAGGGAGGTATGCTTTTCGGAAGCGATCCGGACTCCGCCTCCGAGGTAGTAAGGGAAGTGAGATCTGCAACAAGGCTGCCCATTATCGCCAAGCTGTCGCCCAATGTCACCAGCATTGCCGGGGTGGCTGAGAGAGTTGCCGGGGCTGGAGCCGACGCGGTGTCTCTTATAAATACACTTTTGGGTATGGCCATAGATATAAAGAAAAGAAAGCCGGTACTTGGCAACCTGATGGGGGGACTTTCCGGGCCGGCCGTGAGGCCGGTGGCTGTCCGGGCGGTATGGCAGGTTTATAAAGCCGTTAATATCCCTATTGTTGGCATGGGAGGGATAAGCTGTGCCGGAGATGCACTTGAGTTCATTATGGCAGGAGCATCGGCTGTGGCAGTGGGCACTGCCAATTTTGTTAATCCCCGGGCCACCATTGATGTCATTGAGGGTATAGAGTCATATATGGCAGAAAACAATATCATGGACATAAATGAGCTGGTGGGCGCAGCACACCGCTCATAATTACTTAAGGGTATTGACTACGGGTCAGGAGACAGAATACAGGAGACAGGAGCGCATGCATTCCTAAGGTGTCAATTAATACGCCATACTGCATGTCTTCTTTATTAGCCACAGAGGACACAGAGAACACAGAGATTATTTCTCAGGCACTACTCTGAAGCAAATGTAAATAATTTAAGAGCCGGTATCAGTCGTCTACATTTAGTATTAAAATTCTTATAGCATTCAAGCAGGGCTACAACCTCTGTGTCCTCTGTGTCCTCTGTGTTCTCTGTGGCTTAAAAAGGACCCTATTTTCATACTAAAGAATCAGGCAGGTGAAGCTTAGTGAAGAAAGTGAAGAACCCAACAACATCACTGTTACCGGTTCCCGTGGTGCTGGTTTCGGCAGCCTCACCAGACGGAAAAGACAATATTATTACACTGGCCTGGGTAGGGACAGTTAATTCCGAGCCTCCCATGTTAAGCATAAGTGTGCGCCAGTCCCGGTATTCCCACAGGCTGATAGAGGAAACCGGCCAGTTTGTGGTTAACCTTCCCGGTGCAGATATAGTAAAAGAGGTCGACCTGTGCGGAATGATTTCAGGGCGGGATGAGGATAAATTCTCTTTGTGCGGGTTTAGCAGGGAGCCTGCATCCAGGGTTAAAGCTCCTCTTGTTGACCGTTGCCCGGTAAATATAGAGTGTGTTGTACGAAACAAATTAAGCCTGAACAGCCATGACATGTTCATTGGGGAAATAGTGGCGGTTCATGTTGATGAGGAAATTCTGGAGGGCGGGAAAATTGACCTGAAAAAAATGGGGCCCCTGGCTTATGCAATGGGGGAATATTGGAGTCTGGGAGAGAAGCTTTCCATGATGGGCTTCTCGGTTAAAAAATAGATTCGGGGGTACCTTGTGATGGAGATAAGCTATAATCCCCTTATAGTTGCCCTGGATGTTAACAGCAGGGAAAAGGCCCTTGCGCTGGTGGACAAGCTCAGTGATCATGTTGGAATGTTCAAGGTTGGCATGGAGCTTTTCTACGGGACAGGGGGAAACATTGTAAAGGAGATAAAAAACAGAGGCGGAAGAGTTTTTCTTGACTTGAAGCTTCATGACATACCCAATACCGTGGCCAGGGCCTCCAGGGTAATTACCGGGCTGGAGCCGGATATTATTAATGTGCATGCCTCCGGTGGACCTGAGATGATGAGTGAAGCTGCAGCCGCCGTAAGTGAAGAAGCCGCCTCACTGGACATAAAAAAGCCTCTTGTTATTGCTGTTACGGTTCTTACAAGTATAAACAGGGAAATACTTAACGGTTCCATTGGTATTGAAGGAGAGTTGGAGGCAACGGTTGTCCGATGGTCGGAAATGACAAAAAAATGTGGTCTTGACGGTGTGGTTGCCTCTCCCAAAGAGGTATCTGTTATAAGAGAGAAATGCGGTGACGATTTTATAATTGTAACACCGGGAGTCAGGCCCAGTGGCTCTGAAACAAATGACCAGAAAAGGGTTATGACCCCCCTGGAGGCAATAAAGGCAGGATCTTCTTACATAGTCGTCGGAAGGCCGGTTACCTCTTCCGACAACCCTGTAGAATCGGCAAAGAATATACTGCGAGAATTAAAGGGACATGTCTAGCGACATGTCCCTCCGTCCCACTGCCTTAATAAACTAAAGACCTTTCCGCACGTTCTATGGCCAGCTTTACAAGGTTACCGCAGTTCCTTGAGGATACAGAACCGAAGTCTCCTTCCCTGGCCACTACGTCGGCTACACCAAGTTCCTTGGCTAACTCGAACTTCAGCTGGTCGGACATTATGCCTCGATTCCTAGCCATTAGCCAAACCCCCTTTGTGTGCAGGCAGTTGGGACAAAACCTATTGAATTGTTGGTACATTTTTATTTTTTACGAATAGTTGTTAATAATACTAGGAATGACATGGAAAGTTATATTTCCTGCTGAAGGAATAATAAATAATTTCATAGAAATATGACTGTATTTAGCAAATAGACTATTTTTCAGAAAATTTACCTTAAATTCAGCGAATATAATATAAATAAGGGCGGGGAGTGAATATAATTGATCGACAAACAAAAAATCACTGCTATGTTTGAGGATACAGGGGCAATGCTAAGCGGGCATTTTCTACTAACCTCGGGAAGGCACAGCGACAGGTATTTCCAGTGCGCTATGGTACTGCAGCACCCTAAATACTGCGAGGTGCTTTGCAGGGATCTGGCCCGGAAATTTTCAGGCGAAAAAGTTGAAACAGTTATAGGGCCGGCTATGGGCGGGATAGTTATGTCCTATGAGGTTGCAAGGGCACTTAGTGCCAGAAGCCTTTTTACGGAAAGGGAAAACGGAAAGATGACCCTCAGGAGGGGCTTTTCCATTGCTCCCGGCGAGAGGGTCCTGGTGGTGGAGGATGTAATAACAACCGGAGGATCTGTAAAAGAGGTTATAGAATACGTAAAGGCCTCAGGAGGCATTGTGGTTGGCGCCGGTGTACTTGTTAACCGAAGTGGCGGGAGTGTAGATCTGGGCGTACCCACAGAAAGCCTTCTGGAAATCCCGGCAGTTTCATACACCCCTGAAGATTGCCCCCTGTGCGGTCAGGGGATACCGTTTATAAAGCCCGGAAGCAGGAAAATTTGACTGTGGAGGGTGCTCCTGAAGACATGAGGCAACCAAAAAAAATTATTGTGTTTATTGTTGACTCCTTCAATACCTCCGCTCTTAAGAGGGCGCTGGAACGAAAGATGGTTCCGGCAATGGAGTTCTTAAAGAACAGGGGATACTTTACCGATAAATGTGTGTCGGTTTTTCCAACCATGACACCCACTTGCGCCAGTACTATCATAACCGGGACATCTCCTTCAGACCACCTTGTTCCCGGCTTTGAGTGGTTTAACAGATCAGAAAAAAGAATCGTAAACTATGGTATAAGCCCTCTTGCCGTATGGAAAATGGGATTAAAGAGGGTTATTCAGGATCTTCTTTTCAATCTCAACAACATTCAGCTCAGTAAAAAAGTGAAGACACTGTACGAGTCATTTGAAGAGGCAGGTCTTACCACTGGAGCTATCAACCCTTATATATTTAGGGCAGGACGTCTGTACCGGCCCAGGATGCCCATTATTCTACAGGTGCTTACCAGATTTGGCCTTAAAGGTAAGCTCTGGGGTCCCGGTAACCTTTTCCTGGGGCATTTTTGTCCCCCGGATGGTCATCAACTGCTTAACATGCTTTCACCCAGATACCTTTGGAAGTTTGGTGTAAATGACGAATACTCGGGCACTGTCGGAAGATGGATCATCAAAAGGGGAAGGCAGCCGGACTTACTGACTGTTTATCTGCCTGATACTGACGGGTACTCTCACCGCAACAATCCAAACCGGAGTGAAGAGTCACTAAAAAGGGCGGATAAGCAGGTTTGTAAAATTCTTAATGCATTTACCAGTTGGGAAGAGGCATTGGCAAGAAATACTATAATTATTGTGGGAGATCATTCCCAGAGCCTTGTCAGGGACGGTGCCGGCATGATTTACCTGCAAAGTGAGCTGAGGGAGTTTTCCCAGGCTGTTTTGGACCGCAAAACAACCGACCTCGATGAAATTGCAGTGTGCGTTAACGAAAGAATGAGCTATATATATATCTTCCGTGAAAGGGAAAAGCTGCTGCCGGTTTTATTGGAGAGGTTAAAGAGAATAAAAGGTGTGGACCAATTGGCCTGGAAGGAAGGAAACTGGTACCGGATTTTAAAGCCCGGCAGGGAAAGTCTTTCCTTCAGGCCGGGGAGAGATTACTGGGACCAATTTGGCCAGGGCTGGGCAATTGAAGGCAATCCGGGAGCTGTCGGCGCAACACTGAGCGGCCACCAGGTTACTTTCGGAGAGTACCCGGATGCGCTGGCCCAGGTGTATAATGTTCTGAACTGTGAAAAAGCCGGGGACATAGTGGTTACGGCAAAGGCAGGCTTTGAATTCACAGGTGAGTGCGGACCTATGCACCCCGGGTGCGGCAGCCACGGATCATTTCACAGGGATGACGCCCTGGTTCCCCTTTTTGTCGCCGGAGCCCCCTTTGGGAATTCACATCCAAGGCTTGTTGACCTGGCCCCTTTTATTCGTTCCACATACGGGCTGGCGTGAATTGGGAATTAGGAATTGGGAATTGGGGAAAAACATCGCTTTAGGGAATGTCCAAGCCGTTGGTACAGCGGCAACGCCCGCAGCAGGGCGTTTATTTTTTTTCCGCTTGGCTGAATGTCTCATTCTTGCAGTAATCACAACCATAATGATTTATGAATAGCATTGATATAAAGCGTTATTTTACCGGGGAGTTAGATATGATGCATACTGGTTTTCCTGACTGGCTCAAAAAAAGGGTGTCATCTCATGGGAGCACAGAGAGTACAAGAAATCTAATAGCCGGGCTGGGGCTGGGCACAGTTTGCAAGAGCGCTGCCTGCCCAAACCAGGCGGAGTGCTTTTCACTTGGAACAGCCACATTTCTCATACTGGGCGAAACCTGCACCAGGAAATGTAGTTTTTGTGCCGTAAAAAAGGGCATTCCCGCAGCTCCGGATACAGAGGAGCCCTGTAAGTTAGCCAGGGCTGTGGCTGGGCTTGGGCTAAAACATGCAGTTATTACCTCTGTTACCCGTGATGATATGCCTGACGGGGGAGCCTCTCATTTTGTGAAGACGATTAACACTATAAGGGAGATATCTTCCGGAGTCACTGTGGAGGTTCTTACGCCTGATTTTATGGGGCTTCCGGGAGCTGTGGACATGGTTGCCTCGGCATACCCGGAGGTGTTCGGCCATAATATCGAAACGGTGCCGCGCCTGTACCGGCAGGTCCGGCCGGGGGCAGAATACAAAAGGAGCCTGGCGGTTCTGGAAAGGGTAAAGTACAGACAGCCCGGTGCTGTTACAAAGTCCGGCCTGATGGTAGGGCTCGGCGAACATTTTTCCGAAATCAGCCAGGTAATGTCGGACCTAAGGTCCGCAGGTTGTGATATTATAACAATAGGACAGTATCTCCGGCCAACCAGGGGTCATATTGAAGTAAAGGACTATGTAAGGCCGGAGACTTTTGAGGAATACCGTCAGGCCGCACTGGAGGCGGGCTTTCGGCATGCACTTTGCGGGCCCTTTGTGAGAAGTTCTTACAGGGCCGGGGAGTATGTAATTAAAATGAAAGGGCAGTAAGCGGCAATGAACGATGATCGGGTTAAAATTGTTATTTCAGGAATTATAGATTCAGTGACCGATTACTTCAAAACAAACGATATTGGGGAGATAAAGCACCACTTTAAAGACAAACAGGAAATAGCAACCAAAATAGACACTGATGTTGAAGCAATAATAATTGAAAAGATTTTAAATGTGTTTCCAGAGCACAAAATCGTTTCCGAGGAAAGAGGAGTTTTCGGTAAAGGCGAATATGTATGGTATGTTGACCCGGTGGATAACACTGTCGGCCTTATTGCCGGTGAGAAAGATATCTCTGTATCTGTGTCACTGAAAAAGAGCAATGAACATATAAGCTCTGTGGTAATAAACCCCAGGACAATGGAAATATTCGAGGCTAACTCATCCGGGTGCTTTAAAAACGGGAGGGCTCTTAGAACCTGCACGGGAACTCTTTATGGCAAGGCCCGCGGCTTATCTACATGCGCATATGTAAGGAAAAGCAATATAGAAAGGGCCGTGTTTATTTTATCAAAGCTATATGAAAAAAGGATTCCTGTCAGGATATCGGGAGGATCTGCCCTGGATCTGTGCTACGTGGCTGAAGGGCGTTGTATTGGACATGTATCTGTGGGAGCACACGTATGGGATGTTGAGGCAGGAATTCATATGGTGCTGAGCGCCGGGGGAGAGGTAGAGGTTTTGGCCCGCTTCCCTGAAAGCAGCGCCCTGGCCATCGCGGCGGCATCCAGCAGAAAAGTGCTTGATGAAATAAAGGGAATATTGGGGAAATCAATTGATTTCAGCACAGATTTTATTTTTGAGACCGGAGGGGGAAAAAATGACGGGTAGTGACGGCAAAGGCCAGGGAAAGGGTGGCGCGGCTCTGGGAGTTTTGCTTATACTGCTTGGTACTCTGTTTCTGGTTGAACAACTGATTGACCTGAGCTTTATTTATTTTACCTGGCCATTGTTTATTTTAGCTCCCGGCGCTTTTCTTGTTTTTATGGGCCTTTTGTCTAAAAACGGTTCCGTAAACTGGATGGTTATTTCCGGGAGCCTGGCCGCTGTAACAGGTTTGATTTTGCTTTACCAGAATTCCACCGGCCACTGGCAGAGCTGGGCTTATGTGTGGCCGCTGATTTTTCCCGGGTCTGTTGGGGCCGGGAAGTTAATATCGGGGCTGGTTAAAGGCCGGGAAGACGAAGTAAAGTCAGGAAGGGGACTGTTATTGTGGGGTGCTATCATTTTCTTTGCCGGTTTGGCGTTCTTCGAATTCGTGGTGGGAATAAGCGGTTATGGCATTAAGAATATAGGCCGTTACTGGCCGGTGATACTTATTGTTCTTGGGATATGGATAATATTTAATAATATTAGGTCCTGGAAGTGATTTATATTCCTTGTGACAGCTTTTCCGGCAAGGCCGGGTCCGGCTCCGCTATAATGGTTTTCTGGTCGGTATATATCACAAACCCTGGCTTTGCCCCCTTTGGCTTGTTGACGTACTTGCGCAGGGTATAGTCCACCGGTACTTTGTGTGACTGTCCCGCCCTGCTGAAGAGTGCCGCAAGAGAAGCTGCCTCCTCCAGTGTTTGGGGAGGAACATTTTTACCCCCGGTTTTGATTATTACATGGGAGCCCGGTATTTCCCTGGCGTGCAGCCAAATGTCCTCCTCCCTGGCCATTTTCATGGTAAGGAAATCATTTTGACGGTTGTTTTTTCCCACCAGTATATTAAAGCCCTGGCTGGAAATATAAAACGAGGGACGGGGCTGATCCTGTCCCCTTTTTTTAACAGCGCGAACTCCTGTGGGCTTTATATAACCCTGGTCAGTTAGCTCTTCCCTGATCTCGTTCAGCTCATTAACTTTAGCAGCCAGTTCTGAGCAGGTTTCTACCCCGGAAATATATTGAAGCTCCTCCTCGGTGTTCTGTATGTTATGGGCAGCAGCTTCCCCGGTCTTTTTGGCCTTGGTGTACTTACGGAAAAAAAACTGGGCGTTCTCTGCGGGGGTAAGCTGTGGGTCAAGCACCACCTTCTCCGGTGGGCAGCCCTCCTTGTAAAAATTATCTAAAAAAACCTCGGTTTCACCTTTTTTAAGGCGGTGAATATTGGCAGTAATCAGTTCACCGTACAATTTAAGATTTTCAGCTTCGGAAGCCGATTCAAGGTCGCCATACTGCAGCGAAAGCTTTTTTTCAAGCCTTCCTTTTTCCTTTCTTAGTACACTTAAAATAGACTGCCGTATACGACCTGCCTTATCCTCGAGGGACCTCTGGGTGAAAAAAATGTCGGATATTTCGTTCATTCCTCCGGTTTTTTCTTTCAGAAAATCCAGGTGTGTAAGGCCAAAGGCGGCGAATTCCCTGACGCCTTTTCTGTTAAATACAACAGTCGGCCTAAAATCTCCCTTTTCCGCCCTAGAATAGATATCAATAAGTGCAAGGTAGACCGACCTTAAATCATACTCCCCGCAGTTATTCAGTGTAGTATTGGGGTCAAGGCCTGCCCTGTTTATAATTTCCCTGGCCATTACAGGGCTTAGCCCGTCAAAATTCCTCTGTACTATATTAATAAGCTTTTCTTCGAGCTCATTCTCCAGCATTAGACTAAAAAAGTATTCCTCAGCTATGGACAGGGGTATTTTCTTTTTTTGCGCAGGGGGAGCAATGTACTGCCGGCCGGGGAGGACTTCCCTGTGCCTGCTCACAGCATGTGAGTACCTCTTTATGCCATCCAGTATTATGCCTGTATCGGGATCGCAAAGAATTATATTACTGTGCTTTCCCATTATCTCACAGTTAATTTGTCTTGAGGATGGCCTTCCCAGTTCATCCCGTACATCGACTGAAATTGTTAGAATCCTGTCATAGCCTTCCTGTGCAAAGCCCGAGATTCTTCCACCTTCAAGGTGCTTTCGCATCACCATGCAAAAAACCGGGGGAGAAGGCGGGTTTTCAGCGGTAGACTCAGTAATGTGCACCCGTGCTGATGATGGGTCTGCGGAAAGAAGAAGGCGGAATTTTGATCCCGGCCTGCTCAGTATGAGGTGCATTTCTTCCCTGGCAGGCTGGTATATTTTGTCAATTCTGCAGCCTATAAGAGTATTTTGCAGTTCCCTGGTTATTGCTGCCAGAACCATTCCGTCAAACGGCATTAAATTCACCCCCGGTAATCAGGATAAACCGGAAATATGAACACCCGGTCCGTACACCAGTATAGCACCGGTGTAAGAAACGGTCAATTTATCAGATATCTGAACGACTCTAATACTCACTTTTTGTTTATCTAATACCACACTGTTTAATTATATTTAATGAAAGACTTGCTTGTTTGCAGGGGTTTGACATTAAATTAAAAGTGTATTAATATATTAATACACTAGTACTGCAGCTCAGGAAGGAGGTGGCTGGATGTGGTTTAGGATAGAGCCGGGCAGGGGAATTCCAATTTATATTCAGGTGCTGGAACAGATTCGAAGTTCAGTGGCTAGTGGGGTGCTGGCCCCCGGAGACCAACTTCCGTCAGTACGTGATCTGGCTGTGCAGCTTTCAATAAATCCCAATACTATATCCAAAGCCTACCAGGAGCTGGAGCACGAGGGAGTGGTATACACACTTAGGGGCCGCGGCACTTTTGTGTCTCAGCCTTCATCTACGCTTTCTGACAGTGTCAGGCTTCGCAAACTGGACGAAGCGGTAGAGAGGCTATTTGTTGAGGCATATCATCTGCACTGTAGTCCCGGAGAGGTGCTGGATGCAGTAAAGAAAAGGACTGATAACATTAACCGGAAGGGGGAGGAAAAGAATGACGGCTTATGATGCTCCGGCCGTGTTAACCAGTGGCTTGACAAAGGTATATAATGGCAGGACAGTGCTGGAAAATATTAACCTGGAAGTGCCCCGGGGGTCTGTATATGCCCTGCTGGGACCAAATGGGGCGGGTAAGACCACTATTATAAAGATACTCCTGAATCTTATCTGGCCTACCGCCGGTAAAATAAAGGTTCTTGGCCTTGACGGGCTGGCTGAGTCCATTGAGGTGCGCCGCCGGGTTGGCTATCAGGCTGAAATTCAGCGTATTTATCAGCGTGCTGTGGTGGGTGAAATAATTGGCCTGTGCAGGTCACTGTATCCAGTTTGGAATGATGAGAGGGTAACCCGCTATTGTAAAGCTTTTGAACTGCCTTTAGAGTTCCGTGTTGGGGAGCTTTCCAAAGGTAAAATGACCCTTTTGGCCCTGGTTTTAGCTATAGGCCCGGACCCTGAGCTTATATTACTTGACGAGCCGTTCAGCGGTTTGGACCCTCTGAGGAGGCGGCAGGTCATTCAGCTTTTAGTGGAAGAGCTGGCCGGGGAAGGACGGACAATAATTATATCCTCGCATCAAATCCAGGACATTGAACGCATAGCCGACCACGTTGGCTTTTTAATAGGCGGGAGGCTGGCTCTTTCAAAGCCTGTTGAACAATTGCTGGGTGAAGAAAAAAAAGTGCAGGCAGTATTCGCTGCTGATCCCCCGGAGGGAATGGAAAGCTGGGCCGGGGTAAGAAATATTGAAAGAGAAGGCCGCCGCGCCCTTCTAACAATATCGGGAAACCTGGAAGAGATTCTGGATAGGCTTAAATCAGGCGGTTCGTCTCACATTGAAGTATATGGCCAGTCCCTGGAGGATATATTCGTGGATTATGCGGGAGGAGTGAGTATAATTGATTAACCTGCCTCTATTTAAATGGGAGATCCGCCGGTATGCAGTTGTTTATGGTTTGTTTCTGCTGTTTACCCTGGCGGGGTTTGTGGCGCTGCTCTTTTTTATGCCCTTTTCAGGCAACTGGGAAGAACATCCCTTTTTTCATGTAGGCTTTATTATGGCGCTTTTTTGGGGAGCAGGGATATTTACCCGTGAGATCAGGCAGGGTACCATAATGGAGTTTTTAATTGCCCGCCCGGTATCGAGGGAGCAATTTTTCAACACAGTTATTTTAGCGGAAGCTTTACCAATTGTATTAATTATGTTTTTACCGTTTATTTATGCAGCGGCTCTTTCTCCGTGGATTGAATTTGATTTGTCTCTTATCCGCCTGTTTTTCATAGACGCACTTGCCGCAACATGGGTTTTTACTGTTTTTTTACTGGGAATTAGCCTGGGGCAGTTTCTGGTGTCACGAAAAAATAGCCGTTACGGCTGGGCTGCGCAGGCTTTCATCTTTGGAGTGCTGACAGCCGTATTTATGAACCTTGGAAATATAATGAAAGAATACTACTGGGCAAACCTGTCATGGCTTGCCGCCAACCACCCGTTTATATCGGGTGCTGTAAGCCTTGCGGTGGCCTATGCTCTATACCGTTTGGGTCTTTACAGGCTGAAGAGGATTGATATTTGACACTTTTCTTGACGCTGTTCTGTACATACTGTGCCAAAGGGATATGCTTAATTAATATTTAAAATAACTTTTTGATTTTTTATAGGCTGATAAGGTGTTACAATTTGAGAGTTAATTACGTCTAATAAAAAGATGGGGTAAATATGAGTAGAATTAACTGGGAACGACTGTACGGAGTGTTGGATAATATAACCCCACTGCCTGCCGACTGTGGAACTCTGTGTGAAAAAAGATGCTGTTCAGTCCGGGAGGGAGTGGGGATCTATTTGTTCCCCGGAGAGGAGGTCATTTTTCCTCCTGGCGGGAATTGGTACAGCTTAGAGGAATATGACGACGTTGATTACTATACCGGTAGCAAAGGGACTGTTTTAAACTGTACCGGCATATGCGAGAGGGAAAAAAGGCCCCTTGCCTGCAGGCTGTTTCCCCTGGCGCCGTACCTGGACAGGGAGGGGAGGCTTAGTATTATAACAGATGTAGATGCAATTTTTATTTGTCCGCTGGCCAGAGTAAATGACATGGATAGTATTAATCCAGACTTTATAAAAGCTGTGGGATCTGTCTGGGAAGAACTTCTCTGTATTGAAAAGGTACGGGAAGGGGTGATAGCCTATTCCACCAGGGTGGACGCTCAGGCCAGTGACCCGTGGCAACGCCTTTTTAGCAGGTAGCAGCACACAAGAATATTAGCTTCGTAAGGAGGAGCACCGCATTAAAAATATTTTATACGAGGAGGATACCTTATGGAAGAAAAAATGTCACTGTGGAAGAAATTTTACGGAGCAGTATGGGGAAGCCCCTCAAAGACCTTTGAGAATATAGTGCAGAAGCCCGATTTCTGGGGAGCTGCAATTCTTATGATGGCTGTTAGCCTATTGATGAGCATACCTATTCTTCCCAAAATAAGAGAAGCAGTAATCTTAAACCTCCAGAACGCTCCCCCGGAAATAAAACTAACCCCGGCCCAGATTGATACCACAGCCAATTGGGCTGTTTATACAACACCTGTCTTTTCACTATTGGGCCCGTTACTTATATGGTTGATTATTGCCTTATTGCTGAAGTTGTTCAATGCTTTTACCGGTGAAAAGGCTCAATTTAAAACTCTTTTTGCGGTCTCTGTTTTCTCGTATTTACCCGTGGTACTTGACGGGATAATTAAAACTCCTCTTGTAATGGCTGCGGAGGCCCAGAGAATGACTCAGGTAACTATCAGCCCTGCCATGTTTCTTCCTCCCCCGGATGGCCTGACGCCCGACAGGATGTACACATTCTTTAGCCAATTTGACCCGTTTATAATATGGAGCCTGGTCCTTACAGCCCTTGGGGCGTCCATTGCCATGAAGGTCCCCGTTCTAAGAGCCGGAATATATGTATTTTCCCTATGGATGATTTTTGTTCTAGGCGTGACATTTTTATCCGGCGGGGGTGCTGCTTAAATTGAAATATTTATTAGCTATATAACGTCTATGAAATAAAATATGTTTTTTGCGGGAAGGGGAGAGCCTTTTGCAGGGTGGCGTTATTATCCAAAAAATAAAGCAGAGAAAAAAGGTATTTATAGGGCTGGGTCTTTTATTGCTGATTCTACTGGCTGTCTTCTTCAATCTTGCCAGGAACAGGGCAGATGTACTGGTTCCTGTTCAGGCGGCCGGCGTTGAGCAGAGGGAAATCGAGGATGTTGTCTTTGCCACCGGCAGGGTAAATATGGTTGAGAAGCAGGAAGTATATAACGAGGAAATAGCAACAGTCAAAAAGATTTATGTCCGGCCCGGTGACCGTGTCACAAAGGGGCAGCTGCTTATTTCACTGGACGGTGACAATGCTGAGGGCGAGCTTGGTGAGGCCAGGGCCAACTTTGAATTACAGGAGGCCAATTATCAAAAAGCTATGGCCAGGCTCCCTATTGATTTACAAAGGTCCAGGGCGGAGGTTGACAAGGCCGGGGCTGTTTTGGCGCAAGCCAAGTCAAAATATGAAAGATATAAAAATCTATATGACCAGGGGGCAGTAAGCGCTCAGGATTTCGAGGCGGCAGAAACTGAATTTAAAAATAAAAAGGCAGATCTTGAAGTTGCCAGGGCTGATTATATTTCCAGGTCAGGAGAAATACAGCAAAACGAAATAAGGTCGCTGGAGGCTCAGCTGAATGTTGCCAAAGCTCAGTATGAGAAGGCACAAAAAAAATTCGACCGCTACAACGTAAAGGCTGACGCAGACGGGATTGTGTTTACCGTTGAAGTTTCCGAGGGCGATGTGGTTGCCTCCCGGACAAAACTACTAACTGTTGGAAACCCGGACAGGATGGAAATTGAGGTATTTGTCAGTGAGGGAGACAGCAGCAGGGTCAAACCCGGACAAAGGGCCGAGATAGCGGTGTCCGCCCTTCCCGACGAGAAATTTGAGGGAATAGTTGAATATATATCTGCAGGGGCAGTGCTTAAGCAAAATGAACAGGGAGGCAAAACTCTTGAAGTGCCCGTGCTGATAAACATTAATGGGGATGTTTCCGGAATGCGGCCGGGCTATAACGCTGATGTCAGTATTATTACTACGGAAAAAAAGAAAACCCTCACAGTTCCCTACGAGGCCGTTTTCAAAAAGGACAGTAATAAATATGTATTCATTATTGACGATAAAAAGGCAAAACAGGTTGAGGTAAAAACAGGTCTGAATACCGAATTGCATACAGAAATCATAGAAGGATTAAAAGAGGGGGACAGGGTAATTGTCAGTCCGGAGGACAAGATAAAGGACGGCGTTGGTGTCAAGGAGGTACCCACCCTTAAGGAAGCCAGCCGGGAGGACAGTCAGAAATGATAAAGGTATCCGGTTTGGGTAAGACATACAACAGCGGGACCCACCCGGTAGTGGCCCTGCGGGATGTGGAACTGAAAGTCCGCCCCGGCCAGTTTGTGGCTGTGATGGGTCCTTCCGGCTCCGGTAAATCCACTTTTATGAACCTTTTGGGATGCCTTGATACTCCCACAGCGGGAAGGTATGTGCTGGACGGGGTGGATGTGACCCAAATGGGTGATGTTGAGCTGGCGGCTGTAAGGAATAAAAAGATAGGGTTTGTGTTTCAGACTTTTAATCTTCTTCCCCGCATGACTGCCCTTAGAAATGTTGAGCTGCCCATGATGTACGGAGGGATCCCGGCCCAGGAGCGAAGGGAGAAGGCAATGAAGGCCCTTGCCATGGTAGGCCTTGCTGACAGGGTGCACCACCGGCCCAACCAGCTATCGGGCGGACAGGTGCAACGGGTGGCCATTGCCAGGGCGGTGGTTAACAGCCCGGTTATACTTTTGGCCGATGAGCCGACAGGAAACCTGGATTCAAGGTCGGGCCAGGAGATAATGGCTATTTTTCAGGATCTAAACAAAAGGGGTACCACAATAGTCCTTGTTACGCACGAGAGGGATATAGCCCTGCATGCGGAAAGGATACTGCATTTTAAAGATGGTTTGCTGGTGGAAGAAGAAGTTAACCCGAACCCCACTGTAGCCGTGGAGTCCACCTTTTTAAGCAAGGTAGAAAAAGATTCAGGCACCAAGGGGGAGGTGGCCCCGGGTTGAATATTTTCGAATCCATAAGAGTTGCCCTGGAGGGTATTATCGCAAACAAAATGCGATCAATTCTTACCACCCTTGGAATTGTCATCGGCATAGCCTCGGTTATTGCAGTTGTGGCTATAGGCCAGGGCGGCAGGGTACTGCTGATGACCGAGATGGAAAAGATTGGTACGAATATATTTCATATAGGTATTAACTGGAAAAAGGAAGTAAGCTGGACCGGCCATGAATTTGCCCTGCATGATGTGGATGCCATTAAAAGCCGGATTCCCGAGGTTACTTTCATGTCCCCCATAAGCAGGACCACTGTTGAAGTCAGGGGAGAGAGAAAAAAGCAGAATACTTCGATATACGGAGTTAATTCCGACTATACTCGTATCAGAAACTTTACCATGAAAGAAGGCCGCTTTTTCAGCCAGGATGACGATCAGGGGCGGCGAAGGGTGGCTGTGATACAGGAAGATTTAGCCGAAATACTGTTTGGCCGGGAAAACCCGATTGGAAAAAAAGTTGTTTTAGGAAGCACTCCTTTTGTTGTGACAGGTATTATTGATAAAAGCAGTAAATCCATGCTGGATGGCGGGCAAAGCACAGAAATATACATACCCGTTCAAACCTTCCATGCCATTTTCTTCCCCAGTATATTTTATCTGGAGGGAAGCGCGGCTTCCAAGGATAAGGTTGAAGACGCGATGAACAAGTCCATAAAGGTTCTGGAGCGCAGACACCAGCTGCCGGACCACTATGCCGGTGAAAGCATGGAGCAAATCATGCAGACAGCTGATAAATTTACTGGGATAATAACTCTTATAATAAGCGCCATAGCTGGCATTTCGCTGCTGGTAGGCGGAATAGGCGTTATGAATATCATGCTGGTGTCGGTAACAGAGCGCACCAGGGAGATCGGAATACGCATGGCCCTGGGGGCCCGGCGCAGGGACATACTTATGCAGTTTCTTATAGAATCCATTGTATTATGCCTGCTGGGTGGTGTTATTGGCATGACCCTGGGGGTAGGAGGGGCTTTCTTAATAGCCAAAATTGCCAAGTGGCCTCCCCTGGTGTCCTGGGGGACCGTAATGGTGGCGTTTACCTTTTCTGCCGTGGTGGGAGTTTTGTTTGGAATACTGCCGGCCAACAAGGCGGCAAGGCTTGACCCAATTGAGGCACTGAGAAGAGATTAGACATTATAGCTTATTCTGAAACTCTATGAGGTCGAAACAGAACTCAGAACTCAGAATGGTTGAAGCTCGGGGCATTCCTTATATTTTCATCCTTTTAGGGTGCCGCTTTATAACAGACATTTTCTGTGTGAGCGTAGAAAAAAGAAAGAGGGGTGTGGGGTGGCCACAGTGGCCGCCGGCAGCGTGAGGTATAACTGGCTGAAACCAGGAACAAAGGTCAGGCTTTGGCCTGAGGATTCATATGCCAAATACGCGGTGGTTAAGGAAATAAATAATTTTACGGTAACTTTCGAGATAGTTGAAGTGGAGCCCGGCGAGCCCCACTACAGGGTGGGGCACAGGGTTATACTTCCGTGGTCCCACATACGTATCCAGAAGGGTGATTAAAGATTTTTTATTTGTGGAGCAGGTACCGGAGAACGGGACCTGCTCTGTTTGATCGGGAATATCCACGCATTATTATCTTTGTCAGGATTCTTAGTAACGCTCCGGTTATTTTTTTTGTTCCCATGTCATAAAGATTATTCAGGCAAAAGTTGGCATTGGAAGGGGGAAATGGAAAATGGCCGGTCAGTGGCACATGATGAGTGCCAGGGAGGTGCTGGAGGCACTTAGGACCAATCCGCATAAGGGGCTGGGCGAAAAAGAAGCCGGGGAAAGACTGGACAGGTTCGGTCCTAATGAAATGGCGAAAGCTCCCCCGGTTCCCCTTTGGCACCTGTTCATAAACCAGTTTAAAGATTTCCTGGTGGTGGTTCTTCTTGTGGCCACTGTTCTTTCAGGATTCCTGGGTGAGTATGCAGATGCGGTTACAATAATGTTTATTGTTATCATTAACGCCATTTTGGGGTGCATTCAGGAGTACCGGGCTGAAAAGTCACTGGAAGCTTTAAAGGAGTTAGCGGCGCCAGTAGCAAGGGTAGTCAGAAACGGCCACGAGAAAAAAATTGGCGCTTCTACGCTTGTGCCCGGCGATGTGGTGGTATTGGAAAGCGGGGACAGGGTACCGGCCGATATAAGGCTTTTTGAATCGGTGAATCTGGAGATTGAAGAATCTGCCCTGACAGGAGAATCAGTTCCAGTTAAAAAAAATACCGAACCGATAGGAGCCCAGGTTATTAATCCCGGAGATATAAAAAATATTGTCTTCATGGGCACTTCTGTAACCAGGGGACGAGGCCGGGGAGTGGTGATTGCCACAGGAATGGCCACCGAGATGGGGCACATTGCGGTGATGATAAACGAGGCCGGCCAGGAGCCGACACCTTTGCAGCGCCGCCTGGCCCAGCTGGGTAAGGGACTGGTGGCATTTTGCCTGGTAATTTGCGCAGCGGTTGTTATGTTGGGTGTATATCGTGGAGAGCCTCTATATAACATGATAATGGCAGGGATTAGCCTTGCTGTTGCAGCTATACCTGAAGGTCTTCCGGCAATAGTTACGGTGGCCCTGGCCATAGGGGTGCAGAGGATGATCAGGAAAAGGGCTGTTATAAGAAGGCTTCCGGCCGTTGAAACCCTTGGCTGTGCCACAGTTATATGTTCTGATAAGACAGGAACTCTTACCCAGAACAAAATGGTGGTGCGAAAGGTTGTATTTGAAGACGTGGTGTCAGAGGTTTCAGGGGAAGGATATGACCCCAAGGGGGAATTTACCTTTTCTGGGGGAAAGGATTCCCAGAGCTTTGAACTGCTCCTTAAAGTAGCCGCACTGTGCAATAACGCTCATCTAAACCGGGGAGAAATAAAAGTAGGAGGGCTATTCAGGGGCAGGTCCGAAGGAGGGGTCACAAGTGGCTGGGATATTGACGGGGACCCCACAGAGGGGGCTCTGCTAGTTTTGGCTGCAAAGAGAGGAGTTTGGAGAGAAAAGCTGGAAGAGGAGGAAAGCAGGATTGCCGAACTTCCCTTTGATTCGGACCGTAAGAGAATGACTGTTGTATACCGGAATAAATCAGGAGAAATATCAGCCTATACAAAAGGAGCCCCTGATATTGTAATCGAGCTCTGTACCCACAGGATTGAGCGGGGAAATATAGTGCCATTATCGGATAAGGGCAGGCAGGAGATATTGAAAGAGGTGTCGGGACTGGCTGAGGAAGCCCTCAGGGTACTGGCCCTTGCATATAAAAACATTAAGACAGAACGGGATGATTATGCGGAAGAGGAGTCGGGACTTGTTTTTGTCGGCCTCTGTGGAATGATTGACCCTCCCAGGCCAAGTGCTATAAGTGCAGTTCATACCTGTAGGAGAGCAGGTATTCACGTGGCCATGATAACAGGGGACCACCAGGCTACGGCCAGGGCAGTTAGTCATGAGCTGGGCCTCCTTTCAAGGGGTGGAAAGGTGGTAACGGGGGCTGAGCTTGACAGGATGTCTGATAATGAGCTGGTTAAAATATCAGGAAAGGTATCGGTATACGCAAGGGTGTCTCCCAGGCACAAGCTGCGAATTGTCAAGGCGTTGAAACAGGCCGGGCATGTTGTGGCCATGACAGGTGACGGCGTAAATGATGCTCCGGCGGTAAAGGAAGCTGATATAGGCATAGCAATGGGAATTACCGGGACGGATGTAACAAAGGAAGCTTCAGCAATGGTTCTTGCTGATGACAATTTTTCAACCATAGTGTCTGCGGTTGAGGAAGGAAGAGGAATATATGACAACATAAGAAAATTTATTCGCTATCTGCTGTCCTGTAATGTAGGAGAGGTTTTGGTAATGTTCCTGGCGGTGCTGGCAGGGCTTCCACTACCCTTGCTTCCTATACAGATACTTTGGATGAACCTTGTTACCGACGGACTGCCTGCCCTTGCCCTGGGGATTGATCCCATTGACAGGGACATCATGAACAGAAAGCCGAGGCAGCCGGGAGAAAGCATTTTTGCTCACGGACTTTTGTGGAAGATACTGGGGAGCGGATCTGCCATTGCTGTTGTAACCCTGGCAATGTTTTCAGCTGTATATTTGGGTTCAGACAATATAGATTTGTCTCGTACAATGGCATTTAACACGCTTGTATTTGCCCAGCTTTTTTACGTATTTTCATGTCGGTCAGAACATCATACCATTCTTGAAATAGGTTTCCATACAAATCCCCAGCTGGTAACGGCTGTGTTATTCTCAGCAGCTCTACAGATTACAGTGACACATGTTTCTTTCCTGCATATAATATTTCACACAGTGCCTCTGAATGCATTTCAGTGGGGGATGATTATAGCCGTTGCCGCTTTACCTGCGGCGGCCGGGATACTTTTAAGAAATATGCAGTTAAAGGCCAGGCAAAAAATTACTTATCTCAGGGTATAATATGCTAAGGGGTAGTGCCGATTGGTTGGAGGAGCTATGGGGTATTCCCGATTGGTCGGAGGGGCTAAGGGGTAGTACCTGTTGGTCGGAGGAGCTAATAGGCATTCCCGATTCGTCGGAGGAGCTAAGGAGTATTCCCTAATGGTCGGAGGAGATAAAGGGTAGTACCTCCGGTTGGAGACACTCAAGTAGTGAACCTCTGTTATTTCCGACCATCCGGAAATGCATCTTCGGCACCTCCGACCAATATGGAATCTGGGCTCCTCCGACCAGCCGGAAATGCATCTCGGCCCCTCCGACAGAATAATATATTCAGAATGAGAAATATAAGCAGGAAAAAGAGAAATGAAATGGAAATTAAGCAGGGTGTGTTTGTTTATGGGCAGGCGCACCCGGCTTTTTTAGAGGGAGGTTTATTGCGTTTGAAATTTTTAAAGGTACACGGGCTTGGCAACGACTTTGTCCTGGCAGATGCACGGGAAGAAAAAGATATTCCGGCAGAAAAGGATAAACTGGCAGAACTGGCTGTTAAGGTGTGCCACAGATATTTCGGAATTGGTGCCGACGGCCTGGTTCTGGTCAAAACTTCCGGCCGGGCTGACATATTTATGCAAATATTCAACTCTGATGGCAGCGAGGCCGAAATGTGCGGCAATGTTATCCGCTGTGTGGCCAGATATATGTATGAAAAAGGAGAGGTCAGGGGAAACAGCTTGCAAATTGAAACCCTGGCCGGTATAATTGTCCCTGAAATAATTGACAGCACAAAGAGTGATTTCTCAGTTAGGGTAGATATGGGAGAGCCGGTGCTGGAAAGATCTCTTATACCCATGGAGGGGGAACCTGGCCCAGTAGTCGGAGATCCCCTGAGGGTAGGGGAAAATACCTTTACAGTTTCAGCAGTGTCCATGGGTAACCCCCACTGTGTAATATTTGTAAAGGATATAGAAAAAGTGCCCCTGGCAGTGTGGGGGAGCAAGATTGAAAACCATCCCGCCTTCCCGAGAAAGACAAATGTCGAGTTTATACAGATAGTCAGTAAAGAGGAAGTAATCATGCGGGTGTGGGAAAGAGGAGCGGGACAGACCCTGGCTTGCGGGACGGGGGCCTGTGCCGCCGTTGTTGCCTGTGTTTTAAATGGTTTAACCGGAAGGAAGGTCAAGGTGAGCCTGAATGCCGGTTCTCTACTTATTGAATGGAATAAAGAAAACAACAGGGTATATATGACTGGCCCTGCTGAGGTGGTATTCAGGGGAGAGTATCCGTTGATTTGACTGGGTATTTCTCTTAGGTCCGGAATTGGGAGTTGGGAATTAGGAATTGGGGGAAAATGTGCCCAAGTCTTATCCCAATAGATTATTCCAGACTAAAGGTAATTAATAAATGAGGGAGATGTAGATAACAGATAGAGGAATACAGGATGTGAACCCCAATTCCCAATTCCTGATTCCCAATTCCGAATAAGAAATGGAGGAGATTATTGATGAAACTGGCAGACAGGGCAATTAACATAAGCCCCTCACCCACCCTGTCCATAGATTCGAAAGCCAAGAAAATGATGGCAGAGGGAATGGATGTTATTAATTTCGGGGTTGGCGAGCCTGATTTTGATACCCCGGATAATATAAAGAGGGCTGCAGTTGAGGCAATAGAGAAGGGTATGACCAAGTATACACCCGTTCCCGGAACGGACAGGCTAAGGTCGGCCATAGCAAAAAAATTCAAGGAAGACAATGGTTTGGAATATCAGCCATCTCAGATAGTGGTGTCTGCCGGGGCTAAACACTCTCTTTATAATGCTTTTCAGGTTTTGTGCCAGGAAGGGGATGAAGTAATACTTCCCGCCCCGTACTGGGTAAGTTATCTTGAGCAGATAAAAATGACAGGGGCAAAGCCGGTAATAGTGCCCACCAGCGCTTCAAACGGCTTTAAGCTGACAATCTCCGGCCTGGAGTCGGCTATAACAGATAAAAGCAGGTTAATTGTGCTAAATAGCCCCAGCAACCCCACCGGAGGGGTATATACAAAGGAAGAGCTTAAGGCCCTGGGGGAAATTCTGGAGAGGCACGGTATACTTATAATCTCCGATGAAATTTATGAAAAGCTTGTTTACGATGGTATGGAGCATGTAAGCATTGCTTCCCTGAGCCCCGGCCTTAAGGATCTGACAATAGTAATAAACGGGGTATCCAAGTCCCATGCCATGACCGGTTGGAGGATAGGGTACGCAGCGGCGGCCCCTGCCATTGCCAAGGCAATGGCGGATTTGCAGAGCCACTCCACCTCAAACCCCACATCCATAGCCCAGGCTGCTACAGTGGAAGCCCTTGAGGGAACACAGGAGCCTCTTGTGGAAATGGTTAAGGAGTTTAATAAACGTAGAGACTATATGCTGGAAAGGGTAAACTCTATCCCCGGACTGTCCTGCCCCAAACCCGGCGGAGCGTTCTACCTTTTCCCTGACATGAGCGCATATATAGGCAAGACTTATAATGGTAAAAAGATAGAGGGGGCTTCTGACCTTGCCGATGCCCTCCTGGAGGACGCAAAGGTTGCCCTGGTTCCGGGTGTTGCCTTTGGTGATGATCGCTGTTTCAGGCTTTCATATGCCACATCCATGGAAAAGATATCCGAGGGATTGAACAGAATAGAGAAATTGCTGGCCAATATTAACTAAAGGGCCGGAATTAAAAGTCGGGAGACAGTAGACAGGAGACAGGAGACAGAAGACAGAAGTATCAGGGCATTACTAATAAAGCTGAATAATACTGCGAATGCACGCCCCATGATATAACATGCAAAAACTCCTGTCTCCCGTCCGAGGGATAGTCTTGTGAGCAGTCTCCTGTCTCCTGACCCAAAGTATTACGTATAAGCATAGGTGGTGATTTATTGCCCAGGAGCATGACCGGCTTTGGCCGGGGCGAGGCCATCGGGCACGGGAAAAAGTTTACCGTGGAGCTCAAATCAGTGAACCACAGGTTTGTGGAAGTTGTACTGAGAATGCCAAAACAGATCTTTTCCCTGGAGGAAAAATCCCGGAGGGTTATTCTGGAAAGGGTGGCCAGGGGAAGGATAGACGGGTACGTTTCGGTGGAGCAATTCGCGGAAAAGATTCCCACGGTAAAAGTTGACAAAGCATTGGCCTCATCGTATTATAAGGCAATGGGAGAATTGTTGGATGACCTTGGAGTGGCCGACAATATTAGGTCTGAGCACATATTTTCACTCCCGGGTGTTTTCTCTCTTGAAGAGCCGCAGGAGGATGCGCTGGAATGGTGGCCTGTCCTGCAAGAGGCAATTTTAAAGGCGCTGGAAGGACTTATTGAAATGCGTGAGTCCGAAGGAAATCGCCTAAAGGATGACCTCCAGGTCAGGCTGGGAAAAATTATGAAAATGACCTCAGAAATTGAGGCCAGATCACCTTTGGTGGTTGATGAATACAGGGAAAGGCTGATCCAGCGGCTACAGGAATGGCTTACGGATACCACTCTGGATATGAACAGGGTAATGGCCGAGGTAGTTATTTATACGGAAAAATCCAGTATAAACGAAGAGATTGTAAGGTTATACAGCCATTTGGTACTGGCTTCTGAAAGCCTGGGGGGGACTGACCCTGTTGGCAGAAAGCTTGATTTTATCCTCCAGGAAATGAACAGGGAGATTAACACCATCGCCTCAAAATCCAGTGACATTCAAATAAGCGGATATGTGGTAGAGGTAAAGAGTGAGCTGGAGAAAATAAGAGAGCAGGTTCAAAACCTGGAGTAGATATAGTAACAATTTTTAAGGGGGGGCATCTATGGACATTAGGTTGATAAATATAGGATTTGGCAATATAGTATCCGCTAACAGAATTATAGCTATTGTCAGCCCGGAATCGGCTCCTATAAAAAGAATAATCTCCGAGGCAAGGGACAGGGGAATGCTGGTGGACGCCACTTATGGCAGGAGGACACGGGCGGTAATCATCACAGACAGTGACCACGTAATTCTTTCGGCGGTTCAACCCGAAACTGTTGCCCACCGCCTTGTTGGAAAAGAGGTATCCTCCGCTGCCGCCGAAGATCCCAATGATTGACCGGGAGAGGTAGCTATGCCGGGACAGGGAATGCTGATATTGATTTCCGGGCCCTCCGGATGCGGAAAAGGAACTGTGTGCAGCCATCTTATAGAACAATTCCCGGAAATGAGGCTTTCGATTTCAGCCACTACCCGATCACCCAGGCCGGGTGAGGTGCATGGCCGCAACTATTACTTCATGACCAGGGAAGAGTTTGAAAAACTTGCGAATGAGGGCGGCTTTCTGGAGTATGCTGCCATATATGGCTATCTTTACGGTACGCCGGCTGGCCCGGTAAGAGAAATGCTGGATAATGGTGAAGACGTTATACTGGAAATAGATGTTCAGGGAGGCCTTCAGGTAAAAGAGAGGTTTCCCGGGGCTGTTTTAATTTTTATCATCACCCCCTCAAGGTCGGTTCTTGAGTCCAGGCTTATCGGACGGGGAACTGATAACCAGGAGGAGATTAAAAAAAGACTTCTATGGGTTGATACTGAACTGGGATTTATGTCAAAGTATGATTATGTGGTAATAAATGACAGCATAGAAGAGACCGTTGCAAAAATAAGATGTATACTAGATGCCGAGCGCAGCCGTTCAATTCGCTTCAGGCTGCCTGAGGGCTGGTAATTAACGGTTTAAATATTTAGACTATTGGAGGGTCGAAATGATTCAGGAAACGACTCTTGATGATCTGATGCAAAAGGTTGACAGCAGGTATACCCTGGTGGTTATCGCTGCTAAGAGGGCCAGAGTGCTTACAGAAAAAAGAGAGAATGACAGAAATAACGGAAATAACGTGCGCAAGCCGGTAACCGATGCCCTAAAGGATATTGCCAATGGCAGGATTAGATACCGCCGGACAAAGCAGGGAATTAAGTAACCGCCCCGCGGGCGCTATCGCTGTTCCAGCGATGGAAGACAGGAGACAGAATACAGGATACAGGAGGACCAGGTATTCCTAATATGCCAATTAACACGCTAATACTGCAGAACGGTATCTTTTCTCGGAATCGCCATCAGAGCCAGGCACAAAAATTCTGGATTCTGGCTTCTGGATTCTGGATTCCGACCGCATAGAATTTCAGTATAAGTTATTTTGCGGAGGAAAACATGCTTGAAGGCAAATTTATTACCCTGGGTGTTACCGGGGGCATAGCGGCATACAAGGCTGCAGACCTGGCCAGTAAGCTAAAGGGCCGGGGAGCGGTGGTGCATGTGATTATGACCAGATCGGCGGGGGAGTTCGTCAGGCCTCTTACATTTGAAGCACTGACGGGAAACCCTGTAAGCTCCGATCTTTTTGCTTCTTCACCTGTGTTTAAAATCCCTCATATAGAATTAGCAAACAGGGCTGAAATTATTATTGTGGCCCCGGCCACGGCGAACATTCTGGGCAAGCTCGCCCACGGGATTGCCGACGATCTTCTTTCAACAGCTGTTTTGGCAGCCACATGCCCGGTATTGCTATGTCCTGCGATGAATGTGAACATGTATGCCAGCAGGGCTGTTCAGGAAAACATAGAAAAACTAAAAGAATACGGATATCACTTTGTTGAACCGGAAGTCGGCCTTGTAGCATGCGGGCACTATGGCAGGGGCAGACTGGCTGAAACAGATACTATTATGCGGGCAATATCAGGGCTGCTAACAAAACCTGGAGATATGAACGGTCTTAGTGTTTTGGTAACAGCCGGTGGAACAAGGGAGCCTATTGACCCGGTAAGGTTTATTTCCAACAGGAGTTCGGGAAAGATGGGCTATGCGCTGGCGGAAGCGGCTGTTTTCAGGGGGGCAAGAGTAATCCTTGTAACGGCACCCACTTCTCTTTCGGCTCCCTATGGAGTTAATGTGGTTTCGGTTGAAACTGCCGAAGAAATGCGTGACTCGGTAATGAAATACTATCCGGACGTTGATGTGGTCATAAAGGCTGCTGCAGTTGCCGACTACAGGTGCGAGCGGATCGAAGACCACAAAATAAAAAAGTCTGGAGAAAGTTTGACCCTCCAGCTGGTAAAAAACCCGGATATACTTTCCGAACTGGGAAGAAGTAAAAGAGAGGGTGTAACTCTGGTGGGCTTTGCCGCTGAAACCAGGGATCTGGAGAAAAACGCCGCTCTAAAGCTAAACAAAAAGAAAGCAGACCTTCTGGTGGCCAATGATGTTACCATGCCAGGAGCCGGATTCGGGTCGGATACCAACATAGTAAAAATATTCTTCGCTGGAGGAAGGGTGGACTCTCATCCGGAGATGGACAAGCTGGCGGTTGCCAACAAGATACTGGATGCCGTTTTGGAAGTTAGGAAAACTGATAAATAGTATAAAACCGCCCTGCGGGCGGTGCCGCTGTTCCATCGTAGGATCCAGAAGTCAGACATGCATGCCTTATAAGAAGCACCACAGAGAAATAAAAATAACTTTGAATGCTTTCCAATGCACGTCTTAAAAAACCACAGAGAACACAGAGGACACAGAGGTTTTTTAGCCTGTATGAATGCTTTTTAAGTATTTCATTGAATGGATAGGAGAAAGCTATAAAACTTCTCTAATTCTCAACTTTTTTATGAGACCTGAAAGTAATGCCTAAGAGCAAATTCTCTGTGATCTCTGTGTCCTCTGTGGTTTATAAAAAAGACATTCATTATTTTCAGGGCAGAATTCAGAATGATTTGGGCATTTCTAGGCCCTTTTTTCTTTTTAATAGTACGAATCATTGCTATTATATTTGTAAAGGAGATATATGGAGAAAAATAAAGGGAAAGGTGGAGTGATTGGAAGTTTGATCCGAAGAGCTTTTATTAACAGGTGCGGCCAGATAAGGTCCGGATGGAAGATATTGATTATACTACTGTCCTCAGTGGCGTTGACTTTGGTGTTCTTTTTTATAGGAGATGTAATACTGTCGCTTTTATTAACCAACGAGCCTGAACAACTGCTAAAACTGCGTGACAGCTTGCACTACGGGGCTTTTCTGCAGACAGCAGCAGTTATTGTTACCCTGCTTATTGTTCTTAAATTTATTGATAAAAAAACTGTAGGAAGTATAGGCCTGGGCCCGTTGGCACCAAGACTTAAAGATCTGTTTGGAGGGCTGTTATTCGGAGCCGCCTCAATGACCGCAGTATTTATTATCCTGATTATTACTGGTGGCACCATGGTAACGGAAACTATGGAAAGCCAAGGTATTAACCTTTCGATTGTGTATGGATTGATTCCCTTTATACTGGTGGCTCTTTCTGAAGAGCTTCTTTTTAGGGGATATATAATAAATGCACTCCAGCAAATGGGGAAAATCAGGGTATCACTGGCTCTGTCTTCCATAATTTTTGCATTAGTGCATGGAGTCAATCCAAATGTGAACTTTCTTGGACTTTCAAATATTTTTCTTGTTGGACTGCTTTTTTCTTACATGTACATAAAAACAGGAAGCCTTTGGATGCCAATTGGCTATCATTTCACCTGGAATTATTTTCAGGGGGTTGTGTATGGCTTTCCCGTCAGCGGCCATGAACTGGAAAGCCTGTACAGGTTACCGGTGCAGGAAAATATAATTGCCGGGGGGAAATTCGGCCCCGAGGGTGGTTTGGCTGTAACTGGCGTTATTTTGCTTTCACTTTTAGTTATGAGGTACAGATTGGGAATTAGAAATTAGCAATTCCCAATTCCCAATTCCGGACCACTGTACTATTCTTTCTTTATTATGTCCTGGGCCTGCACGGATGGGTTAGCGGGACTTCCAGCACACATGTAATCTCCCAGAACATCGCAGGCCTCGCACTTTTCGTGACCCTTCTTTTCTTTCTTTTTGTCGGCCAAAGCTTTTTCACCTCCGGTAATTATTTTAACTGTTATACGGAATAGTATCCCGGCATTAAGCTATAATAAAAAGAATTAATCCAGTTGTAATTTTAACTCTAACTGAATCTTAATGACAATTATTTTAAACATACAGCTGCGAAAAGATAAAATTGTTAATGAATTGAGAAGGCGGGGATAAAGGTGATTATACAATCCACTGAGGAATTTGCAGGTGAGGTACAGGGCAAATGGGCAGGAAGGGAAGTAAAGGTTTCTAAAACCACAAATATGACGCCTATAAATATTCGGATTGAAAGTGCCAGGGTGGCGGAATGGAAAGAGGTAGACTGTAGAATAAAACAAAGGCATGAAATGGACACAAAATTTTTTGTAATAGCCGGAAAGTCAGTGGATGAACTTGAAAAGGGGAACATCAAGCGGCTGGTGATTCCTGTTGATGAGCGTACTGTTTATGACGTCAGAGAAGAAAGGTTTGTTGTGCTGACAGAAAAGGAAGTAGTAGAGTTTAGTCTGGTGGGAAAGTGATAAAATGATTCTCAGATTTGGATACGTGGCTATGTCGATGGAACTGGCTAACTGTTCCCCATCAAAGGCAGTAACATTTAAAACGTACAGCGGCCTGAGGGAGAGAGATCCCGAAGCCGCCATGAATAAGCTGACAAGGACCTCCCGGGAAAACCTTTTTAACACCATACGGCTTCTTAGGCACAATAAGGCCAATAATGTAAGGCTATACCGTTTTTCCTCCAAAATAATACCACTGGCCACACACCCGGAGCTTGAAGGCTGGGACTTTATCGAGGGGGTCCGGGATTTGCTTGGTGAAATAGGCATCTTAGTAAAAGAAAACCATATGAGGGTAAGTTTTCACCCGGACCATTACACCCTGATTAATTCGCCCAGAGAGGATGTATTTAACGCTTCAGTAAAGGATTACATACATCACTGCCTCATCCTGGAAGGAATGGGGCTGGATAATACCGCAAAACTTGTTACACATGTGGGGGGAGGATACAAAGACAAGAAAAAATCACTTGATAAATTTATAAAAAATTGGGGTAGGGTGCCTGCCCGTGTAACTGAAAGGATTGCCCTGGAAAATGATGATAAAACCTTTACCGCGGAGGATACACTTTACCTGGCTGAAAAACTTGGACTTCCCATGGTTTTTGACCTCCACCATTTTATGTGCAACAGGGAAGAGGGTAGCCGCACTGAGGACATTTTGCCAAGATTTTTGTGCTCCTGGAAGGGGAGCGGCCTTAATCCCAAAATACATGTGTCCAGCCCAAGGAGTGAGTCTGATATAAGAAGCCATCACGACTACGTAAATCCGCTGGATGTGTACGGATTTATTAAGGAAGCAGCAGTCTTCAATAAGGGAATAGATGTAATGGTGGAAGCAAAGCAAAAGGACTTCGCCATGTTCAGGCTGATAAGGGAATTATCAGAGTTTCCCGGCATCAAGAGGATAAATGAGGCTTCCCTCGAGGTTAATTTAAATTAATTTTAAAAAACAGGCATCCGGTGGTTATGGTTTACCGGGCCTGAGCCTTTTCCCACAGGAATTGCTGATTTCAGTGCGCAGTTTAGGTATTTTTCAGCAGACTTAACCGCGCCCGGAAGGTCCATACCCCTGGCAAGCCCGGCAGTGATGGCTGCGGACAGTGTGCATCCGGTTCCGTGGGTGCAGACGGTATCTATCCTGGTATTTTTTAGCTCTTCAAAAATAGCCCCGTTGGTAAGCAAGTCAATTACTGTATTTTTATCCTCTCCAAATTTACTGTGTCCACCCTTTATCAGTACCCACTTTGGTCCCAGATCCAGTATCCTTAAGGCTGCTTCCTTTAAACTAATTTGTGAGTCAATAGCCTGCCCCGACAGAATTTCAGCCTCCTCAAGATTGGGAGTCACCAGCAGGGCAAGGGGCAATAAATCAGAGCGGTACATATCTATGGCATCTTCATGCAGAAGCCTGTGTCCGCTGGTGGAAACCATCACGGGGTCCACCACAAGGTTTCCAACAGCATGCGCTTTGAGGCATTTAGTCACTGCTGTGATGATATCTCTGCTTCCCAGCATTCCTGTTTTTACCGCATGGGCCCCTATGTCTATGATTACAGCGTTTATCTGGGCTTCAACCATTTCAGCCGGGATGATATGAATTCCTTCCACTCCCAGCGTGTTCTGTGCTGTTATTGCTGTTATAACACTGGATCCGTAGACGTTATATGCCATAAAAGTCTTCAGGTCAGCTTGTATTCCCGCGCCTCCGCCTGAGTCGGACCCCGCAATGGTAAGTGCCAGAAAAGCTTTATTATCCATAATTAAGTGACACCTCACATACAAAAAGTAGGCTAATAACTATTGTCTCAGGGAATAAGGGGAAGTTTTACTTTAACAAAGTACTTTGTTCGGATCGCGCCTTATCAGATACTATACCGTACAGAAAGATTTCAAAAAGGCACAGGGCGGCATCTTCGGGCCGGAGATTGTTTTTTACCATGAATCCGGGATTGAGCACATCCCTGACACTCGATAAAAGAGAAGTCATAAAAACTTCCGGTATTACATCTTTAAAATGCTCACTGTTTTCCCCGGACATTAGTTTTTCAATTATTCTCCTCACTTTTTTTGCCCGAAAGGTTTCAATTCTTTCCCAGACATTGGGGAAGTATTTCTGCATGTCATTCATTAATACAGGGTTTATATTTCTCAGATGCTCCGATAAAATACTTATTACTGCAGCCATTTTTTCAACGGGGCCGACAGGGGAGGCCAATACCGAGTCGACGCCTCTTTCTGCCGAGGACATCAAATTTTCCGCCACTGCCATCACCAGCTCATTCTTACTTCGGTAGTACTTGTAAATAGTCCTTTTGCTTATCCCGGTTCTGGAGGACAGCTCATCCACCGTTGTTGCGTGGAATCCTCTCTCAAAGGCAAGCCTTTTAAATCCCTCCAGAATCCTCTCTCGAATTTCCAATTATCCACCACCCGCCGTCAGGCAATTTTCTTTTTAAACTTGGCAATGCTGATTGCCATAAGAACAAGGGAAAACAAAAGCAAGGCAAATACCTGGGGAACAAGGTAGCTGAAACCGATCCCCTTTAACACTATTCCTCTTATTATAACAAGATAATAGGTAAGGGGTATAAGGTTTCCGATGTATTGAATTATTGCTGGCATTGCCTCCCTGGGGAAGAGAAAACCGGACAGCAGTATGCTGGGAAGCATGAAAAAGAAAGACATCTGGAAGGCCTGCATCTGGTTTTTGGCCACTGTAGAAATCAGAATGCCAATTCCCAGTGAGGCTGTAATAAAGAAAAGGGTTAGCAGATAAAGCTCCAGCAGGCTGCCCTTTACAGGAACATGAAATATAATGCTTCCCACCAGCAGTGCAACAGTTATCTGGGCGTAGCCAAGTATTATGTTGGGTACAATTTTCCCTATCATCAGCTCATACGGCCTTATAGGAGTGACTATAAGCTGCTCGAGGGTACCTCTCTCCCTTTCCCTTACAATAGCTATGGCGGTCATCATCACCATGGTCATGGTAACAATAATCCCAAGTATAGCCGGAACCATGTAATAGGCGGTAATGCCGTCCGGGTTATACCACGGCCGGACCCTTATATCATAGGGAGGGTCAATAATGCCGGCCTTTTGTGCAATTATTTTTTGAGATTTTAAAAGGCCTATGGAATTTGCCGTGGCAATGGCAGAGTTGGACACCATGCTGTCACTGGCATCAACAAGCACCTGTACCGGGGCGGGCTCCCCTCTTTTCAGGCTTACTGCAAAGTCGGGGGGAAATACAATTCCCACCTTAACCTTTCCACTGTCAATCATACGGGACACTTCGGCATAGCTCCCGGCCACACTGGTGACATTAAAATATCCCGAGGCCTTAAATGCGTCCAGCATTTCCCGGCTGTCTCCGGTCATGGACTGGTCGAAAACAACGGTGGGAATGTGCTTTACCTCGGTTTGTATTGCATATCCGAACAGCAATAGCTGTACCAGCGGAAGGGCAAAAATCATTCCTATGGTAAGCCTGTCTCTGAACATTTGTAGGAATTCCTTGTGCAGCATGGCAAGCAATCTGCTCATTTTCCCGACTGCCTCCTTTTCTTCCTGGAAAGGGAAATAAATACATCTTCAAGCGATGGGGTGATCTTTAGTGCCGTGGTTCCGGCTTTTTTTTCAACGTCCTTAATATGGGCTTCATTTTCCAGAAGTGCGTGCAACACCGGACCATGTACCGAGCACTCCCTGACGTAGGGGAGGCTTTCAAATTCATGAATTCTGTTCAGGGCGTCAGGCATATCAATTTCCACCATGCAGCCTTCTATAGTGTTCTTTTTCAGGTTTTCAGGGGTATCGTTGGCTATCAGTGTCCCCTCCGAGATGAAGGCAATATTGTGGCATCTTTCAGCCTCATCCATGAAGTGTGTGGTTACCATCACTGTGGTGCCTTCACTGGCCAGGTTTTGGATAATCCGAAAAAATTGCCGCCTGCTGGTGGGGCTCACACCACTGGTTGGCTCATCCAGGAAAAGTATTGCCGGGCGGGATATAATGGCGCAGCTTAAAGCCAGCCTTTGCTTCAGTCCTCCCCCAAGGTTTGCCGCCAGTTCATTTTCCCTTCCGGTGAGAATTGACAGATCAATCAGTTCTTTAATCCGATGTCTTCTTTCTTTTTTGGGCACACTATAGAGCCCGGCGTAAAAGTCAAGGTTTTCATATACGGTGAGGTCGTCATAAAGGCTGAATTTTTGAGACATGTATCCAATGTTTCTCTTTATCATTTCAGACTCCCGGGCCAGGTCAAAACCCAGAACGCTACCCGACCCCGAGGTGGGCTCCAGTATGCCGCAGAGCATTCTGATGGTTGTTGACTTGCCTGACCCGTTGGGCCCTAAAAATCCGTATATTTCCCCCTTACGTATATTTATGGTGAGATTGTTCACCGCGGTAAAGTCACCGAATTTCCTTGTTAGTTCTCTGGTTGATACCACATAATCCACCTATACCGCCTCACTTTCCGCAAGGGCGACAAAAATATCTTCTATGGTGGGGGGGATTTCTTTAAGTGATATAATGCTTATACTCCTGGCAGACAGGGCCTCTTCTATATTTTTCTTTCCCTTCGCCGGGTCTTTCACCCTTATGTGGTACTTATCACCGAATATGTCAGCATCCAGAATCCCGGCAACAGTTCCGAGAAAATCCAGGTTAACAGAAGCTGTTTTAAGTTCCAGTATTTTAAAGGGGAAGTTTCTTTTCAGGTTGACCGGGGAGTCTACTGACACCAGCCTTCCATCATACATAAAGGCCACCTTTCTGCAGAGTTCGGCCTCGTCCATATAAGCAGTGGAGACTAGAATGGTTATTCCCTCTCCATTAAGACTGTAAAGTATTCTCCAGAATTCCTTGCGGGACTCCGGGTCCACACCGAAGGTCGGCTCATCAAGCAAAAGAAGGGAGGGCCTGGACAGAAGGGCGCAGGTAAGGGCCAGCTTTTGCTTCATTCCTCCCGAAAGGTTGTCTGCAAAACGGGATTTAAAATCCAATAAATTTGTTATTTCAAGTATTTCCTCTGCTCTTCGCCTTATGGTTTCCTTGTTAAGGCCATACAGACGTCCGAAAAAATTTATATTTTCCATGACAGTCATATCCCCATACAGGCTGAAGCGCTGAGGCATATATCCCATTGATTTTTTAGCCTCTTCCAGCTCCTTTCCGGACTTTCCAAGCAGAAGGACTGTGCCCGAAGAAGGGGCCATGATACCGCAAAGCATTCTTATAAGAGTAGTTTTTCCAGCGCCGTCGGGGCCCACCAGCCCGTATAATTCACCCTGGCCGACCTCCATGGACACATTGTTGACAGCGGTAATGCTTCCGAATCTTTTTGTCAGACCATGGGTTTGAATCATGCAAGTACACCTCAATCCCTAATCCCTAATTACCACATCTGCGGGCATCCCCGGCTTAAAAATTCCACTATTGTTATCTATTTTAACTTTTACCGCATACACTATGTTGGTGCGCTCTTCCCTGGTCTGTATTGTTTTGGGGGTAAACTCTCCTTTTGAGGCTATCTCTGAGATTGTTCCGTAAAACTCCTCATTTAAGCCACTTACCGAAAAGCTTACCTGCTGACCTATACTAACCGTTGGCAGATCATCGGTGGAAACATAAACTCTTATCCAAAGATTGTTTAAGTCTGCTACCGTAACAACAGCAGCACCGGCTGAGACGAATTCACCGGGCTCAAAATTTCTTGTAACCACGGTACCGTCAATGGGGCTGGTTATAACAGTGTCCTCTAAAAGGGCCTCGGTGGATTTAAGCACTGTTTTACTCCGTTCAAGCTCAATTTCAGTCGCCTTTATCTGGTCGGGCCTGCTTCCGGACTCAAGTATTCCCAGCCTGGCCTTTGCCGAGTCAAGCTGATTTTTTGCTACCTTGTAGCCGGTTTCTAATTTTTCCAGCTCTGATTGTGGTATGGCCCCCACCTCATATAAATCCCTGGCCCTTTCGTAGTCGGAACCGGCCTTGTCAAAGTTGGCCCGGGCAGTATCGACATTAGCACTGGCCTCGGCTATTTCCTGGTGTCGCGCTCCCGAGGCAATATCTGAAAGAAGGGCCTGTGCTTTTTGAACTCCCAGTTCGTCACGCTCTTTCTGGGTGGTCAGGTCATTACGGATCAGCCTTGACACTACCTGGCCCTTCTTTATCGTGTCTCCGGCATTAACGGACACAAATTCCAGCGTGCCGGGCAGCCGGGCGGTGAGGTTTACTTCGGTGGCCTCAATTGTTCCGCTTAGCTCCAGCCCATCCTTTTTGTCCCCGGTGTAGTGGTTATAGCTCCAATATGCCCCGGCGGCCACCATTGTGAACACCAACAACCCAATCATGCGTTTCTTCATTTGCCGATCCCCCATCATTTGTAATCAGTTAGCCTATAAGTAAACTAATGACACCAGCAAAGTTTACCTGGTTTTATGATACCACTGCCAATATACTGGAGCAATAAGAATTTATATCAATTGTTATTTAATCTTATAAAAAATGTTTAACCGCCTGAGTTTACCAGGCGGTTAAGTAAGTATATGGCGCTAACCATTCTGAATTCTGGGTTCTGAGTTCTGAGTGCCGCCGTCTGCAAGACGGCAACGCCAGCAGGGCGTTTATTAGCCTTGTTTCTGGTTTTCTTCTTCCACCAGGACCCTTCTCAGTATCTTTCCGATCATTGTTTTGGGCAGTTCCTGTTTGAACTCTATCTTCTTGGGAACCTTGTAAGGCGCCAGCCTTTCCTTGCAGAAAGAGATTATATCCTCGTCAGTTGCCGTTTCTCCTTCTTTAAGAACTATAAAAGCTTTCACTGTTTCCCCGCGATATGGGTCTTTTACCCCGGCTACTGCTGCTTCCATAATCTTGGGGTGCTCGTATAGAACTTCTTCCACCTCCCGCGGGTAAATGTTGTAGCCGCCAGCAATGATAAGGTCTTTTTTGCGGTCAACAATAAAACACATGCCCCTTTCATCCATCCGGCCTATGTCGCCTGTGAAGAACCACCCGTCCCGGAGGACTTTGGCGTTTTCTTCCGGCTTGTTCCAGTAACCTTTCATTACCTGGGGACCTTTTACGCATATTTCTCCTACCTCGCCGATGGCCATTTCGGTTTCACCGGCTTCGGAGTCCATAATTCTGCAAATAGTGTCAGGATAGGGCAGGCCGATAGCTCCCTCGGCCTTGGAGTATAGGAGGTTACCATGGGTTATGGGAGAGGTTTCACTAAGGCCGTAGCCTTCTATAAGCCTTCCCCCGGTAAGTTCCTGGAACTTTAGCTGCACTTCCAGGGGCAGGGGAGCGCCGCCGCTTACACAGATCCTTATGGAAGTAAGGTCATATTGCTTTAGATTGGGGGCGGAAATAATAGCTACGTAAATGGTGGGTGTTCCAGGGAAAATATTGACCTTGTATTTTGGTATGGACTCAAGAACCATATTAAGGTCAAAGCGCGGTATCAGCACAAGAGTTGCGCCGTTGTATATTCCCGAGTTCATGCAAACAGTCATGCCGAAGGAGTGGAAGAAAGGCAGAACGCAAAGGCATGTTTCAGCCCCCTCCTTGGACTCATAATCCCACTCAGCCAGTTGAAGAACATTGGCCGTCAGGTTCCTGTGGGTGAGCATGGCGCCCTTTGAAAGCCCTGTTGTGCCGCCGGTATACTGGAGCACCGCAAGGTCCTCGGGCTTAATATCCACTGCAGGCGGATTGGGCGTAGAGTTTTTTATAAGTGTTTTAAAATCTAGCACTCCGCTGCCGGCGGGTATCTCCGCCCATTGTCCTGATTTTTTGGCCTTAATGGGGTATAACAAATTCTTTGGGAAGGGCAGGTAATCCTTTATGCCGGTGCCTATGAGCCTTTTGACAGGGGTCTCGGGAGCCACCTTAAGAACCTTTGGAGCAAGAAGATCCAGGAAAATAATTGTTTCGGCTCCGGAATCCACTAGCTGGTGTTTCAGCTCCCGCTCGGTGTACATGGGGTTGATACCCACTGCCACGGCTCCCAGCCTGATTGACGCATAATAAGCTATTATCATCTGGGGTATGTTTGGAAGCATCAGTCCTACCCGGTCTCCTTTTTTAACGCCCCGTTCACTGAGGGCCTTTGCAAGCCGGTCTACCTGCTCCTTTAACTGCGTATATGACAGTTTTCCGCCCATAAAAATAGTAGCTGTCCTGTTGGGATACTTTTGCACGGTTTGTTCGAGATTTGCATAAAGGGGGATGTTGGGGTATTCCAGGTTTGCCCTTATTTGTTCAGGGTAGGATTTAATCCAGAATGGTTGTTCACTCACCTGCGTACCTCCGTCTCCATAAAAAGTATTATAAGAAAATATTAACATTGGTTGGTGTAATATTCAATATCTTTTGAAGGTTAAAATATGTCTATAAAATAATAATTATGAATTATGTCACATGTAACTTGTTGTTTAACGATGAAATTTGTTTTTACCGGGGAGGATTTCCAGTTGATTTATTGAATAAAAAAGATTGGGATTTAAAGCGAAGAAACGTGTTTTATAGGATTTGGGGGGAGGGGTGAATAGGGAAGGTTGTTGTAATTTCGTGCCTGTTCGAAATTTCATTTTTCAGGAGGGGGAAAATTGAAGAATTTTAAAGGATTTTTAACGCTTGCTGTAGTATTAATCCTGGCGGTTGCACTGGTAGCGTCGGGATGTGGCAAAAAAGAAGGGGAAAAGAAAGATGCTGCAAAAGATGGTGAAAAATTCAAGGTAGCTTTTATGTATGTGGGCCCAGTAGGTGATGGTGGCTGGAGTTACGCTCACGATCAGGGTAAGAAGTACCTCGAAGAGAAAATGCCTGATGTGCAGACCACTATAGTTGAGTCCGTTCCCGACACTAATGCCGCGGACCCCACCAGGGAGCTGACCCGCCTTGCCCAAGAGGGTAACAAGGTCATTTTTGCCACCAGCTTCGGCTACATGGATCCTACCATTGAAGTGGCCAAAAAGTATCCTGATGTGGTATTTATGCACTGCTCGGGATTTAAAACCGACCAAAATGTCGGCACCTACTTTGGCCGGATATACCAGGCCCGCTACCTTACCGGTATTGTGGCCGGAAAAACGACCCAGAGCAACCTGATAGGCTATGTTGCTGCTCACCCGATTCCGGAGGTTATCAGGGGAATAAACGCTTTCACTCTCGGAGTGAAGTCGGTGAACCCCAATGCCAAGGTGAAGGTTGTATGGACCAACACCTGGTATGACCCTGCCAAGGAAAAGGAAGCCGGAAAAACTTTGCTTGACGCTGGCTGCGACGTTATTACCCAGCACCAGGACACCCCCGGACCCATGCAAGCAGCCGAGGAAAGGGGCAAGTTCGGGATTGGCTATAACAGTGATATGAGCAAATTTGCTCCCAAGGCCGTTCTCACCTCTGCAGTATGGAACTGGGGTCCCTTCTATTATGATACTGTCAAGGCTGTAAAGGAAAAGACCTGGAAGTCTGACCAGTACTGGGGTCCTATGAGCGAAAATATTGTCGGCATAGCACCCTTCGGACCGATGGTCCCCGAAGATGTTAAGAAGCTGGTTGAGGACTCCAAGCAGAAGATACTTAGTGGACAGTGGGATGTATTTACCGGACCTATCAAGGATCAGTCCGGTGCTGAAAAAGTTCCCGCCGGACAAAAGATGACCGACAAGGACATGCTGAGCTTTGACTGGTTTGTTGAGGGCGTAGAGGGAAGCATACCTAAAAAGTAATATGATTTTAATACAGCATATATACCAGGGACGCTGACGGGATATCCCGTCAGCGCCCGGTTTATGGGGGAAAACAAGTTGAACTCTGTTGAAATGAAAGGCATCATTAAAAGGTTTCCCGGGGTTCTGGCAAGTGACAATATAAATTTTACGGTAAAGCCCGGTGAAATTCACGCTCTTTTGGGTGAGAACGGGTCCGGTAAGAGTACCCTCATGTCTATTTTAGCAGGCCAATACAGGCCGGACGGGGGGACGATACTGGTACAGGGAAAAGAGGTCGTTTTCCGATCGCCCCGGGATGCCATAAAATCCGGTATAGGTATGGTTCACCAGCATTTTAAACTGGTAGAGAATTTTACAGTTACTGAAAACATTATCCTTGGTGACAGGGGAACCCCTTTTTGGGGGGGGCTTGACAAGATATCGGGGAAAATACGCTCTCTGGGTGATGCTTACGGCCTTAGCGTGGAGCCCGGCGCCAGAATAGACCAGCTGTCGGTGGGTGAAAAGCAAAGGGTTGAAATTTTAAAAATGCTTTACCGGGGCTCGGACCTTCTCATTATGGATGAGCCCACAGCAGTACTTACTCCCCAGGAGTCGGAGGAGCTTTTTGAAAACCTGAAAAAATTCGCCGCTTCAGGGCGCTCGGTGGTATTAATAACCCATAAGCTTAATGAGGTAATGTCGGTGGCTGACAGGGTTACAGTGCTGCGCGGGGGCAGGGTGGCGGCGGTTCTTGATAGAGAGGAGATTTCAGAAAGAAATCTCGCAAGGCTTATGGTCGGAAAAGATATTGCCCCGGCTCAGAGGGAACCCGTATCGGGAAACGGAGAAACCGTCCTGGAGCTAAAAAGTGTGGGGGCTATGAAAGATGTTGGGAGACAGGGGCTCAAGAATATTACTTTTACCGTTGGCAGAGGAGAGATATTCGGTATAGCGGGCGTGGCGGGAAATGGTCAGAAAGAGCTGGCTGAAGCCATTAACGGACTAAGGTGGGTACACTCCGGAAGGATAAGAATTAACAGTAAAGATGTTACCAACCTTTCACCCAGGGCAATAGCAGACCTGGGTGTAAGCTATGTGCCCGAGGACCGGCTTGGAATGGGGCTTGTGCCAGGTCTGGGAGTGGTAGATAATATCATTTTAAAAAAGTACCGCAGGCAGCCGGCTTCCGGAGGGCGGCTTCTGGATTACAGGAGCGCCAGAAAAGAGGCGGAAAGGCTGGTAGGTGAGTTTGGCATCAAGGTGGCTGACATTAAGGCACCGGTGAGCCTGATGTCAGGGGGAAACCTCCAGAGACTGCTTCTGGCAAGGGAGATATCAGAGAATCCGTCGCTAATGGTGGTGGTATACCCTGTAAGGGGACTGGATGTGGGGGCTACTGAGGCTATTCACAGCATGCTCCTGGATCTGCGTCGGAGAGGCACTGCCATTTTGCTTGTTTCCGAGGATCTGGATGAGATAATAAAACTTTGTGACCGTATAGGGGTTATGTTTGAGGGAAGAATGGCGGGCATACTTACCGGGGGAAATGTAACGCCCGAAGAAATAGGACTCTTGATGATGGGATCAGGTATCTCTGAGGAAGGGGCTTGAGGAGATTGTCACGCTTTGTTTATTTAGAAAAAAGGCTTAGAACCCCCAGTTCATCCGTTTTCCTGATAACCGCCATATCTATTGTTTTGTCTCTTTTACTTGGGGGAGTTTTTCTTTCCTTAACCGGCTATGATCCCATAAAAATATATTCAATAATGCTGACAGGTGTTTTTGGGTCATCCTTTGGCATTACGGAAACACTGGTCAGGGCTATTCCGTTGATGCTGCTGGGGCTGGGAATATCAATAGCTTTTAAAATGCAGCTATGGAATATAGGCGCCGAGGGCCAGATATATATGGGGGCCTTTGCTGCCAGCTGGATACCTTTGACATTTCCCGATTTACCGGCAGTTGTCATGCTGCCATTAATGATAATTACGGGGATGCTTGCCGGCGGGGTATGGGCGCTTATTCCGGCTATACCAAAAGCTTACCTTGGTGTAAATGAAATAATATCCACTTTGATGCTTAACTATGTGGCCATACTGTGGGTTGAGTACCTGGTTTTCGGTCCCTGGAGGGATCCCCAGGGCTTTAACTTTCCGCTCAGCGCTCCCTTTCCAGAGGCTGCCAGGCTTTGGACGCTGGGTGATACCAGGGTCCACGGGGGGATTTTGTTTGCCCTTATTATCTCAGTAATTGTTTATATTATTATTAACCGAACCAGGTGGGGTTATGAGATAAGGGTAATAGGTGAAAGCGCGTCCGCAGCCCGTTATGCAGGCATGGATATTAGACGCAATATTATTCTGGTAATGATTTTAAGCGGGGCCATCTGCGGGCTGGCAGGAATGTCCGAGGTGAGTGGAATAAGCGGCAGGCTGCAGCACGGCATAAGCCCCGGGTACGGGTATACCGCCATCATAGTGGCCTGGCTTGCCAAACTTAATCCTTTTGCTATTATAGTTGTTGCCATACTTTTTGGAGGGCTGCAGGTAGGAGGCTACATGGTTCAAAGCAGCGGGGTGTCCGCATCGGTAGCCACAATGCTGCAGGGGTCCATACTGTTCTTTGTGCTGGGCGGGGAATTATTCAACCGGTACAGGTTAAGGATTGGAAGAGGGGAGGCGTCCTGATGTCTGATACCGGACAGGCTAACATTCTTGTACTGATACTTGCAACGGCGATTACCGCAGGCACTCCTATACTGTATGCCGCCCTTGGGGAACTTTTGGCAGAAAGATCAGGGGTTATGAACCTTGGGGTTGAAGGAATGATGCTTATAGGAGCGGTGAGTGGCTTTATGACAGCCGTCTCCTTCAAAGACCCCTGGGCAGGAGTTATTGCCGCCATGCTGGCCGGTGGTGCGGCCGCACTTATTCATGCCGTTCTTACTGTAACCTTAAGGGCCAACCAGGTAGTAAGCGGACTGGCACTGACTATATTCGGAACCGGGCTAAGCGGATACCTGGGGAAGAATTACATTGGCATACCGCTTCCTGTTCCCTTTAAGTCCCAGCCACTGGGAATGCTGGGGGATATACCGTTTATAGGTCCAATTTTCTTTAATCATGACCCCCTTGTATATATCACCTATCTTTTGGTTCCCGCCATGTGGCTGTATATATACAAAACAAGGCCGGGACTTCACTTAAGGGCCATAGGAGAGAATCCCTCGGCGGCGGACTCCCTGGGGGTTAAGGTATTCCTTTCAAGATACCTGTATGTTGTTGCCGGAGGAATGCTGGCCGGTTTGGGAGGCGCTTACCTGTCCCTGGCCTATGCCCCCTCATGGCTTGAAAATATGACAGCAGGAAGGGGATGGATAGCTGTGGCGCTGGTTATTTTTGCTATATGGAATCCCCTGCGGGCCCTGTTGGGAGCGTATATATTTGGGGGGATTGATGCCCTTGGCTTTAGGCTGCAGGTGTTGGGGGTAATGTTTCCACCCTTTTTCCTTCAGATGATGCCATATATTTTCACGGTTATTGTTCTGATTATTGTAATAGGCAGAAAAGGGGCTGCCCGCACAGGCTCGCCAAAAGCGCTGGGCCTGGCCTTTGACAGGGAAGAAAGGTAATAAATTTGTTCGGGGTGCTGACATGGAAAAGCTTAAAGCAAAGATAATAAATGAAGGCCGTGTTATCGGGACAACCATATTAAAGGTCGACTCATTCTTAAATCACCAGATAGACCCTGAATTTACACTTGAAATGGGAAAAGAAATTGCCTCAAGGTTTTCAGGTGAAGGGGTGACCAGGGTATTGACCGTTGAGGCCTCGGGCATTGCGGTAGCTCTCGCCACCGGGCTGGCCATGGGAGTTCCTGTGGTTTTTGCTAAAAAGGGAAGGGCCTCAACTCAAAATTCCGATGTATTTGCCTCTGAGGTATTCTCATTTACCCGTCAGGAATCGGTAGGGATATACGTTTCAGGAAGGTTTCTGGCTCCAGAGGACACTGTGCTGATTGTTGATGATTTTCTTGCTCACGGGGAGGCTCTGCGCGGCATGGTTGACATAGTCAGTCAGGCGGGGTCCCGTCTGGCCGGTGTTGGGATAGTAATTGAAAAGGCTTTTCAGGGCGGGGGGCAAAAACTGAGAAGCCAGGGAATAAGAATTGAGTCCCTGGCGGCTGTAAAGGAGATGTCGGAGGGACAGATAGAATTCATATAAGAATGGCATATTGAGTCGGAGGAGCTAATAGGACATTCTTAATTGGTCGGAGGGGCTAAAGAGTCATTCTCAATTGGTCGGAGGAGATGAAAGGAATACTTCCGGTCGTAGACCCTCAGAGATTATATTTCGGCTTCTCCGACCAACCGGAAATGCATCTCTGGCATGGGTCACTTTTTATTCGCTATCCCGTGCTTTCTTAGCCTGTCATACAGCTTTGTCCTGCTTATGCCTAGTATCTCGGCTGCCTTTGACCTGTTGCCTTCGGCCTCAGCCAGGGCCCTCAAAACTAAATCCTTTTCAGCTCCGGCAATGCTGCTGTCCATGTTGAGCTCAGGTTTATATGCTTCATTCGCCGGGCTTCTGTAGCCGGGTCTATCCATAATATATTCCGGAAGGTGTGAGGGAAGAATATCGCCGTCCGTGACTATATTAAGCGCCCTTTCAATAACGTTCTCCAATTCGCGGACATTTCCCGGCCACCCGTGGGCTGATAGTATTTCCATAGCCTCGGAGCTTATTCCCCTAACCCTGCATCCTAAAATGCGGTTGTATTTTCTTATAAGGTGAAGCACCATTGGGTGAATGTCGCTTTTTCTCGCTCTTAGAGGGGGTACCCTTATAGCTATGACGTTAAGGCGGTAGTAGAGGTCTTCCCTGAATTTTCCCTCTTTTAAAAGTTGCTCTATATCCCTGTTTGTGGCGGCAATAATTCTGACATCCACCTTTATGGTTTTTATTCCCCCGACCCTTTCAAATTCTTTTTCCTGGAGAACCCTAAGAAGTTTAGACTGCAGGTGGAGGGACATATCACCTATTTCATCCAGGAAAAGGGTTCCTTTGTGGGCAAGTTCAAATTTCCCGGGCTTACCCGTTTTTTTTGCGCCGGTAAAGGCCCCCTCCTCGTATCCGAAAAATTCGGATTCCAGGAGGTTATCCGGCAGGGCAGCGCAGTTGACCTTTACAAAAAGGCCGGTGCGTCCGGAGTGGTTGTGTATCGCCGAGGCAAAAAGTTCCTTGCCAGTCCCGCTTTCACCAAGTATTAATATGCTTGACTGGCTGCGGGAGGTCTGCCTAGCCATGTTCTTCACATTATGCATAAGAGGACTGCTGCCAACAATATCGTCAAACCTTATTCCTGTATGGGTAACCCGGGACAGCTCGTCGCGATAGTAGGATATCTGGTTTTCCAGGGTTTCAAGCCTTTTGACCAGGTGTGACAGCCTGTTCAGTCCTTTGAAGGTAATTTTTGCAACTGCTCCAAATATCTGGTTGCCCTGGAGAATTGGAAGCCTTGTCACAATGCACCTGATACCCCTGACTGTTTTTAGGTCTCCCTCATCGGGCATGCCGGTTGCAATTATCTCCTTTAGCCCCAGTTCGGGCAAAATATCATTCACATCACGATTCATAATTCTTTCTGCCCTAAGGCCCAAAAAATCTTCCATAGCCCGGTTTACAGTTGTTACTGTTCCCGTGGAGTTTATTGCCAGAAGTCCATCATAGGCCAAATCAAGCACTGTGGCCAGGGTTTGCTGCATTTCTTTGACACTTTCAAATTCCTGAGCCAGCTTTTCGTAATTAGTGAGGTCGTGAAGTACCGCAATGGCCCCTCCAGGCTGACCACTGCTGTATACCGGCAGGTATTTGGCCAGTATGCCGGAAAGGCCGTCTATTCTGTGCCAGTCCTTAACGCTTCCGTTGTACATTACCATGTCCACTTTAATATGCGGTAAGACTTCTAGGATTTTTTTGCCAAGCACGTTCTGGCCCTTGACGCCGAGCATCTTTTCGGCAGAAGGGTTGATGATAGTAATAATGCTCCTTGAGTTAACCGCCAGCACCCCGTTTTCAAGGGCGTCCAGGAGGGATGCCAGTTCTCTGGCCTGCCTTTCGCTCCGGGCGTGAAGGTTTTCAATGACACTCATTTTGGTAACCATTCCATTGGGCTTGTTTTCATTATCTATTACAACTACCTGACCCAGTTCCAGCTTTTGCATGTGGCTGTATACTTCGCCGAAATTCATTTCTTCATCTACAGTTTTGGCCGGGCGGGCATAAAAGTTTTCTATGGTGGAGCTTAAACTGCTGCCTTCCAGGAGAGCCCTGTACAGGTTATGCTTGGTCATAACTCCTATAACCCTGTTCTGTTTGTTTACTACAGGAACGGCGTCCAGCCTGGTGCGGGAGAATGTGGCAACCACGTCCTGAATCGTGTTTGAAGGTCTTAGCACAACATCTTTATGGTATGAAATTGACTTGGCTTTAGCTCCCATTTTAAGCACCCCATAATTTGCGTCGTTTTAAATACAACTGTTCTAACTTTATTACAGGATTCCTGCATGCATAATAAAAAAAACGCCCTGCCGGACGTTGCCGCTGTCCCAGCGGCATTGTTGATGAATTATTCATGGGTCCGGAATTGGGAATTAGGAATTGGGCATTGGTTTGGGCATTTCCCGGCCCTTTTTAAATTCTTCATTCCGAATAGGAAGCGGAGAACCTTTATTCTTTTGACAAGCAAGTCATAACAGGCAAGGGTTATGCTGAAGGAAAGGATGTTTATTACCACAAATTTCAGCGCTATGGGCCAGTTGTATTGCACAATGTAATAAGCCAGCAAAATTATTATAGTCTGGTGAAGAATATAAAACGGGAAAGACGCCTCGGCAGTGTACTTTAAGAAAGAATTGGTCCGGTTGAGGTAAACCCTTCCGAAGCCAAGAATGGCTAGTATCCAGCACCACGTTATAAAACCGTTTAGTCCCAGCATGGCCAGATTAAAAGGGTTATAGCCCCAGGTGGGGTGCTTCCCCAGCAAATCAAGGGCCAGGAGGAAAAGTGCCAGGGCCGTACCCAGTGAAAGTGCGGCCTTTCGGTTTTTTACCGGGGCCTGCTGTAATTTTTCATCCGTACAAAGAAAGTAGCCCAGTATAAATAATGTTAAATAAAAGAAAAAGTTGGCCCAGTCGTCATAAAGGTTCTGATTCCCGCCGGGCCATTTAACTCTTAAGGCAACCTGGTAAAAAACAAGGGGAAGGGCCAGCAGAAATATTCTCTGTCCCTTGGAAAAAAAGGATGTAACTTTATTGATAAAAGGAATCGATCTTTCATTTTTAAGATAGTTAAAAAGGGGAAGCGCTAAAAGGGAGAATACCGTCAGGTAGGCCAGAAACCACAGATGATGCCAGCTTAGATTTCCCTCGGGATACGAGCCGGTTAAAAAGATACTGGGATAAAAATCGATATAACCTCCCTGATATTGAAGCCGGTGCAGGCGCTCCAAATATATCTGGGGCGGTACCACTGCAAGCATTCCGAAGACAAGCGGTATAAATAGCCTCAGCAGCCTTTCCTTAACGTATTCCCGGCTGCTCCTGAAACTCAGGGCAAAGTAGGTCCCAACCCCTGAAAGAAAGAAAAAAAGAGGCATGTGCCATATACCCAGAAAAGAATTAAAAACTGTAAGTTCCCAGCTTAGGGTTGGATTTTTGATGTGCCAGTTCCAAAAAACAAAAATCATTGCCGTGTGAAAGGGTATTAAAAGAAATACGGCGAAAACCCTCAGCCAATCGACATAGTAAAGCCTTTCCGATGATCCTGGTTGCATTATGTAGAATAATCTCCTTCCTGTGAAGCCAATTATAGAATAGATCAGTACCTGGGAATTTTTTTCTGTTCCCGGTAAAACTCGATGGCGCCTACTTCTTTTAGACGGTTGTTTCTTTGAATCCACCTTTCACGCATTGCACCGGTAAACTGCCTTTCACAGGGGTATTCCTCGCACTGAAAGCAAAAGTCAACTTTTTTCTCGCGATGGCAGGTCTTGGCCTCGCATACAATGGGACAGCGGACATTATTGCTCCTGCAGCCACCACAGGGCCCTTCCGCAAAGGAGGACAGAATATCCTTAAAATGATTGTAGTTGTTAAATAAGGAATTATTATCTGACTTCATCTGAGCTACTCTTTCATAGCCCGCCAGGAGCTGTAAGAGTTGTTGGCTCAGGCTCCTAATTTGACTATTTGCAAAATCTGCACACCTTCCACAGTCAAGTCCGCACGGGGAAAGATGTTCAAGCACCTCTTCATATTTCAATTCTCTATACCCCCCAATTTAGCTTTTTCACCTTTGACCACACCTGAAAGCAGAGCTTAAGGAAATACCTAAACCATTATGAATTCTGACTTCTGCCTTGAAAATACTGAATGTCTTTTATGAACCACAGAGGCCACAGAGATCACAGAGAATTTTCTCTCAGGTATTACTATTAGGTCTGAGACCGAAGTAGCTAATAAATAAGTATACATTTCTCTTAAAGCTCACAAGCAGGGCTTAAAAACCTCTGTGTGCTCTGTGTTCTCTGTGGTTTTAAAGGACCCCAATTTTCATCCTCATTGGTGGCCCGTTTTATACGGCCCGGTTGTCTGGATTCTGGATTTCGCCACAATTGGGGACATTCCTGTCCCCAAAAGGAATATTCAGGCTTAAGCAGGTGTGTCCCCTTTCCTTGAAAGACGACGCCCACAGGACGTTTTTACTATATTCCATATAACTCTTTGCAGTCCTTTTTTTCGGAGTTGTAATACTTTACTGGGAAAAGGGGTATTTTTATCTTTGAAGTTTATTATGAGGGGGAATTTAAATTGGAAAGGCATGCAAGGGCACTGGGGATTAAAGTACTGGCCATTGTCATATTTACATCGGTTCTAACCCCAATGTTTACGGATTTACCGGCATCTAACGGGCTCTTCATCGGATTGGCTCTTTCAGTAATTGCATACGCCCTGGGAGACCTGGTAATCCTTCCAGTCTCCAACAATACAGTTGCAACCGTTGCAGACATTATTACCGCTGCGATTGTATATTGGGCCGGGGTGAGGCTTTTGGGCGGCACTGGCCTTTCCATGGGGGAGTTAGTGTTTTTTTCCCTGGTGGTGGGTGTTTCAGAGTGGTTTTTGCATAAGTATATGGCCAGGTTTGTGCTGGCTAATAAACAAGGGGCTGAGGAGTAGCTTTAATTGTCTTTCTGCAGGAAGGAAAGGAATTTGTCAATAACCATGCGATATGTTCCTTCCGGGTCCTGCTCCAGCTCATGCAGAATACGGGAGTGATAAAGGGATATTACTCCGTGGTTAATTGCCAGGAACATTTTTGCCAGAAGTTCGGGCTCTCCAGAAAATTTAATATCGCCTCGGCTAAGGATGTTATTCATGACTTCAGTAACTGCATTTAACGTTTTAAGTGCTAACTCCTTAACCTCGAAGGAAGCTTGCTCCATTTCTGTTCCAACATAGTCAAAGGTTCTTGGCACGGGTTGGGAAAACATAATGTTGTAATAGTTTTTGTGCTGAACGGCAAAATTAAAAAATTTGGCTGACATCATTTTGAGGAGGTTGTCGGGAGGGCATTGCTGTTTATTCATAATGATACTGTTATTTAGTAATTCAAAGCCGTTTTTTAGTACGTCAAGGTAAAGCGCATCTTTATTGGGATAGTAATTATATATTGTTGCCACACTACAGTTGGCCTTTCGGGCAACCATTCTCATGGATAGCTCACTGAATTCGAATTTGTCGAAAAGATCAAGCGCAGCTTTAAGGATAGATACCTTAACCCTCTGAATTTCAATGTCAGTCCTTTTTTTTCTTGCCATTTTATTCCCCTCGGCTCAAAATTTGGGATCAATTTTAACAGTATTTGACTATCCTGTCAACATACCGTCTAAAATGGTATACCTTAGGGAAAGTTTGCCTGCCGGATTGTAGCAGGTTGCAAAATGTCAGTGAATCCCCTTGCTAAGCTGGAAGCACTGCAGGGTATCGATTTTCCAGCAGGTCAGTGTTTCGTCGTCATTGGCATCGTTCAGCTCAAGAACAAGGGGGATAAAATCATCTTCTTCATTATTTTCTGCACTGGATTTACCTGAAGGGGTAACCTTTATGCTGGCGCATTGAGGGGTATGATATCTAAACTCTCCAAAATCGGGACTTTCAAGGAGATCTCCGATACTTTCCTTTAAGGCGGCCATAATAGGCCCCAGGACACCATCCAGGAATTCTTTTTCGCTGGTTAAATTAATGATGGTCTGCACATTCATTGTTTCCAGGGCATAAAACCAAAGGCCCAGGAAATAGCCCTGTCCCCTTTTGTCTAAAATGTCCCAAAACGCCTTTGAATCGCCATTTTTTACTGATTCAAGGAATTGAGCCACTGTTTCAAGGGCCGGATTTTCTTTTGCATTTACATTTTTCAAATAGATAAGACACCTCCGGTGGGTGGTGATATAGATTTAACTAACTAATAATATCACAAAACTTGCCTGGTTAGATTTAAAAGTTAACACCTTTTTAATTTAACAATGTAAGCTTATTAGACAGAAATAGAATCTATATAATATAATTTACCCATGTTCACTATCTTTGTATTAATATAACCGGAAGGAGAAGTCTATGTCCGGTAAATTGTGTATAGGTCTTGCATGCAGTCCGAGGAAAGGCGGGAACACTACAATTTTACTTCACAGGGCTATTGAGGCGCTGCGATCCGCTAATGTGGAAACGGAAATCATTCAACTGGCGGAAATAAAATACTCTCCGTGCATAGCCTGTGAAGGCTGCAATAAAACTGGAAAATGTGTAATCAGTGACGGTGCGGGTCCCATTTTTGAAAAGCTTCTCAAGGCAGATATTTTAATTATGGCTGCCCCTGTTTTTAGCATGGGGATTTGCGCCCATGCTAAAATGTTCATTGACAGGGCGCAGCAATTCTGGGCAACAAAATACATTCTGAAAAAACAGGTGGTGGAAGACGAGTTCAGGCGAAAGTCACGGAGGGGATTATTCATATCTTGTGCCGGAACAAATCTGGAAGGGGTTTTTGATGGAACGGTTCGGGTGGCCAGTTACTTTTTTAAGATGATGGATATAAGGCTGGCGGGAGCGTACTGCTACCCGGGCATAGACAGGAAAGGTGACATACTTTCCAATGCCGCAGCGTTAAAAGAGATGGAGGAGGCCGCTCTTGAACTGTTGAATATGAGCTAACAGGTGCTATGGGACAGGAGTTGATTATTTGCAGGAAATGATCCCCAATAAGGCGGTTGAAAACAGGTGGTTTGCAGTAAGAATAGCAGTGATCGCAGTAATATTTATTATTTTGAATGCTGTTGCCGGTAATTTTTACTTTATTGTAAACGCAAATATCTATCCTACAGTGCACTCAACCCTTGAATTTATAAGTATAATAATTGCCATGTCCGTTTCACTTATGAGCTGGTACGAGTTCAGATATAGGGGAGAAGCCGGGGCACTGGTTCTTTCGGCTGTTTTTTGCGCTGTTGGTATATTGGATCTTGCACACACTCTTTCTTATTTTGGAATGCCGGATTTTATATCCCCCAACTCTGTAAACAAGGCGTCTACCTTTTGGATAATGGCAAGGCTCTTTCAGTCAGTGGGGATTTTAGCGGCATTTTATGCGGGACAGAGACTGTTGAAGGGAAAGAAAGCCGGTATAATTCTTGTTTTTACAGCAGGAGCAACAGCAGTATTTGTTTATTACACGGCTATATTAATTGAATGGTTTCCGCCCATGTATGACATGGTAAACCGTGCGCAGACCCCTCTAAAAATAGACCTGGAATATATTGTTATGGCATTATTGGGATTTGGGGTTGCTTTAATTTTTAAGAAAAAAGAAAAGAAAAAAAGTGATTTATACCTTTCATCGGCCCTTTTAGTGGGCATTATGAGTGAGCTGGCCTTTACTTTCTATGCAAACGCCTATGATGCATATAACCTGCTGGGCCATGTATATAAAATCATATCTTTTTCATTTATTTTAAAGGCTCTTGTGGACGAGGGCCTGGCGGAAATTTATCAGGCTAACCATGAGCTGGCAAAAAAGAGCGATGAGCTGGCTGAAATGAACAGGGAGCTGAGAAAGGCGGACAAAATTAAGAATGATTTTCTGGCCAACACCAATCACGAGCTTAGAACTCCTCTTTCGGCCATAGTAGCGTTTACCGAGCTGCTCCTTGACGAGGAGAATACAGGAAGGCTAAACGACATTCAGAAAGATTACCTGAAAGAGATTAATGACAGCGGCCGTGATCTTATGAAAAAAATAAAAGGGCTGCTGGAGCTTTCAGGAACACTGGGAGGGAAAATAGTAATCCACCAGGAAAGGGTAAATGTCAGGGAAATTGTGACTGATGCTGTATCAGAACTTGAAAAGGCATTTTCAGAAAAGGGAGTTAAAATAGATTGGACTCCGGGAAAAAGCATTTACATTTTTGCCGATAGGGAAAAACTTATACGCATATTGCTTAACTTGCTGGATAACGCGCTAAAATTTACCGGTCCCGGAGGTCTTGTTTCGATTACAGCTGCTGCTGATACAGTAAACCGTAAGGTCCGGATATCTGTCAATGACAATGGAGTGGGGATTGATCCGAATTATATAGACTCGGTTTTTAATATGTTTTATCAGGTTGATGGGACAAGCACCAGGAAATACGGTGGAACAGGGATAGGACTTACCCTTTCCATGAAGTTTGCCGAGATGCATGGAGGAAAAATTGAGGTGGAAAGTGAGTGCGGAAAGGGCAGCAGATTTACTGTGGTTCTGCCTTTGCCCGTACCGGAGGAGGTGCAGTAAATGCCGCAAAAAATATTAGTGGTGGATGATGAGCCCAAAATTATTAAGATTGTGGAGCATGCTCTAAAAAAGGAAGGATTTGAGGTTGTGGGGGCAAACAGCGGTGCCGAGGCACTGGAACTGGCTGCCAAAGATCGGCCCGACCTGGTTCTGCTGGATATAATGATGCCCGGCATGGACGGTTTTGAAACCTTTCAAAGATTAAAAGGCGTTATGGATGTGCCGGTGATGATCCTTTCTGCCAGGAGTGATGAGTTAGATAAAATAGTAGGTTTTCGAATGGGAGTGGACGATTATCAGACAAAGCCGTTCAGCCCTACTGAGCTTGCGCTGAGAATTAAGGCGGTGTTGAGGCGTTTTGGGGAAGCGAGAGAAAAGGATAAAGGGGTACTCTCATTTGGCGACCTTTCCATTGACAGTCTCAGCAGACTTGTTTCCGTTGGTGACAGAAAGGTGGAGCTAACCCCAAAAGAATTTGATCTCCTGTGGCTGCTCGCCTCCAACCCCAACCGTGTGTTTACAAAGGGGCAAATACTTGACCTTGTGTGGGACAGCAGCTATTACGGAGATGAGAACACCGTAATGGTTCATATAAGAAGGCTCAGGGAAAAGGTTGAAAAAGACCCGTCCCAGCCGGTGTATATAAAAACCGTCTGGGGGACGGGGTATAAGTTTGAGAAAGTATAAATATGTGCTTATACTGATATTCTTATTCTGTCGGAACTCAGAATCAGACTCCCGGGCTGCCAAAGCAGCCACCAGGGAGAATGAAAATTGGGTCATTTTAAAGCCACAGAACACACAGAGGTTTTTAGACCTGCCTGAATGTTAAAAGATCTTTTAAATTAAGTGAAGATGTTTGATAATTATTCCCGGAGTGCCTACTTTTGCTACAGAGTAGTGCCCTACAATTATTCTCTGTGATCTCTGTGCCCTCTGTGGCTAATAAAGACCTGAGTTGTTTTCAGGGTAGAATTCAGAAGCCAGAATGGGTTATAGTATATCTTACAGGTCTATAAAGATTTCACCGCTCTCAAATGCGAGGGCGGTTTTTTTTAACCAATCCCTAATCCCTAAGCCCAAGACCTATGAATGATGCATAATACTGCCGCCGGAACGGCGACAACGCCCGCAGGGCGTTTATTATTAAGAAAATCGTAAGGAATTCGTAAATGCGTGTTAAGACCCTTCTTCTATAATCAAAACTGTAGAGAGGGGGATATTGATGGCTGGCCGGGATAAGGAATTTTTAGGTATCACCTTAAGCCAGATCGAGCATCATATTAAGCAGCAGTATGTTCCCCAGATTGCCAAAAAGCAGGAAATAGAAGCCCGGTTAATAAGGGCTGACACAGTATTTGCCAATGATACGTACTGCCAGCTTAGATCCTTGAAAAAAGAATTGAGCTATTCGGTAAATTCTTTAAGGCTGCACGATTACTATTTTGAGAACCTGGGAAACAGCCCTGTTAAGAAGCCCTCGGTTGTGGAATGGCTATTCAGTCGTGACTTCGGATCTTTTGATGAGTGGAAAAATGAATTCATTGCCCTGGGGCTGTGTGCCAGGGGGTGGGTTCTGACAGGGTATGACCTTAAGGAAGGAAGAGTGCGAAACTTTATTACGGATAATCATTCGGAAGGCGTGTGGTCGGTTGTTCCTCTTCTGGTAATGGATGTTTACGAGCATGCTTACTGTCCGCAGTACTCTTCAAGACAGGAATATGTAAGAGAATTTTTGGATAACGTAAACTGGATTTTAGTGGGTCACAGAACGGCGGCTGCCATTGAAATGCACAAGGCATACGAAAAAGTAATTAAAGAAAAATAAGGAGGAGAAAGCAATGGAAAAATGGGTATGCACAATTTGCGGTTACGAATATGACCCGGCTGCGGGAGATGAGGAAAACGGAGTGGCTCCCGGAACGTCCTTTGAAGATATTCCGGAAGACTGGGTATGCCCGGTCTGCGGGGCCGGAAAAGATCAGTTTGAAAAGGAATAGGGGGAAATGACATGAAAGCGGTGTCAATAAAGGACGGCGTATACTGGGTAGGGGCAAAAAACCCTGATTTGAGGGTTTTTGACATAGTGATGAGGACGGATAACGGCACAACGTACAACTCCTACCTGGTAAAGGGGGAAAAAGCGGCCCTGGTGGAAACCGTAAAGCGTGGTTTTGAAGAGGAACTTATATCCAGGGTAGAATCGATTATGCCGCTGGAGGAAATTGAGTACATTATTATGAACCACACCGAGCCTGACCACTCCGGCTCACTGGGCTACCTGCTTAAAAGGATGCCCAGGGCCAGGGTGGTGGCCTCCAAGGTGGCCTTAAAGTTCTTACGGGAAATGGTTAATTATGATTTTCCACAGATGGCCGTGACGGGTGGGGGCCAGATAGACCTGGGAGATGGAAAGATACTGAACTTTATATCGGCTCCGTTTCTGCACTGGCCGGACTCGATGTTTACTTATCTCCCGTCAGAAAGGGTGCTGTTTACCTGTGACGTATTCGGCTGCCACTATTGCGGCAAGGACATATTCAACGACCTCACCGGAGACATGGATGAGGCCTTCAGGTACTATTATGACGTTATAATGTCACCCTTTGCGAACTATGTAACCGATGCCATTAACAAGATTGAGCCTCTTGATTTTGACACAATCGCACCGTCCCACGGGCCGGTTTTAAGAAAGAATATAATGTCATACGTGGAAAAGTACAGAATGTGGGCATCGGGCTCAGTGCGGTCGGGAAGTGGAAAGGTGCTTGTGGCCTATGTGTCAGCCTATGGCAATACAAAGCTGCTGGCTGAGGAGATATCCGGAGGAATTAACGAAACCGGGCTGGAAGCCCAAATGATTGATATATCAACGGTATCGCCGGGCGAGGTGGCAGGTATGGTAAATGCAGCCGACGGTTTTTTGGTTGGGTCCCCTACCTTAAACAGGGATGCAGTCTATCCGGTATGGGATATGCTGGCCCGCGTTTCACCTGTAATTAATCAGGGAAAGCCGGCTGCGGCCTTTGGTTCTTACGGATGGTCCGGGGAGGCTGTGAAAATGATTGAGCAAAGGCTTTCGGGACTTCAGTTCAAAGTATTCCTGCCGGGTATAAAAGTAAACTTTACCCCGGACGAAAGAACAAAAACTGAAGCCAGGGAATTTGGGCGCTCCTTTGGCAGGCTCATATTGAATAAATAATTGATTATTTATATGGTAATAATTGCGGTCGGAGGTACTTAAGGGTAGTATCTGTAGGGAATACATCCGTGCGAAAGGATTGAGACGAATATGAAAATTTGGAGATGTTCAGTTTGCGGCTGGCTGCACGAGGGAGAGAATCCCCCGGAACACTGCCCCCGGTGCGGGGCTCCGGCCGATAAGTTTGAGCTTGTTGACCCGTCGGAATACGCTGAATTTTTGGAGGAAGATGCCGATGCTGCAGTGGCGGCGGTGGAAGTGAGAGAACTGACTGCAGAGGATAAAAAGCGCATAGAGCCGGCCCTGTTTACAATTTCCTACGGCCTTTATATAGTGGGGTCGGTTAAGGACGGCAGGGTAAATGCCCAGGTGTGCAACACTGTTTTTCAGATAACCAGCACTCCCATGCGTATAGCCCTTGGAATAAACAAAAGCAATCTTACCAACGAGTATATAAAAGACAGCGGCGTGCTTTCGGTCTGCGTATTAGGCAAGGACGGCCATGACATGGTAAGGAACTTCGGCTTCAGGTCCGGCCGTGATGTCAATAAGTTTGAAAATATAAAGTTCTCTACAGGAAAACTTGGAGCCCCAATAATTGAAAACTGCATCTCGTACGTTGAATGCAGGGTAATACCTGAAATGACTATTGATGTGGGCACGCACACTCTTTTTGTGGCTGAGGTGCTGGACGGAGGTGTGAGAAGCGACGCGGAGCCCATGACTTACGCCTACTACAGGGAGACAAGAAAAGGCGGGGGAGCTAAAAAGGAAGCAGCCTCACCAGCCAGGAAGTGGGTATGTATAGTTTGCGGTTACGTGCACGAAGGTAATGAGCCGCCTGAAACCTGTCCTGTCTGCGGGGCACCCCGTGATAAATTCGAGTTGGTGGGAAAAGATAGGGATTAAAGAAGGGATTAGGGATTAGGGTTGGGGATTAGGAATCGGGAATTGGGGGTTGGGGTTGTACAGGTAAATGCAATAATTAAATATTATACCAATTCCTGATTCCCAATTCCCAATTCCGGACCCGTGAATTATGCTTAATAGGCTTTTTCATTGGCCCTTTAATTCCGCTCTCAGGTTTTGCCATGCATCCCTGGCCCGGTTTACCATATATGGGTAGCTCTTTTTGTCCGGGTGCTGGGTTATTCTTATAAACCAGTTGACGGCGTCCTTGTCATAGCCAAGCATGCGGCTTAACTGTCCCAGAAGAAACATAAGGTTCATTTCCTCCTTAGGTCCCTCGGATCCGTTTTCAAAGGATTTGGAAAGGTGATAAAGCGCCTTTTCCAGATTTTTTTGTTCATGGTCATTGTTGTCTCTGCTGTATCTGTATAGCCATGCAAGCTTTAAAAAAAGCTTGCCCATGGCGCCATCATCGGCACCCCTTCCCCGCTGGCACTCTATGGCAAGCTTAAAGGTTTCTATGGCGCTTTCAAGCTCTCTCAGGCCGCAATAATTGGCTTGTCCCCAAATGTCTGTAAGAATTTTAATAAGGCTGTCCTTTATTTCAATTTTAACCGGGCCGGATGTGGAGTTGTTAAAGGAGTATCCGCAGAGGGGGCACACATTTATTTCGTAAAACAGAGGATTTACAGTTTTGTAATAAGTGCAGAAATCTTCGTCAGTTCTTTCGATTACTATGTACTTTTGTCTTGGCTTTAATGAACCGAATTTTTTCCTGCAGAGAGGACAGGTGTACTCTTTTTTGAAAAACACCTCGTCTTCACCTTCAATTTCATCTCCGCTCTCTTCCTGTGTATTCATGCTGTTAACTTCACTGGAAGGAACCGTTTCATTGGGGTTTCTAACAGAATATCCCTCTGGAATCTCTAATCCTGAATCGAGGAGGACTCGTAAAAAAATTTCCTCCTTAGCTGCCGCCTCCCGTGCCATATTGCTGAGGCGCCTTATATAGCTTTTGGAAAACTCCGTGTTTTCTTTCATGAGTGAAATTACGGTTTGTCTGTCGACACATATCACAAAGGATGCCTCAGAGGCTCTGAGGCTGGCATCCACAGGAGATCCATCCAGCAAATAAGCTTCACCGTACGTATCTCCCCGGTTAAAAGTCCTAATTATAATCTCGCTATTATCATCTATTTTCTTATAAGCTTCCAACTTCCCGGAAAAGGTAATAAAAAGATTGTTGCAGTGTTTTCCCTCATCAAGTATAACCTTTCCTTTTTCAAACCTCATGGTTACAGATTTTTCAGAAAGCCTTGCCAGGTAGACAGGGCTTAAAATGTTGAAAAGAGGAAGTCCCCTTAAAAAACCCATGATGTCGGTGGTCAATTATAACAGCCTCCCCCAAGTAAAATGGGACTAATTAATATTACCACAATTATGACAAGGTTCCTTTTTTTTATCAAAGGTTTTTATTGTATAGTTAATTTATTTGCGGTGGCAGGAATATCTCCCGGAATATCAAAATAAAGTTGTCAGCATAAAAGTTTGGGAGTGGTATACCTGCGTCTCATTAAAGTAATTTCAATTGTTTTAGCGCTTATATCCTGTCTTGTGGCAGGAGGATGTGCGGTAAAGGAAATTGTAAAGGAAAATGCAAATGCTGCAGAAGCAGCTAACGGACTGGAAAAACGGCCGGCACTGCTGCGGCTGGAGGATGTAGGGCCCGGCGGTTTGTACCAGAGCGTGGAAAACTTGCAAAAATTAAAAATAGTAGCTGAATACCTGCACCAGGAGGGAATACCCTTTCATGTTTCTCTAATTCCCAGGATGACAGTGCCCAGGAAGGGTTATGACGTAAGTATAACTGACCAAACCCCGTATGCTAAAGAATTCGTAAATACTATAAAGTATTTGGAAGGTATAGGGGGCATTATAGGGGTCCATGGCTATACACACCAGTCCGGAGAAGATGCCAGCGGCATCGGCTTTGAGTTTTATGACAAGTCAAAAAACCCCGGTGTTCCAAATACTTTAAATTACTCCAGGGGCAGGGTCGCCAGCGCTATTGAGCTCTTTGAAAGGGCGGGAATAAAGCCGGCCTACTGGGAAACTCCCCACTATACTGCATCTATGAATCAATACCAGGCCTTTGAAGAGCAAATAGGACTTATCTACGAAGATAAATACCGGGGAGCCAATTTTGCCAAGCCGCAGACACTGGACTATGACGGGAGGGGATACAGGGGATATACCACCATCCCGACACCCCTTGGTTATATTAATACAAACAGGGATATGGCTAAAGTTATAGCACTGTCGGAAACCCGGAAGGAAAACCTGGCTTCATTCTTTTACCACCCCTTTAAGGAGTTTAAGTATATTGATGTAAGTTATGATGAGCAGGGGGCTGCCCATTTCACGTATGACCCTGATTCACCTCTGCATAAGCTGGTAAAATCCTTCAAAGAAAAGGGATATACCTTTGTTTCGATATACTCACTGGCAATGTTTGTTCCGGCCCACAGACTGGAGGCAGTTCCTTTCAGTAAAGGTGACAGGATAGTCGCAGGAAGGTTTGTAAAGGGCGAGGGCAACTGTATATTGATAATGGACAGATTAGAAAAACGCTGGCATATGTACAGTTATATTCCAAAATGGTATGTTCCGAGAAAAAGGCATGCCTTTGAAAACCGGGGGGTATGGCTTGAGGGCTGCTCTCCATTAGATGGAGATGTTGTTACGGCTGTTGATGTTAACGCTGACAAACTTGATGATTTGTTAACGTACAGCCCCGGGGAGGGCAGTTTTATAATTAATCGGAACAAAGGTAACTGTTTCGAAAAGCCTGAAGTAATTGGGAATCTTTATGCCGGAAGCAAGCGGTCCTTAATCCCAGTGTCAGGGGACTATAACGGAGACGGTCTTTTCGATGTTGCTGCAGTGGAGCGGGACACCGGCAGGCTGGGCATTGCTCTTAATACCGGAACTGGTTTTAAGAAATTCTCCTGGAAAACAATAGATGTATTAAGAGGTGATTTTCATAATAAATACCTTTCAGGGGACTATAACGGTGACCTTAGAAGTGATATAGCTTTTCTACATTCACCAAGCGGCAGGTGGGAGGTTCTTCTGGCAGGCCCGGAAGGTGAATTTGCCGCAAAAAGCAGTATCTGGATGGAAAACTGGGGGGAGGGTGATCAGTGGGTTCCCTTTGCCTCTGATGTCAATGCCGACGGGCTGAGTGATGTAGTGCTTTATAACAGGAAAGGGCACTGGCAGGTGGCCGTTTCCGATGGAAACAGTTTTAAATTCCTTGGTGATTTTGGGCCCTGGGGGTCTGGAACAGGTGGATTGCCCATGCTGGCCGATTTAAACGGGGACAGGAAGTCTGACTTGATTATAGTTGACAATTCAGGGGAAGATAGCTATAACCTGGACACTGCCTTGTCAGTCTTGCCATGAACTGGGCTAACGGAATTGGGAATTGGGAATTGGGAATTGAGGGTTGGGGATTACTGCCAATTCCTGATTCCTATTTCCCAATTCCTGACCAGTGAACAATGCCTATTAGATAACAAGGTCAAGCTGGTGCACTGTTCCCACGGTGCCGTCCTCTTTCAGGTAGATTCCTGTTCTTGCCATCTGTGCCTGTAGTGTGTTCGACTGATCTTTCATTGAAAAAGGAGTGTTGATGTTTCCAAGGTATATTGCTCCTATACCCTTTTGAGCCAGGGCAAATAGTGTGTCTTTTCCAGACTCATCTTTAGTCCATATGCGTAGCCGGTCAAAAACAGTGTCGCCTTCGTCAATCCAGCCGTTTCCGTCTTCGTCATAAAGGGCGAGCTCCGAGAACCCGTTTCCGGTGCCGGGGCCGAAAAGCTCGCCACCATTATTAATGACCCCGTCTTCGTTCAGGTCCAGGGCAAGAAAACCGCTTCCACGGCCGACAAAGGAAATCTGATCATCGTTTCCGTCACAGTCCAAATCAAAGCTAAATTTGGTTGAGGTCAGTTCAGAAGCGGCCCCATCAAAGTTAATCACCAGCGGGTCAATGGCTGCTGCGTCTCCTGCCCGAATACTAATGTCCTGACGCGAATAGAATTCCCTGCTCATATTTAGCTGAACAGAGAAATCAATCTCCCTCCCATCGGCTGTTTTAATAATTCCCTGGGAAGAGAAAGACAGCTTTTCCCGCTCATAATACGACTCATGGAAATTATATTCCAGTCCCCATCCCTGCCGCCGGGGTGAAATAGGAGCAGGCTGCGAAAAATTCAGGCCTGTTTTGGCCTTGAAACCTTCCAGCTTATCAAGGACCCTTATTTTTATCTTTTTACCTGTTATGAACTGAAGCATATTTTCGATCATGGCTATTTTAAGCTTATCTTCTTCACTTATTTCAAAAACACCATCGTCCTCGGGTGCTGTCCCCTCTATTTTTGTACCTTGCTCCATTAAGGCCCTCGCTTCCTCCGAAAGTTCCAAAATGCCACCGATATTTCCCTCAATATCAGGCCTTGCCTGGCCCACCCACACCTTTAGGGATTCCTCCCTGTGAAGGCGGGTAAAGGAGCTTTGCCTGCTCTGCATGGAAAGGTCCGAGCTTACTATTTTCATACTGACACCTCCTTTCTTTTTAAGAATGCGAAAATGTATTTAAATAACTTATCGTCACTGTGGAGGGAAAATTTAGTAAAAAAACGCCCTGCCGGGCGTTGCCGTCTTGAAGACGGCGGGGAGACAGGAGACAGGAGAAAACCCAAGCCTGCCCTAAGCTGGCTTTTATGTAATCCAGGAAATAAACTCTCTCCTGGTGACCCTATAGTTTCTCTTTCAAAGGACTTTCATCGGGGCGGGGAATAGCATCTCCATGTGCTGATTTTGGGGAGGGTGTTATCTGGCTCTCGGCGAAGAAGCCTACTGGCAGGCGAGACTCCAACAGGACGTTGGAGGAAGCCCGAACCGGCGCATGGACGCGCCGTTGAGGGCGGTCGTCTGTCAGTTGGCGACGAGCTATAGAGCCAGTTCAGCCGGAGAGATTATCAGCATATGGGGATGATATTCCAAGCCTGCCCTATAGTGGCTTTCAATATATCCTAAATATGAGCTGCCTCCATAATACATAATAAAACCGCCCTTTTATTGAGAACGGTAAATTGAATCCGAAGTATAAAAGGGCCCCACCAAAAGGTAGGGCCTGAATGCTTATCCTTAATATTCCATAACCTCAAAACTTGAAATCTTATTATATGCAAGATATTCCTTCCTGGAAGTGAACGGACCCATGTTATAGTTTTTGCTAATTACATAGCATTGGTTACCGGACCCGCCAGCACAGCCATTATACCAGTTAACGAAGGAATTGATTTCCGTCATAGTAAGGTCATACTCTTTTTCATTCTGGTTGTTCATTGTAATTACCAGTAGTGCCTTGTTACCGCTGGGCGGCTGCACAGTACCTTGTGGGGTAGCAGGCGCCTCATTTGAGTTGCCACTTTCAACCCCGTTGACAATTGCAGTTACAACGTAATAATAAGTAGTACCGTTTGTGACCGAAGCATCGGTATATGTTGTGCCACTTACGTTTGTGGCAATCGTGGTATAAGGCCCTCCCGAAGTAGTTGCCCTTTTAACATTGTATCCGGTGGCATTTGCAACTGCATCCCAGTTGAGAACTACCTGGGCGTTTCCTGCGGTTGCTGTTAAATCTATTTGGTCAGTAGGGGTAGGCGTGTTACCGAACATTTCCATCTCGTAAATGCCTACATAGTTATTGTAAGTACTAGGACATAGATTAGTTATGTTTAGTCTGTACTTTTTATACGCATTGTCATTGCTAAAACTGAAAACTTTTTTTTCGCCTATTACCCAACTACTGACATTTTGTCTTTGGTCTAAAGTAATCCAATTTGATCCATTCCACCCCTCAAAGGTCCATTCACCAGGGAGGTATGCCAGCACTCCACCATAATGGTATGGTTGTATAGAGTATGCGTTTACTATTTTACTTACAGAGAATTCATATTCTAACCACGAGACAGGTGCACCAATCCATGATTTTTCAGCTGAAATTATGTCATCAAAAGCCATATATGCTTCGTTGTCGGAACTGAATGTGCTGCTTGCTGATACAACACCATCTGGATTTGTATTACTTGTCATTGTTGGGATTAAATCTGCCTCAGCCAGAGCAAGCCCCGGAATCATAACCAAAACCAACAATAAAACTAAAACAAACCATTTTTTCATTTCTTTTTCTCCTTTCTTTTCTGAAAAAACATTCTATTTATCCCTAAAATAAAAAAAACACTGTTCACCTGCCCTTCATAAAGAAAATATCTTTGATTTCGACAGAGTTTGTGGTTTACCTTGACAAAAATTCCGACAAATTACAACACAAGAGTGTATCTATAAACAAAACCACCGCTACTTTTTTATCAACTGGGGAGTGAATAATCCCTTTTTGTTTCAAGAAATTATAACCTCAGCAGCGCGTCCGTGCGCCCGGTTCAGGCTTCCTCCGATCTCATGTAGGAGGCCCGTCTATCCGTAGGCTCCCAATTCCTAATTCCCAATTCCGGACCCATGAAAAAACAAAAAATCCTTTAACCGTTGTTGTTAAAGGATTTTAATTGGTGGGGATGACTGGTTTCGAACCAGTGGCCTCTTGAATGTGAGTCAAGCGCTCTCCCGCTGAGCTACACCCCCATGCCTATTTTAATGTGCGAAATACATTTTACCATAAACATAGGCTGGCTGGCAACCATAAAAGAAAAGGAAATTATTGTATAAAGAAATTGTTAAGGGGCGAAATTTGTCCCATAGTTAACCAATTATTATAAATTTTAGATAGATTTATAAAAAACATGTTAAGTGCATGAATTTTGCAAAATTTTAGAAGGAAGTTCACCGGGAAAGGCGAATTATCCAGTTATAGGGTGTTGTTTTTTTCGACACGTGCCGATATATATTGCAGGGGGATTTCGGTTTGAAACGCCGACGTGAGGAAAAGAAGGGTAGCCATGAGCGGTGGCTTATTACATACGCCGATATGATCACCCTTTTGCTGGTGCTATTCATCGTATTGTATACGCTAAGCCAGATTGATGTTAAAAAATTTCAGGCCCTTTCAACCTCACTTTCCAAGGCCATGGGAGCTGGAGGAATGGTGCTGGACAGCCCCGGTCCTTCGGTTGTGCCCGGATTATCCGGCACAATCAGTGAGGTGTCCAACAGTTCAGGAGAGAACTCCCAGCTGGAAAGCATAAAGAAGGAGCTTGAACAGTACATTAAGGAGGCAAATCTCGAGGCAAAGGTTTCGGTTACTATGGAGGAGCGAGGTGTTGTTCTTTCTTTTCAGGACGAGGTTTTGTTCAAGCTGGGGTCAGCGGATCTGACCCCCAGGGCAAGAGAGATTATACAGAAAGTTGGGCCTGTTTTGGAGAACGTTCCCAATTACCTCAGGATAGAGGGCCATACAGACAACCTTCCAATCAATACTGCTCACTTTCCATCGAACTGGGAATTATCGTCAGCCAGGGCAAACACAGTATTGCGTGAGCTGCTTAAAAATTTTAAAATACATCCCCAAAGAATGTCGGCGGTGGCATATGGAGAGTACAGGCCGCTGGTTAAGAATGACTCCAATGATAACAGGCAGAAAAACAGGCGCGTTAATATAGTAGTCCTTCGTAGCAAATTCGGAGGCGCGGAGCCCGGTTCACTCACGGTAATTGAATAGGATATTTCGATAAAGAGTAAGCCTTGAAAGGAAGAATTAGCACAGATGGATTTGCCGCTGATATTGGGACTGGTATTAGGAGTGTTTTCTCTTGCAGGTGGGTTCCTTCTTGAGGGGGGACACCTGACAGCATTACTTAAACCTACCGCCGCCATAATAGTTTTTGGCGGAACCATCGGGGCGACGATGATAAGTTTCAGCCTTGAAGAAATAAAGAACGTTCCAAGGCTGTTTAAAATAGCACTTTCCCCCAAGCAGCAGGAGCCGGCCGAGGTTATAGACCTTATCGTGAGCCTGGCGGATGAGGCTCGCCGTGAGGGTCTGCTTTACCTTGAAAACCGCCTCGATGCCATTGATGACCAGTTCCTTCGCAAAGGTGTTCAACTGGTTGTTGACGGAACAGATCCGGAGCTGGTGCGGAGCATTATGGAGGTGGAGCTTTTCGCCATCGAGGAAAGACATCATGTTGGCAGCGCCATATTTGAAACTGCCGGCGGCTATGCGCCTACCATGGGAATTATCGGCACTGTTATGGGCCTGGTTCATGTTCTTGGTAATATGAGTGACCCCAGCTCTCTGGGGCCTGCCATAGCTGTTGCGTTTATGGCCACGCTGTATGGAGTAGGAAGCGCCAACGTTTTATTTCTTCCAATGGGAGCTAAGCTTGCCAACCTGAGCAAAAAAGAAACTACCCTCAGAATGCTGATGATTGAGGGAATAGTATCACTGCAGGCCGGCTATAACCCGATATTAATCAGGGAAAGGCTTTCCGCCTTCCTTAACCCCGTGACACGCCAAAAAGAAAAGGAAGAAGTAGAGGAATAATAATTAACGTTTAAAAATCCCTCGGGGAGTGAAGTATTATGTATAGTTCAAACGGTGGAAAAATTGAAGAACAAATTGTTGTATTCAGTCTTAATGATCAGGTTTATGGGGTAAACATAGCGTCGGTACTTGAGATAATCAGGGTGGAGTCAGTTACCAGGGTTCCGGGAACACCGGAGTTTATTGAGGGAATAATTAATCTTAGGAGTAAAGTCATTCCAGTAATGGACCTTTGCAAAAGGTTTGGCCTGCCTCCCTCTGAAATTTCCGACCAGACCAGGGTCATTATCGTGGAGGCGGGGGGAGTAACTATGGGAATAACGGTGAACTCTGTATCTGAGGTTCTTCGTATTCCGGCATCAGATATAGAGCCGGTGCCGTCGATAATATCCGGAGCCAATGTAGATGCATTTAGGGGAATTGCCCTGGTGGATGAACGTATGATAACTCTTCTCGACCTGAACAAGCTTCTTTATGATAATGAGAAAAAAGAACTCCAGGATTTTGAATATTAAAAAAGTTTATAAGGGGTGGTGGCGACTTGTTTAGCGATGTGGAAATGACGGTCTTCTTGGAAGAGCTTGAAGAAAAAATTCAGTCCATCAATGACAATGTGCTTTTGCTTGAAAAGGATGGAGGAAGTCCGGAGGTCATTCAGGAGATTTTCCGTGCCGCCCACACTATAAAAGGTTCGTCCGGGGTAATGGGCTACGATAAAATGGCCCGCCTTACCCACGAGATTGAAAATCTTTTTGACAAATTACGCCAGGGAACAATGGATGTAACCACCCAGCTAGTTGATGTGCTATTTGAAGCCCTGGACACCCTCAAACTGCTAAAGGATGAAATCACCGGTGAAGGCCGGGAGGTCCATGTTGAGGATATTACAGAAAAGATAAGGGCATGCCAGTCCGGTGCAGGTGATGGTGGAGCTTCCGCTGCCCGTACCGAGACTCCCAAAAAGATTACTGCTGAAGAAAATCAGGGACCCGGAAAAATGGACGATGTAATAATGAATCTTATCAGGGAGGCTGAAGTCAGGGGATACCAGGCATACTGGATTAATGTCACGGTGGATTCAGGCTGCCAGATGAAAAACGTCAGGGCTTTCCTCGTCTTTGAAACTTTGCAGCAAACAGGAGAGATAATAAGAAGTGAGCCTTCTGCTGAAGACCTTCAGGAAGGTAAGTATGACATTTCCTTTTCCGTGGTACTGATAACGAAGGAAGACACAGGTTATATTAAAAACCTGCTTATGTCCATAGCGGAGATAGATACTATAGAAATTGTTCAACTGGATTCCGGGGAGGAAAATGGGGAAGATAATGGCTGCCCGGTCGAAGAGGCTCACCAGGATGAAAAAAAGGAAGAGGTTAAGAAGGAGGACATCGGACAGCGGGCTGCCCCCAGTGAGAAAACTACTATAAAGACGGTAAGGGTGGATGTCCAGAAGCTGGATAATTTAATGAACCTTGTCAGTGAGCTGGTCATAGACCGGACAAGGCTGGACAGGTTTGTGGAAATATTTGAGAATAAGTACGGATCTGAAGAGCTGGCTGACGATATTGTTGAGATATCCAATCACCTAGGACAGATAACCACAGACCTTCAGGATGAGATAATGAAGGCCCGGATGCTCCCGGTGGCCACGGTATTTAACAGGCTCCCAAGGATGGTAAGGGATATTGCACAAAAGCTGGGCAAGGAAATTGAATTTATCGTAGAGGGCAAGGAGACCGAACTTGACAGAAACGTGATAGAAATCATTGGCGACCCACTTATTCACTTAATCAGGAATGCCATCGACCATGGAATAGAGTCTCCTGAGGACAGGGAAAAAATGGGCAAATCCAAGGCTGGACGTGTGTTCTTAAAGGCTTCATATGTAGAGAGCCATATTGTGATAACACTTTCAGACGACGGCCGTGGGATAGGTGCAGAAAAATTAAAGGATTTAGCTATAAAGAAAGGTCTTATTAAACCTGATACAGCAGCAAGGATGAGTGACAGGGAGGCATTTGACCTTATATTCCTGCCGGGCTTTTCAACGGCTGCGGAAGTTAGCGATGTATCCGGCCGGGGCGTGGGAATGGACATAGTCAGAAACCAGATAGAGCAGATAAACGGGACACTTGAGTTTAATTCAGAGCCGGGAAGGGGCACTGTTTTCAATATAAAGCTCCCTCTGACCCTTGTAATTGTGAGGGCTTTAATGGTGGGAATGGGGGATCAGGTGTACGCTTTCCCTCTGGCCAATGTTATGGAAACACTGTCAATAAAAAATTCTGACATAAAGTTTGTGCGGCACAGCGAGGTTATAGTTGTAAGAGGCCAGGTTCTACCGCTGGTACGGCTGACAAATATGTTTATGATAGATAGCCAGAGTACCGGAGATAAGCTTTATGTTGTGGTGCTTGGATCCGGAGACAGGCGTATTGGTGTTGTTGTTGATAAGCTAATAGGCGAGCAGGAGATTGTTATTAAATCACTGGGCAGCTATCTTGGCCAGATGACTGGACTCTCCGGGGCCACCATTCTTGGTGACGGGAGGGTGGCACTGATTATTGACGCTAAAGGTATCATCAAGGACACGGGTAAAGAGGAATTAGCCTATGCCAATTAAAATACTGGTGGTGGATGACTCCTCATTGATGAGGCGTCTTATTACCCGCTTTTTAGAAGATGACGGAAGTATTAAGGTAATTGACACTGCCGCAGACGGCGAGGAGGCCATAAAAAAAGTAATAAGCCTGAAGCCCCAGGTAGTTACCCTGGATGTTGAGATGCCGGTTCTGGACGGGCTGGCTACCCTGGGAAGGCTTATGAAAATGGCTCCCGTGCCGGTTATAATGCTTAGCGCACATACAACCGAGGGTGCCAGGGCCACCATGCAGGCGCTGGCCCTTGGTGCCGTTGATTTTGTTGCCAAACCTACAAAACCTGGCGACATGTCCGCCATGGTTGCGGATTTAAAGTACAAGATAAAGGCTGCTGCCCAGGCCTCATTAAGAAGAATTCCGGCACAGCCGGCGCGCCAGGTAATAAAACCTAAGCCTGTTTCTGATACAAGGCCCCTTGTAACCCCTGTGACCAGGGCTGCAGGGGGTAAATTTGAAATTGTGGTAATAGGTTGTTCCACCGGGGGTCCTGCCGCACTGCAGCAGATTATACCAAGGCTTCCGGAAAATTTACCGGTGGGAATGGTCATAGTGCAGCATATACCGGTGGGATTTTCAGGTCCCCTTGCTGAACACCTGGACAGGAAGTCACAGGTAAAGGTCAGGCACGCCGAGCAGGGTGATAAGATAGCTCCGGGTCAGGTGCTGGTGGCGCCTGCCGGCTATGACCTTACCTTCAGGGGAAGGTCAGGAGCGTTTACGGTAAATCTTGATCCGGGACGCGGGCCCGTGCCTCCGGGGGGATTCAGGCCCTCTGTGGATGTGGTCATGAAATCCGCCGCAGAGGTGATTGGAAACAGGGCTATGGGTGTTCTGCTCACCGGAATGGGCAAGGACGGTGCCCAAGGAATGCTGGCCATTAAAAAGCAGGGTGGATATACCGTGGCAGAAGCTGAAAGCACCTGCGTGGTTTTTGGAATGCCCAAGGCAGCCATAGAAATAGGGGGCGCTGATAAAGTGCTTCCCCTTAATGACTTTGCTGTTGAAATAGTAAGGGCTACTTAGGCTAAGGGGTATTTCCGACTGGGCGGAGAGGCTTATGAGCAGTACTACTTGTCGGAGGGGCTAATGAGCATTGCCGACTTGTCGGAGGAGCTAATAAGTATTCCCGACTCGTCGGAGGGGCTTAAGGGTATTCTCAATTGGTCGGAGGAACTAGAAGGTAATAACTCCCGTCGGAGATCTTTAAGTAATGCACCTAAGTCATCTCCGACCCTTAAGAAATGCATCTCTGGCCCCTCCGACCAATCGGAAATGCATCTGAGCTCCTCCCACCGGATAAGATTTTCAGTATAAGCCTATAAAGTTTCCCCGCCTTTCTGACGATAATAAATTTAGGAATAGTTTTAGACGGGTGATAGCTATGAAAGTTAACAACTACGGAAATATACAGGAAATAATGAAGGCCTATATAAACCGGAAAAAAGATTCTCCCGGCACCCGAAGGGATGCGCCGGTAAGCGGCAGCGGGGATACACTTGAGATTTCGGCGCAGGCCAGGGAACTGCAGGAAGCAAAGGCTGCCCTTAAGGATGTCAGGGAAGTCCGGGAGGAAAAGGTAGAAGAGCTGAAGAGGCAAATTGCCTCCGGAGCCTATAAGGCCGATGCAGGGAAAATAGCCGAAGGGATAGTACGGGAAAGGCTCCTCGATAAACATATATAAGGGGATAGCAGATGGAGTCCTTATTTAATGAACTTAGAATAAATCTTGAAAATCAGCAGGATAATTTAAAACAGCTTGTCAACATCGCCCGGGAACATAACCGGGCGTTGCGTCAATTAGACGCAGGTAAATTAAACGACATAATAGCCAGCGAAGAGGAAATTGTAAAAAATATTGTCCTCTTTGAGGAAGAAAGAAAGAAGATAACCGACTCTCTGTCCGGTGAACTGGGAATTGAAGCGAATGCCGGGCTTGGAGAGTTTTCCGAAAAAGCGCCGGTTGGAATGAAAGAGAATTTAAATAAGCTGTTGGACAACATGAGTCAGATGGCTTTGGAACTAAAGGAAATCAACGGTCAGAATGACACCCTGACAAGGCAGGCAATAAGGTTTAATGAAATGTTTATAAGAGTCCTGGCGCCTTCAGAAAGAAAAGGCTATACACAAAAAGGACAGATTGAAGATACCAAAGTTTCATTACTGGACAAGAAAGTATGATTATTGCTTACGGGATGGTATTGTCGGACGGAATTCAGAACTCAGAACTCAGAATGTAGTGGTATTACTCAAGAGCTTCTCTGGCTGAGGTAATTCATAACAGCATTTTTTATCGACATCAAAGGAATGCCCGGAATTCTGGCTTCTGACTTCTGAATTCTGTATTCGGACCTGAGAGAAATGCAGTATAAGCATAAGAAAAGGTGGTTGTTATCTGTGCCCGGTACTTTTTTTGGACTTGAAATAGGCAGAAGAGGTATACAAAATCATCAGAGGGCCCTGGACGTTACCGGACATAACCTGGCCAACTCCAGCACAGAGGGATACTCCAGGCAGGAGGCCGTTTTTACCCAGACAGACCCGTACACCAGGCCGGACTGGGACAGCGCCGCCTCACCGGGGCAGCTGGGCACGGGGTTAAAAACACAATTAATTAGGCGGGTAAGGGACGAATATATGGATCCTCAGGTAAGAATCGCAAGCACAGGGCGATATTACTGGGATGATCAGATAAGCATATTCAAAAGAGTGGAATCCAGTTTTGCCGAACCTGCTGCCTCTGGAGTGGAAGACCAGTTGGTAGATTTTTTCAAAGGCTGGCAAAATCTTAACAATAACCCTCAGGATCCAGGAGTAAAGGCTTCAGTGATGGAAATGGGGGTACAGCTTTCTTCGCGTTTAACCTATACATATAACCAGTTGTCATATATTCAGGATAGCGTAATGAAGCCGGGAACATTGCCGGATGTTGACAGTGGTCAGATTAAGGACCAGGTAGAAAGGATAAATGACCTTCTTGCTCAGGTGCAGAATTATACAGCCGACATGATGAAGATATACCGCCTGGGACAGAGGCCGAATGACCTTGAGGACAAAAGGGATCTGGTACTTGATGAGCTTTCCAAATATGGTCCGCTCACCGTTCAGCACCACACGCAGGATGGTAAGCCAACCGGCGAGATTACCATGTCTTTCTTCGGTGTCAGCATCACCACGGTTCCACGGGATGATAAAACCTTTTCACTGCGAATAAATGATGTTCCCGGTCCTGATTTCGGGAACCTGGAACTGCATGAGGCGGGAGTCGGAAGAGTAATAGACCTTACTGCTGAGCGTAACAACTATAATAAGGGCGGGTCTTTACTGGGTATTGAAAGAACCAGACAGGAGATTATAGGTTTTAAAAACACTCTTAACGATATGGCTGTGACCCTCAGGAGTAAAATAAGAAGCGTGAATTTAGCTCCTCCCCCTGCCGGGACTCCTGATTTTTTCACCGGTTCACTTAGTACTGGAGACTTTACCGTTAACGCTGCTGTAATTAACGCCCCCAATGTAATAGATGGAACCAAGGCAGGGAGTATTGCCGACATAAGGCGCAATGATATGACTATAACTCTTGCCGAAGACCCTGTTGCATTTGGGGAACTTAGCGACCCGTCAAGAGATTATACATTGGAAGAGTGCTACCAGTTGCTGGCCACTGATGTGGGGGACAAGGCAAAGGGTGCCGATGGAATGGCTGCCAGCCAGCAGGCCATACAGGAGCAGATGAAAAATTTAAGGGAGTCTGTTTCGGGAGTGTCTGTGGATGAAGAGCTTACCAAGATGATTCAGTATCAATACGGATATCAGGGATCGGCCAGGGTTGTCGGCATGGTGGACGAGATACTGGATTATTTAATTAATAGAATGAAGAATTTTTAAGGGGTGGGTCCAGTGAGGATAACTAACAAGCTGATTACAAACAATGTAACCTTAAATATACAAAAAAATTTAAGTAAGTCAGCCAGGACTCAGGAGCAGCTTGCCACAGGCAAGAGCATGCTGAGGCCCAGCGACAAGCCTGAAAATTTAAGCCAGGTGCTGGGTATCAAGGCCCATTTATCATACATGGATCAGTACGAGAAAAACATAGACGACGGCCTTGGCTACCTTAATCTTACTGACAGCTCAATGCAAACACTGGGAAACATACTGCATGATGCTTCCGAAAAGGCGGTCCAGGGAGCTAATGATACATATAACGCCGAGGATCGAAAGTCTATTGCTGAGCAAATAGACAAACTGATCGACCACGCCCTGGACCTTGCCAACTCCAGCATGGGGGGGCGATATATATACGCCGGAACCAAAAACAGCAGGGCACCTTTTGAGAGGATTGGGGACAGGATTGTGTATAAAGGTGACTTTAACGGCTTGTACCGGGAGGTCCTTTCAGGTGATGACTATAGAATTGATTCTCCCGGAGTAACCAGGGGATATTCCGTGGATGCTCTTCTGTCATCAACAGGTGTACTGGCAGATGTAACACAAAGGCCCAATAACCTGTCCAATACAGGCATTATTACCATTACGCGGACGGGAGCCAATACATTTAGCATAACTGACCAGACCCAGCTTGATGGGGTCACCCCGAATAATAACCTTATCGCTTCGCATTCAGTAGACGTAACCGGTAATATTATAACTGTTAACGGGGCCAGTGACCTTTTGGGGATGGAAATAGATATGACGGGCACCAATGTGGGTGATTCATATAGAATAAGAGTGGAAAGCAAGCTGGGGGTTTATGGGAATGCCACTGAAACGGCCGTCCCAGGTGAATATGATGTGTATAATCCCGCTTTAGTGCCTCCTCCGAAAGATCCTCTTAACGAAGGAATATTTGATACACTATTCAGGCTTAGAGACAATTTGCTAAATAATGACAGGGACGCTATTGACTTGAGCGTTGATGAAATAAAAAATAAAACCGATGAGCTTCTGGAAAGAAGAGTGGGTATAGGTGCCAGGACCAGGCACTTTGAGGCAGTGAGGGATCAAATGAAGGATATTGAGACCAAGCTAAAGGAGTCCCTTGATTTACTGGAAGGGGCAGATATGTATAAACTTTCCATTGATATGAGCCAGGATCAGGTGACTTTCCAGGCGTCCCTTGCATCGGGCGCGAACATCATGAAGGTCTCCCTGTTGGATTTTCTTAGATAGACTGACTTATATAAAAGGAAGTGATCTGTCGTGAAAATTGGGGCAGGCGGGCTTCAGGCGCTTATTGCCCAGGAAGCTGCCAGGGGGCTTGATACTGTTAAGGTTAAAACACCGGCTGAACAGGCAATGATACATAGTGAAGACCCTGTTTTGCGAAAGCAGCTATATGAATTAAACAAGGCCGTGGAGAGAATGCGCAAAACAGCGGAGATGTTCAATCAGCCTCTTGAATTTAATGTCAAACTAAAGGATAGAAAAAAGCCGAGAATAGCCGCCAGGGATCGGAGAACCAGTGCCGAAAGGGAATACACCCTGGAAGAGGCCGAGGCATGGCTTGAAGAATTTAACCAATGTGAGGGGAAAAACCTAAACGGATATGTATAAAGGCACCAAATATATTTGGTGCTTTAAAAATTGCAAAATGGATAGTCTTATAAGTCAAGGAGGATAAAATATGGATGTTCATGCTAATAAAGAAGATATTACAGTTAAAGAGATTCAGAAGGTTTTATTTCCCTGGGGAATGCCTGGCCTTGAGTATGAAGAGTATATACTTACTTCGGCAGGCCCCGAATCTCCCTTTTATTTCCTGGAAAGCACAAAACAGCCCGAGGTTGGGCTACTTCTTATAAATCCCTTTGTGGCGTTCAATGATTACGAATTTGATATTGGTGAAGAGGTTGCCAGGCAGTTAAAAATATGTGATGAAAAGCAGGTTGCTGTTTTTTGCACGGTGAACACCAGCCGCGGGATTGAGTCTGCAACAGTAAATCTTCTGGCTCCTATTGTAATTAACACCGAAGGCCTTATCGGTAAACAGATTGTTCTTAATGACAAAAAGTTTTCCATGAGAACACCGCTGGCTATAGCCAGGGGGAAGAAGGAAAAGGGGCGTTAAAATGCTTGTACTGACAAGGAAAAAGGGGCAGTCAATTATAATAGGCGGGGAAATAAAGGTAACTGTGGTGGAGGTTTCGGGAGAAACGATAAGATTGGGAATCGATGCTCCCACTCACCTTGAGATATACAGGGAAGAAATTTTTAACCAGATAAGGGAGGAAAATACTTCCGCGGTTGCCGACCCGAAAGGAATTAGAGAAATTTTGTCGAAAAATATTATAAAGAAAAAGTAAAAAAAATTGCACAAACACTTAACCCGGACAGGTTTATTGTCGATATTTATAAAAGAACAGTTTTTTTGCCGGGCGGCCGACCGGTAAAAATTATACCGCACGGAAGCGGTATAAAAAATTAAAATTCATGGAGGAATGAAAAATGAGGATTAACCACAACATTGCAGCTCTCAACACATACCGCCAGTTGTTCAACAACAATGAGGTATCAGCGAAGTCAGTAGAAAAATTGTCTTCCGGTCTTCGTATCAACAGGGCCGGTGACGATGCCGCAGGTCTGGCCATTTCAGAAAAAATGCGCGGACAGATTCGTGGACTGGATCAAGCCGTACGCAACTCTCAGGATACCATCTCACTGATTCAGACCTCTGAGGGAGCGCTCAACGAGACCCACTCCATTCTCCAGCGCATGCGCGAGCTCGCTGTTCAGGCCAGCAACGATACCAATACTACTGTTGATAGAAACGAGATCCAAAAGGAAGTTAACCAGCTTATCGAAGAAATCGACCGTATCGGAAATACCACCGAGTTCAACACCAAAAAGCTGCTGAACGGCGATAACAAAGCCCTGGCTACCACAGTAAATGGAAGTATTACTATCAGTAAGACAACAGCCGGCTTTACTGCAGTGCTCAGCACTACAGGCGATTCCGCAAGCCTTAACGGAGCCATCACAATTACCAAAATTGCGGCTACAATTACCGCAGGCGCAGTCGGAGTTGCCGATTTTGCCTTAGGTAACTCGGGAAGTCTCGCTAACTATGTTATTGCTGCCGACCTTGGCGCTTTATCAGTAGCAGGCATGAGCGTAACATTAACCGGCCTGTCCACCATTGGGGTTGGTGAAACCATAACCATTACCTTCAAGGGAGCCGAAACCGCAAATGGCCTTACCAACGCCATCACCTCACAAATAGGATCTAACTCCGGCCAGACTATAAGCATCAGCGTTGATGATATGCGCGCTTCCGCTCTGGGCGTAAGCACAGTGAAGGTCGATACCGATCAGAATGCCACCACTGCCGTTGCCCAGATAAACAACGCCATTGAAAGAGTTTCCGCCCAGCGCTCCAAGTTAGGGGCCTACCAGAACAGGCTGGAGCATACAATCAATAACCTGGGAACCGCTTCTGAAAACCTGACCGCATCCGAATCCCGCATCAGGGATGTCGATATGGCCAAGGAAATGATGGAGTATACCAAAAACAGCATTCTCGCTCAGGCCGCAACAGCCATGCTAGCCCAGGCCAACCAGCAGCCCCAGGGAGTACTGTCACTGCTCCGGTAATGATCTCATTTGCAAAAAAGGGCCAGGGGGGTATCCCCCTGGTCATCTTAATTAATAGGGGATAAATATGCAAGAAAATACTATTCAGGAGATAATTACTTCTCTTAGGGTTGAGGGCTATACTTATTTTAAACGTAAAAACAACTTCATGGATGAATTGATTAATCTATTGTCCGCTCTGGCGGCAGAGGTGCCTGAGAATAACCTGGAAGGTTTCAATAGTATTATGCAGGAAATGCTGTCGGCTATGCAGAGGCAGGATGCAATCTTTCTTGCAGATTTACTGGAATATAGTTTGCCATCCTTTTGTTCATCTTATCAAAATACAGAGGTTGTGAGCTAAGTAGTGATTGATAACAGTAAGGTTTTACATAACAAAGTTGTTTTTCTTCAAGGCACGGTGAATATACCAGATGCTGTTTTACTGGATGGCAATAAAGGGTTCCCTACGGTTGCTATTAACAGTAAAAAGGGAATGGTACACTTACATAGCAAATTTTACCCGGAAAAAGAAGCCGGGATGTATTGGGAAAATAAACTGCACTCATATGAATTATCTGACCTGGTTATATTTATTGGTTTTGGACTGGGCTACCATATAAAAGAATTATTGAGGATACATCCGGATTCAAAAATTGTGGCATTGGAACTGCATCCCGAAATATGGGATATGGCTGTTCACAATATAGATTTATCATATCTTTCCAAAGCAAAGTTATTTTTGGCCCTGGTCGGGGGGGATGCTGAAAGTATTCGCTTTGCTTTGCTAAAAACATTTAATGACTTACGCACGCACGGGGCAATGAAGAATATAAAAGTGTATATTCACCCGGTATTTGAGCAGTATGTCGAGGGATATGCAGAAATATTGCAAGGTGTAAGGATGGCCATTTCAGGTTTTGCGGGCAGTTTAGGAACGCAGTACAATACTACCGAGGAATGGCACGAAAATAATATTGAAAATTTAAAATACGCTATAAAAGCCCCTATATTTAATATCAGTCCTTCTATTTTTATTGGCTGCCCGGTTATAGTTATAGGGGCCGGGCCTTCTTTAATGGATAATATGGAAATCCTTAAACAGATTTATATAGATAAATCTGCAATACTTGTTGCAGCGGGTACGGCGTATCCAGCCCTAGTTAAGAATGGAATTTGCCCTCATTTTTTAGGGACAGTTGATGCAACTCTGCTAAACTGGGAATTGCTTAATGTAAAGGAGTATCAGGAAAAACACGGAGAGACCATACTGCTTTTTGATACCATTACTCATCCCTGGATTTTACGTGATTTTAAAGGTGAACTGGCGTGGGGTTTTTGTGAATCAAATCCCTGGGCAGGGCTTTATAAAAATTGTTGCCAAAAAGGATATCCTTTGCCGGCTGTGGCTTCTGTTTCCACATACCTTTTTGCCCTGGCAATAAAGCTGGGCTGCAGTCCAATTGTTATGGTTGGAAATGATTATGCTTATCAAAGTGATGGAGTTCGTTATGCCGCCGATACCCTGGCGGACCATAAAATGGATAAGGAACCTCTATATGCAGGGGAGTGGACCAAAAATTATGCCGGGGAAAAGGTTTTTTCTCCGTACGATTACAGCCCTGCCAAATTCTATATCTCACTTTTATCGCAAGGCGTTAGGGGAATAGAATTATATAATGCCGCTTACCGGGGCGCAGTAATAGAAGGGATGCCATACCGTGATTTGGGAGAACTTTCCGAACTATTTAAAAAGAAGAATTTAAAGCTTGATATAGACTTTGTAAAATCGAAGATTAAGGAAATAAGTCCAGCCCCAAAGGAAAGTATAGATTTTGCCAGCGCATTATTGAAGGAAATTGTAAGATTTGAAGAGCGGCTGGCTGTATGTAGAAAAGGAAAAAATGAAAAAGAAACTATTAGGCTGGCGGAAGATTTTTTGTATGAACGGGACGGCGGTTTGATTGAGAAGAAGATATGGCCAATAGTGCACAGCTTTAAAACAAATGGTATAACTGAGTATCTGGCGGAAAAAAAGCAAAGAGTCAACTTTATAACTATATGCCAGCTTGTAACAGAAAAAACAAAAAAAAATATCGAAAATATTATAAAAGATTTACAGGAAAACACAGCAAACGGAGAATAAATGTTATGCCTGAATATGGAATAATTATAACGGTTCGTTCAAAATCAAGCCGGTTGCCGGGCAAGGCCTGGCATAAATTACAAGGGAAGCCTGTAATTTACCACCTTGTGGAAAGGGTTAAGCAAATAAGGGGATACCGGCAGGTAATAATAGCAACTACGAACTTGCCGGAAGACAGGGCTTTTGGTGAGGTGGCGGAAAAATATTCTGTGGGAATATTCTACGGTCACCCTACAGATGTTTTACAAAGGCAGATGGATGCCGCTAATGCAAAAGGGATAGAGTTTTACGTTACTGCCGATGGTGACGATTTGTTCTGTGACTTTTACTGTTATGAAAAGCTTCTAGAGAATTATTTATGTACACAGGCTGACTATATAAAACCGGAAGGTTTTATAATAGGTACCTATGCTTATGGCATTAAGGTGGCTGCCCTGGAAAAGATATGCCGGCTTAAAGATGATCTTGATACTGAGGGGTTTGGAAGATATTTTGAGCAGTTGCCGGGGTTTAAGCTGAGCATTGTGAAAAATAGTCCCGGAAGGTTTTTCCCGGACCTAAGGCTGACCATTGATTATCCCGATGATATGAAATTAATAGAGACTTTGGTAGAAAAAATAAATAAGCCTGTTAAAAGTATATCAACTGAGGATATTATAGACGCCTGCCGTGAGAATCCGGAAATGATCGGTATTAATTCCCACATGGATGAGGTTTACTGGAAAAATTTCAAGAAAAAGTATAGTTCCATAAAACTAAGGGAGGAAGCCTTGCAGTGAACATTCTTATCATCGGACTGGGGTCTATGGGCAAACGCAGGATTAGAAATTTGCAGTACATTAATAAAACATATAGTATCTATGGCTATGACTTTAAAGAAGAGCGTAGAAATGAAGCACAGGCATTACATTCAATTAATATAATTGATGACCTGTCTTTTGCGATTCCACGGATGGATGCTGTAATAATCTCCACACCTCCTGACAGGCATGTGGAATACGCGCTGATGTGCGCCCGGTATAAAATTCCGTTTTTCATGGAAGCAAGCGCGGTTACCGAGGGAATGGAAGAGCTGATTAAGCTTGTGGCTCAGAACAATGTGCTTGGTGTCCCCTCCTGCACTTTGGTTTTCCACCCTGCCATAGAAAAAATCAGCGAAATTGTATCCGGTGGAACGCTGGGTAAATTATGCGCCTTTACCCATCATAGCGGACAATATCTACCTGATTGGCACCCCTGGGAGGACATTAGCCAATTTTACGTATCAAAACGGGAGACAGGGGCCTGTCGGGAGATTGTTCCCTTTGAGCTGACCTGGTTGACTCACATTTTTGGAAACGTATTAGATATAAAAGGGAACAAGGGGCATATTTCCCATATAAACGCAGATATTGACGATGTGTACCAGTGTTTGATGAGGTTTGATTCAGGGCTGCTGGGACACCTACTGGTTGATGTGGTAGCCAGGGATGCGGTGAGATCCTTCCGCTTGATAGGCGATTTGGGCACTATCGAGTGGATTTGGACCGAGGACAGGATTAAACTCTATCTGGCCGCGGAGAAACAGTGGCAAATAATACCGTACTCCACCCTTCAGGCTGCGGAAGGATATAACCCCAAAATTACCGAAGAGATGTATATAAAAGAAATGAGAGCGTATTTAGGTGCAGTTGAAGGTAAAGGCTCTTTTCCAAATAGTATTGAACAGGATTACCGTATTTTGAATTTGCTTGAGCAAATGGAAGCAAGTTGTTGAAGGGAAAAGATTATGCGTATAGTAAATTTTACCATGTCTAAAGAGCTGCAGAAAAAGTCACATAATCTTATCCCTGCAGGGGCACATACTTACTCCAAGGCAGATGATCAGTTTCCGGAACTCTCTCCGGGATTTATTGTACGGGGAAAAGGGGCTTATGTTTGGGATCTTGACGGCAACCAGTATATTGACTGGGGTATGGGACTGCGGTCAGTTATTCTGGGACATGCTTATGAGCCGGTATTGCAGGCGGTCAGAGAACAGCTGGAATTGGGGTCAAACTTTACCCGCCCTTCTCCTGTTGAGGTGGAATTAGCAGAATTGCTTGTGGATACTATCCCGTGCGCCGAGATGGTGAAATACGCCAAGAACGGATCCGATGTCACTGCCGCTGCCGTGAGATTAGCCCGGGCATATACCGGAAGAAAATATATAGCTATTTGCCGGGAGCACCCTTTTTTTAGCTTCTATGATTGGTTTATAGGAAGTACACCTGTTGATGCAGGAATACCGGAAGACATAAAGCAGCTGACTGTAAAATTCGGCTATAATGACATAGCCAGCCTGGAAGAGCTGTTCCAAAGTTATCCGGGGCAAATTGCTGCTGTTATTTTAGAACCTGTTCAGGCGGACCCTCCAAAGGATAATTTTTTACAAAGGGTAAGGCAATTGTGCGATCAAAGCGGGACAGTTATGATCCTTGATGAGATGATAACAGGTTTTCGCATGGATATACAGGGAGCACAGAGAATGTTTGAAGTAAAACCTGACCTTGCAACTTTTGGAAAGGCCATTGCCAATGGATTTTCTCTGGCAGTATTAACAGGAAAGAAAGAAATAATGGAGTTGGGTGGCATATATCATGATAAGCCAAAAGTATTCCTCCTTTCCGCAACAAATGGCGCGGAGACACATTCTTTAGCTGCGGGGGTAGCTACAATAAATGAATTAAAAAGGCATAACGTACCTTTACATATTGCCGGGATCGGCCAAAAGCTAATTGACGGAATAAACGCTATCGCGGGATCCATGTCCCTGGGGCAATACATCCGCGCATACGGCTACCCCTGTAGCCCTGTTTTGGAGTTTAAGGACCAGGAAGGTAATGTGTCTTTGCCGTTCAGGACGCTTTTTTTGCAGGAGACCATTACCCGGGGGGTAATGATGCCATATGTAGCAATATCTTTTGCTCATGGTGAAAGTGAACTTAAAAATACTTTGAAAGCTGTAGAAGACGCCTTTAAAGTTTATAAAAATGCATTAGACGATGGATTGGACAAGCACCTTAAAGGAAGACCTGTTAAGCCTGTATTCCGTAAGTATAATTAGAATTTATACGTTTACACTAAATAATAATTTGAGGTTCTAATTATGAACGATCATATTGAACAGGCATTAATGCACGAAAGAGAAGGCAATATTGAAGCAAGCGCCCGTTTTTATGAACAAGCTTTAGAACAATCTCCTAATGATAAAGATGTTTTGTATTTTACCGGAGCCTTTCTTTTCAGAACGGGCAATTATGAAGAGGCACTGGATATATTTGTGCGATGCTATAGCCATGAATTACAGACTGAAAGCATAAAAGAGGAGATATTAAATCATATAATTTCTGCTTATTATGAACCTAATAAAGATTTCTTAAAGGACATATACCAAAATAACATTAAAAATCTGAGGACGTATGAACATAATTATTTAAAACCTTTTTTGTCTTTTGATGAAATCCCTTTTATATGTGTACCAAAAAATGATTACATCTACTATATTTTTGATAAAAATACCAAACAATTTGAAGAAATAATAGAAATATCAAATGACATAAGATTGGAATGCAGTTTAAAGAGGCACGAATGCGTTATAATAGCTGATGTTTTTGATTTAAAAAAGCTGCAGCTAATTCACGAGCAGACATATGAAAAAATGCCAGACAATATAAAGATCCCTGTGTATCTTGTATGGTCTGATAACGAAATGATGTATAAGTACCTGCACATAACGGATTACGAGCCAGTAATCGGTTTAGGACGGTTTGTTTTTTTTTCCAACGACAAATCTTCAATAGGTTTATTTTTTAAAGATCATCAGAGTATACCCCCCCAAAAGTACTATGATCAAGGGAATATTTTAAATGAAGTTCGTGCAATTATTAACAAAGCAATAGATTTTCGAAACTGGGATCAAAAACAGAAAATGGAATTAATTAAAGATATTGCTGATAAATATGATAAAGATTATTATGAAAAGCTATTCTCTGGTTCTTATGATAAATATAGGATTTTGTTTATAACTACCAGATTTTCTACGGTTATTCAATATAGTACTAGGGACTGTATCAGCGGTTGTGAAGCATTAGGTATACAATGTGATTTGGTAATTGAAAAATCGGATATACACAGAGTTTTTGTTGGCGAATTACTGAACAAGATAATTAGATTTAGGCCAAATATAATTTTTCAAATTGATCATTTTAAATGGGAATACGAATTCTTACCCGAAAAATATATGTTTATTACCTGGGTACAGGATCCCATGGAGCATATTTTTTCCAGGGAAGCCGCTAAAAAATTAAGTTGGAATGAATTTGTTCTTGCTATGACGGGGGTTTTTAAAAGCGAACTTCATGATCTAGGATATCCGGATTTAAAGGTTTTACATCAGACTATTCCTGTGAATCCAAAACTTTTTTATAAAAGGGAAATCTCAACTACTGAGAGGGAACATTTTGCTGCAGATATTGTATCTGTTACCCACACAAGCGATCCTGAAACCAGGTTAAGGAATTTGATTGAAATATATGCTGGTAACTTGGAATTGCGAAAAAAACAAAGGTTAAGAGCTATACTAAATCTTGCTTATGAAATAACTTATGAAAGAATTAATAATTCAGAAAACATTTTTACAAATAATGATTATAGGATGATACTAGAAAAGGCCGCACACCATTATGGAGAAAAAATAAATATACCTGATAGTTTTGTTTATAAGTTTGGCTTGGAGGTTGGAAACTCGCTTCACAGATTATTACCTATGATCTGGTTAGCTGAAAAAGGATTTTCTATTAAACTGTGGGGTCAGGAATGGGATAGGAACGAAAAGCTTGCGAAATACTCTATGGGGGTAGCTGCACACGGAGAAGAACTGGCAAAAATATATACATGTGCAAAGATAACTATCGGTACACAACCTTATGTTACTTTACATTTCAGGGCGTTTGAATCCATGGCCTGTGGTTCTCTATTTCTATGCAAGAAACTACCAACAGATCATGACCAGGATAATATATTAGAATACTTTATTGAAAATGAGGATTTTGTATTTTTTTATAGTAAAGATGACCTATTAAATAAGGTTGATTACTTTTTGAAAAACGATAGTGAAAGAAGGAGAATTGCGGAAAATGGGAGGAAAAAGGTGCTAAAAAACTTTACTTATAAAAAGGCTATGGAGAACTGGATATCTTTTGTCAAGACATCGATTAATTAGATTACGGGGTGGATTAAATGGATATGGCAAAATCTTCAACAGAAGGTAAAATAATTACTCGAACATTGTTTAAACCTATCCGTGAAAAATATAGAAAAGAGGGTCGCAAGGTTGTTCACTGCCATGGAGTTTTTGATCTTCTGCACCCTGGACATATTGCCCATCTGGAAGAAGCCAGATCTTTGGGGGATGTGCTGGTTGTATCGATAACTACGGCTTCACATGTAAATAAAGGTCCGGGACGTCCCTATTTTTCAGATGAGTTACGCATGAAATCTTTGGCTGCTCTTGCCTGTGTTGACTACGTGTTGTTGTCGGAATTCCCAACTGCCCTGGAGATAATGGACGTTATCCAGCCTGATATATATGTAAAAGGTCGTGAATATGCAGAAGATTCCAATGATGTTACCGGGAACATAGCCAGTGAAGTGGAAAAGGTTCGTTCCTATGGAGGAGATATATATTTTACCGATGGGGTAGTGTTCAGTTCAACAAAAATTTTAAATCAAAATTTTCCGGTATTCCCTCCCGGTGTAAAAGATTTTGTGGCGGATTTCTCCTCCCGGCACTCTTTTGATGAAATACGCAAAATAATTGATAATATTCAGCCGTTACGGGTATTGGTGGTAGGGGACATCATCATTGATGAATACGTTTTTTGTAGAGTTCAGGGTTTAATGTCTAAGGATAGGGCGCTGTCGGCCCGCTATGAGCGCGAGGAGCGTTATCTGGGCGGCGCCCTTGCGGTTGCCAGGCATTTAGCCAGTTTTTCCAATAATGTTACCCTGTGCGGGATCGTGGGAAACGAGCCTCACATTCACAGCCAGTTGCTAAATGATATGAGCAGGGTAATGATACTTGACCTCCAATTTGATGATTGTTATCAAACTGTGGTAAAAAGACGCTTTATTGAGCGCCGTGGAATACGGGATGAATATGAAAAACTGTTTTCGGTAAATTATCTGGGTAATGGTTTCAGGGAAGACAGGGTTGAGCGGAAAGAATTCTATGATAAGCTGCAAAAACGTGTTCCTGATTTTGATATAGTATTAGTTGCGGATTATGGACATGGGCTAATTGACGAAAAAGTTATGGAAATACTGCAGTCTGAAGCAAGGTTTCTAGCGCTTAACTGCCAGACCAACTCTTCTAACTATGGCACAAACCTCATAACAAAATATAGACGGGCCGATTCATTTACTCTGGACGAAGCTGAATTGCGCCTGGCTTATTCCTCACGCTCGGGGGACGTTAAAAACCTTCTGCTTAAATTAAAGAATCATCTGAAAAGCAGCGCAGGGTGGCTGACTCTTGGCTCTATGGGATCGGTCAGTATAAACCGGGACAAGACTATGGAGAAAACACCAGCCTTTACCCTGACCGTAAAAGACACAGTGGGTGCGGGAGATGCATTTTTTGCGTTATCCAGTATATGTGCAGGTGTTAACGAGCCCATTGAAGTGGGGTCTTTTCTGGGTAACATTGCCGGAGCTTTGGCGGCTAATGTACTTGGAAATACCAGGGCGGTAAATAAGACTGATTTACTTAAGTATGCCTCAACGCTGCTTAAGTTTTAAGGGTTTCCTTCGATGGCAACAGGAAAAGTATTAAATGTTGTGGTAAGAGGAGGCAAAAAAGATTATGTCTGACGAGTTCAGGATTGATACACACAAGCTGATATTTCATCCCACCCGGGTTTCTGAGTGGCTGCAGGGAAAGAATATCTATCCCATTTATGTTGAAATAGCTCCCTCAGGAAATTGCAACCACCGATGTATGTTTTGCGCACTAGATTATTTGGAGTACAAGCCTATTTTCTTAGATAAAGAACTCCTTCTAAGAAATCTTCAGGAAATGGCAGGCCGGGGTGTTAAAAGTGTAATGTACGCCGGTGAGGGAGAGCCTCTGTTGAATAAAAACACGCCTGACATAATAAGGCAGACCAGGCTTTTGGGAATAGATGTGGCGATGACTACAAATGGGGTTTTGTTTTCCAAAGAAGTAGCAGAGGAATGCCTGGGGTCGTGTACATGGGTTCGGTTTAGCGTGAATGCCGGAACCTCTGGAACCTACCATGAAGTTCATCGTGGCCGTCCCGAAGACTTTGAGAGAGTATTGACAAATCTGGGCAATGCTGTTGAGGTTAAAAGAAAAAAAGGACTAAAGACCACTATTGGGGTCCAGATGCTTTTAATTCCTCAAAACTTCCATGAGGCAGTTTCAATGGGCAAGATTTTAAAGGAGATAGGCGTTGACTATTTTTCAATAAAACCTTTTTCTCAGCACCCGAAAAGCATTTGCACTATAGACCCTTCATTTAAATATGAAGATCATTTGGAAATAGAGCAACAGCTAGGTGAATTGTCAAACGATACTTTCCGCATTGTCTTCCGATCAAATGCCATGAGAAAATTAAAGCTGTCACGGTCGTACCGTCGCTGCCTTGGCTTGCCTTTTTGGGCCTATATAGATGCAAATGCCAGGGTATGGGCCTGCAGTGCCTATCTGGGTGATGAGAAATTTTGCTATGGCAGTTTGAAAGAAGAGAACTTTATGGGTATTTGGGAAGGTGAAAGACGCTCCAAGATATTGGCTTGGGTGAAAAATATGGATGTGACTGATTGCAGAGAGATATGTCGACTAGATGAAATTAATGCGTACCTTCATCAACTAAAAAATCCCGGAGGACATGTAAATTTTATATAGTTCAAAAAAATAATCGTTGGAGGAATCTTAATGGAAATAAAATCAACACCATACAGCAGCCTTAAACTATTTGCTCACGCTGAGAAACTGGCAGCCATTAAAAGGGGAGAGCGAACTGCACCGTTATATATACGCATTAAACCTACAAATTCCTGCAATCATAACTGCAATTATTGCCACTATGCTGGAGGGAAGTATCTGGACCTGGAAGGCGCAGAGGCAAGAAATCAAATTCCTTGGGAAAAAATGAAGGAAATAATAGATGATATTGGAGAAATGGAAGTTAAGGCTATAACATTCAGCGGTGGTGGAGAACCTCTGGTTTATCCCAATATTTTAGAGGCAATGAATAGATTATTGGAAAAAGGGATCCAAATTTCTATTATAACAAACGGACACAGGCTAAAGGGTGATATTGCTGAGGTATTAACTAGAGCAAAGTGGGTAAGGATATCCTTTGATGCCGCCAATGCAGAAACCTATTCTAAAATTCGTGGCATACCCCTGGATTCGTTTGATGCGGTCTGCAACAATATCGGTGAATTTGCTAAAATTAAGCCTGATAATTGTGAACTAGGCATTAATTTTGTGATAAATCATGAAAATTCAGAACAGGTATATGAGGCCGGTAGAATGCTGCATGACTTAGGGGTTAATCATGTAAAATTCGCAGCTAGAATAACAACAGATGTCAATTCCTATCATGAACCCTTTAAGCAGAAAGTTATAGAACAAATTCGCCGTGTAGAAGATGAATTTACACGGCCCGGTTTTTCGGTGATTAATAAATATGAAGAGGATTTCCATTTGTCTTCAGTATTTCATAGGCCTTATTCCTTTTGCCTAATTAAGGAGATAGTTACAGTAATAGCTGCTGATAGCAAGGTATATTATTGTCATGATAAAGCATATCTGCAAAATGGAATAGTAGGTGACTTAAATAATCAATCTTTTAAGGAAATATGGTATTCTGCTGAAACTCAAGATAGATTTAAATGTTTTGACGCAGAAAAGGAATGCAGGCACCATTGTGTTTACGATGATAGAAATATTCTTTTGAATACCTTTTTATCATTAAGTGAAGATCATATTAATTTCATATAGGGGGAGCATGATGGATTATAACGAGCAGTCTTTGCCTGAAATAGCAAAAGAGTTGCGCCGGAAAATATTCAGAATGATTTTGCAGGGCGGGGGCGGACACATTGGCGGTTCCTTTTCAATAGTAGAGATTCTCACTGCCCTCTATTTCGGCGGGGTTATGCGATATGATCACCGCAACCCGGATTTACCGGAACGGGACAGGTTCATATTAAGCAAAGGGCATGCCAGTGCTGCACTTTATGCTGTCCTGGCACAGGCAGGCTTTTTTGAGGAAAACCTGCTTGATACTTTTGTTCAGCCAGGGTCAACACTGGGTGGACATCCAAACGTACATGAAGTTACCGGGGTTGAGGCCTCCACCGGAGCCTTGGGCCATGGCTTATCTTATGCCGCAGGAGTTGCCCTGGCCGGTAAATTAGACCAAAAGGATTACCGGGTATTTGTTTTGCTCGGCGATGGGGAGTGCCAGGAAGGATCAGTCTGGGAAGCCGCCCTTTTTGCTGCTCATCAAAGACTGGGGAATCTGACAGCCATTGTAGATTACAATAAACTTCAAGCAATGGACCGTCTGGATAATATCATTCAAATGGAGCCTTTAGCAGATAAATGGAGTGCCTTTGGCTGGGAAGTAACAGAGGTGGATGGTCACAATATTTACGCATTGGCAGATATACTTGGGCAAGACGTTGTTGAGGACGGGCCTCCTCGATTGATTATTGCCCATACTTTAAAGGGGAAGGGGGTTTCCTTTATGGAAAATGCCCCGTTGTGGCATTACCGGCTGCCAAATCAAGAAGAAATGAGGATTGTTATTGAGGAATTAGGACTTATAACGGAGGAAAAGGAGCAGGCATGAGAAACGCATATCTATCTGCGCTATATGAACTGGCAAAAGAGGATCCTCGGGTTTTTGCGCTGGTTGCAGACAACGGAGCCATTGTTTACGACAAATTCCGGGAAAAATTCCCTAATCAGTTTATCAATTTTGGGATTTCCGAGGCCAACATGGTAACAGTTGCAGCAGGGCTTGCAAGTTGTGGCAAAATTCCATTTGCCTATACTATTATTCCCTTCCTTACCATGAGAGCATATGAGCAGGTACGCAACGATGCATGCCTTCAAAAAAGAAATGTGAAGCTGGTTGGAATTGGTGCAGGTTTTGTATACAGCACTTTAGGACCGACACACCATGCTATTGAAGACGTTGCAATTATGAGGGTTTTGCCTAATATGACCGTTATTTCGCCTGCCAGTCCTCTTGAAGCCCAGAAAGCCACTGTGGCTGCAGCCAGGATTGATGGCCCGGTTTACCTGAGGTTGGGAACTACAAAAGAGCCTGAAATATATGAAAATGATTACGTTTTTCATGTGGGTAGGGGTGTAACCCTTGCGGAGGGAAAGGACCTGACCATAATAGCAACCGGATCTATAGTTTTTGATGCCTTGCAGGCGGTCAGTTTCCTTAATGAAAAAGGAATTTCTACAAGGCTAATAAATCTGCATACAATAAAGCCAATTGACAAAGAAATTATTCTACAGGCGGTAGAAGAGACAGGGGCTATTTTAACTGTGGAGGAGCATAGCGTAATAGGCGGCATGGGAAGCGCAGTGGCGGAGTTGCTTCAGGAAAATGGCTGTTTTAATGTAGTTTTTCAGAGGATGGGATTAAATGACTGTTTTTGCACGGGGTATGGCTCTCATCAGTATTTAAAGGAGATAAACCACCTTTCAATAGTTGATATTAAGGAAAAGGCCATATCATTATTCCAAAGGAAAATAAGAGATTAACAAACCTATAGCCTGAAGGAGTGGAAAAATGGCTTATATAGACTTCATATCAAAATTACACAGAAAAACTCAAAGGGACTATATTGGGAGAGTTGTTAGCGACGATAAGGCTTCATGTGCAGTAGTTGCCAAAAGATTTGATAAAGATTACTGGGATGGAGATCGAAAATACGGATATGGGGGTTACAATTACGATGGCCGGTGGCGGGTGGTGGCGGAGGAAATGGCCGCTTATTACAACTTACAGCCGGGGCAAAGTGTTTTAGACGTTGGATGCGGGAAAGGTTTTCTTCTATATGAATTAACCCAGGTAGTACCGGGGTTAATTGTTGCAGGATTGGATATTTCTCAGTATGCCATTGACAATGCGAAAGAAGAAGTGCGACCATTCCTGCGGACAGGTCTAGCCCAGGAACTATCCTACTCGGATAATTCTTTTGATTTGGTTTATTCTTTAACTACACTGCATAATCTATACATTTTTGACTTAAAGAAAGCTATCCAAAACATTCAGCGAGTATCAAAAAAACATTCTTATATTATGGTAGAATCCTATCGGAATGAGCAGGAAAAGGTGAATTTATTGTACTGGCAATTAACATGCGAAAGCTTTTTCACACCGGAAGAATGGCAGTGGTTGTTTGATGAATGGGGATACACCGGAGATCACTCTTTTATATACTTTGAATAATTTCTATTGAAGTTTTTACGTTTTTCCAATAAAATGCTGTTTTTGGGAGGAGCAAATGAGCAGCGAAACAAAAGAAATGAAAAAGTGGCAGGAAGTAAGGCAAATTATTCATGGTGAACGAATTACCCTTGGTCCATACTACTCCTACCAATTGAAGAATACACCTAGACACCTGTTATTTTTGTTAAGTTATTATAAATTCGCGGCAAAACTACTTGGACAGGGGAAATATGTACTTGAAGTTGGCTGCAGTGAGGGTATTGGTACTCTTCTATTGGCGGAGTTTGCTCAGAGAGTTGTAGCTGTTGATATAGATGCTGACGCAATATATGAGGCCAAGAGGGCTTTTAATTCTGAGAAAATTAAGTTTATGGCACTGGATTTTCTTGAGTCTAGTATTGACATATTTGATGCTGTTGTTAGTTTTGATGTTATAGAACATATATATCCGGAAAATGAAAACAGTTTTTTTATTTCTATCTGCAAAAATCTGAAAGATAATGGGGTTTGTATTATAGGAACACCTAATAAGACTTCAGAACAATATGCCTCAGAGGCTACAAGGATGGGGCATATAAATATGTATACATGGGACAGACTTAGAGACTCCATGAGTAGGTTCTTTGAACAGGTTTTTATGTTTTCAGTAAATGATGAAATGGTTCATACCGGTTTTTACCCAATGGCTCATTACCTGATAGCAGTAGGGGTTAATAAAAAAAATAAAAATGAAGACTAATTTAAAAACATATTAAAAAATCTTGGGGGATACTGGATGAATCTGGGGATTAAAGAAAAGTGTGCCCTGGTGACAGGCGCCAGCAGGGGTTTGGGACGGGCTGTTGCCTTAGAATTGGCTCAGGAAGGAGCCAAAGTTGCAGTAGTGGCCAGAGATAATTCCCTCCTTTCTTCAGTTGTAAAGGATATGGGCGGAGAAGTTTCTGGTCATGTAGGAATCCCTTTAGACCTGACATCAGAGGGTGCCGCAGAGTTCTTGAACAAAAGATTAAGAAATGATTTCGGGCCAGTCCAAATAATAGTTCATAACCTGGGGGGTACTTTAGGTATTAGAGATTGTCTTAGTACTATTGAGGAATATTTGAAAGTATGGAATTTTAACCTTGGAGTTGCTATTGAATTAAATAGATTATTAGTACCGACAATGAAGGAAAACAGGTGGGGGAGAATTGTTCATATATCATCTTCTTCAGCTGTGAATGTTGACGCTTCTTTGCCGTACAGTATATCGAAGGCTGCGCTAAATGCCTATGTGAAGGGGTTAGGTCGGCAGTTGGCCCGGGAAGGTATTGTGGTTTCTTCAGTGATGCCGGGTCCCTTTGAATTTGCAGGCGGGCATTGGGATAATGTAAAAAAAGATAACCCCCAAAGATATTATAAGTTTATTGAAGAGAAAATGGCTATTGGCCGGTTAGGCACACCTGAAGAAATAAGTGGTATTGTGGCTTATCTTTGCTCTGAGAAAGCATCTCTTTTGGTTGGTTCAGTTTTACCTGTAGACGGTGGATTTAGTTAGAAAGGTATGTTTGTACAGGAGGTTGGGCAGTTTTGATAAATACCTATATTAAAAAAAAGATAGTTTTATTCATTCCTAATTCGCGCTGGCATAATAAACGTCCCTGGATCTCATTGCCATACGCAATATTAATTTTATCTGCCTTACTTAAAGAAAAATTTGATTTAAGCATTATAGATGCTAATGGTAATGACCTGACAGAGGAGCAGAGCAAAGCCATATTATCAGAAGCTAAACCGGCTGCTGTTTTAGTTTCTGGTTTCTCTGTAGAATACTTTCAGCAGTCTCATACCGCCATGGCTATCGCTAAGGAGGTTTGTCCGGAAACTATTACTGTTCTTGGAGGAGTATACCCCACAGTTTTGGGTGAAGAAGCCATAAAGGACTTAAATATTGACTATATTTTTATAGGCCACGCCGAAAATCGGGTTAATGAATTTCTTGAGCGTATACTTTCTCATAATAAAAACATGATAAATGTATTTCCAGGAATTGGTTTTAGAGATGATAACTGTAACGTTATAATTAACCCTGTTACAAGCTATATATCCGATGTTAAACAGATGGTTAATCCAGATTACTCTCTAATTAATATAGAACCTTATCTTAATAAAAACACTTTAGATTATCAATTTAATTCAAAACTTCCCAGTGCTACTATTATTACATCATATGGATGTCCGTTTAATTGTATCTTTTGTGCGACTAGAACTATTAGCGGTAGACGTGTTGTTTATCGCACTGTTGATGATGTGTTGGAAGAAATAGAATATTTAATTAGTAATCACAATGTAAGAAATCTGGTGTTCCTTGATGATTGTTTGCTTGCAAACAGGACAAGAATCAATACTCTCTTAAATGCATTTACAGATAATAGTTATAACCTTAACTGGAAGGCAGCTACTGTGTCAGCATGGCACCTTGATGAAGAATTGTTGGAATTAATGAGAAATAGTGGTTGTACTCAGATCACTGTTTCGGTAGAATCAGGTAGTCCACGGGTTCTTAATGAAATTATTAATAAGCCGTTGAAGTTAGAAATAATACCTGGAATCGTTAAGAAATGCAAGGAGTTAGGCATTGATATAGGTGCCAATTTTGTTATAGGTTTGCCCGGAGAAACCTGGGATGAATTACGGGAGACTTTTAGTTTTGCAGAATACTGTGATTTTGATGTCGTCCATTTTCATATTGCTACTCCCTTGCCAAAAACCGATCTTTATAGAATTGCAAAGGAACAAAGTCTTCTTCCTCCCGATTTCAGTTTTACGAATCCACGTTTTTTTGGATTTGGACAGGGATTTATTACTACTGAGGAGTTTACACCTTCAGAGCTTATGATACTTAGATCATATGAATGGGATAGAATCAATTTTAAAACAACAGAAAAGATTGAAAAAATTGCTCAAATGTACAACACGACAATTGAAAAACTTAATGAACATAGAAAACAAACCAGGTTAAAATGTGGAATTCATTTTTAACCGGTTTTTATGGAAGTGAGTGAAGAGATTGAAAGTAATTGTTACCGGAGGCTCAGGATTTATTGGTTCACATCTGGTGGACAGGCTGCTGCATGACGGGCACGAAGTTACGGTATTAGATAATTACAGCACAGGCCGTCCCGAAAATTTGCAACATATTAAGAATTACCGTTTACGGGTTATTGAGATAGATATTACGGATAAAGAAAAAATAGCTCCTTACTTCGATGGCGTTGACTGGGTGTTTCACCTTGCCGCCCTTGCGGATATAGTGCCGTCTATTCAGTCACCGGAGAAATATTTTCGTGCCAATGTTGACGGTACATTTAACGTACTTGAGGCTTCACGGCGGGCGGGGGTAAAGCGCTTTATTTATGCCGCCTCGTCTTCCTGCTATGGTATTCCCGACCAGTACCCCACGCCGGAGACCAGTGAGATGCGCCCTCAATATCCCTATGCCCTTACCAAATATCTTGGTGAGGAAATGGTTATGCACTGGGGGTCGACTTATAAATTGCCGGTGGTTTCGCTGCGCATGTTTAACGTTTATGGGCCCAGGTCGCGGACCTCGGGAACATATGGGGCGGTGTTCGGGGTTTTTCTGGCCCAAAAGCTGGCGGGAAAGCCTTTTACTGTTGTTGGTGACGGAACCCAGACACGGGATTTTACTTTCGTTACCGACGTCGCGGACGCTTTTGTCACGGCTGCCCAATCCGGTGTTTCAAATGAGATTTTTAATGTAGGCAGTGATAATACCTATTCGGTTAATTACCTGGTTGAGCTTTTGAAGGGGGATGTTACATATATCCCCAAGAGGCCGGGGGAGCCGGACTGTACCTTTGCCGACACTAAAAAAATAAAGGAAGGCCTGGGGTGGACCCCCAAAATCACTTTTGAAGAAGGGGTGGCCCGGGTTTTGTCCCAGATTGAGTACTGGCGTGAAGCACCTGTCTGGACACCAGATACAATAGCCAAAGCCACTGAGGACTGGTTCCGCTATTTAAGTCCTACAAAATAAAATAAGAGGTGCTTTTATGAACACCGCTTCAGGATATGTGAAAAATTATTTTCAGATTCTCACCGGCACACAGGTTAGCTATGAAGGAAATAACGGGCTGGATTTAAACGAAGGCATTGAATCGGCAATTGCAATTATAAAAGAACAGACAGATAGCGGTAAAAAACTGATTTTTATTGGAAACGGCGGCAGTGCCGGCATAGCCAGTCACTCAGCGGTGGACTACTGGAGAAACGGCAAAATGAGAGCTGTGGCCTTTAATGACGGGGCACTGCTAACCTGTATAGGAAATGACTTTGGCTACGAAAGGGTTTTTGAAAAGCCAGTGCGGATGTTTGCGGATAAGGGAGATGTTTTAATAGCAATTAGCAGCTCCGGTAAGTCGGAAAATATTTTGCGTGGGGTTGATGCGGGGCGGGATACCGGCTGTAGGGTAATAACTTTGTCAGGCTTTTCCGGTGAAAATCCCTTAAGGAAGAAAGGTGACCTTAATTTTTATATTCCCTCAGACCACTATGGGTTTGTGGAGATGGGCCACCAGCTTATTATTCATGCTGTGCTGGATTTGATAATGGTTAGGTCAAATGAAAGGTGATGCAAAATCTTGCCCGGCGGTTTTTTTAGACCGTGATGGGGTAATTATCAAAGAGGTGGGATACATCACTCACCCAGGGCAGATTGAATTATACTCAGATGCTGGCAGTTCCATTGCTGCTTTAAACAGGAGCGGCTTTCTATGTATAGTGATTACCAACCAGTCTGCTGTGGCAAGAGGAATGATAACCGAGAATGATCTTGCAAATATTCATGGTGTCATAATGGAGAGGTTGAGCTATAACGGAGCCAGGCTGGATGCAATATATTATTGTCCACATTTGCCCCCTGATGCTGGGGAACAGGATGTTCCACCATACAGAGTCAGATGTAAATGCAGAAAACCGAAGTCGGGCATGATTGAAAAAGCTTTGGGAGAATTTAATATAGACATTGGTAGAAGTTTTATTATAGGCGACAGGGAGTCAGATATAGTAGCAGGATATAATGCCGGACTTTCAACCATCTTGTTAAATACGGGATATGGAACACAGAGTTATGAAGGGAATTCCGGTATAAAGCCGGATATTGTTTTTCAAAATCTGGCAGAGGCAGTGGAATTTATTAAGGAAACTATTGAAAACAAATGATTTAACCGGGATGTGACGCTTTTGAGTTTGCGGGGTAAGAAGGTTTTGGTTACTGGTGCCGACGGCTTTATCGGGAGCCACCTTACCGAAAAACTGGTGCATTTGGGAGCGGGTGTCACCGCACTGGCGCAGTATAATTCATTTAACAACTGGGGATGGCTAGACGATCTGGAGCCGGCTGTGAAAAAAGATGTCCACGTGGTCACCGGGGATATCCGGGAGTACGATAATATGAAGTTATGCATGAAGGGGCAGGAGGTGGTATTTCACCTTGCTGCCCTTATCGCCATACCATATTCTTACCGTTCTCCGGCGGCATACGTCCGTACAAATGTGGAGGGTACCATGAATGTTATGCAGGCAGCACTGGACAGCGGGGTGGAAAAGGTTGTCCATACCTCGACCAGTGAGGTGTACGGTACCGCGAGATATGTTCCAATAGACGAAAATCATCCCCTCCAGGGCCAATCGCCCTACTCGGCCAGTAAGATAGGCGCGGATAAAATTGTTGAAAGTTTTAATCTGTCATATGGCCTGCCTGTTATTACGGTTAGGCCTTTTAATACCTATGGGCCGCGCCAGTCTGCCAGGGCGGTTATTCCAACTATAATCACCCAAATAGCATGCGGAAAGCGAAGGATAAAACTGGGAGCATTGCACCCCACCAGGGATTTTAACTATGTCCTGGATACCGTACAGGGCTTTATTGCTGCCGCGGGATCGGACTATTGCGGAGAGGTGGTAAACATAGGCAGTAATTTTGAAGTTTCTATCGGTGAGACAGCGCGCCTAATTGCTGAGGTGATGGGGGTTCAGATAGAGATAGAAACTGATGAAGACCGCCTTCGTCCTGCTCAAAGTGAAGTGGAACGTCTCTGGGCGGATAACCAGAAGGCCAAAGCGCTGCTTGGCTGGGAACCTGATTTTGCAGGCAGGGAAGGATTCAAAAAAGGGATTGGCTGCACGGTGAACTGGTTTACCAAAAAAGAGATATTAAAAAAATATAAATCGGATATTTACAATATTTAAGGTATGGAAAAAATGGATTTAAATGATGTTGTTAAGGCAATAAAAAGGGTGCTGCCAGCGGACAGAGATTTTACCGGGCTGCATGAACCCTGTTTTTCCGGAAATGAATGGAGCTATATAAAGGAGTGCCTGGACACTAGCTGGGTTTCATCGGCTGGAGAATATGTTGGCAAATTTGAAAATATGCTGGCCGAGTATACCGGAGCAAAGCATGCTGTAGCAGTTATAAATGGAACGGCAGCGCTGCATATCTGCCTTGTGCTTGCCGGAGTGAAGCCAAATGATGAGGTTTTGGTTCCCGCCCTCACCTTTGTGGCCACTGCCAATGCTGTTTCATACTGCGGGGCAATACCCCACTTTGTGGACAGCGAAGAAAAGACACTTGGTATAGACCCCTACAAACTGGAGGAGTATCTAAGTGATATTGCGGACATTTCCGCAGGAGGCTGCATTAATAGAAAGAGTGGGCGGCGCATAAAGGCTGTAATTCCTATGCACACCTTCGGACATCCTGTGGATATGGACCCCTTAATGGAATTATGCTCGAAATATAAGCTTGCATTGATAGAAGATGCTGCCGAATCCCTGGGCTCTTTCTATAAGGGACGGCACACTGGGAATTTTGGCCAGTTATCTTCTTTAAGTTTTAATGGCAATAAAATTATAACCACCGGTGGTGGAGGGGCAGTGTTAACCAATGAAAAGTCGCTGGCCGGAATGGCCAAACACATTACTACCACCGCCAGGCTGGCTCATAACTGGGCCTTTTTGCATGACATGGTGGCGTATAATTACCGGATGCCTAACATTAACGCCGCCTTGGGCTGCGCTCAATTGGAGAGGCTTCCGGTTTATATAGAGAAAAAAAGAGCCTTAGCCCTCAAATACTTTCAGGCCTTTGAAGAATTTATAGGGGTGAAATTCTTTACTGAAGCAGATTTTGCCCGCAGCAATTATTGGCTGAACGTATTGTTGTTAGATGAAGAGTATTCTTATTTGCGGGACTCCCTTCTGGATCTAACCAATAAAAACGGCATTATGACAAGGCCGTCCTGGACGCTGATGCCGCGCCTGCAAATGTACGAAGGCTGCCCTAAAATGGACTTGCATGTAGCTGAAAGTTTAGAAAGAAGACTTATTAATATACCAAGTAGCGTATTCTTGGGGGATTCCTATGTATAAGCAAAAAATTTGTGTTGTGACAGGCAGCAGGGCGGAATATGGACTGTTGTACTGGCTAATGAAAGAAATCCAGGACGATCCGGAGCTGGAATTGAAGGTCATTGTAACCGGCGCGCATTTATCGCCTGAATTTGGCAGTACATACAGGGTGATTGAAAAAGACGGTTTTGTTATTGATAAAAAGGTGGAGATGCTATTATCCAGCGATACGCCTGTTGGTATAGCCAAGTCAATTGGTATGGGAGTAATTGGTTTTGCTGACGCGCTGGATGAATTAAATCCAGATTTGCTTGTTATGCTGGGTGATCGTTACGAAATACTGGCAGCAGCACAGGCGGCGCTGGTTGAAAAAATTCCTGTGGCGCATATCGGAGGCGGTGATATTACCGAAGGAGCATTTGATGAGGCGATAAGGCACAGTATTACCAAAATGGCTCATCTGCATTTTGTGACTAATGAAAACGCCGCCCGCATTGTGTGCCAGTTAGGGGAGGATCCTGAGAAGGTATTTAATGTTGGCAGTCCGGGACTGGATAATATAGTGAGGCTGAAACTATTAAGAAAAGAGGAACTGGAGGAAAGGCTTGGATTTAAATTCAGGGATAAGAATGTTCTGGTGACTTTTCATCCTGTCACACTTGACAGGGAATCTTCATCTTACCAGTTCAATCAGCTGCTTTTAGCTCTTGAAAGTTTAGGTCCGGAAGTTGGACTGATTATAACCAAGCCAAATGCTGATACAGATGGTCGAAATTTAATAAAAATGACTGACGAATTCGTGGCAGGCCATAGCAATGCCAGGGCATATGTATCTCTGGGGCAGCTTTTATATTTAAGTGTTATAAGTCAGGTAGACGCTGTGGTTGGCAATTCTTCCAGCGGCCTTTATGAAGTGCCTTCTTTTAAAAAGCCTACAGTTAATATAGGGGACAGGCAGAAAGGGCGTTTGCAGGCAAGCTCAATTATAAACTGTGAGCCTGAGGCCTGTGCTATAGGCCAGGCCATTAAGGAAGCCTTTGACAAAGATTGCTCTGATACATTAAACCCCTATGGAGACGGAAATTCTTCTGTAAAGATAGTAAATATAATAAAAAAATTACCTGACTACAGGTTGTTGATAAAAAAACGCTTTTTTAAGGTGGATTGAAATTTTATGTTTACTAAAGATGCTGTATACATAGTTGCCGAAGCGGGAGTCAATCACAACGGTTCGCTGGAAAGAGCCATGCAAATGATTGATATGGCAGTGGAGGCAGGGGCGGATGCTGTTAAGTTTCAATCATTTAAAGCCGATAATATTATAAGCGGCAGTGCTCCAAAAGCTGAATATCAGAAGAAGACTACTTCGGCTGAAGAGACTCAGCTGGCAATGGTAAAAAAACTTGAATTGAGCAGGGATGCGCATAAAGAGTTAATTGACCACTGCATTAGAAAGGGGATTCAGTTTTTATCCACACCTTTTGATATAGAGAGTGTTGAACTGCTGGTACATACCTTTGATCTTCCCCGGCTGAAAATTTCTTCGGGAGATTTAACTAATGGCCCGCTGCTTTTGAGGGCAGCGATGACTGAAAAGCAAATAATACTGTCAACCGGTATGAGCACAATTGGGGAAATTGAGACAGCTTTAGAGGTACTGGCCTTTGGTTATATCGCAAGGGGAGAAAAACCTTCTTCCGCCGCTTTTAAAAGAGCATACCGGTCTGAGGAAGGACAGAAGGCTTTGAGGGAAAAAGTGATTCTTCTTCATTGTACAACTGAGTACCCGGCTCTTTTTACTGATTCAAATCTACGTGTTATTGATACCCTGCGCAGCACCTTTGGTTTGGCAGTAGGACTTTCAGACCATACGCTGGGAATTGCCGTACCTATAGCGGCAGTGGCACGTGGGGCAGTTGTTATAGAAAAGCATTTTACTCTTGACCGTAATTTGCCGGGGCCTGATCATAAAGCATCGCTGGAGCCTGCCGAGTTGATTGAAATGGTTCGTTCCATCCGTCAGGTTGAGGCGGCCCTTGGTTCACAGGTCAAAAAACCTGCCAGTTCTGAGTGCAAGAATATTACGGCGGCAAGAAAAAGCCTTGTGGCGGCAAAAGACATAACCGAGGGGGAGATATTTACGGAAGACAATCTTACATTTAAAAGACCGGGTAGCGGTATATCTCCTATGCAATACTGGGACTGGCTAGGCAAGAGTGCTGACAGAAGCTATAAAAGGGATGAGTTGGTCGGTGTATGAGTTATCCAGTCATAGTTATCGGAGGCGGAGGGCACGCAAAAGTACTGGTAGACGCATTGATTATTCAGTTATTTAGCATAAAGGGAATAACTGAACAGGATGAAAACAAATGGGGCGGCGAAATGTTGGGCGTTCCGGTAATAGGAGGCGACGAAAAAGTTTTATTATATCCTCCGGACAAGGTCCAGCTGGTAAATGGATTGGGATCTGTAAAAAAAACCAGAAACCGAAGGTTAGCATATGAAAACTTCAAAAATAAAGGCTATACATTTGCCAGTGTTATCCATCCCTCAGCGGTTATAAGCATAGATGTCGAATTATCGGAGGGTGTGCAAATAATGGCTGGGGCAATCATTCAGGCTGGAAGCCGCATAGGTGAAAATACAATAATAAACACCAAGGCCTCGGTTGATCACGATTGTATAATAGGCAATCACGTTCACGTTGCTTCCGGGGCTACACTTTCAGGCGGTGTTTGTGTTGGCGACGGGGTGCATATCGGTGCAGGGGCAACAGTCATGCAATATGTTAGCTTAGGCAAAAACAGTGTGGTGGGCGCGGGGGCGCTGGTAATTGAAGATGTCCCTGAGGGAGCCACTGTAGTGGGAGTGCCGGCAAAGGTGGTGCCACAATGAAAGACTGGCGGCAAGTAGTAATTTCACCCGCAACTCCTATTTTAAAAGCAATTGAAATAATTGATGCGGGGGCCTTGCAAATTGCCTTTGTTGTGGATGAAAAGAGGCGGCTGCTGGGTACGGTAACAGATGGAGATGTTCGAAGAGCGATTTTAAAAAGGATCCCTTTGGATAACCCTGTTGCTAATATTATGAACAGCAATCCAACGGTTGTTCATAAGAACAAGAAGCGGAATGAAATACTGAAAATCATGAAAATGAAAGGTCTTCGCCATATACCTGTTGTTGATGGCAATAGATGCCTGGTTAATGTTGAGGTTATGGAGGACCTTCTGCGCTCTGGGAAGATTGATAATTTTGTAGTACTGATGGCAGGAGGGTTGGGAACGCGTCTTCGTCCTTTAACAAGAGACTGCCCTAAGCCATTGTTGAAAGTTGGCAGCAAGCCTATACTGGAGACTATTTTAAATAATTTTATCGAATACGGCTTTAACAATTTTTTCATTTCGGTGAATTATAAGGCTGAAATGATTGAAAAGTATTTTGGTGACGGCAGCTCGTGGGGAGTAAGGATTAATTATCTATACGAGGACAAAAGGCTGGGTACAGCAGGGGCTTTGGGTTTATTGCCGGAAAAGCCCGAATTGCCGATAGTGGTAATGAATGGAGATTTGTTGACTAGGGTGAATTTTCAACAGCTCCTGGCCTTTCATAACGAAAATAATGTTGCGGCCACTATGTGTGTGCGTGAGTTTGAGGTGCAGGTTCCATACGGGGTAGTAAATATTGACCAGCATCGGTTAAAAAAGATAGATGAAAAACCTCTGCACCGCTTTTTTGTAAATGCCGGCATTTATGTTTTAGATCCAGTGGTCCTGGATTTAATCCCCAAAGAAACATTCTTTGATATGCCTGAGCTGTTTGATAATTTAATTAAACAAAAGCAGGAAACAGCTGTTTTTCCTGTCCGTGAATACTGGCTTGATATTGGCCAATTGGGAGATTATGAGCGTGCCAACGGGGAATATAAAAATATTTTTGATGTCGAAACATTACGTAATAAATCTACTATGTAATTTCAAATAAAAATGCTAAAGTTTTTTACCATTTTTTACGAAATATATGGTAGACTATGTAACCAGAAGGTGGGATAGGCATGAGCAACATGCTGCGCATAGGTGGTCTGGTCAGTGGCATGGACATTGACCAGATAGTAAAAGATTTGATGAAGGCCCAGCGCATGAGGGTTGATAGTATTAAACAGAAGAGGCAGCAGGTTGAGTGGAAGAGGGACGACTATAGAACTCTGAATAGTTCACTGATGACCCTCAGGAATACAACATTTAATATGAAGCTTGAGGGTACGTATAAGACAATGAAGGCCACATCCGGCAACGAAAATGTGGTAAAGGTATCTGCAACTAGCACCGCCTCTACTGGAATATACACAATAAAAGTAGACAGTCTTGCTGAAGGCGCATATGTCACCAGTACTGCCGCCATGGGTTCAGCGGCCGATAAGAGTACTCTGCAGACGCAGTTTGGCCTAGGCTCAGCCGAGGATATAAAGCTAAGCATAAATGGCGTGGAGTTAACCATTAACACCGGGACCGATAGTATATATACTTTAACGCAAAAAATAAATGAACTAAAAAAGGCAGATGGGACCAGTGTAGGAATTAATGCCAACTATGATGCCAATTTGGACAGAATTTTCCTCAATACTACTGCTACTGGTAGCGCGGCGGAGATAAACCTGTCCCAGGTTACACCGGATCCAGCCACCGGGACAAATATGCTTGGACTTTTAAAAATTGATTCATATACCTATCCTGTTAATGGTAAAAATGCAAAGTTTGACCTAAACGGAACAATAGGTTTAGAGCAGTCAAGCAATGAGTTTACAATATCTGGAGTAAAATATACCCTTACAGGAACTTCTGCGGCCTCTGTAACGGTTCAGATTACCAGGGACACAGACGCTGTATACAATTCGATAAAATCTTTTATCGAGCAGTATAATACCACGATTGACCTGATAAACAAGGAGCTTACTGAGGAGCGTTATAGTGATTTCCTGCCTCTAACGGACGATCAGAGAGAGGAACTCTCTGATGACCAGGAAAAGAAGTGGGAGGAGAAAGCCCAAAGCGGAATACTTAGAAATGATTCATTAATGTCTGGAATTATAAGCAAGATAAGGTCTTCGATGAGTGGTATTGTGAGTGGTATTTCCTCTGTTACCGTTGACGGTAAAACTGTAACACATAATTCGCTCTCAGCCATAGGCATTATTACCAAAGATTATACAGATGGCGGAAAACTATATCTAAAGAATGATGGAGCTGATTTAAAGAAAGCCATTGAATCTGACCAGGAGGGAATAATTAAGTTATTTACACAGGATTCTTCTGTAAGCGGGGAAGTAGGCATTGCCAGAAGACTGTATAATGAATTGGACAGGGGAGTTGACCTTATAATAGATAAGGCCAGTGTTTCTTCAACATACAGTATTTATGATGACAGCACCCTTGGTAAACAGTTGAGGGATTATGACAAGCAGATTTCTGCTTGGGAGACACGATTAGTTGAAATAGAAGATCGTTATTGGAGACAATTTACGGCAATGGAAAAGGCCATATCCCAAATGAATGCGCAAAGTGCTTGGTTGAGCCAGCAGTTGGGCGGGTCGCAATAGATTATTAATTCGGAGGTAGATATTATTGAGTATGCCAAATCCATATATGCAGTATCAGAATAATGCAGTGAACAGCGCAAGTTCTGGCGACCTTTTGATGATGCTTTACGATGGACTGGTTAAATTTCTAAAGATAGCAATAGATTCAATGGAAAAAAAGAATTTGAGTGGAGCCAATGACGCGCTTATTAGGTCACAGGACATATTAAACTACCTGGATGAAACTCTGGATGAGAGATTTGATATCTCAAAAAACTTATCATTACTATATGATTTTATGAAGAATCATTTAGTAGAAGCAAATATAAAAAAAGATCCTCAAAAAGTTAAGGACGTTCTTGATATTATTTTGGATATGAGAAATACTTGGCGGCAGGCTTCAATTATGGCTAAAACAAATGGTTAGAACATGAACAAAAATACGAAGGTGGAAATACTGTTAAAAGATTTGATGGAAATCCATGGGCATAAACATGAATTGTTTGGAGAAATGCTCGGTATAACTTTGTCTATACAAAAACTAACAATGCCTGATCAATTGGAGGAAATGATTGAGCTTCTCGAAGCCAGGCAGGTATGTATTGAAAAAATTGATATAATTGAAAAAGAAATTATTAGAATATCGCATAGAATATTTGACAAAGAAAAAAGTGGCAAAAATTTAAGTTTTTGCGAAAATGAATTAGAGTTGATTGAGGAACTGAAGAGGCAGGAAATTCAATTAGTTAAACAAATGTTAGAATTGGATGAAATGCAAAAAGATAACTTAGAATTAGGTTTAAACAATTTAAAAAATCAGATAGAAAGAATTAGAGCCAGGTGGAAAACATTTAACGCATACCGTGGGAAACCTGCTCTTAGTCAAAGTGTATTTTTGGATGAAAAAAAATGAATTATAAATAAGTGGGGGATCGGGATATGAAAGTGGAAGGTATGCGTGAAATTCAGTCAATTTTTCCATTAAAGCCGGTTTCAAGAAATGAGGTCGGAAGCTCAGATAAACAGCCGGCAAATGAGGTTGGAAAACAGGGCGTAACAGAAGAAGAACAAAGGGAAAACATGACAGTGGAGAAGGCTGTCGAATTGATTAACAAGACCATGGAAAGCTATAATACTGAGCTACAGTTTACACTGCACAAGGACAGCGGTGAATACATGGTAAAGATCATTAATTCAAAGGATCATAGTGTGGTCAGGGAAATACCACCGGAGAGAGTGCTTGATATGGTGGCTCACTTTAAAAAACTTTTAGGAATAGTTGTGGATAAGTTTATTTGAAAATTTACTTTTAGGAAAATTGATTCAAACCGGGAACATGAAAATAGTCCCGGTTTTTTCATGTTGTAGCCAGGAAACTATGCTCTGTGGATAACTTAAAAGACACTATAGGGTAGGCCTGGAAAAACAACCCCATGTGCTAACGGGTTCTCCGGCTGAACCGGTTCTAAAAAACTCATGGCCAACGGAATACCGACCGCCCTCGAAAGGCCCGTCCTGGGCCTTTCGGGATTCCGCAGCGTCCTGCTGTCGGATCGGTATTCCGTAATCCTTCTTCGTTAAGAACCGGTAATAGCCATTGAAATGTTAACACACGGAGCTGTTTTTCCCTGCCTCTATGAATGTCGTTATCGGGTCGCCTGGAGGGTGAATTAGTTCTATGGCCCCTACTGAAGTATTACATTTTTCTTAATTGAAAAATGAGCCTTACAATAGATTGTTATTAATATATGGTATTGATGTTGTATATACCCAATTGTTAGGCTCTTGCATAAGAGGCGGACTGTCTCGACCGGGTTGTCTTAATTACTCGATAACTATAGACAAAAAGACCCTGTGGAGGTCATGAGCAAAGACTCGGTGAAAGTGAGAATAAAGACCTATCCAAAAATAAGAAAAATGTTACAATTTTTTTCAGGGAACAAATAGGACCCCAAAAGGCTCTAAAAATAAGGCGAAAATTTTTTAGAAAAATCAATAATTTATAAAAAAAAGTAGAAATATACGAGTTTTTAGAAGGAATAAAAGGAAAAGTTGTTGAATAATAGCGTTAACATATAAGTAAAACCTTGGAAATCCCCGACGGGCAGAGAATAATTAGCAATTTTGAAGATATCGGAGGGATACTGGTGAACCTTTTTGACAGTCCTGTCATGGTTGCACTGGCCAAGCAGTTGGACTCATCCTCGCTTACTCAGAAAGTAATCGCAAACAATGTCGCCAACGTAAATACTCCGGGATTTAAAAAATCCCAAGTTTCCTTCCAGGAAGAATTAAGAAGGGCCCTTGATACCAGAGCTCCTGCCCTTGTCACCACAAATTCCAGGCATTTAGGCGGAAAGATGAATATCACCCAGGTAGGCCCCAGGGTGGTACAGGAAACCGGTACAACAATGCTGTACGGTGAAAACAATGTTGATATTGACCAGGAAATGGTGAATTTAGCCACCAATACCATTTTGTATGATGTTGCCGCCACGCGATTATCCGGCAAGATGGGAATGCTGGGCTATGTTATCAAGGGAGGAAGATAAATAAATGCCTTTATTTGATACTTTTGCCATTAGTTCATCAGGGATGACCTCCAACAGGCTCTGGCTTGACTTGATTACAAATAACATTGTAAACATAAACACTGCCGGGAGGCCTGGTGACCCGGGTTTACAGCCCTACAGAAGGCAGGTGCCTGTTTTTGCCGAGGTTTTGGAGGCCGCCACAGGCTCTGTTCCCGGCAAGGAAAAATATAAAGGGCTGGGTGTTCATGTTCCGAGGGTTGTGGAAGACCCTGCTGATGCCAGAATGGTGCACGACCCTTCGCACCCGTACGCTGATGAAAACGGCTATGTTGCTTACCCAAATATAAACATTGCCAATGAAATGGTGAATATGATTGCAGCCACCAGGGCGTACGAGGCCAGCGTTACTGCCATGAACTCGGCAAAGAACATGGCCCTTAAAGCACTGGAAATTGGCCGGGGATAGTGTTGGGAATTGGGAATTAGGGATTGGGAAAAGGTGGCCTGAATTAGGGGACTCCGTATGTTTAACCAGGAGGTTATAAATATGAATATTGCGCCTCTGCAACTGATTTTACCGGCTGAGGTAAAGGCTTCCTCTGAAAAGGAGGGCATCGCCGGGGCTAACTCCTTCGGAGAAGTGCTTAGTAAAGCGCTGGACGAGGTGAACAGCGCCCAGGTAAAGGCGGATGAAACCACTAAAAAATTCCTTGTAGGTGAGATACAGGATATACATCAGGTTACCATAGCAGCCGAGCAGGCAAAGATCATGATGCAGCTGGCTGTAGAGGTAAGAAATAAGATGGTGGAGGCATACCAGGAGATTTCCCGTATGCAGGTGTAACGTGAAAGGTTGAATGCATAAATGAGCTATATCACTCACCCTTTAAGGGGTGTGGCTAGGTGAATTTCAGACAGTTGCTCTCCGGTCTTGGTGAAAAATGGCAGGCTTTGAATCAAACCAGGAAGGTAATAGCAATTTTAATTGCAACCGGTGTTTTGGTTGCGTTGGTTATTATCGGCCAGGCTTTGTTAAGTACACCCTACGCTCCTCTTTTTACCGGGTTGGATCCCAGGGACGCAGGTAAAATAACGGAAGAGCTTAAAAAGGAAAGAACACCCTACAATGTGACAGATCAGGGTAAAACTATAGAAGTTCCGGAGAATATGGTGTATGAAACCCGCATAAAGCTTGCTAGCAGCGGCGCGCTGTATAGCAGCGGAGTGGGTTTTGAGCTGTTTGACCAGAAAAAATTCGGCATAACCGAGTTTGAGCAGCAGGTTGGCTACCAGAGGGCTCTGCAGGAGGAATTGAGAAGGACCATTGTACAGGTGGAAGCTGTGGAGCAGGCCCGGGTTCACCTCGTATTGCCCAAGAGAAGTCTTTTTCTTGACGAGCAGACTGAGCCCTCGGCTTCAATAGCCTTAAAAATAAAGCCCACTGCCAAAATTTCGGAAGATAATGTCAAGGGCATGGTTGAGCTTGTGGCAGGCAGCGTTGAAGGCCTCAAGCCCGAAAATATACATATTATCGACATGCAGGGTAATTCCCTTAGCGATAACTTAAAGATGGACAAGTCTGCCGCCCTTACCAAGGCCGCTCTTGACCGGTATGAATTAAGGCGAAATTTTGAGAAAGAGCTTGAGTCAAGGGTGCAGAATATGCTCAGGCAAATTCTGGGGCCTGGTATGGCTGTGGCCATGGTGACCGCGGAATTGAATTTTGACCAGGAGCAGTACAAGGCCACCACCTATGACAAGGGGCAGGTATTAAGCGAGCACAATATAAATGAAGCCGGTACCGGGCCCGGAAGTGCCGGTGGGGCTCCCGGAACAGACTCAGAGCTCCCGGGAAAGAGTATTCCAGCAGCCTCCGGCGGCGGAGGGGGTACATATTCAAAGCAGGAAACAACCACCAACTACCAGGTTCCAAATAAAGAAGAAACCGTTGTTAAGGCGCCCGGAAGCCCCAAAAGGCTGTCGGTTTCTGTGGTTTTGAACGGAAACTACTCGGAAGCGCAGATTAAACAGGTTGAGGGTGTAGTAGCCGCTGCCATTGGCTATAACACTAACCGTGGCGACCAGATAGTTGTTTCCAGCATGACTTTCGATGACTCCGAGAAGAAAGAAATAGGAGCGGAGCTGGCAAAGCAAAAAGAAAGAGAAGAACAGCAAAAACAGCTCATGACATATGGAGCAGCGGCAATCGCGGGACTGGCTATACTGGTTCTGGCGTTGAGGTATATCCAGGGTAAACTTCGCAGAAGGGCTGAGCGGCTTGCTGAGCTGAGAAGGCAGGAAGAGGAGGCCAGAAGGAGGGAACTCCTTGGAGAAGCCCAGGATGAAGAACAGCTGGAACTTCCAAAAATTGCGTCTGCACAGGACGAAGTGCGTGAAATAGCCACAGGAAATCCGGAAGGCGTTGCCGAGATACTAAAACTCTGGTTAAAGGAGCAATAGTAGAGATATGACAATGCCGGTAAAGCTCAATGGCATACAAAAAACCGCCATTCTTTTAATAACTCTTGGTGCGGATTTGTCCTCCAAGGTTCTTAAAAGGAATTTTACAGATGACGAAATAGAGAAAATAACCGCAGAAATTTCTATGTTCGAGAACATTCCAAAAGATGTTCAGAGAGCGGTCCTGGAAGAATTTTTACAATTCGCCCAGGCGCGGGAGTACCTGATGCGGGGTGGCTTTGACTACGCCAAGGAGCTCCTGGAAAAGGCTGTGGGAAATCAAAAGGCCAATGAAATTCTAGAGAAGGTATCTGTAAACTTACAGAATGTTCCCTTTAGCCAGCTGAGAAAAACTGAGGCAAAGCACCTGTTTAATTTTATAAGGGATGAGCATCCCCAGACTATAGCACTTATTTTGACATATCTTCATCCTGAGCAGTCATCATTGATACTGGCTGCGCTCCCTCCCGAGCAGCAGGCGGATGTGGCCAAAAGGGTTGCCATCATAGACCGGATAGCACCGGAGGTTATAAAGGAAGTTGAAAAAGTACTGGAAAGAAAGATGTCCATGATAGTGCCCCATCATGAGCAGCAGGCCGGTGGTATTAAGACTCTTGTAAATATTCTGAACAGGGTTGACCGTTCTACTGAAAAGACCATTCTTGAAGAGTTGGAGACAAATGACCCGGAACTGGCGGACGAAATTCGCAAGCTCATGTTCGTATTCGAGGACATTATAAAGCTGCATGACGTGGCCATTCAAAGAGTTCTCAGGGAAGTAGACCAGAAGGACCTGGCCAAGGCTATGCGGGGGTCCAATGAAGAGGTTGCCAACAGGATATACAAGAACATGTCCAAGCGGGCTGCAGATATGCTGAGAGAAGAGATTCAGTTCATGGGGCCGGTAAGGCTGAGAGACGTTGAAGAGGCGCAGCAGAGAATAGTCCAGGTGATCAGGCGGCTGGATGAGGCCGGAGAAATTATTGTTGCCCGGGGTGGAGAAGATGCAATTGTCCTCTAAAATTATTAAGGGCCTGGACAGTAATTATGAATGCAGGATTTTGGATTTGAGGCATAGCTTTAAGGACCGGGAAGCACAGGAAAAAAGCAGCGCCGGGGCAGGCGGCCAGGAACAGGTGCCGGCCATCAATTATGGAAAGCTGGCTGCTGTGTTAATAAGAGAGGCTGAGGAAAAGGCTGAAAGAATAATTTTCGAGGCTCAGCAAAGAGCGGCGAATATTTTAGACGAAGCCAGGACAAAGGCTGAGGAAGAGTCCGGGATTTTAAAAAGTCAGGCCATGCAGGAGGGGTTTGAAGAAGGCAGGCGGGAAGCTCTGGCAAAAGCTGCAGCAGACGCCTCGTCAATCAGGGACCAGGCAAGACTTGTATTGAGGCAGGCTGAGGAAACACGCAGGCAAACCATTGAGTCTATGGAATCGGAACTAGTAAGGCTGGCTATAGAAATATCGGAGAAAATAATATTGTCAAAGTTGAACCTTGATCCGGGTGTGGTTGTTGAAATAGCAAAAGAAGCTATCGGTATGCTTCATAAAAGAGATCAGGTTGTTTTGTATGTGAATCCGTCAGAAGCTGATTTCTATGAAGAAAGGCGGAGTGAACTTATAAAACAGCTCTCTCCCAGGGGAGAGCTCATAATTATTTCTGACCCTGAAATTGGTCCTGGAGGATGTATTGCGGAAACTGAAAACGGGCGTGTGGATGCCCTGGTGGACAGCCGGTGGCAGGCATTAATGGAATCCCTGGGGGAGATCTATAAATGACTGCTGCAATCACCGGGATAGACCTGAATAAGTGGAGACGAAGAGTAAAAGAGTCTAAAATCATTTATCCCACAGGGCAGGTGACACGTGTTATCGGTCTCACAGTTGAGGCCAGAGGAATATCAGCCCGTATAGGCGAGGTATGTGACATAATAGTTCCTGGAGAGTCACAGCAGGTAAAGGCAGAAGTAGTTGGCTTTCTTGACAACAATACTTTGTTGATGCCGCTCGGGGAGTTAAAGGGCATCTATCCGGGGTGTGTGGTGGTTCCAAGAGGGCGATCCCTTGCTGTAAGAGTAGGGACTCACCTGCTCGGGAGAATAGTAGATGGTTTGGGGATGCCTATTGACTGGGAAGAGCCCCAGTGGAATATCGGTGAGGAAATATCAGTTGACAATGCTCCTCCTAATCCTCTTTCCCGCAAAAGAATAACGGAGGTGCTGACAACAGGAGTAAAAGCCATAGACGGCCTGCTGACCTGTGGTAAGGGTCAGCGGCTTGGAATTTTTGCAGGCAGCGGGGTCGGCAAAAGTACTCTTCTTGGTATGATAGCACGCTACGGCGGTGCGGATGTCAATGTTATAGCCCTTGTAGGAGAGCGTGGCCGTGAGGTCAGGGAATTCATTGAAAAGGACCTGGGCGAGGAGGGACTTGCCAGGTCAGTGGTGGTAGTAGCCACGTCTGACCAGCCTGCCCTGGTCAGGCTGAAAGGAGCCTTTGTGGCCAGTGCCATAGCCGAGTACTTCAGAGATAAAGGTAAAGATGTATTATTAATGATGGACTCGGTAACAAGATTTGCAATGGCACAGAGGGAAGTGGGCCTGGCAGTTGGTGAACCTCCTGCCACAAAAGGGTATACGCCTTCGGTTTTTGCTCTTCTCCCGAGGCTCATGGAAAGATCCGGGATGGGGCTGGAAGGTTCAATTACAGCTTTTTATACAGTCCTGGTTGAGGCCGATGACATGAACGAGCCCATCGCAGACGCAGTTAGAGGAATTCTGGACGGTCACATTGTGTTATCAAGGAACCTGGCCTCCAGGGCACACTACCCTTCTATAGACGTTATGCAAAGTGTCAGCAGGCTTATGCCTGACCTGGCTTCAGAGGAACATTTTAGAACAGCCATGTTTATTAAGGAAAAAATGGCAGTCTACAGGGAATCAGAGGATTTGATAAATATCGGGGCCTATGTTAAGGGCTCAAACCCAAGGATTGACGAGGCAATAAAGCTTAATGATCCCATTAATGTTTTTTTAAAGCAGGATCTGTACACAGGATTTGATTTTGGAGAGACGATGGAGGCGCTTGAAGGTATTAAAATGTAAACAAATGACAAATTAAGTCGATTACATGGTTGAAATGTTGAAATAGGGTAGTAAGAGGTATGAAATCAAACCTGAAAATATTGCGAAAAAAGTATGTAGAATGAGAAAATGATTAAATAGGGAACTTTCCCGGCTGTTAAGTTCCGGGGGAGGTATAGAAAATATGAAAAAGTTTTCATTCAGGCTGGAGCCGGTTTTAAAAACCAGGGAAACTAAAGAGGAACAGGCAATTATTGCCTATTCTTTGGCACAGAAAGAATACCGGAGCCAGCAGGAAAAACTTGAAGTCCTTAGGGACAGGCTTCGAGAAACCAGCGACTATAAAAGCGATGGGACATCAGCCCATGATTTTCTTGCAAGGACTCTTTACATAAACTATTTAAATATATCCATTAAAAAGCAGGAAGATGTTGTCGAAACGGCGCTCAAGGAGCTTGAAAGAAAAAGAGAGGCCCTGGTTAAGGCCCGTAAGGACAAGCTTATCATGCAAAAGCTTAAAGAAAAGCTTTATGAGGATTATTTGTCTGATTTGAATAGGTGGGAGGCTGCTGTCAACGACGACCAGTGTATGGCGCAGGCCTATAGGAAGAAGTAGGAATTGGGAATTAGGAATTGGTGATTAGTAGAACATCCTAAATGTGTTTAAATGGTCATACTTTTTTTTAGGGTTTAATTGAGTAATTGATATTAATTTTTTCTAGTAAAAAGTTTTGCATTTTGGATAGGAATAAGGTTATTGGGGCCAATTCCCAATTCCTAATTCCCAATTCCGTAGTATATAGAAAGGAGGTGAATGGATGAAAGCCGACGTGATTTCTTCTCCCCTTCAGACGGTAAATGGTGTTGCCGGCAGCAGAAATCTTATTTCAGACGCTGGCATGCCGGGCGATTTTATAATGGCGCTTATGGCAGCGATGTTTCAGCAGGGGACTGGTTTTGATTCAGGTACAGGGAATAACCTGTTGCAGCAGGAACTGCCGGCATCCGGCAGAATACCGGTGGAGCTTGTCGGGACTGTTGATATTCCGGTACAGGGTAATGGCAGCAATGTATTGTCTCCGGTAAATGGCATTCCGTTTAATTTATCAAACGGCAATATGTTACCGGATACTGTTATTCCTGAAGATATACCCGGTATTCCCGCTGCTGATTCGACTGATATTAAAACAACTGCAGCAAACCAGCAAACTGCCGGGATGGTACCTGTAAAGAACGAAAACATTAATTTGAGCATCAGTAGTGAAGTTCCCGCTGTTGCCAACAACTCAGCTCTGCCTGTAGAAACAGGTCAGAGAGCAGTGCCAGTAGTTGTGGAAGTAATCGAAGCTCCGGGTACGAAACCGGTGGAGGATAATATCTCCGGTGTATATGCGGTGAGGCCGGCGAAACCGGATTCAGTAGAAGGGAGAACAACCCCTGCTGTCCAGGGCAATGGCGTAGCAACATTAAATATTACTGCCAATGATATTCAGGCAACCCAGCAGAGCAATCAGAAAATACAGTCATTGACACCGGATAAAGCCCTGAAAATTGTAAGCGTAAATCATCCGGGTTTAGAACAGGACCGGTTAAGCGCAGCTACAGAAAGCCAGTCAGATAGCCATAAAGATATCGTCCTGCCTGAGGGTAATAAAAAGATCGAGGTAGACAAAGGCAGCTTTTCGAAAGGCCAGACTGTTGAAGCTTTAAAATCTGCAGAAAATAGTGAAAAAGAGAGCCCTAATACTGGTTTTACTGGTCAGGACGAGAGTCAGGGTGAAGAAGTTGGATCTTCAAAGCCCGGTAAATATGCGCAGGGTGATGCCCAGGTTAATAATGGAACTATTCAGTTTAGCAGCATTACTGCAAAAAAGTTTCCAACCGAAATAGTGCCATATGTTCTGAATGCTGTCAGAAATTCAGCGGGTGAGAACAGCAGGGTAACGATACTTAAGCTTAAGCTGGAGCCCCAGAATCTGGGTGAAATAAAAATAAGGCTGGCATATTCCAGGGGAGAGCTTACAGCCCATTTCTTTACAACCAGCGGCATGGTGAAAGAAGCTGTAGAGTTTTCACTGCCCCAGTTAAGAGAAACTCTGAGTCAATACAATATAGACCTGGGAGAGGCCGCCGCCCATGTGGGGCAGGAACACCAGAGCAACAGCGGGTCTAAATATTCGGGATATAGGTTCAGTGGGGCCGGTGGTGAGCCGAGCGGCAATTTCTCGGAAAGGCAGCCTGGAGATAACCCCAGTAGCCCTGAATATGATGAAAGCGCACTGAATTTACTCATCTAAGAAAAGTGGTGGTATTCGTGGACTCAGTAAAAGCTACCGGAAATTCAGATTATTACGTCCCCGAAAAAAAGGCCAGAGAAGCCAAAAAAACTCTGGGCAGAGATGAATTTCTTAGCCTTCTGGTAGCACAGTTGAAAAACCAGGACCCCCTTGAACCTCAGAGTAATGAAGAATTCATATCCACGATGGCCCAGTTTAACTCCCTGGATACGCTGGTTTCTCTTGAAAAAAACACACAGTACAGTCAGGCTATTTCACTGATTAACAAGCCTGTAACAGTACAAAAGCTTAATGAGGAGCCTGTTACAAGCTTTGTCGAGAAGGCTGGCACTGATAGCGGCAAAGTAGTTGTCTATGTTGACGGGGAGAAATATAGTCTGTCGGAAGTACGAGAAATTTTACCCGGAGATATGGATCAGGTATTAGTAAAGAGTGAAGATCTTCTGCAGGCCGCAATGCTTATAGGCCGCGAAGTTTTGTTAAGTAACAGCACAGCCGGGGGAAAAGTGGAAAAGGTTGGCATTGTGGACGGACTGGTAAAAGTCTATATCAATGGAAGTCCCTACAATATTTCCCAAATCTCCGAAATAAAGGAGCCGGGCGAGATTGCAGGCAATCTGACCGGAACGGAGGTTGACCAGGATGAAGGTACACAACAAGGAGGCTGACAGGCTTCAGTTTATTATTCCTCAGCCTGCAACGGGTGTTTCGAGGAATAAGGCTGCTGAATCCACAGGCACAGGAAATGACCGGAGCAGCACCCAGGTGAGGCAAAGCTTCGGAGAGGTTTTAAGCGCAGAGTATAAAAAGTCAGAGGAAGTGAAACTGTCAGCTCATGCAGAGCGGAGGCTCCGGGAAAGGAACGTGGTTTTAAACCACGAGGACATGAGGAAGATTGAGGGAGCCGTTCAAAAGGCTGCGGCCAAAGGTTCCAGAGAATCACTGGTAATATATGGAGATTTAGCTCTGGTGGCCAGCGTCAGTAACAAAACAATAATAACAGCCCTTGAAGGCAAGGATATGAGGGATCATGTGTTTACGAACATTGACAGCGCTGTGTTTGTCAAATAGCAGCCGGCCCGGGAAGGAGGCTGCATGGCCGCTGAACGACAGAGGCGGTCAACCCAAATTAAAATTGGAGGTATGAATATGATAAGGTCTCTCTTTTCAGGCGTATCAGGAATACGAAACCACCAGATTCGTATGGATGCACTTTCTAACAATATATCAAACGTTAATACCAGCGGCTTTAAGGCAGGCAGGGCAAATTTCCAGGACGGTCTGAACCAGCTGCTGCGGGGCGGCGGTGCCAGTAGAAACCCGATGCAGGCAGGAACAGGCATTACTACTGCCAGCATCGGCAACAAGATGGAACAGGGGCCGCTTCAAAACACCGGACGCACTTTAGACATAGCGATTCAGGGCGTAGGGTTTTTTAAGGTTACCGATGGGACAAATAATTTCTATACCAGAGACGGTGCGTTTTTTGTTGACGCTACAGGTAATGTGGTTAACTCTCTGGGCTATAACCTGCTGGATGACAGCGGTACTGAAATAAATCTTGGAACAAATGCAATAGCAACATTAAATATATCTCCCCAGGGCGTAATCTCGGGAACTGATATAGACGGGGCTGATATAACCGATGCACAAATTGGCATTTATACCTTCCCTAACCCGGAAGGAATGAGGAAGGCCGGTAACAGCTTGTATAGTGCTGACGAGGACATTACCGGGACAGAAAACGCCACCACTCCGGGTGCCGGTGGCGCTGGCACTGTCGAATCCGGATACCTTGAAATGTCAAATACAGACCTCAGTGAGGAATTTACCACCATGATAACCACACAGCGCGGTTACCAGGCCAGTTCAAGGATTATCACTGTTTCTGACACACTGCTGGAGGAACTGATTCAGCTTAAGCGGTAGTGACTTAATAAAATGAAGAGTTAAAAATAAAGGCTGCCCTCCTTATGGGCAGGGCAGCTTTTACAGGGAGAAGGATTTAATGGCTGTAAAGGAAGAAAAGGAAAACAACGGTAACGGTAAACCGGAAAAGAAAAGGTCCGGCGTAATGATGGTAATCATTGCAGCCGTTGGGGCTCTACTTGTCGGGGGCATTATAATGGGGGTAGTTGTTTATAATTTCGGCATTCCTGGTGTGGTTCCAAAAATGAAGTCAACAAAGCCGCCTGTATATGAAAAATTGGACATTGGCGAAAGGGTGGTAAACCTTTCTGATGCCGGGGGCACTCGATATTTAAGGATTCGCATGGTTTTGGAGTTCAAAAAAGATGAAAAGTTTGTAGAAGAGCTTAAAGATATGAATGCTCCCATTATGGAAGATATTATCCATGTGTTACGAAGCAAAACTGTTGATGAAATAAGGCCTCTTGACAAGGAAGAGAAAGTTAAGGAAGAAATGCTTAACACTATAAATACCAGGCTGAAGCAGGGGAAGATAGAAAAAATCTATTTTACTGATTTCCTCATTCAGTAAAATTCTTTCGGGGGTAGTGCGCTATGATGAAACAGGAGGAAATAAAAGAATTTTTAAGCAGGATGTCTGAGCCGGACAGTATTGTCAAAAAGGTTGAGTATCCTGCATTTAATGTTCCTCCCCCAAAGGAAAAGATGAAGGTCAGCATTAACTTCATAGATGATATACAGGTGCTCATATGTGCCGAGCTTGGAAAAACTACCATGAAGATAAGGGACATCCTTAAGCTTGGTGAAGGATCAGTTGTTGAATTGGAACAGCCCGCCGGTGAGACTGCGGCTGTATATGTAAATAATCAGAATTTTGGTAAAGGCGAGGTAGTGGTTATCGGCAGCAATTTTGGAATCAGAATGGAAAGTGTGCTGAAAACCGAAATAAAGGAAGGCATTGGTAAATTATAGTGGACTGGCAAATGTGGGTTGCACTTTTAAAAATAATAATTGTTTTACCGCTGGTGACCGCACTGGCTTATTTTTTAATTAAATACGGGCTTGCCAGGCAGCAATTGGCCTTTGGCGGAAGGCGCAGAATGAGGCTGGTGGAACAGTTGTCGCTAAGTCCCAAGGCCTGCATTAGCTTGGTGGAAGTGGGGGGCACTTATTTTTTAATCGCACATTCTGAAAACGGTTTTAACGTTATAAAAGAAATGGAGGCTCTCCCTGAATTAATACCCCAGCAGGAAATTGAAGCATTTAATTATAAGGCAATATTGGAAAGTATCAAAACAACCTCAGGAGGCAATTATCTTTTCGGTAAGGTATGGCCCCGGAAAGGTAAGGAGAAATGACTAATAATTTAGCATCCTATAGAAGTCGCGGCTGGCAGCATTATATAAAATATATCGCATTTTTAATTTTTGCTTTAATACTGATATTTTTGCCACAGGCCTCTTTTGCTGAGCCTTTGCCGGGCATAGACTTGCAGGTAAACCCCACCGATCAGCCCAAAGAGGTTGTTGACAGTGTAAAACTTCTCGTTTTGCTAAGTGTTCTTGCCCTTGCGCCGGCTTTTCTAATGATGGTAACCAGTTTTACCAGGATTATAGTGGTTCTCTCACTGCTAAGGGGTGCCATGGGCGCGCATTCGGCTCCGCCGAACCAGGTTTTGGTAGGGTTGGCATTATTTTTGACATTCTTTATAATGACGCCTGTATACAACCAGATTAATGAGAATGCAATACAGCCATATGTTAACAACCAGATTTCGCAGGATCAGGCCTTTGAGGAGGCATATAAGCCTTTAAGGACATTTATGCTTAAACAGACCAGGGAGAAAGATTTGGCCCTGTTTATTTCCATTTCCAAGTCGGACAGGCCGCGTAATCAAGACGATGTGCCGCTGTCAGTGCTTGCGCCGGCCTTTGCCATTAGCGAATTAAAAACCGCCTTTCAAATAGGATTTTTACTATATGTGCCTTTTCTGGTGATAGACATCGTTGTGGCCAGCACCCTTATGTCAATGGGTATGTTTATGCTGCCGCCGGTTATGATTGCATTGCCATTTAAATTGCTATTATTTGTAATGGTTGATGGGTGGTACCTGGTGGTCAAATCGCTGGTGGAGAGTTTCTAACGGGTTAATCAATGAAAAAGAGCGGTGGTGGCATATAATTGACTGATTCCTTTGTTCTTCAAATCGTAAGGGATGCCTTGTTTATTGTATTGATTATATCTGTGCCGATACTTGGTGTAGGTATGGCTGTAGGACTTATTATAAGCATATTGCAGGCAGCCACACAAATACAGGAGCAGTCCCTTTCTTTTGTGCCGAAGCTATTGGTGGTTTTGCTTACATTGGCAGTTTTGGCCCCCTGGATAATAAATGTAATGATTGGCTTTACTACCGACTTGTACTCCAAGATACCGTTGATGGTGAAGTAAATGCTTAATTATGAGCTTGTGGTGACATTTTTACTTGTATTGACTCGTATTGGAGCTTTCGTTACAGCTTCTCCTGTTTTTGGAGGGCAGTATTCCCCAGGTATGGTTAAGGCGGGAGTTGCTTTTACGGTATCGTTAATACTGTTTCCTACGGTACAGGTCCCTGATAATATGGTTATTAACGGATTGCCTGGATTTGCCTTCGCGGTTATGCGGGAGGTTTTGGTGGGGCTGCTGACTGGTTTTGTATGTAATATTATTCTCCAGACAATGACAGTGCTTGGCCAGATATTTGACCTGCATATAGGCTTTATGATGACTAACTTTTTTGACCCGTCAGCCGGTGGGCAGATAACACTTACGGCAAAGTTTCTTTACCTGGTGGGTATTGTGCTGTTTTTTATACTGGACGGACACCACATGCTTTTGATGGGCCTTGCAAAGAGCTTTGAAATAGTGCCGCTTGGCAAGGCGGTATTTACAGGAGCCAGTGCTGAGGTTCTTATAAGGACTTTTGCCAGGATGGTCACGGTGGCGGTACAAATAAGTGCTCCGGTTATAGCAGTGGTGCTTATTATAGATGTGTGCCTCGGATTACTGGCCAGGACTGCTCCACAAATGAACGTTTTTATGCTTGGCTTCCCAATTAAAATAGGGGCCGGGATACTTACCCTTGCAATTATGATTCCAATTATGGGAGTTGTTTTTCAGTCACTGTACAGGATGATGGAAAGAGATTTTTATACCCTTCTGAAGGGACTGGTTAGCAGTGGCTGACAAAAGTCAGGATAAAACCGAGCAGCCAACGCCGAGGAAGCTGCAGGAGGCCAGGAAAAAGGGACAGGTGGCAAAAAGCAAGGATTTGTCCGCAGCAGTGGTTTTTATGGCGGTTGTGGGGGCTTTTTTCCTTTCGGCAAAAAGTGCTTCAGCCAGTATGGAACAATTCCTAACCTGGTATTTTACCAACTGTTTTTCTTTTAACGTTCCGGACAGCCACCTGCCCTGGATATTGATGAAAAGCCTTATTGATGTTGCTCTTATTTTTATACCTTTGTTTATAATAGCAATAGTTATCGCAGTGGCGGGCAATGTTGTGCAAACAGGTTTTTTACTGGCTCCGGAGTCGATTAAGTTTAAACCGGAAAAGCTAAACCCCCTTGAGGGGCTAAAAAGAATGTTTAGCTTAAACAGTTTTGTTGAACTGGTAAAAAGTATACTAAAAGTTGTGATTGTTGCAGTTGTAAGCTACTTGGTGGCAGTTAAATATATACCCCAGATGCTCATGATATTTTACAAAAACCCGGCTCAGGAAATGCTTGAAATAATCGATATTGTAATAGTTGTGGGAGCCGCCGGGGGAGGAGCCTATCTGCTGCTGTCCGTAGCGGATTTTTACTACCAGAGATTTGATTTTAATAAAAATATGCGTATGTCAAAGCAGGAGGTTAAGGACGAGTATAAACAGACCGAAGGTGACCCACAGATAAAGGGCTGGCTCAGAAAAAGGCAGCGCGAAGTGGCCATGAACAGAATAAGACAGGAAGTTCCCAAAGCAACGGTGGTTGTTACAAACCCGATACACTACGCTGTGGCCCTGAAATACGTAGAAGGCGCAACCGGCGCCCCAATGGTGGTGGCAAAGGGAGCAGGCGATATTGCACTCAGATTAAGAGAAATTGCATCAAAAAACGGAGTACCTGTTATTGAGAACCCGCCCCTGGCAAGATCCCTTTTTCAGCAGGTCGATATAGGAAAAGAAATACCGGCCGAACTTTATCAGTCTGTGGCGGAAGTTCTGGCAATGGTATTTAGGCTTAAAAAGCAGGGATTAGGGGTTAGGCCAATCCCCAATTCCTAATTCCCAATCCCTGACCCGAAAGTTTATACCCGATCGGAGGATAATTAATGCCCCCTATAAATCCCGGAACAATATTCGGAGGAATAAAAAAGAATACCGATATGGTTATTGCGGGATTAATCATAGGAATACTGCTTATGATTATAATTCCGCTGCCGCCGGCCATGCTGGATATAATGCTTGTTATCAGCATAACCATAGGGCTGGTTATTCTGCTAACCACCATGTTTACCACTGAACCTCTTCAGTTTTCGGTATTTCCTGCTTTATTGCTGGTTACCACACTTTATCGGCTGGCCTTGAATATTGCATCCACCCGCCTTATTCTGGGACAGGCTGAGGCCGGCAATGTTATTGAGGCTTTCGGGACTTTTGTTGTATCTAACAATTACCTGGTTGGCTTTATAGTATTTTTAATAATAACAATCATTCAGTTTGTTGTTATCACGAACGGTGCCGGCAGGGTGGCCGAGGTTGCCGCACGCTTTACCCTGGATGCCATGCCGGGGAAACAGATGAGCATTGACGCCGATTTTAACTCAGGACTTATAAGCGAGTCTGAGGCCAGGGAGAAGAGAAAAAGACTGCAGCGGGAGGCCGACTTTTTCGGGTCAATGGACGGTGCCAGCAAATTTGTTCGGGGGGATGCCATAGCCGGAATACTTATTACTGCCATTAACGCCGTCGGGGGTATTATAATAGGTGTCCTTCAGCTGGATATGGATATCTCTGAATCAGTTCAGATATATACCGTACTTACCATTGGAGACGGTCTGGTTGCTCAGATTCCGGCGCTTCTCATATCGACTTCAGCGGGTATTCTGGTGACCAGGGCCTCTTCGGACAATAGCCTTGGCACAGATATTGCCGGTCAGTTTACAAGATTCCCCAAGGTACTATACCTGGTTGCAGCGATACTATTTTTACTGGGCCTGGTACCGGCCATGCCCAATATACTTTTTATGTTCATTGCTGCCGGAATAGGCTATGCTGCATACAGCCTTAACAGAAGCAAGCAAATCAAGGAGTTTGAGCTGAGGGAGGAGGCTGCCCGTGAAAAGTCGCAGAAGAGAAAAGAGCCTGAAACGGTAACAACTTTCTTTCAGGTGGACCCCTTGCAAATTGAAATTGGCTATAACCTCATACCGCTCACTGATGAAAGCCAGGGAGGGGACTTATTAAGCAGGCTTTCAGCAGTCCGCAGGCAGTGTGCTGCAGAAATGGGTGTATATGTGCGGCCAATCAGGATAAGGGATAATCTTCAACTTTCCGCCAATGGCTATGTTTTTAAACTCCGGGGCGAAGAGGCCGCTTCTGGTGAGCTTATGACCGGATATTATCTTGCCCTGGATCCATCCGGCAGGGAAATAGATATTGAGGGAATTCCAACCATGGAGCCTACATTTGGCCTTTCTGCCGTTTGGGTCACACCTGCTCAGAAGGAAAAGGCGGAGCTTATGGGAATGACTGTTGTGGATTGCTCCACGGTGCTCGTCACACATCTTACGGAATTTATCAGGAACAATTCCCACGAGCTTCTAGGCAGGCAGGAAGTTAGGGAGCTCCTTGACACTGTTAGAGAAAAGGACCCGGCGGTGCTGGAAGAACTTACTTCCGATGTGGTTTCACTGGGAGATATACAGAAAGTGCTTCAGAATCTGCTGAGAGAGAAGGTTCCCATAAGGGATCTTGTATCTATAATGGAGGCTATTGCAGATGGAGTCCGTATGAACAGGGATCTGGATTTTCTTATTGATCATGTCAGGCAGGCAATTGCCAGGACTATAAGCCGACAGTATGTCAATAGGGAAAACAAACTGGAGGTTATAACCCTTCACCCGAGATTGGAGCAGACGGTGGGAGATTCCATTCAGCCGACACAGCTTGGTTCTTACCCTGTTCTTGAGCCGGGCATGGCAAGGGAGTTGCTGGATACTATCAGGGAGACCACGGAAAAGGTTTCAGTGAAGGGGATTACTCCTGTAATCCTGTGCTCTCCCAGGGTCAGGCTGCCTCTCAGGAGATTTACAGAGAGGTATCTTCCAAATCTGGTGGTACTCTCCCTTAACGAGATCTCCCCCAATATAGAGGTGGAGGTTGTGGGGACGGTGGTTGTTAATTGAAGATTAAAAAGTATATCGTGAAGGACATGCAGGAGGCATTGAATTTAATCAGAAAGGAGCTAGGCCCGGACGCTGTAATAATAAGCAATTACAGGCTGCCTAGAAGGAGTTTTTTCGACTTTTTTTCACCCAGGCTGATGGAAGTAACTGCTGCCCTTGATGATAAAAAGCAAACTATTGAGACCGGCCCAAAGAAGATGATTGAAGAGGGAGAGCATGGTACAAAGAGACTCCTGGATGAATTAAGAGGTTTTGATCCCAGCGGGAACAGAAGGGGGTTAAAGGGAAGCGAGAATAGCGATAAATTTGTGTACAATAAAAACGGTAAAAAACAACCAGAAGTTCCCTTCGACATTATTATGAAAAATAAAGGTAATTCCCCTTTAAATAGAGAAATAGATCAACAATGGAAAAAAATCCTTGTTAAGCTCGAAATACAGGAGAGTATTGCAGAGAGCCTGGTCAGCGGACTAAAATTTGATATTTATGAAGACGATGATAAGAACGGGGAGTATGAAACATATCTTGCTTATTTTAAAAACAAGATAACAAAGCTCCTTGAGCCGGCCTACAAAACGTTACCACAATATAAAATATGTACTTTTGTTGGTCCGGCCGGTACCGGTAAAACATTAACCCTTGCCAAACTGGCAATGCATTTAAAATTATATGAGAGTAAAAGAGTTGCTCTTATATCTGTCTTCGATAACGGACATCACCTGGGGCAGCTTGAAACCCTAAAGTATTATGGGAATCTTGTGGATGCCCCGGTTGAACACGCAGGCAATATTGATGAATTAAAGGAATACATTGAAAAGCATGACGACAAAGACATTATTTTGGTGGATACAATGGGAGTGAATTCAAGAAATACCGGAATGATGTTGCGGCTTGGTAAATTATTGCACTCCATTGGATGTGATCAGGACATATACCTTGTTTTAAGCTCTACTACAAAAAGTAGCGACCTATTAAGAATACCTGCAGAGTTCCGAAAAGTGGGATACACTAAAATGATTTTTACAAAACTTGACGAGACGGATACCTGTGGGGCAATACTGAATGTGGTTTGTAGAATGGGAGTTCCTGTTTCTTATGTGGCATACGGGCAGAATGTACCCGATGACATAGCTGCCGTAAATCCTAAAAAACTGGCCGGGCTGCTGCTGGGAGGTGTTGACCAATATGTGGAACAAGGCCTCCAAACAGACACCCGTTCCTAAAATAATTAAGTCATCCGGAGAGCACCTGTATGATGGTGAAGAGGGATATAAAGGCTCCAGGGTTATTGCGGTTTCCAGCGGAAAGGGCGGAGTTGGAAAAACAAGTTTTGTGGTTAACCTTGGAATTACCCTTGCAAGTATGGGGCAGAGAGTGGTAATATTCGATGCTGACCTTGGTCTGGCAAATGCCGAGGTCCTGATGGGTATTACACCTCCATATACACTGTTTGACTGTGTTTACGGTGATAAGGACATTGAGGATATTATAGTCCCGGGCCCCCTTGGTGTAAGGCTGGTTTCAGGTGGATCAGGCTTTCTGGAGCTGGCAAACCTGGACAGTGTCAGGAGGCAGCAGCTTATAGAGTCACTTTCTTACTTTGACAGAGAGGCTGATTTTCTTTTAATTGATACAGGAGCAGGAATTTCAAAGAATGTGCTTGGCTTCGTTGCTGCGGCCAGTGAGGTGATAATAGTAATCACCCCGGAGCCCACCTCTTTAACGGATGCATACAGCCTTATTAAGGTCTTGGCTATGTTTAAGGTGCATTCCGAGGTAATGATTGTGGTGAATAAGGCTGGCGATGAGAGAGAGGCCAGAAGGACTGTCCATAAAATGGAAAGCGTTGTTTCACAGTTTCTTCAGATAAAAGTTAAAAGTATAGGATGGATAGTTGAGGACAGAATAGTCACCCAGGCTGTGAAGGCACAGGAGCCTTTCAGTATGTTTCATCCGAATAGCCCACCTGGTCAGAGTATTTCAAAAATTGCAAGATACCTGATAACAGGACAACAGGAGAATGAGGGTCCGGTGCCAGGAATGGGTTATGGCGCCAGAGGCTTTATAAAAAGGCTGTCCAGGTTATTTGGCTGAGGGAGTGTTGATTATGCTGTGCGTAAGGCAAAACATCCTCGTGGCAAAAAAAGGGAAAAAAGAGTGGTACAGTTCAGTGGTACTGGATGTTGAAGATACAGAGGTGCTTATTGCCTTTCCCATGCTTAATGGAGAACCACTTTATATTGAAGGCAACGAGGCACTGGAAATAACCTTTTCAAATGAAGGTGCGCGGTACCTTTTTGAGTCGGGTTTCACCCGGAGAATAGGTGAGGCTCTTGTAATAGAGAGGCCCCGATTACTTGAAAAGACTGAGCTGAGAAGGTATCCGCGTGTTGCGGTGAATATTGATTTATATTATAACGAGATAAGCTGCAGAAGTGATTCAGGCCCGGAACATAAAAAGGGGAGAATACTGGATATAAGCGGAAACGGTATTAGGTTTTCAGTTGGTCAGCTATATACTCCCAGCACATACATGAGTGTGGGTTTCAATGTGCCTCTAAAGGAAAGGATTGTTCCTATTAAAGTAGAGTGCCGTGTGGTAAGGATAATAGTAAATGATGATACTGAGCCTGTTGAGTACCAGCTAGGAGCGGAGTTCTCAAGAATCGATAAAGAAGATCAGGATTACATTGTAAGCTACGTTTACAACAAAATTAAAGAAATGAATAAACAACAGGTCTGATACGGAGTGAGGCCATGTCCTGCGGAGATATTTGGAAAGAATACAAGCGGACAAATGAAGAAGAGCTAAGAAATCAGCTGGTAATGCAGTATCTCTGGATGGTAAAATATCTGGCCGGCAGGCTGGCAATCCGCCTTCCGCCATTTATGAGCCAGGAAGACCTGGAAAGCTGTGGAGTTTTTGGGCTGGTGGATGCCGTACAAAAATATGACCCTGATATGGGTATTGAATTTGAGGCTTATGCCCACAGAAGAATAAGGGGATCCATGATAGATGAAATCAGAAAGGCAAACTGGATGCCCCGGACAACCTGGCAAAAACTTCAGGAAATGAAGACTGTTAAAGAAAAGCTGGAAACACAGGGCAGACTTTCAGAGGATAATCTTGCACAGGAATTGGGGCTGACAGTGCAGGAATTAAGAAAGCTTGAGTCACAGTATCACCGGGCATTTGCCTTGTCACTTGATGAGAGCGCGTCTGTTGCGGACGGGGAAGTGCGTGTGGGTGACATGGTTCAGGACAGTTCAAGTCCTGACCCCTTTGAGCTGGTGGCTGAAGAAGAGGGAAAGGTAATACTTGCTAAAGCAATCACTACCCTTCAGGAAAAGGAACAGCTTTTGCTGTCGCTGTATTATCAGGAAGGCCTGACTCTGAAAGAAATAGGACTGGTTTTGGAAGTATCGGAGTCAAGGGTATGCCAGCTTCATGGACGGGCTATCGAAAAACTAAGGAAAATTTTAAGGGAAAAATTCAGATAGTTTCGGAGGGGCAACGATGATAAGGGGTATTTATACTGCTGCATCAGGTATGGGGGTATTACAGGCCAGGATGGATTCAACATCTAACAACCTTGCCAATGTCTCTACTACCGGATACAAGCAGGACAAGGTTCAGGTGAGTTCTTTCCCGGATTTTTTGCTCCAGGAAAAGGTAAAGGTAAAAATAGGGGGCTTAAGTTTCGGCAACTGGTCGCCGGTCGGCTATACCAATCAGGGCGCAGCGGTAACAGGTGTTTTTACCGACCATAATACCGGTGTTTTAAAAGAAACAGGAAATGAAACTGATCTGGCATTGTCAGGAGAAGGCTATTTTGCCTTTGAGGTGACGAGCGGGGGAGAAAGAAGGGTATTATATTCCAGGGACGGGGAACTCTCCCGGGATGCCGAAGGCTACCTCGTAAATACCAGGGGACATCGTATTCTCGGCGAAAATGGCCCGGTACAGGTGAGCAGTGGTGAGTTTACAGTGGACTCCAGCGGAGTGGTGACAACTGCGGATAATGAACAGATAAAGCTTACTATAATTAATTTTCCTGACAAAAGCAAACTGGCCAAGGAAGGGGACAATTATTTCAGTGCCTCTGAGGGTGAGGGAGCCGAGTCAGAGAGCCCCGGTGTGACCCAAAGATACCTGGAAAGGTCCAATGTAGATGTTTCAGCCGAATCGGTCAATCTGATTGAAATAATGAGAGCCTATGAAGCCAGCCAGAGGCTGGTCCAGAGTCAGGACGAAATGCTGGACAAGGCTATAAATAGTGTTGGGATGGTGAGGTAGGGTTGATTAAATCCCTGCAAAACAGTGCGTCTGGTATTAACTCACAGCAGGCACGGATCGATACAACATCTAATAATATCACAGGGGTGAACGTTGATTCGTATAAAAGCCAGAAATCTTCTTTCTCAGACCTGATTTATGCCAAGATGGCCGAGGGAGGGAGACCGGTTGCGGCTAAACCTGGGGAAAAGCCCCTTCACGGGGCCGGTTCCAGGCAGGTTGCGATTACACGGAATTTTGATCAGGGACCGATCAGGGAAACAGGGAGAGAAACAGACCTGGCAATCAGCGGAAAAGGTTTCTTTAAGATACAAATGGCTGACGGTGGTATCGCATATACAAGAAACGGGGTTTTTAGCCTTAACGCCAATGGAGAGATTGTTAACGACGAAGGATACAAGCTGTACCCGGAAATTGTCTTACCAGAGGGCAGCAGTGATTTTATAGTGGACAAGGATGGCCGGGCCAGTGTTAGGACGGCCGGTGGCAGCGTTTCAGAGCTGGGTACCATTACACTGTACAGCTTTGTTAATACAGGCGGTCTAAAATCACTTGGAAAAAATCTTTATGCTACTACTGGATTAGAAGGGCCCGAGGAGGAAGGCAATCCTGGACAAAACGGCTTCGGAGAGATTATTCAGGGAGCTCTTGAATCTTCCAATGTGGATTTAACGGTGGAAATGACTGATTTATTGGAATCACAGAGGATTTACCAGTTAAATGCCCGGGCTCTTAAAACATCGGATGAAATGTGGGGTATGGCCAATAACCTCCGTAAGTAACCATTGAGGGGGCAGATAATGGAACTGGCGGTTAAAGAATTTGCAGAAATACAGGTTGGTATTGCTGATTATAAAATAGCCAGGGATCCAACCAGGCTTATAACGCTGGGACTGGGATCATGTGTGGGAGTAAGTTTGTATGATCCGTTGATAAAGGTGGGGGGGTTGCTGCACGTAATGCTTCCTGACAGCACCCAGTTTAACAATGTAAATAAGCCGGCTAAATTTGCGGACCTTGGTATACCCCTAATGGTTAAGGAAATGCAGGCGATGGGGGTAAATGTAAGCAGGCTGCAGGCAAAGCTGGTTGGCGGGGCACAGATGTTCTCCGGTCTTGATGATAAAATGACACTCAATATAGGACAGCGCAATACTGAAAAATCCAGAGAAGTTCTTAAAAAAATGGGTATTAGGATTCTGGTTGAGGAAGTCGGGGGAAATCGAGGCAGAACTATGATTGTGGACACCTCCACAGGACAGGTAACTATAAGGACACTGGGCAACAAGTTGAAGGTGGTTTAGAATTGGACTTTGAAGATTTTAAAAGAAAAATGCTGACAAGCTTCCGGCTTGACCTCAACAGTTATAAGGAAACGCAATTAAAAAGGCGTCTGGATGGGCTTTTGACGCGACAAAAAATAAAAAGCTATGCTGAACTTTTCCAGCAGTTAACCACTGACCGCATGGCTTACCAGACATTTCTCGATCACCTTACTATTAATGTGTCGGAATTTTTCAGAGACCCACACAGATGGGTTGATCTCGAAAAAAAAGTTTTTTCCGAAATATTACAGACACGTGGAATCATTAAGATATGGAGTGCTGCATGTTCAATAGGAGCAGAGCCATACTCACTGGCCATATTGCTGGACGAGTTAAGTCCTGGAAAGGCTCACCGCCTGGAGGCAACAGACATTGACAAAACTATTCTGGATACGGCTGATGTAGGTAAATACACCCAGGATGCCGTAAGGAACGTTTCGAAGGAAAGACTGGCAAAGTATTTTAATGTTTTAGGAAACAGTTACCTTATAAAAGAGAATATAAAAAAGAAAGTTAATTTCAGAAGGCATGACCTTCTTTCCGATACATACGGTAATGGATATGATTTAATTGTGTGCAGAAATGTAACTATTTATTTTACGAGGGAAGCACAGGATAAGATTAATAAAGGCTTCTCGCAGTCACTTAATCCGGGTGGGTACCTCTTTATTGGAGGGAGTGAAATGATATTTAATTATCAGGAACTGGGAATGGAAAAAGTATTTCCATGCTTCTACAGAAAGAAAAAATAGGAAAGGATGGATGGGAATGAATAATTACCCGGAGTTGTCCTCAAACCATATGGACGCTCTGCGGGAGATAAGTAACATTGGTATGGGAAATGCCCTTACTTCTCTGGCCCAACTGGTTAACAGGCGTATAAACATGAATGTGCCCGTAGCCACATTCATGCCTTTCGAAAAAACCATTTCAAAGATTGGTGGACATGAGGAACTGGTGTCCTGTGTAAGTGTTAGAATGACCGGTGAAGTGCCGGGGCTGGTGCTGTTCGTTTTTAATTCGGAGAGTACGCTAAAGCTGGTGGATATGCTTATGGGTTTGGAATTGGGAACCACACAGGAACTGGATGAAATAGGGCAGTCGGCGGTTATGGAAGTTGGTAATGTCCTTACAGGTTCCTTTGTAGGCGCTATTTACAGCATGACGTCTCTTGAAATGAAATCAGCAGTTCCTCTGTTTGCCTATGACATGCTGGGTGCCATACTTACTTCTTTAATGGTGGCCAGCGGCAGAGTTGAAGAACAGGCTCTGGTTATTGAAACACGTTTATTTCAGGAGCAGGCCGAGGCCAACATTAGCGGGCACTTTTTCATGTTGACTGAGCCTGGTTCTATTTCAAAACTATTTTCTGCTTTAGGCTTTCAAATGACCTGATTCAGTTAAATCTAGGAGGGAAAATCTGTGGCAAAAAGAATACTCATTGTGGATGATGCAGCGTTCATGCGCATGATGATTAAAAACATATTGTTGAAAAACGGTTATGAGGTTGCCGGTGAGGCTGAAAACGGAAAAATAGCCGTAGACATGTACAGGGAAAGTAAGCCGGATTTGGTGACAATGGATATAACCATGCCTGAAATGGAAGGAATAGATGCGGTTAAAGCAATAAGGGCAATTGATCCTGGTGCAAGTATAATAATGTGCAGCGCTATGGGGCAGCAGTCAATGGTTATGGATGCAATTCAGGCAGGGGCAAAGGACTTTATTGTAAAACCCTTTCAGCAGGACAGGCTGTTGCAGGCCATTGAGAGAGTTTTGTCGAGAAGCAAATAAAATCTGTCAGCACTGAAGGAACAGGGAGTGTAACATGGTGCAGGAAATTCTTTCGCAGAATGAAATAGACTCGCTGCTTGAGGCATTAACCACAGGCAAGCTTGATGTTGAAGAAATAAAACACACGGCTGCTCCAACTGTTACTAAACCATACGATTTCAGGCGGCCTAACAAGTTTTCAAAAGAACACTTGCGAAGCCTGGAAATGTTGCACCAGAATTTTGCCAGGTTGCTTTCCAGCTTCTTCTCGGGGTATTTAAGGGCTGCTATCAATGTCGAAATAGCTTCAGTTGGTCAGATGATATACGAGGAGTTTATGAGGTCTATACCAAGCCCCACAGTACTGACTATTTTCCAGTGCAAGCCTCTGGAAGGTGCAGCTGTTATGGAAACCAATACACAGGTGGTATTTCCTCTTATAGACCTTATGTTTGGTGGCCCCGGAACTGCAACGGATAAATCAAGGGAACTTACAGATATTGAAATTACGGTGGTTAGAAAATTATTCCAGAGGGTTCTTTCCGAACATTTTGCTGCGGCATGGCATGATTTATACGAAATAGAACCTATAATAGAATCTATAGAAACAAATCCAAGGATGCAGCAGCTGTATTCACCCAACGAAGTAGTGGCTTTAATAACATTTTCGGTGTCAATAGATGAGGAGCCAAGGGGTCTAATAAATCTTTGCATTCCATATATTGTTTTGGAACCTGTTGTATCTAAACTCTCAGTGCGGCAGCAATTTGTCAGGCAGACTGGTGGTTCCAAGGACGATGAGATAAAATGGATAAAACACTGGATGGGATTTTCAAATGTCGGAATTGAAGTTGTGTTGGGAGAGACACAGATAAGTGTAAGGGACTTCCTGCAACTGGAAGTCGATGATGTGTTAACTCTTTCCAGGACTGTTAATCATGACCTCGAATTATACGTGGAAAATGAGTTGAAATTCGGAGTTCAGGCCGGTAGGGTTAATAAAAATCTGGCCGTACAGGTAGTGGCCCTAATCGAGGGGGACAGGGACTGTGGTTGATAATAAAATGCTGAGTCAGGAAGAGATAGATGCCGTGCTCAGGGCATCACTGGAAGGTGAGCCGGCAGAAGCCCCCGTAGAGGCAGAAACGTCGTTTGCGGAGGAGGCAACATCGGCGACTGATTTTATACAGGAGGATCCGGAAAAAGATGTAACAGAGGTTCTTGACCAGAGTGAAATAGACGCCCTGGGTGAAATTGGCAATATTTCAATGGGATCGGCCTCAACTACCCTGTCGGAGCTTCTACACCAGAAAGTACTTATAACAAGTCCAAAGGTAAAGGTAGTTTCGCAGGAATCTTTGTACCAATCTTTTGAAGTACCGTACATTATTATTCAAGTTGAGTTTAAATCCGGACTGGTAGGATACAATATCCTTGTTATCAAACTTAGAGACGCAATGATTATGGCGAATTTGATGATGGGCGGGGAAGGCCAGGTTGAGACTGAAGAAATAACTGAAATAGAAATAAGTGCCGCCTCCGAGGCCATGAATCAAATGATTGGAACTGCCTCAACTTCTCTTGCCACAATGTTTGGACGTCCGGTTAATATATCGCCTCCGATAACCACAGTGTTAAACAGTGAAGATAGGAGCAAGTTTATGCTCCCCATAGGGGAAAGCGTTGTGGTTGTCTCATTCCAAATGAAAATCGGTGACCTGGTAGATACAGAAATAATGCAGGTCTTAAGTATAGGTACAGCTAAAAGGGAGGCTGCCCTTTTATGGCATAACCTTATGGGTACTCCGCTGGAGGGTGAGATGGCTGAAGATGAGCCAAGTTTTGTTGAGGTGGAGCCTGAAGTTACAGAAGAGCCTTGGCCCTCGGAGGAATTATGGCCGGCAGAGGAGCCGGTTGTAAGGGAAACAGTGGAGACTTCCTGGCAGGAACCGGCTGCCACAGTGCCTACCGGAGGCGGTTATGCGCCTCCTGCAAAACCCTCACAGCCGCAGGCCTTAGGTTTCTCATTCCCGGGACTGTCAGAAATTGAACAGAGGAAACTTGAACTTTTACTTGATGTACCCTTAAAGGTCAGTGTAATACTTGGACGTACTAAAAAGCCTATAAAAGAGGTGCTTAACCTTACTCCCGGAGCAATCGTCGAGCTGAGTTCACTGGTGGATGAGCCGGTGGAAGTACTTGTCAACGGAACACTGGTTGCACGGGGAGAGGTTGTGGTGGTTAATGAAAACTTCGGTGTAAGGATAATTAACATTATCAGCCCGGAAGAAAGATTGAAGCAGCTGAGGGAGTAAAGCAGAGATGTATTTCCGACTGGTCGGAGCAGCCGAGGATGCATTTCCGTCCGGTCGGAGGAGCCGAAGATGCATTTCCGATACTGGTCGGAGGAGCTATGGGGCATTTCCAACCGGTCGGAGACAGAATATACTATCTGTTACTTATTCTCCGATAAGAGTTATTAATCATTAACCTCTCCGACGAATCGGAAATACCCTTAAGCTGCTCCGACCAGCAGGTACTACACTTTAGATCCTCCGACCAGTAGGAAATACCCAATAGCCCCTACGACCAGTCGGGAATACCCATTAGCCAAGTCTATTTATCACCAGTCCTGTAATGAGTTTGGGATAAAAAAAGGTGCTCTTTTGAGGCATTTTTTCTCCGTTCGCTGCGACTATTGTAACCTCTTCAACAAGAGTGGGGTTCATAAAGAAGGCTACCTGGTAATCACCCCGGTCCACAGCCTCCAAAGCTCCCTCTTCCTCTCTGGTGTATGTAATGTGATCTCCTTTAGCCCGGAGGTCGTCATCTATTCCAAGGTGTTTTTCTATGATAAGACTGTGGAGCACTGAGACATCGAGTCCTCTCCATTCCGGAGATTTGTCCGGGCGCATAAGGCTTGCTAGATCCTCTTCGTTTGTAAGCGTGGCAAAATAGAGCTTTCCGCCAAGATATATTCCGAAGGAGTGGCGGTGGAGTCCTTTCCCCGAAAAGCCGTTACCCAGTTCAGAAAGTTTGCTAAGGAACTCTTTTATATTTTTGTTTTTGATTTCAGGCTGAAACTCTGACAGAGTGAAATTACCAGTTAGGTTTTCTATTAGGCCGGATACTCTATCTGCATCAACGCTTTTAACCAGCCTGTGGGTGGGCAGGACCACCAGCCCTGGGTCGTAAAGATTTACCAGTGTCATCATAACGTAGTTATAGGCGGCGTCATCCCGGTGGTCCGGATTTTGATTTTCCCTTTCCTGTTTGTAGTTAAGAGCTGTTTCGTAACGATGATGCCCGTCAGCTATAAATACCTTTTTATCTGACATCAGGCTCCGGACTCTTTCAATTGTGTCCGGATCTTTAATAACCCATAATCTGTGAGCTTCGCCGTTTTCATCTGTAAAATCGGAGTCAGGTGTGCTTGAGTATTTTTTCAATAATTCAGTTACGGAAATCTCAGGGTCGGAATATAAACCAAAAATAGGGCTAAAATTGGCGCGGCAGGTTCTCATCAGTGCAAGGCGGTCGGCTTTGTGCTTTGGAAGGGTCTCCTCGTGGGGAAGTACAACACCTTTCTCATATGGCTCCAGCCTTACTGCGCAAATAAAGCCTGTTCGTACCCTCCTGACTCCGTCAACTGTAAATTCCTGCTCATATAGATATAAGGAGGGGCTTTCTTCCGGCAAGAGAATACGTTTTTTAAGCCATTCCCTGTAATCATCAGCTGCTCTGGTGTAGCGGTTGTTTTCTTCGTTATCTCCGCTGAATGTTTTTCCATATTCAAGTCGTATTATATTATAAGGATGTTTATTGTAATAACGGTCCTGAGCTTCTGCGTTGATAACATCATAGGGCGGTGTTACAACGTCGGCAAGATTATTTGCTGCTTCAGGGTTATAGCGAAGACCTTTTATTCCAATTATTGTTGCCATTTATATCCTCCTCAGCTGTTAATAAGGGTCCGTAATTGGGAATTAGGAATTGGGAATTAGCTCCCGTCTTTTCGGGTCCACCTGTTGCTGTCCCGGTACCGGTATTTTGCCATTACTCTTTTAAAAGCGTCTTCAAGGTCTATGTTAAGGGAATTTGCGTAACATATTACTATAAAGAGTATATCTGCCAGTTCAAGAGCTAGGTCTCCCATTGCTTCTTCCGGTTTTTTTGTTTTTTCTCCAAACTGGTGATTTATTTCTCTGGCCAGTTCGCCGACCTCCTCTATGAGCCGGGCCAGCATACTGAGCGGTGTCCAGTATCCTTCCTCAAACTGACCTATCCATGAGTCCACTTCACTTTGCATTTCCTTAATGTCCATAATATCCTCCAGGCAAAAAATCTGTCAAAAGAATAAAGTACCTAATAAATTTTACCTGCTTATGGATTATTGTGCAAGCCCGGCGAAAATAGCTTATGTAAGATGTTACCATGGTATAATTAATCTCCCCGCAAAGTATACATTTGGTAAATGCTAAACGTGGGGGTGACCTTTAAAATGATGTGGCCGCGCTGGTATGTGTTAAACAGGGGCCGGGTATTGCCCATCGCTGGTATTTCAGCTATTATTTTAGTTTTGATCTGGCTGGTGGCTTCAGTTATAGGTGAAGGATCAATGTCAGAAAAAGAACTTTTTGACAAGTCTCTGGCAAATACTATTAATAGTTCCAGCTACCGGTACAATGTAGAGGTAAAACAAACAGGCAGGGAAACAATATCACTGATTGAGGGAGCTTATGTAAAACCAAATAGAGTTCACATCAAGGGTGCTATGCAGAAATCCAGCATGGAATTTATACTGATAGACGATACCACCTATATGAAAGACCCATGGTCCGAGAGATGGTTCACTTTAAAGGGTGATTCTCTTGCCAATTCAGACTTGTTTTTAACAGAGTTCAAACCCCTGGGCCTGTTTAATTTCAAGGATATTCCCATAATAAAAAGGACAGGGTCGGAAAAGATAGATGGAATAAAAACGGATGTTCTGGAGTTAAGGCCAAATGTTGCCAATCCCTTAATGGATGAAAAATACACAGACTTTAAATTCAAAGTGTGGGTAGACCCAAAAGAAAAAATGATTAGACGGGCATTTATGCAGGCTTATTTGCCCGGGGGGGCCGAGGGGCTCCTGGTTGATATGAGGTTCTGGGGCTTTAATGACAAGATTGAAATAAAGCCTCCCAGTAACGACAGCCTGGAATTGAAGACGGGGAAGCAATAGATAGCTAATACTGATTGAAAAAACGGTCGGAATTCAGAATCCAGAAGTCAGAATCCAGAATTGTATGTATGCGGTATCTTAAGGCGGGCCGAGAGGGCCATTAATCCTCAAAGTAACGCTGTTTTTATTCTTAAGGAAAATATATATCGCTTTAAAGCGCTAAAGTAAACCATTGTTTGGTTACAAATAACATTATAGCTTTGGCTTTCTGAATTCTGACTTCTGAATTCCCGCCGCTGGAACAGCGGCAACGCCCGCAGGGCGTTTATTCCGCAGGTATTACCTAAAAAACTTTATGTTTGAGCTTGTATAAAAACATAATTTTTTATATGTTATATAAGTAGAATGTAGAAGTATATAATAAAGGTTGATTTAACGGAGGTGTTAAGGTGCATCCGGATGTTCAGGAAATACTGATTTCTGAAGAGGAGATTGCCCGTAAGGTAAAAGAGCTGGCAGAAAAAATTTCGAAGGACTACCAGGGGAAGAATATACTGGTTGTCGGCATTATTAAGGGGGCGGTCGTTTTTCTGTCAGATCTCATAAGAAATCTTACCGTACCTTTAAATATAGATTTTATGGCCGTATCAAGTTACGGTAAGGCCAGTCAGTCTTCGGGTGTGGTAAAGATTTTAAAAGACCTTGACCAGAGCATTGAGGGAAGGCATGTTATTGTGGTCGAGGATATTGTTGACACCGGCCTGACTCTTAAATACATGTTGGAAAACCTAAAAACCAGGAAGCCCGCCAGCCTTAAAATATGCACACTGCTGGACAAGCCTTCCCGCAGGAAGGTTGACGTGACCCCGGATTATAATGGGTTTGAGATTCCCGACAAGTTTGTGGTAGGTTACGGGCTGGACTATGCTGAATATTACAGGAATCTGAGAGATATTTGCGTTTTAAAGCCTGAAGTATATTCATAGTTTTTCGGAGGTATAAAATTGTGGCTGAAATAAGACAGGAAATGGTTATTGTTTTGGACTTCGGAGGGCAGTACAGCCAGCTAATTGCCAGACGCATCAGGGAACTGAAAGTGTTTTGTGAAATGCTCCCCTATACAACGTCCCTGGAAGAAATATCTGCAAAAAGACCAAAGGGGATAGTTTTTTCTGGAGGCCCCTCCAGCGTGTACCAGGAAGGAGCTCCTACCTGCAACCCGGGAATATACGACCTGGGTATTCCCATTCTTGGCATATGCTACGGGATGCAGCTTATGACTCAGCAGCTGGGGGGTGTGGTTGCCCGGGCTGACATGAGGGAATACGGAAGGACTTCCTTAGAGGTGAGCTGTCAGGATGACTTACTTTGCTGCATGGAAAAGAGCGAGCAGTGCTGGATGAGTCACGGGGACAGGGTTGATTCTCCGCCTCCCGGCTTTTCGATAACCGCAAGGACCGAGCTATCCCCGGTGGCTGCAATGGCTGACACCAGCAGGAAGCTTTTTGCTGTTCAGTTTCACCCGGAAGTGGTGCACACACCAAAGGGTCAGGATGTGCTAAGACAATTCCTGTACAATATTTGCGGGTGTACAGGAAACTGGAATATGGAGTCCTTTATAGACCACTCTGTGGCAGAAATACAGGAAAGGGTCGGTAATGGAAAAGTGCTGTGCGCCCTAAGCGGCGGTGTTGACTCGTCTGTGGCCGCAGTCCTTGTAAACCGGGCGGTGGGTGAAAGGCTTACCTGTGTTTTTGTAAACCACGGCCTTTTAAGAAAAGGGGAGGCTGAGAAGGTTGTCGAAACATTTAGAGAGGGCTTTAATATAAAGCTTGTATATGTGGACGCCTCAATGCGTTTCCTAAACAAGCTGGAGGGAGTTACCGATCCCGAGAGAAAAAGGAAGATAATAGGAGAGGAATTTATAAGAGTTTTTGAAGAAGAGGCTGAAAAGCTTGGCAAGATAGATTTTTTAGTGCAGGGAACACTATATCCCGATGTGGTTGAAAGCGGCACAAAAACCGCAGCCGTAATAAAATCCCATCATAATGTTGGTGGGCTGCCTGAGAATATGCTATTTGAGCTGGTTGAGCCCTTAAGGTGGCTTTTTAAGGATGAGGTCCGTAAGCTGGGTGAAGAGCTGGGAATGCCGGATGATATAGTCTGGAGGCAGCCTTTCCCTGGGCCGGGCCTGGCAGTCAGGATAATAGGTGAAATCACAGAAGAAAAGCTGGCCCTTTTAAGGGAGGCAGATTATATTGTAACCACAGAAATAGAGAAGGCCGGGCTGGGAAGGGAAATTTGGCAGTATTTTGCTGTGCTGACCGGACTTAAAAGCGTGGGAGTAATGGGTGACGAAAGAACTTATTGGCATACGGTGGCACTAAGGGCGGTACTCAGCAATGACGGCATGACTGCCGACTGGGCCAGAATCCCCCACGACGTTCTGGAAAAGATATCAAGCCGTATAGTCAACGAGGTGAAAGGTATAAACCGGGTGGTTTACGATATAACCTCAAAGCCCCCCTCCACCATAGAGTGGGAGTAATTAAAAAGGTAAATAAAAAACGTGGGGTCTATCCCGAACTTTGTGTAAAGTCCAAATCGATATAAAATAAGGCAGTATTTTGAGGGGACAATTGGCTATTAATGCAATTGCCCCCTTTTAACGCATTATACTTAAAAGGCCTTAATTGTC
>JBMOPE010000029.1:0-2945 GCA_049323755.1 Bacillota bacterium
CCATCCAAAGCGATTATGGGGGACTTCCAGAAATGTCAAGTCTTTTTGCCAGTTATCAGAGTCTTTTTAAAAAAAACTTTTTGGGGTTATGAATTTCCATTTATTCCCATCAAGTGCATAACTCCTGGAATAGAATAATGTTATGTACAGGGTCTCTGATTGCTTTCATGTTTTTCACCTTTATTTTAACCCATGTTATAAGTTAATGTTATTGATAGTTTTCAGTCGAGTAATGGTTAGTAATTTATGGCAATAAATATTTTTACTATCTTAACCATGGAATTGGTTTTAAAAACAAGGGCTAACAGGAATAGTACAATAGAGATTTGTACATATCTTCACAATTAATCAGCAAAATTATCAGTTCGATACCGAATGTCTTTCCTTCTGCAGCAGTTTATGAATTGCCACATCTGTAAGGGAAATATTTCCGGCAATTTCCTTTAACGTATAACCGTTTTTTAAAGCTTCTTTGGCGTATGTTTCCTTGCATGAGGTCAAGCTTCGTTTCCTGGAACCGCTTTTTACCAGGTTAAATTCCTCTAAGGTAAGGCCGGTTTCAATAAGAATTTCATCCAACCTCTTTCGTTGAAGTACCTCTCGCTTAGGTTTAACTGCCAGAGCATAACTTTCGTCACCAATTAGGTCTAAAGATTCAAAGTCGTCTGATTCCTCGAGACTCATAAATTGCACATATTTTTCTACCGCCTTTCGACGGTTTGGTGATAGAAAATTAAGCATAATATCTACGTCAACTAGATCGTTAATACTTCTTCGATATGCGTTGTCACTGCTCCAGTAATATTCCCAAGGATGTTTGCAAATATTGGCCCTAATAGGATTCTGGTGAACATACCTCAGGAGCGTTAACATATACCTATCTTCCTGAACCGGGATGGCCTTATACCTACCCCCAAAAACGTGCCCTGTTCTTTTACGAACCGAGTTGTAGTATTTACTGTAGCAGTTGTTTAACATTTGCATAACCTTCTGCAGGGGGCTATGATGCATCTGAATAATCAAATGATAGTGGTTGCCCATTATCACATAACCGAATAAAGTGAACCCTACCCTTTGTTTATAGAAACGAATCTTGTCCAACAAGAATGCCTTGTCATCATACTTGTCAAATATAAATTCCCGGTTATTTCCCCTTTGAATTACATGATAAACCGTGCCGGGATGTTCCACCCTTAAATCTCTACCCAAAAAAACACCTCCCGGCCAAATTATACCAGGAGGTGTTATAATTTACAATAAGTTAATAAGTTTAGTGCCTGACACCCATTACCCCTGCCTGTGTTGGCTGGCCCCTTTGTCCAGCTCCCAGGCTGTTTTCTCCTGCGGAGGTTGCAGGGAATCAATCCATTTAAGGCGTTCTCGCCTGGTATTGAGGCCATTGCGTCTAAGTACCCCGTATACAGCGGTTTCGCCGATTTTAATTCCGCCGTTTTCTGATTTTCTCAGTTCGGCGCTGATCCTTTTGGGTCCATAAGCTGGGTGTTCCTGGACAAAAGCCAGGATAGCCAGGATAGCTTCTTCTATATCCGGCGGCGTTTGATTAGGCCGGATACCTGGTACACGTTCTTTATCGTGCAATCCGTTCTCGCCTTGTTCCTTGTACCTTTCCAAAAACTTGTAAAAGGTGGTGTGAGACATCTGACATTTGGCGGCTATTTCTCTGCGCGTATAAACTTTTCTCTGGTCGAGTTTCATTGCTTGCCTTCTGCAGCGTAATTACGGTAGGATGAGTATACACAGCAGTTCCCCCTTATTATGTTGATGTAGCAATTACCATTATAAGGGGAGCACTGTGGATACTCAACCATCTGGGGCAAGCCCGGGTGGTTGATTTATTTCCCAGCCTATTCCATTTTGTCAACCCATACCCAACTTAGCACAATTTACAATAAGTTAATAAGTTTAGTGCCTGACACCCATTACCCCCTCCTTATTTTTTTCTTAGTTCACGGAAAAATTAGGCCCTCTACTCCGAGCGTAGTAACTGAGAGCAGAGGGCCAGGGTTGGGTAAACCAGAGGGACCGTCCCTTTGGTTCGCCATGGCAGCGGTTTTTTGCCAGGGATTTCCTCGAGCACTCCGTTTCCAGAGTGCGCGGGCCGTACTCCTGCGGGAGGGCCTACCGGGAGGCTATACACCAGGTAAGTAGATACCCCACAGAAAGTTAATAAGTTAGGTGCCTGGCACCCATGGCACCCACGCCCGTTACTTCTTATTTACCTTGTCCAGCGCCGGAACCAGCTTGGCCCGGTATTCGTCATATTTGTTTACCATATAGTTCTGATATAAACCCTTTATTTGCTCATCGGTAAGGGGTTTCAGTTTTTTGGTCTGGGTGTCCAAGATACCTTCGGTGGCCATAAAGATAAAATCATTGGCCGTTTTCCTTAATTTATTCCCGTAGGCTAACCCGTCTTTGTAAAATTCTTCGTTCTTCCTGTCAGCGGGAAAGGGGTTGGCCTCCATATGTAGATCATATTCTTTGCTCATTCCCCTGACGGTACCGTTGGACTTTTTCAATTGGTTCATAAAGTCCTCTTTGGTGGTTTTACCCTGCTCCCATTCGCTATAAGACTTGCTGATGTCCCCACGGACGGCATCCAACCGGCCGAGCCATTCCTTCTCTTTAACAGCCAGGTTTTGTACCGGGTCTCCTTCCATCTTGGCCGCCTGCTCCGGGGTTTTAACCTCAATCTTAGTCTTGCCCCCGCCGCAGCCAAAGGCCACTAAACTAAAGGACATCACCAGTGCCAGCAGTAAGACTAGTTTTTTGCTCAAGTTTCATTCCCTCCTTAGGTCTAGCGTGAGTTTACGAAATAACGATTACAATAACCCCTCAGCCCAGTAACCACAAGACTTTCAGGGGATAGAAACGTATTACCCCCCGAGGGCATACTTTTTGATGTCTAAAATCTCTAAAACCCT
>JBMOPE010000030.1:0-155033 GCA_049323755.1 Bacillota bacterium
GACAATTAAGGCCTTTTAAGTATAATGCGTTAAAAGGGGGCAATTGCATTAATAGCCAATTGTCCCCTCAAAATACTGCCTTATTTTATATCGATTTGGACTTTACACAAAGTTCGGGATAGACCCAGGGCCTGGCACCATTCGTCATTATCTATAGATTACAGCCAAGCTCCTCTTTTTCCCTTTCCCAGTCATTTATATTGTTATCTGCGATAATTTCAATATTTATCTCCTTTACAATATCCAGCCTTTTAACTATTCTTTTTTCTACCTCGGCAACAATGTCGTCCGCCAGCTCAATATCAAGCCTTGGCTTTGTTTCTATTGTCATATTGACCAGGAGAGAGTGAGCTCCTATATACATTGTTTTAATATCCTTAACATCGGTAACGCCAGGGGTATTTATTGCTATATCTCCAATTCTCCTGACAATATTGGGGTGAGCCGCCCTGCCCACGATCATATCCCTGTTTTCGTAGGCTAACATAATGGCTAATGCTCCCAGCATAACGCCAATGACGATGGACGCTATGCCGTCATAAACAATGTTATTTGTAATTTCGCTTATAGTTATTGCAACCAGTGCTATGATAACTCCGACAAGGGCGGCAATATCTTCCCAAAACACGAATTTGACGGCTGGATTAGCCACGTTGTTGATATTTTTAAAGGAAGCAGGTATTATTTTAAACCCTTTAACCTGTATTCCTACATCGTTTATAACAGCGCGCATGGCTGCCCGGACAGCATATATCTCAAACAGCGCTGCCAGCGAAAGCGCAATGGTTATCAGCTCAACTGCTGCTATAGGGTGGGGACTAACAACCTGGTGATATCCCCTGGTTAATGAACCCATGCTGGTAACGCCAAACATGAAAACCGATGCAATGAATGACCAGAAATAAACCTCTTTACCGTAGCCAAATGGATGCTCCAAATCCGGCGGCCGGCAGGCCAGTTTCATACCTATAAGGAGAAAGACACTGTTTACAGCGTCGGACAGTGAGTGTAGGGCTTCTGCGAACATAGCCGCACTGTTGCCAACCCATGCTGCGATTGCTTTGGTTAGAAAAATTAAGAGATTTGCAAACAGGGCAATCCAAACCGCCCTGAAGCCTGATGAATGCAATTTTGATTACACCTTCCTTTTTGCAATAAAAGAAACCTGCACCTAAAAAAGGGCAGGCAAAATTTGAATCATACAAATTCGGTAAGTGCCAGGGTTTTTTTCTGGGAAACAGCTTTCTTCCAGCCCTGCACCTTATCATCTGCTACAGCCTCAATGTTTATGTGTTTTACATTGCATAAATTGCCTTCAATTATTTTTTCAACTTCATTTACCACGTCGTCTACTTCGTCAACCTTTAGGCCGGATTTAACCTGAATTTCCATATTTAATAAAAGGCACTGAGATCCCATGTGCATGGTTTTGATGTCAGAGATATCAGTAACTCCGGGCACTTTCATTGCCAGATCGCCAATTAACTGTATAGTTGCCGGATTACATGAGCGACCTATAATCAAGTCTTTCAATTGGAAAGCAAGTGCAAGCGCCATGCTCCCCAATATAACACCTACTGCTATTGATGCCAATGCGTCTATAATGTAAATGTTGCTAACTTTGGCAGCAATTATCGCCACAAGGGATATGGTAGTTGCAATCACAGTGGATGCATTTTGCACAATTATAGTTTTGTTTACAGAGTTGTTATATCTTTTAAATTGTCTGATTCCATCCAATAGGCTAGAGTTGTAAAAGATTTTCCCAATAAAGTTGAATGAGCCATATAACAGAATAATCTCGTGAACCAGGGCAATTACAAGGATAATAACCATTAGCGGGCTAATATTTATATCCTTCTTTTCCAATAGCTGGCTGTACCCCTGGCTAATGGCTCCCATACTGGCAAAGCCAAGCATAAAAACTGAAGCAACGAATGACCAAAAGTAAATCTCCTTGCCGTATCCGAACGGGTGGTCAGTGTCAGCCGGGCGGGCAGCCTTTTTTATTCCAAGATAAGAAAACAGATTGTTTATCGAATTACTGAGAGAGTTTAGCGCCGATGCGTACATTGCCGCGCTTCCGCTTGAGAATGCCAGCGCACCCTTTAATATTCCTAGTGTCACATTAATAAACATGTTAATTCTAAGGGTACGCCAACCTGATGGGTCGTCCATAAAAGGTAAACCACACTCCTTATTATATATTGCAGTATATATAAATATTAAATTAATAGATTGATATTCCTTCTATTATTTTTTTGATATATTGATATTTAATTACAGCCTTATATTCCTAAGTCTTGCCACCCTTTCCTGGATTGGAGGGTGAGTGCTGAACAGTTTCATAAGCGATGCGCGGCTGATTCCAGCTTAAGCAGCGCGTTAGCCAGGCCGTCGCTTGTTCTGGCAATTTTTGCCGAATAGCGACAGGGGTGTAAAATTTTGGCAAGAGGGGCGGGGTGGAATATCCGGGAGTGCTGTATCATGTGATACAGCGGGGAAATAACAAGGAACACATATTTGAAAGAACTGGGGATAAAGAATACTTAATAGAGCAGCTAAGGAAGTCAGTAGCGGTGGATGGCATAGTGATAAGATATATTCACAAGAATCCCGTCAGGGCAGGGATTTGTTCCAAAACACAGGGATTACCACTGGGATACTCTATGGAAGAAATTGCAAGTTATATCAGAGTTTCCGCAGTGGCAGTGTTTTAAATATATCAATAGACAGGGCAATTCAATAAGTTAAAAAAGTTAAGGGCCTGGCACCATTCGTCCTTGCTGATAAATATAGATTATAAAGACATAAAGTTAGTTAATCAGACAGCTTTATGGATAAAATATGCACAAACGCCCGGGTTTTTCCGGGAGGATTATTCACAACTCATGCTCTTCTGTCCGGGAGCCATTTATCACCGTATTATCCGGCTTTCTTGTCCATAATATGTTAAGCATGACCCCTATTATTATAACCATGCCGCCCAGAATTTGCTTTAGACTAATCACTTCATTAAGGATTACAACGGAGAAAAGCACACCGAAAACAGGAACCAGGTTCATTAGAATTACCGCAGAGCTTGACGGCACCTTTCTGAGGCCGTATGCATATAAGTAAAAAGCCAGCAAAGAACAGAAAACACCCAGATATATCACGGCAATCAATGAATCTGTAATAGGAAAAGTCCATCGGTCGGCCTCGAAGAGAATAAGGGGCAGAAACCCTATAGCGCCGGCCGCAGTCTGGTAAAAGGTGATGGTGGTCATGGAATAGGTTGAAACCACTGTACTGGTGATAAAGTTGTAGCATGCCCACACCACTCCGGCCAGGACAAGTAAAATGTTGCCGAAAAGCCTGTCTGAGGCTTCAGAAGAATGGCCGCCGGAAACAATAATATATACGCCGCCAATTGCCAGCCCGACGCCGATATATGATATCGGCGGGAACTTCGCCCGGAAAAGCAGTGATTCCAGCAGCATTGTTATCGCCGGATAAGAGGACACGATTAGGGCGGCGTCCGAAGCGGTACTATATTTTACTCCCACGTTCTCCAGCGAAAAGTAGACGGTGATCCCCAAAAAACCGCTTAGTGCCAGTTTTGCTAAATCCTTCGGCGCGGGTTTTATTATATTCTTCCGTATGGCCAAAAAAGTTCCAATAAGAGCCGCGGCCAGTCCAAACCGTATTAAGCCCAGGCCCAGTGGAGGAAATGATTTTAAGGCTATTTTAGTGGCCACGAAGGAAACGCTCCATATCAATATTGCCGTAATAATGGAAAAAAGGTGATTGTCGAGGCGCCTTGAATTTCCGAGGGAAAGAGTTGCCGGGCCCGGCCCTGGCTTTGCCTGTACGTTCAATAATCTCAGTCCTTTTACGCGTATGGCTGTTTTAAAGCAATCAGTTTTTATGCTCCTGGAAGTAGAAGCCGGGAGTGATGCCGACCGAACGTTTAAAGCGGTTGGCAAAGTGGCTTTGATCGCTGAAGCCGGTTTCAAGGGCGACTTCCTTGGGAGGTATTCCCTGCTTGAGCAGTTTCTTGGCGTGGCTTATTCTTATGCTGTCCAGATAAGAATGGGGCGGCATGCCTACTTCATTGCAAAACACTCTTAAAAAATAGTAGCGGCTCAACCTCACGTATTCCGCAAGCTCACTAAGTGTTATCTTCTGCGACCAGCATGAGTGGATATATTCGCGAGCCCTGCGAACCGCTTCCCGCTCCCGGCCAATGGAAAGTAGAGGGTGCCTTATTTCCGCGGTTTTTTTTATTATGCCGCACAGTGCGTTAAGGAAATGTGATTCTGTTTCCATAATGTTCGCATCACTTAAAAGCGAGGCATAAAGATTCCTTACACAGCCGGCCAGTATTTGGTTGTCTACACGTATATTGATGAAAAACGGGCTGTCCTGATGGCGACCGGTCAACTCAACCACAGCTTCCCGCATGTGCGCCATAGTCAGGTATATGGCCCGGTACTCAAAACCCAGGTGATTTGCCGGCTCACCTGTATGTGCGTCTCCCGGGTTAAGCATTATTAGTCCTCCCGGCGGCGTTTTATACTTGGAGCCGCGATGGGAAAAGGATTGCAGCCCTTTCTCGATAAGCCCGATCACGTAATAATCATGCATGTGCACCGGATATGCATGTTTTAGGTAGAAAGCGTGAAATAGCTCAATGTTTAGATTGGTGTTGCAGTGGAGCATGCTCCATTCCCGGTTTAACATGGTATTCCTCCACGGTTTTCTCTGTGAAAGCCGAATGTGGCGGCTTAGTCTTTATTATAAATAACTGCAGTGCTTAAGTCTTGAAAGAAATTGCTTTTTAAAAGGGGACAACCCAATATCCCCAAATGTAATTTAAATGGGTCTTCCGGTAAAGCCGGTTTCAGCCGGAGCACCAGATGGCAATGGGGTTAATATTGGACTTTTTTAACAATCTGTCGAGCTTAAGGACCGTTTTTTTATAGCAAGGAGTATTCTATAGGGAATTATGTTTTATATATCGAATTATTAAAATAATTACATCAGCGAAAGGTGCCGGGAAATTGAGTGACACATCAACAGGAATGAGCAAAAAAGGTACAGGTACCCTGGCTGCCCTGAGGCACAGGAATTTCAGGCTGTTCTGGGCTGGGCAGTGCGTTTCCCTGGTGGGAGGGTGGATGCAGTATATGGCCCAGGCCTGGCTGGTGCTGGAGATGACCGGCTCAGCCTTTCTGCTGGGTATTATATGGGCCTGCCAGTTTGGACCCACCCTTTTGTTTTCCCTGCCGGCCGGGGTAATAGCCGACCGCTTCCCAAAAAGAAAGCTTATTATTCTTACCCAGTGCGCTAACATGTTACTGGCCCTTATACTGGGGCTGCTGGTGCTGTCAGGCGAGGTAAGGTACTGGCACGTGGCGGTGCTGGCCCTGCTGCTGGGCATCTCAAATACCCTGGATGTTCCGGCAAGGCAGTCCTTTGTGGTGGAAATGGTGGGCAGGGAGGATTTAATGAATGCAATAGCCCTAAATTCCTCTATTTTTAACGCCGCCAGGATAATAGGCCCTGCCTTGGCAGGGCTTGTCATAGCCCAAACCGGCACAGCAGCCTGCTTTCTTATTAACTCGGCCAGCTTTTTGCCGGTGCTGGCAGGCCTTTTTATGATGAGCATAAAAGATTCGGCTGGAAACAGGGAGGGCAAGGATTTCAGAGGTGAGCTAATAGGCGGGTTAAGCTATATTCGAAAAACCCCGGAGGTCTTTTACCCCCTGGTGCTTTTGGGCTGCCTGAGCGCCTTTTCCATGAACTTTCATGTGCTGGTGCCGGTTTACGCAAAGGATATACTTCACCGCGAGGCCCAGGAATTCGGCTTTATGATGACGGCAGTGGGGGCCGGGGCCTTTGTGGCGTCGGGAGCCCTTGCTGTACTGAGCAGCTTTGGCCCCCGCCTCTCATTTATGTTTATAGGGGCCTTGGGGCTGTGCTTATTTCAGATTGTGCTGGCAGGAATAGACGAATATGTCCAGGCCTTGGTTTTGCTCACCCTTCTCGGGTGGAGCATGGTTACCTTTACCGCCTCTGTAAACAGCTACATCCAGTCCAGGGTCCCCCACGAGCTGAGGGGCCGGGTTATGAGCGTTTTCATACTTTTGTTTGCCGGGATGATGCCTGTGGGCAGCGTTTTTAGCGGGACTATAACGAAGTTCCTGGGTGTTCAGGCGGGTTATTTGATCAGTGGGGCCTTAGGGCTCCTGGTCATTATTTCAGTCATGTTGAAGACAAAACAGATCTTTGGGTTTACAATAAGTTTTGAAAAACATAATCATTAACGGCTTGTAAAGGAGGAAAAACAATGAATGACAACAGGCTTGTGATGTCTCTGTATTTTCTGGGAGCTTCAATACTAATAGCCTGTTTCTTTTTAGGTTACTCAATAATGTCATTTTCAAAGCAAAACGCCTATTCTACCTCAGAATTGCACCAAAAGAATCAAGTAAGCGCTGATTCTGCTGCAGATATGAGGTCCGAGGATATACTATCCTTTTCACAGGCGGCTGTTTATTTAGGTGTTGATGAGATGAAACTCCACAGCCTGGTTGAAGGCTCCAAATACATTGACGGAAAAGGCATCCCCTATTATAAAATAGGGGCAGAAATAAGATTCAGCAAAAAAGCGCTGTGTGACTGGAATCAGCACAGCGCGGAGAATCACCTGGAATACTGACAATAAAAATAAAACAAATTTTGTATTCCGACCGGAAATGAATTCTTATGAGTTAAAAAATATTCCCCTCCACCTTGCCGCTGGAGTACAGCCGTGCCGGCGAGAGTGGAGTTGCATCCAGAAGGTCGCACTTTCCGTCCGTAATCAGGCTGGAGGCTATCATGCCTATTGCCGGTGAGTGCATAAACCCGTTGCCGGCAAATCCGCCTGCTATAAAGAATCCCTTAAGGGCAGGGTGCTCACCCACTATTCCCAGGTAGTCCGGGGTTAGTGATCTTATGCCGACATACGCTCTGGATATTCTTCCATTTTCCAGGGAGGGTATCCTTAGAACAGCAGCATCAATAAACCCGTCCATCAGTGACCAGTCCACAGAATTGTCAGTGCCGGGGTAGTAGTCCTTGTCAGTGCCGCCCAGTAAAAGGGTGCCGTTTTTCTCGGCATGAAGGTAAAAGCCGGTGTCCATGTCCACCACCAGCGGGGCGCTGCCTGGTATGCCCTCCACCGGTGAACATACGTACACCTGCCTCCTGTAAGGGGAGGCGGGAATGTCCACTTCGGCCATTTTGCCTATCTCAGGCAGGTGGGGACCGGCGGCATTTACCAGCACAGAGCAGCCTATTTCCCCTGCTGTGGTGGTTATTCCCCTTACATAGCCCCCGGAAATATCAACTCCCGTTACTTCCTCCTCGAAGAAAGCTTCAACGCCTCTTTTTCTCGCCTGCTTGAAGTAGCCCATGGTTACCCCGTAGGGGTCGGCGTAGCCGTCCAGGTGGCAAAAGGTTCCTCCTATAAGGTCGTCGGTTTTTAAGTAGGGATGCCTTTTGGCAAGCTCTTCCGGTGAGACAAACTCAGCCGGGACATCAAGTTCTTCAAGTATTTTCAGGTTATCGTTAAATTGGGAGAGGTTTTTCCGGCTGGCCGAAACAAAAAGGTAGCCTCTCTGCCTGAGATATATTGGGTAATCCATTTCTGAGGGAAAACGTTTCATAAAGGGAAGGCTTAATTTGGTAAGGGTTACATTGGTCCGGCTGGAAAACTGGTGCCTGATTCCCCCCGTGCAGTTTGCCGTGGAGCCCGAGCAAGGAAATTTTTCTTTGTCTATTATAGCTATTTTTAACTTTTCATTAAGAGAGAGGTGGTAGGCAATGCTGGTCCCAATAACCCCGGATCCAATTATCACGATGTCAAAGTTCCTCAATGCGGTATCCCTCCCTTATTTTCATATAATTAACTTAATTTATTCAAATTCCTTCCGAGAAAAAGGTTTTTAATTTTTTAACGTAGAATTTACAAACTGCGGAAAGCTATTTTCACCGGAGGGTGCATAATGCGATTTGACTCATTTAACGGTAACGAACTCCTCATGATGCTGGTGGGGAGCGCCAACCTGCTGGCGGAGCATAAATCTGAAATAGACGCCCTTAACGTATTTCCGGTGCCGGATGGAGACACGGGAACCAATATGTACCTGACCTTTCTCTCCGGTGTAAAGGAAGCCAGGGAAAAAAAGGGGTCTTCAGCAGGAGAGATTGCAGCGGCAATGGCACAGGGTTGCCTTCTGGGTGCCAGGGGCAACTCCGGAGTTATCCTGTCCCAGATTCTGAGCGGCTTTGCCAAGGCGCTGGAGGGTAAAAACCGGGTATATACCGCTGATTTGGCGGCTGCCTTTAACGAGGGTTCGGAGGCTGCCTACAAGGCTGTTATGAACCCGGCCGAGGGGACAATACTGACGGTTTGCAAAAGGCTGGCAAAGGGGTTTGATGAGGGAGTAGGCCGGCAGTATGATATGCTTAGAGCTATGCTCCACTCATACCGCCAGGCACAGCAGGCGCTTGCCGAGACTCCGGAAATGCTTCCGGTGCTGAAGGAGGCCGGTGTGGTGGATGCCGGCGGCCGGGGGCTGGTGGTTATCCTTGAGGGGATAATACATGCCCTTAAAATGGCGGCTGCCCGCCAGCAACTGGAGCTGTTCGACCTGGCCGCAAGTCAGCAAAAGGAGTATATAGCCAGGGCCCGGGAGGTAACTCAGGTTATTCAGTATACCTACTGCACTGAAATGCTGGTTAAGGGCAGGGGACTCATGCTGGACCAAATGCGCAGGGAACTGTCACCCTATGGTGACTGCCTTATGGTGGTGGGAAATGACGAGACAGCCAAGGTTCACATACACTCCAATCACCCCGGACTGGTTTTGGAGTGCTGTCTGAAGTATGGCGCGCTGTGCAATGTTGAGATAAACAACATGGAAGAGCAGAATAAAGAGTTCAAAGCGCCCCCAGGAGGGCCGGAGAAGCCTCTGGGCATTGTAAGCGTTGGTCTGGGCGAGGGGATAATGAATATAATGGAAAGCCTTGGCGCTGATGTGGTTGTATCCGGGGGCCAGACCATGAATCCCAGTACCGAGGTTATACTGGATGCCATAAACAGGGTAAATGCAGGCAAGGTGATAGTTCTCCCAAATAACAGCAACGTGGTGATGGCCGCCGAGCAGGCAGCCAAAATGTCAGCCAGGGAAGTCAAGATGATAAAGACCGTTAATATAGCCCAGGGACTGGCGGCTATGCTTGTTCATAACCCCTTCGGGGAAATAGAGGAAGTGGCCAAAAAAATGGCTGCAGCGGCCCAGGGAGTAAATTGCGGCGAGATTACGAGGGCGGTAAGGGACACATCCTGCGACGGACAAAGCATTTCTGCCGGGGATTATATTGCCGTGGTAGACGGCCGCATTGTTTCTTCGGGAACTGAACTATATCCGGTTGTCTGTGAGCTTGTGAGTGCCCTTACCGGTGAGGGCGAGGAAATAGTTACTATCTATTACGGGGCTGGGCTTTCGGGAGCCGATGCCCGGACAGTGGCCGAAAGGCTCAGCGGTGAAAACGAAGATCTTGAAATTGAAACACACTACGGGGGGCAACCTCATTACGAATTTATAATTTCCGCCGAGTAGCACGGAGGGTAAGAGATGGGAAAAGTACGTATAGTCACTGACAGCACCGCAGACATGCCTCACGACATAGTGAAGAGGTACAACATAACAGTTGTTCCTTTGAAAGTGTTTTTCGGGCAGGAGGTTTATCTCGACGGTGTAGAAATTACATCCGAACAATTTTTTAAAAGACAGGTAGCCGGTGAGATTTCCAGTACATCGCAGCCCTCACCGGCGGAATTTGTGGAAATATACACCCCAATGATTGAAGCCGGGGATGACATAATATCAATTCATATCTCAAGTCTTATGAGCGGTACGGTTCAGTCAGCCAGCCTTGCCAAAACCATGATGAACTATTCCGGACTGGAAGTATTGGACTCCGGGGTAGTCAGTGTACCTCTGGGCATAGTGGTTCAAAACGCCGCCAGGGCGGCTGAGGAGGGTAAGTCCAGATCAGAAATACTGGAGCTGATACAAAAATGGCTGCGGGAATTGGAAGTATATTTTATGGTGGACTCACTGGAATATCTCCAGAGGGGGGGGCGTATAGGAAAGGCCCAGGCCTTTCTTGGAACCCTTCTGAATGTTAAACCTATTCTTACCCTGGGCGGAGGTCTTATCTGCCCATACGAAAAGGTAAGGGGAAAAACCAAGGCACTGGGCCGCCTTATAGATATTATGAAAGAAAAATTGGGCCAGGGCAGCAGGCTGCAGTGCTGGGTTACGCATGGCGTCTTTCCGGAAGGTAGGGAAGCCCTAATAAAGGGTCTTCAGGACAATTTTGACTGTACTGAAATCGTCATCTCCAGGCTGGGGACTGTGGTGGGTACCCACGTTGGACCTAGCCTGGCGGGGCTGGTATGTCTTCCAGTTAAGGATTAATTCCTTATTTTTCTTCATTTTTTCTTCGGTAAAAAAGTTTGATTTTTGGGAACATACAAAAAACTTGACGGGAGGTGCTTTGGGTTGGGTGAAAAGCTTTGGCAGCCGGGTGCGGACAGGGTTGAAGCAGCTAATATCACCAGGTTTATCAAGTACGTTAACCAGAACTTCGGTAACAATTTCTCGACTTACAACGAGCTATATGACTGGTCAGTGATAGAAATTGCGGATTTCTGGGAATCGGTGTGGAAATTCTGTGGAGTTATTTCCTCAAAGTCATACGACAATGTAGTGACCAACCTGGAAGACATGCTGGGAGCCAGGTGGTTTACAGGATCAGAGTTGAATTTTGCCGAGAACCTCCTTCGGTATAGGGATGATAAAACAGCCCTTGTCTTTAGAAGTGAGCACGGAGATTCATCCAGAATTACATATTCAGAGCTTTACGCCGAGGTGGCCGGGGTTGCACTGGCGCTCAGGAATTTGGGAGTTAAAACCGGGGACAGGGTTGCGGGCTTTATGCCCAATATGATTCAGACTGTGGTGGCAATGCTGGCCACAACCAGCATCGGTGCCCTTTGGTCTTCCTGCTCGCCGGATTTTGGCATAAAGGGTGTTTTTGACCGCTTTGGACAGATACAGCCCAAGGTGCTGTTTACTGCCGACGGCTACTATTACAATGGAAAGACCATTGACTCCCTGGAAAGGGTGTCCGGCATTCTAAAGGAGATTAATTCAGTCGAAAAAGTGGTTGTGGTCCCCTATACCCGTGAAAGGGCCGACATTAGCGGCGTTCCCAATGCCGTCCACTACCGGGACTTTTTCAGTCCCGTAACGGGTACTGAAATTAAATTCGAGCAGCTTCCCTTTAATCACCCGCTATACATAATGTACTCGTCCGGAACAACCGGAGTCCCCAAATGTATAGTTCACGGGGCTGGCGGCACTCTTTTACAGCACCTGAAGGAACTTGTGCTGCACACCAATCTTACCCGGGAGGACACCATATTCTATTACACCACCTGCGGGTGGATGATGTGGAACTGGCTGGTCAGCTCACTGGCGGTGGGGGCCACTGTGGTTCTTTTCGATGGCTCACCCTTTTACCCGGAGCCCGACATCCTTTTCAGGATTGCCCAGGAAGAGGGAATAACAGTGTTCGGCACCAGCGCCAAATATCTTGCCACCGCGGAGAAGGAGGGTGTAAAGCCCATTTCGGACCTGGGCCTCGGGGCGCTAAGAGCCATACTTTCAACCGGCTCACCTCTTTCAGTGGACAGCTTCAGATATGTATACCGGGATATTAAAAAGGACCTGTGCCTGTCTTCAATATCCGGAGGCACCGATATTATCTCCTGCTTTGCCCTGGGCAACCCCACCGGGCCGGTCTATACAGGGGAACTGCAGTGCCGGGGGCTGGGTATGAAGGTAGAGGCCTTTGATGAGCACGCAAAGCCTGTTATAAACCATAAGGGGGAGCTGGTATGTACCGCGGCCTTCCCATCAATGCCGGTGAGCTTCTGGAACGACCCCGATATGAAAAAATACAGGGGATCGTATTTTGACGTATATGATAATGTATGGCGGCACGGAGACTTTATTGAGATCACCCCGCACGGCGGCGTAATAATATACGGGCGGTCCGACGCCACTCTCAATCCCGGAGGGGTAAGAATCGGGACTGCGGAAATATACAGGCAGGTAGAGTCCCTTTCAGAGGTGCTTGACAGCCTGGTGGTGGGACAGGACTGGGATAATGATGTCAGGGTGATACTTTTTGTGAAGATGGCGCCGGGTATAACTCTTACCGAAGAGCTTATTGCCAGGATAAAAAAGCTGATAAGGGAAAACACCACACCACGCCATGTTCCTGCCAAAATAATAAGCATAAAGGATATTCCGTATACAATTAACGGCAAAAAAGTTGAGCTGGCCGTAAGGAATGTTATTCACGGACAGCCTGTATTGAACAAAGATGCGCTGGCCAACCCCGAGGCTCTGGAATACTACGGGGATATTCCTGAACTACAGGTATAAGTAGTATAATTGAGTAAGATATACTATAAGGCTGCCGGTTGTAAAAGACCGGGGCCTTTTTTACCTGACACAATATGGGAATTAGGAATTGGGAATTGGAGATGGTATAGATATAGGTGAAATGCTATAGTTTGATTTTATCACCAATTCCCAATTCCCGATTCCCAATTCCGGACCTGTAATATTTACCCCTTTTACAAAGAACGGAGTTGAGCCTTGGTGAAATTAAGTTTTAAAACTCTGCAGTTCAGGATGGAGGAAGTAGGACAGCCGGTTATGTACCGGCCGGGGGAGAAAATAATAATCCAGGGACACAGAAATGAATCCTTCTATCTGATAAAGACCGGCCGGGTTGAGATGTATTCAGAGGGAGTGACGAATAAACACCCGTTGATATTGTCCTCCGGAGAGTATTTTGGTGAAATTACCTGTCTTACAGGGGAAGATTCAATTGCCGCCTATGCTGCGCTGGATGAGGTGGTATTGCTGAAAACAGGCCGTGAAGACTTGATGAGGCTTATGTCGGAGCTGCCGGATTTTAACCAGCAGGTTGTTGACTCCTTATGTAAAATTATAAGGGTGGAAAAGTCTGGTCAGAAATCTGAACTCACTGCCCCGGACCTTCCGGGAGCCGGGTCCTGCAGTACCGGGCGGCAGGCTGCGCCGGGCAGACCCAGAATTGGTCTGGCCCTTGGAGCAGGGGTCGTCAGGGGAATGGCCCACATAGGGGTGATACGGACCCTTTTAAAAAACAAAATCCCCATAGACCTGATAGTGGGTACCAGTGCGGGAGCGCTGGTGGGGGCCTGTTTTGCTGCGGGTGTTTCTGTGGATGAGTTGGAGAGCTTTGCCACGAAGCTAAGCTGGTCCAAGGTTGCCTCTCCTGTTATACCACCAGGAAGGGCTTTTATGACTAATGAAAAGCTGGGTCATTTGGTTGACAGGCTAATTGGTGAAAAACAGTTCAGTGATATAAATATCCCCTTGGCTGTTATTGCGGCTGATGCAAGCAGTGGCGAGGAGGTTGTTATCAGGGAGGGCAAGGTTTCCGATGCAATAAGGGCATCAACCGCAATTCCTGCGGTTTTTGAGCCTGTACACCTTTTTAACAGAATACTGGTGGACGGGGGAACGGTAAACATGGTTCCCGCCAGTGTATGCCGGGCAATGGGGGCAGATATAGTCATAGCGGTGTCCGTCAGTGATTTTCACCACCAGACCGGCCCTCCCAAAAATATTGTTATGGCAATGCTGAGGTGCTTTGACCTTGTTTTGAAAAAACAGGTAGTCATGTCCAAGGTGCAGTGGGCCGACGTGGTAATTAGCGTTCAGAGGCCCGACCTGAGCGGATACAGCTTCAGAGAGTGCAGGCAATTCATCAGGGAAGGGGAAAGAAGGGCGGAAAGGATGATGCCTGTGATCAAAAACCTGATAGGGCAGTACTGCTCAAGGGCTTGAATTATAGGAATTGGGAATTGGGGATTAGGGATTAGGGATTGGAATAAAGCCACAGAGGAAACGGACATTCAATCATAAAATCTCTGTGGCTTCAAAATACCAATTTTCATATTCTTTGGCGGCTATTTCAATATTCCCAGTTCGGTCATTAAAGCCTTAAGCTCCTCAAGCTTGGGGCCCTGGTATTCGGGGTAGGGGCGGCGGGGTGAGCCTCCGGGCAGCCCCATAAGCTTCAGTGCAGCCTTAATTACAATGGGGTTTGACAGGGTATACAGAGCTTTGAGAAGGGGGTAATACTTAAAATACAGTGCTTTCGATTTTTCAACCTGGTCAAAGCCGGTCCAGGGGCGGGACATTTCAGCCATTTCCCGGGGAATTATATTGCCCCCTATATTTGCCGTGCCGTGGCCGCCCAGCGCCAGCGTCGGGATTACTATAGAATACTTGGGAAAATCACAGCATAAAACGTGAACATTTCCACCGGTAAGCTTTAAAACCTCAACCAGTTGGGAAACCCTGGGCATGGCTTCCTTGTCCGCAACGAAATTTGGGCACTGCCGGTATATGGCGGCAATGGTCTCCGGCTCTATATTAACTCCGGTCCTGGTGGGGTTGTTATATAGGCCAAAGGGTATGTTTACTGACTTTCCCACCGTAAGGAAGTGATCTAAAACAGCATCCTGCGGGGGCAGGAGGTAAGGGGGGACGGTCAGAACAACACCGTCGGCTCCTTCTGCTTCGGCAAATTGGCTTAACAGGGTGGTTTCCCGTGTTGAGGGGCAGGTGGTTCCGAAGAATACGGGTATTTTCCCTTTGGAGTAGCGGGCTACTTCCCCGATGATACTCTTTTTCTCCTCCATTGACAAAAGGGTTGTTTCCCCGGCGGAACCAAGCACCAGCAGGCAGGAGGTACCGTTGGAGGCCTGAAAGTCAATTAAGGTCTTAAACCCCTCATAGTCAACTGAATCATCTCCGTTAAAGGGTGTTGGAATGGCAACCCAGGAGCCTGTCGGCTTATACATTCTATCACTCCTGTTAAACATTATTCATGGGTCCGGAATTGAGAATTAGGAATTGGGAATTGGTGACTCAAAAATTTGTTTTTTCCTATGCCTTTTTAATTTGATTATTTCTTTTTATTCCTTCCTTGGCAGATAGCCTGGAGGTGCAGGAAAGGCAAATCCTCCCGCTTGTCAAAACGTTTCCGCAGACCTCGCAGTACTTTAACAGTTTTTCGGCGCAGTCACGGCAGTAAAAATCCCCTCTCATGTCAACCTTTGCGGCGAAAAAGTCGGCGTCATTGTAGTCTACCCACTCACCACAGGATTTGCAGCATGCCTCTTCCATATCAAGCAAAAGATACTCCACTGCAGCCTCCGGCTCGTTGGTGGCTATGCCGATTCTCAGAATTATGTTGTCGCTTATAGTCATGTTTTCTTTAAGGTACCTGTGGAGCCTTCTGTGGGTGCTCTCCGGCCTGTATTTTTCCACCAGGTCTATAACAGCCTGGTCTTCAACTTTTACAGAGGAGGCGAAGAAATGTTCAAAGTCTTCCACAGTCATTTTTTCAAAGGGCATGGCCCAGCATTCATACATATATCCTGAAATGGCTTCCACATCCCGTATTTTTATACCGTCAAAAAGCCCTTCCAGCGCATCCATCATTTTTTCCTTGAGGTCAAGCATATCGTTTTTCATTCTTTCCCGCCGGAGTATGCTTAAAACCTCGTCAGCCTGAAGGAGAAGGTTGTAGGAGTGCTCCTTCAGCCGGTTCAATATCCTGTCGTTGCGGCTCTTTACCTTGTTTTTATAAAAGGACATGTGCTCAATATTAGACCAGAGATTTTCTACCTCGCTGCGTATCTGAATTTCAAAATTAAATCTCTGTTCCTGCCACGAATATACCCCGTCAAAGTGGTGTGAGTGCTTTCCGTTTTCGTGGCTGGTAAGATAGTGGGTAAGGGATGTTGTATGAGTAAATCTGTATAGATCATTTTTTTCCTTTTCGAAAAGCCTTACCATTTTTTCAACATCCTCATCCAGCTCCACAATGATGAAAATGCCTATTATATCCGGCAGGTCGCCCAGGGATGTGGCGTTTTTGTACTCGTCTTTTCTTTGGAGCTTGTCAGCTATGCTATCCCATGATTTTACCCGTGTTTCGAAGCGATAAAGGGGGTATTGTTTTACCTGGAGCCTGTGACCAATTCGAAACATCGCGATGAAATCCTTTAGCTCGTCAACAATAGCTTCGGCAGCAAGGCTGAAATTTGAAAGGTTTTCATAGTAGCTTATTTTCATTTCTTCCAGGGTATCCAAGAAAATGCCTCCCCGAAGGACTTTAATTTGCGGTCGGTATGACAATGTACTTTAACCCCCGGTTAATATTATACATTAAATAATTGTTTATAATATAAATTATTTTTCACTGTTCCAGATAATCCAGCTCGCTGGTTAGGGATTCCCACTCGATATAAAAGGATTCCAAATCCTGCTTTAATTTTTCCAACTCAGCGTTCTTTTTTATTAGTAGTTCCAAGTTGCTGTTTACTTCCGGAAGATAAATTTCTTCCTCAAGAGAGGATATTGTATTCTCTGTTTCTGATATTGCCTTTTCGGTTTCAGTTATGCGGCGTTTTATTTTCTCTGTTAAGCGCCTGGCTTCCTTATCCCTTTGGTACGAAAGGCGGGCCTTTTCTTTTTCCTCCGGAACCCTTCCCTTAGCAGGGTCGGCAACACTGCCAAGCTGGGATTTTTTTTGCGTAAAATCATCATAATTTCCGGGAAATGCTAATACTCCCGAATCTGCTATTTCCATTACCCTTGTGGCAAGCTTGTTAAGAAAGTACCTGTCATGGGAAACGAAAAGAATGGTCCCGTCAAACTGCGAAAGTGCACCTTCGAGAACTTCACGGCTGTATATATCAAGGTGGTTTGTCGGTTCGTCAAGCATTAAAAAATTAGCTTTTTTAAGCATCAGTATTGCCAGTGACAGCCTGGCCTTTTCCCCGCCACTGAGTTTGTCCACTGTCTTATATACATCATCCCCGCTGAAAAGGAACCTTCCCAGCAACCCCCTTATGTCCTTCTCGTCCATGAACGGAAAGCGGTTCCACAGCTCATCCAGGACTGTGTTCTCACCCTCAAGCCTTGCCTGTTCCTGGTCGTAATAGCCCACATCAACGTTTGTGCCAAGCAAAAGATGGCCTTTAAGGGGTTTTAAGCGGCCGGCCAGTGTTTTTAGCAGGGTAGATTTCCCTGTTCCGTTAGGACCTATTATGGCAACTTTTTCACCACGCTCAATAAGCAGTTCAATCCCGCCGGCCAGGGGGGTGTCCCTGTAGCCCACGGTAAGATTGTTCACCTTAAGGACCTCCCGCCCACTGGACTTTTCTGCGGAGAAAGAGAATTTGGCGCTTTTGTGATCGGCGGGCTTATCCAATAAATTTATTTTTTCCAGGGCCTTTTGCCTGCTCTGGGCTCTTCCTGTGGTTGAAGCCCTGGCAATGTTTTTCCGGATAAAGTCCTCTTTCCTGGCTATTTCCCCCTGCTGCTTTTCGTAAAGTTTTCTTTCCCTTTCCCGCTCCTCCGCCTTAAGGGATATAAATCTACTGTAATTGCCTGTATATTTGCGAAGCCTCCCCCTGTCAAGCTCGTAAACAGTGTCCACCAGGGTGTCCAGGAAATACCTGTCGTGGGAAACCACCAGAATAGACCCGGAGTACGCCTGAAGGTATTTTTCCAGCCAGGACAGTGTTTCCATGTCAAGGTGGTTGGTAGGTTCATCCAGAATGAGAAGGTCTGGCCGGGAAAGCAGCAGCCTGGCCATAGCCAGCCTTGTTTTCTGGCCGCCGCTAAGAGTATCTGTGGACTTGCCGTAATACTCTTCCCCGAATTTAAGCCCATGGAGCACAGCCCGTATATTTGCCCGGTATTCATATCCTCCCCTATTCCTGAAATCCTCGGAAAGAATGGAGTATTCGTCGGAAAGCTGCTTTAACATGAGGGCGTTTTCCAGGATCTCTTTGTCGCCCATTTTCTTTTCAATATTTCGGAGGGCCTTCTCCTGATCTATAAGGGGTTTGAAAACCGAAAGCATTTCTTCCATGACAGTACACCCCGGTGAAAGCCCTCCATCCTGGGCAAGGCAGCCAAGGGTGTATCCGCCGGGCCTGATTATTTCGCCGAAATCAGGTTTCATCTGCCCTGACAGTATTTTGAGGAGTGTTGTTTTACCTGCTCCGTTGGGGCCAACCAGGGCTGCTTTCTCGCCTGCCTGAACGACAATGCCCACATTTTCAAAAATAACTTTTGTGCCATATGATTTTGATACCATGGAGGCTTGCAAAACAACCATTTTTTTCATCTCCGAATTTTTTTTACCGGGAAACCCCCTTAAAAGTTTAACCCGATATGTTCTGTCAATCAATGGCCATTAGACATTATTTGCGCGAATTTATCACTTGATTGTTGGAAAAGTAACTTCCTGCAGGTATAATAGAAGAAATACCGGTACCAAAGCTGCAAGGGGGGAAGCTGCACATGAAAGAAAAGGGCTGTATGGAACTTTACAATGTGAGTATGGAACTGAAGAATATGCTTGATGGTATCGCGCATGACTTTTACCGTCACAGGGCGGAGTACCTTTCAGAGGTTGAAAAAATCAGTGCTTCCACTGCCAGCTCCATGAAGAAAACGGTTCTTCAGATGCCCCTTATAAGCGTGGCCTCCGCAAAAGAGGTTGCCGGAAAATACGAAGTGATGAGAGACCTTGAGTATATCAGGCTTAACCTTGAGAGAATTATGAGGGCCACCCAGGACAAGGTTAGCAGGAGTGTTTTATTTAGTAACTGGGCGGTTGAGGAGCTTGATGTTCTGTTTGAAGGGGCCAATAAGCTGCTGTCCGACCTTACCGGTTACCTGAAGGAGTGCATGGAAAAGAACAGGTCTCAAATGGAAACGGAAGCAGACAAACTGATTGGAGACTGCTTTATGTTTACCAGGCACCATGAGGAGAGGTTCATAAAAGGTATTTGCACACCGGAGTCTTCAGCTATTTACCAGTCCATGCTTGATGCCTTCCGGGACATTTTCAGACATGTAAAGTCCTGTGTTGTAAAAGTATACCGTTAATAATCATAAGTGGGCCGACAAGGCCCACTTTGTTATAGACATAGGAAATTATGCTTTGTGGATAACCTGAAAGCTAACTATAGGGCAGGCTTAGAATATGATAAACTTTTTTGGAAAACCGGTGGAGCTGCTGGAGAGAAGCGACCTTGACATACTGGCCAAAAATGAAATAACTGAAGGCCTGTATATGGAGTACAAGGAGGACTTCCCTCAAAATCTTCCCAAAATAGTTGCATCCTTTGCCAATACTTTCGGAGGTTGGATACTTATAGGGGTTGAGGCCAGGAATCACCATAATCTTCCTTTTTCATTTCCAGGGATTGAACTGACAGGTGGGCCCAAGGAGAGATTCCGGCACATATGCAGGGACGGAGTAAACCCTGTGCCCCTTTTTACGACAAAAATTGTTGAACTCCCGGAATGCCCCGGCAGAGGTGTTCTGATAGCCAGAATTGAAGAAAGCAGCTATCCGCCTCACATTACCAGGGATGGGAGAATATACCGGAGAAATAGCGAGGGGTCCGACCCGGTTCCTGAGACCGACCGGTACATATTGGACAGGCTTTTTGAAAAGAGCCGGCAGAACAAGGGACAGGTCAAGGCGCTGATAACACAAAAGATTCAGGAGTTTGAGACTGGTATTGCCACCATCAAGGTTTTAAGCTGTCCGGTCCCCCTTAATCAAAACCTGATCCACCCGTTCTTTGTTGACCATATTATTAAGCAGATTGAAACAAAGGCTCTCCAGTTATGGGAAGGACTAAACCCTGCAAAAATGAGATTTGAGCCCGAGGGATTTACCCTGGAAAATGGCTTTCAGGCCTTGGAAATACTACGGTCTGGGATGATACTATACAGGAGGGACCTACCCGTCAATAAGATAGAAACGGGTTTTGGTGAGTTTTATTTTTTGGACCACCGCTCCGTGAAGGATGCAGTTTATAACACCCTCAGATTTGCCAGAAGAATATATAGCTGGGCCAATTACATGGGGCAGTTTATTCCCAAGGTTGCCCTGGAAAATATACGGGGGAAGGGTCTGGATGACCCCGAGTATCAGGAATACTACAAGACAGGGGCGGATTCCTACAGCAGGTACCGGAGTATTACCCTGCCGTACTGGTTCACACCAATGGCTGTAAGAGAGCTGGATCATTACGGCCGCATAGGTGACACGCTTTTACAGCTTGTTTACCGAAGCTTTGGATTCAAGGTTCTGGACGGTAAGAAATTTAGGTAAACAAGCTTACAGGTACTGCTTTTCAGTCTGAATTCAGACTCCCGGGCTGCCAAAGCAACCACCAAGGAGAATGAATTCCCAATTCCCAATTCCCAATTCCGGACCCATGAATAATGCTTAACAATGCCGCTGGAACAGCGGCGAACGCCCGTGAGGGCGTTTTATTACGCCTTGTCATTAAATCTATAGCCTATTCCCCTGACTGTCTCAATAAACACCGGGTTGGACGGATCTTCCTCTATTTTTTGCCTAAGGTATCTTATATGAACATCAATGGTCCTGGTTTCCCTCAATTCACTGAATCCCCATATTTTCTCAAGAAGCATATCCCTGTTGAAAACCCTGCCCGGATTAGAGGCCAGTATCTCAAGTATTTCAAACTCCTTTGGAGACAGGCTGATCCTGTTTCCACTCAACTCTACCTCGTAATTTTCAGGGCGTATGACCAGATTGTTAAACACCAATTCCTTTCTGGTTTTGGGGTGCAGGTTTTTTTCGTTCATGTATTGCTGGCGGCGCAAATTGGCCTTTACTCTTGCCAGTAATTCACGGGGGCTAAACGGTTTCGTGACATAATCATCTGCACCCATTTCCAGGCCCAGTATTTTGTCGATATCCTCATTCTTAGCGCTGAGAATTATTACAGGTATGGGAGCGGTTTTAGGATTTGCCTTAAGCGAACGGCACACTTCTAAGCCATCTTTTCCAGTCATCATAATGTCAAGGATAATTAAGTCCGGGAGGTAGTCCTGGGCCATTGTTAATCCTGTTATGCCGTTTGAGGCGCTGATAACCCTGTAATCTTCTTTTAGCAGATTAAATTTAATTAGCTCAACAATATTTTCCTCGTCATCCACCACCAGGATTGTAGTCATTTAGCACCCCCCTTTTCCAAGAACAGAATATAAAATTAATGTTAAGTCAAAAAAAAAAAGATGTTAAATATGGATTACTTTTGTTTAATTTTTAGTTAAGTAAATTGTAAATCAACCTTTTTATAGATGGCATGGCAGTAATCATCAGCAAAGAAAAATTTAGATAAGGAAAAGAAAGTTACTTTATAGATTACTTTGCTAATAAGATCTAAAATTAATATGTTAGTTAAGCGGAAGGAGCTTGGGCATGGCACAATCTATGGAAAAGCACAGTAAGCCGCAGGCACAAGATTCGGCCCGGCCATTAGTAAATTATCTATGTAAGATGAAGGGTGGAAAATGTGCCGAAATTGAGCCGGTGTCCTGGCCAGGCCTTATTTTGACAGCCTTTGGCAGTTTAATAGGCCTTGGCCTGGTATGTCTTCTTTCAGCGCACTATAAGCTTCCTCTACTCTTGCCCTCATTTGGTGCAACTGCGGTTTTACTATATGGAGCCTGGAATGTTCCTATGGCCCAGCCCAGAAATGTTATTGGGGGGCATATAATATCGGCCTTTGTTGGTGTTATAGCCAATCAGTTATTTGGATCGGCCTGGTGGGCTATAGCAGTCGGAGTAACTGGCGCAATTATTGCCATGACCATTACCAGGACACTTCATGCTCCGGGAGGCGCAACCGCTTTTGTCGCCATTTATAATAACCAGGATTACGGTTTTATATTGTCCCCGGTGGGGCTAGGGGTTGTATTTCTTGTTTTAACAGCTGTTTTAATAAATAACCTTTCTAATGAACGGAAATACCCGGAGTACTGGTTATAGTCAAGAGAGATAAAGTTTTTTAGGTTGTATTTTCTGAATATAAAATCTATTTTAATTAAACTTCCTATTACGAAAAAAGTAATGATGATTGTTATTTTGTGTATAAGGTATACAATATACATAAAACTAACTTTAAAAAGGGGGTCAGAGTTATGGAAAAATTTTATCTCTTCAATGGTATAATGATAGCCTACCTGTCTGTTTACTGTTTTTTCTGTTATAAAAAATACATAAAAACAGATAAAGATGAAAACAGGCCGGAAGTACATCAATTCAAGAAAAGTAATGCAGATATCATAGGGGTTTTAGCTAAAAAAGCGGTATAGCGTTAAGTGCCGAAATAATTCTTTTTACACAAGAGTCCTATAACCGGGATTCTTTTTTATTTGCCCTGTAAAAAAGCGCCCTGCGGGTGTTGCCGCTGGAACAGCGGCATTGTTAAGCATTATTCATGGGTCCGGAATTGGGAATCAGGAATTGGGAATTGGTGAAAAATTAAATTACTACATTTCGCCTATACAATCCCAATTTTGCTTCATGGAACAAAGACCCTATAGTTGCATTTTAAAGGACATTCATCGGGGCGGGGAATATCATCTCCGTGCGTTGATTTTTCGGAGGCTGTTACTGGCTCTTGGCGAAGGTGGCTACAGATTTTGGAAGTCAGATACCGGAGATAGGAGGTCTGATATATCATAGCAAAGCGCAGAAAGTAATGCATGAATCCTACTTCCAACTTCCTGCCTCCAACCTCTTTATCGAACCGGCGCATGGACGCGCCGTTGAGGACGGTCGGCTATCTGTTGACTCCAAGCATAGAGCCAGTTTCAGCCGGAGAGATCATCAACGCATGGGGGTGATATTCTAAGCCTGCCCTATAGCTGGCATTCAATTTTTCCACAGCCAAAACTTTATTTTTTCCTGGTGTATAAAAAATCCGGGCATAAAAGCCCGGATAAAGTAAAGCCTGCGATGAGTTAATGTCTTTTATCTTCGTTAAGCCATTGTCTTACCATACTTCCAATATCGTCCTCATTAGCCTTCTTTGAGCCCTCGATAAGAAGGCTTTCCTTAAGCTTGTCTATTAACTCTTCAAGGCTAAGTTCTTCTTTTTTACCCTTGTCATTTTTTTCTTTCATTGCGAGCCACCTTATCATTTTTTAAATTAGCTGCTACCGCTATGTTCAAGAATAGTTATGTTGATATATTCGTCACTTAAAAAGAAAAACTTTACCTCCACTTTCTCATTGGCTTTTTGAAAACATTATGGTCCGGCCAGCATAATCTCAGAAAGTTGTACAAAATTCTGGCGGTAAGGCCCCAGATAAAATACCGGTCGTATTCATAAAAATACATTGGATAGGATGACTTTGGCTGCCAGCCTTCTTTATAAGCGGGGGGGACTTTTTCGAGGGGAAAGTCTCTGTCATACCTTGTGGCCACCTCCACGTAAGTTACGTACGGTGGTGTTTCCAGGAAGAAATCAACGGGAACCAGGAATATTTCTTCAACTTCCCTGGGACTTGGATTTATGATCCGGGTGTTAATTCTTCCTGCAAAGGGGTATATCATGGTACTAAGCGGTGTGACAAATATATCAAGGGGCCCAAGTATCTCAATATCCCGTTCGGATATTCCCAGTTCTTCGGTAGTTTCGCGGATAGCAGTTTTAAGCGGGTCTGGCTGCTCCCCGTTTTCGACTTTTCCACCGGGAAAACAAATTTCCCCGGGCTGCCTGTTAAGGCTTTTTGACCTTACCTCGAAAAGTATTTGGTCCTTTCCTTCCTTAAATACTACCGGTAGCAAAACTGAGGATATAAGGTAGGCGGAATCGTCTATTATTTGGGGACGTCTGTTCATCAGCCTTTTGTATCCGTCTGTCATATTTACCTCCAGGCCATGCACTATGGTCTATTTCTTATTACTCTTCAACATATTATATATCCTTCTTTATACAAAAAGGGCAAGGTGAGAATAAAAAAACATTGTTTATACATTTTTGTAGAGTTTATTATATATATATCGGGTGACGGATTTCTACAAATTAAGAAAAAAGGCTGGAGTGAAATCTTATTGAATGACATATGGGCTTTGCCATCGGGAGAATGGGTTATATATACTGATGAGGATGATATAATAAAGGACTTGCTGACACTTTCAGATTTAAAAGTGGTTACTTCTTACCACGGAATTATAAAAAAACACAGGGCAATGCAGTTTAAGTTTCCAAACAGGGAAGACCTTTTAATGTACATCTGTCATGCAGCCAGGTTTAATTACAGCAAGGTTTTAAAAATTTATAAGCACCCCGGCACCGGGTATAATGATTTTTTTCCTGATGCCGTTCAACAGCCAACGCTCTTTGTAGAGGTAAACCCACGCAGGAAAAAGGATGGTAAAAAGTCCCGTAAACTTTGAAAAAACCCATAAAATATGGGTTTTTTCATTATTTTTAAAGGTATAAATTTTTCTTCTATAGAAATTAGAAGTAGGGGAGGGAGATAAAGCTTGCCTACTATAATTGGAATTGCAGGGGGGACCGGATCAGGAAAAACCACCGTTGCCAGGGCTGTTGCCGGGGCTTTTCTGGACAGGGCAATAGTGATTGAGCAGGACTGCTTTTATAAAGACAGGAGCAATGTGCCTTTTAAAGAGCGAAAGGATCTCAATTTCGATCATCCGGATGCCATTGACATAGAATTAATGGTAGAAGCTCTAGACAAGCTTAGAAATGGGGAGCCGGCCATGGTGCCGCAGTATGATTTTACTAATCATACCCGTAAAAAAATGGCTTTTACTGTAGGACCTGCAGACCTTGTCGTGGTGGAGGGGATACTGTTGTTTCACTATCCAGAATTAAGAATTATGTTTGATTTAAAGGTTTTTGTTCAAACAGACGCAGACATAAGGCTCATGAGGAGAATAAGGAGGGATTTAGAGGAACGGGGACGTACTTTAAGTTCCGTTTTCAGCCAGTATACCAAAAGTGTTAAGCCGATGCACGAAAAATATGTTGAGCCTTCCAAACATTATGCTGACATTATTATCCCAGAGGGAGGATTTAATGTTATTGGTGTGGAGACAATAATATCCCAGGTTGCTAAAATGGTCAGAATGGAGTAGTGACAGGAATTATGCCTTTCCATCTCGCCGGAGTTCTGCCATTTTCGTGAAAATATAATTATAAATATTATCTCTTTGGGCCTCGGTGATGCTTACAAAGCTTAGTCCCAGCTGAAATAGAGTTTTTTTCCCGGCTTCAATTGCAAAGGACCTAGTAACTATAGTTCTGAGTTCGAAATTATAACTGGAGTTCTTCACGGGCAATTCGAAATTAACAAGGAGTGCTTCATTTTCCTTTATATCTTCAGATATTGATACTTTCATTCCACCCGCGCTAATATCAACGGCTACGGCCTTTTTAAATTCTGGCAGTTCTCCCGGCTGGGGAATCCTGCTGTAATTGATGTCCAGCAAGGTATTGACACGGACGTGTTTTCTGAGCTGTACACGTTTTATACTCTCAGGATAATGCAGTACGTACAGAGGAACGTTTTCAATCTTTATTGCCTTTACCGGTGTGGAAAACTCAAAGCAGGATGACTCCGAAATCAGCCTGACAGATATTATTTCACCAGCCCTTACCACCAGTGAAGAAGACTGGGAAATTGGCAGGGCAATGGTTATTTCCTTATTTTCTTCTATTCTTTCAATAGCTGATACATACTGCTCTTTTTTTTCTGGCTTATACACATAGATTTTCTGGTTGAGTTTAAAAGGAGCAGTCATGCTTGAATAGCCTCCATATTATTTAAAATAAGCAGACGAAGAATAAACATATTTTTAAGGGCAAATATTTCACTAGGATGAAAATGACAATTAATGAAGCCGTTTTTTAAATAAATTCTATAATTATCTTAATAGTCCTTTTGCCAATTAAGTCTTTATTATATAAAGTTATAGGAATATTTTTTTTGAAGGCTATATGTGGGGCTGTTCATGATAAATGAAGTGAAAACAAAATCCCGCATTCAATAGCGGGATATATGACGGTTACAGTTTTATGTAAAGTGAGTTCTCGGAAGGCTCGTATCTTGCCTCAAATTTCCCTTTTTTATTAATGCCGAACTGGTTAAAAAACCCCTTACCAAAAACTTTTGTCTTCTTAATCTCCATTCCTCCCTCTTCAACACCACGGACACGTACTGTTTTAGAGGCTCTGTCATATGCCAGTTCAATTCTTGAGGTACCTATTTTCTCCCTGGCAACATTATTGAGTACAATTGATGTTTTTGATAAAGAAACTATAGGTGCTTTTTCTTGTCTTTCACCACGGGGTTTATAAATCTCAAAGGCCACCTTGTCAACTCCTCTCATAAAGTATTACCACTTGCTAATTCTAATAAATGATAGAATAATTGTCAATGCTATTCTAATAATTATTATATGTTGCAGATTACTTCAGGTGCTTTTTATTTAATATAAATCCTTAATTTATGCCCTACATATTTTTGCATACACGGTTATATGTATTTTGCTCTTAACAATATTTTTGAAAATTGGGCCTGTTATATATTACAACTTAAAAACTGTTTGCCTTTTATCCTTTTGTCATCTGAAAAACTTTTAATTGCAATAAGAAATGAATCTATAACCTCGGGGTCAAATTGTTTGTTTTTGCTTAATTTAAGTCTTGTGACAGCCTCACGGTGTGAGAAACCCTTTCTATATGGGCGGTCTGAGGTCATGGCTTCATAAGCGTCCGCCACTGCAATTATTCTTGAGAGAATAGGTATCTCCGATGATGACAGCCCTGATGGGTAACCAAGTCCATTGAAATATTCATGGTGGTGCAAAACAATATCTGAATACTTACTATACTTTTCTATTTGTAAAAGTATATTTCTCCCGAATACAGGGTGCTGTTGTATAATACTAACTTCTTCCCCGGTAAGTCCTCCAGTTTTATAAATAATATTGTCCGGTATAAGGGTTTTGCCTATGTCGTGAAGAAGTGCTGATGTTTGGAGGACTTCCGTCAAATCTTCAGGAATTCCCATTTTGTGTGCGGTGATTACGGCATAGCCGGCTACCCTTATCGAGTGAATTCCTATTATGTCCTCCATTTCAGAAAGAAATTGTGTCAGTGCGGGATTTCCAGTGTCAGTATCGTTTTCAGATATTTCTTTTAATTTTTTCATTAGCCAGCTGATTTGTTCCGCCATGTAATACTCCTGGTAAAAAGTTTTTAACCCATGATTAATGTATAGATAAAAAGCCAGGTAAATTTGTTTTTCTCATATTGTTTACATATATAATATATTTTATATTTTAATTACTCAAGGAGATAATTTAAGCATTAAGTGAACAGATATATTCAGGCATGCTTTTAGTGGCTTTTATTCTTAATAACAGGGAGCATTTTATTATGACTGCGACCAGGATAATACACGTAGATATGGACGCCTTTTTTGCATCTGTGGAGCAGAGGGATAACCCGTCCCTAAAAGGGCTGCCCCTGGCCGTCGGGGGAAAGGCAAAGGAGAGGGGAGTAATCGCCACAGCATCGTATGAGGCCAGAAAGTTTGGAATTCGTTCCGCCATGCCCACCGCCACTGCTGTAAAGCTATGTCCTGATCTGATTCTCCTTCCACCGGATCACAGGAAATACGCTAAGGTATCACAGGAGCTAATGGATATACTTGGCCGTTATACTCCGGAGATTGAGCCGGTTTCCCTGGATGAGGCCTTTATGGATGTAACGGGTTCCCTGGCCCTTTTTGGAGGAGCTGAGAATATCGGGAGGATGGTGCAGGCAGATATAATAAGCAGTCTTAAACTGACGGCCTCGGTGGGCATTGGCCCCAATAAATTTATAGCCAAGCTGGCCTCCGACTGGAAAAAGCCCGGAGGACTAACTGTTGTGGAAGATGTAGAGGGCTTCCTGGCGGAGCTTCCTGTTTCCTCGCTCTGGGGGGTGGGGCCACATACCGTTAATAAACTTGAAAAAATAGGGGTGAGGAAGGTTTCTGACCTGAGGGGCTTAAGCCTTCGCTACCTTGCGGAGAATTATGGTGCTGCCGGTGAGCGGCTATACGAGATGGCACGGGGAATAGACCACAGGGCTGTTACTCCGGAAAGAAAGGCCAAATCGGTGGGCAGGGAGACAACCTTTCCGGCCGATATCAGTGACAGGCAGGTGCTTCTTGATAAACTGCTGGGCATGGCGGACTACATATGCCGTGCTTTGAGAAGACATGGCCTGGTTTGCCGGGGAGTAACCCTCAAGATCAAATATCCTGACCTGAGGGTGGTGACGAGGGCGGTGACCCTGGGGGAGGGCACCAGTGACGGGCTTAAGGTATACAAAGCTGCTGAAGATCTTTTGGGGAGCAACTGGAGCGGGGAGCCGGTCAGGCTGATAGGAGTATCCTGCAGCCGCCTGGCCGATCGGGACTCCCTGCAGGGGGCTCTTTTTTCAGACCCTGTCAAAGACCGGAGCAGGGAACTCCACAGGGTGGTGGATCATTTGCTGGACAGATACGGCGAAAAGTCGCTGGTAAGGGGGAGACTTCTGGGGAAGGGGAATTGCCGCGAAAGGGATGACGGCGGGCAATAATTTATAATAACTTTTTTTATAAAGCCATGGATGTGTATTGACAAATTGATAGATAAGTAATAAAATTTCGAAAATAGACTACCTAACATTCGGTAGGTATAATATTTAAGCAGATTTTGTTGCATGGCAAAGGCGGGATCAAAGATGGATAAAGCGGACGTATTAAACTGCGCGTTGAAATTGTTTTATAAAAAGGGTTATAATTCCACCTCAATGGAAGATATAGCGTATGAGCTGGGGATAAAAAAGGCCAGCCTGTATTACCATATTAAGGGAAAACAGGAATTGTTATATGAAATGATTGAAAGCATTGGACTTAAGGTTATGTCAAAAATAGAAGAGATTGAAAAGTCAAATGACACTACCTATGGTAAATTAAAAAAGTCAATACACGCCTATGCCCTGACATGTCTGGAAAACATTGAATACACTGCGATAATTCATGATGAGACGAGATCACTGGAGGATGAGCAGAGACATTTTATTGAAAAGCTGCAGAAAGATTTTATAAGCTTTTTTAAAGAGATGTTCAGTGAAGGAATAAGTAAGGGCTACATTGTTGACATGGATGTTAACATTCTCACGCACCTGGTATTAGGGACCTGCACCTGGGTATATAAATGGTTTAAACCGGGCGAAAAGTACTCACCGGCAGAAATGGCGTCCATGGTCACCGACTTCGTAATGAGAGCGATCATCAGAGAACCTCAAGAACCGGCTGTTACCGGCACTAATCACACCATTATAGTCAAACCCGAAAGGAAGGTGGAGTAATTGAAGAATAACAAAAAAAGGAGGAAATTTATGGGTTAAGTTGTGTAACTATTTTAATTATTCAGCCTATTGATTGTAAAAGCTGCTTTTGTGGGAGGTGAGAATTGTGTATGAGGGACAAAAATACTTTAATATGGAAACCGAGCCGCTGTTAAATACGCCAGAGATGCGAGATATGCAGTGGGATAGGCTGCAGGAGGCCATCAGTTTTTTTTATAATAAGGTTCCGTTTGACCGCAGGAGGATGGACAAAGCCGGTGTTAAACCGGAGGACATTCGCTCATTTGATGATTTTGCAGGGGCTATACCAATTATAAGCCAGTCGGATTTTCGCGAGGCAATGGAAGAAGGAGAGCTGGATCTACCTAAAGTATACCTGGATTTGTTTGGTGAAGAGCGCTATAAAGATTTGTTTTTACTGACATCGACCTCCGGGACTACAGGTATTCCCACCCCTTACCCCCTCTTCAGAAGCGGCCTGGACAGAGTCGCCGATATTTTTGGCAGGATGGCCTGGAGGGCCGGCATTCGCTCCGGAGACCGCCTGGCTCTGTGTTTCGGGCTCAGCATGCATGCGGCCGGCACACCACAAATGTTTTGGTTTCGAAAGATACCCGGCCTTACCATCATACCCATGGGTGCGGAAGCCGGAACCGAGCGCTTGCTGACATTCTTTAAAATCTTTAAGCCCACGGTGTTTTCAGGCACCCCGTCACTGGCGCTGCATTTGATTGAGCGGGCCAATAAAGTTTTAAAAGAGCCGGTGGGCAATCTCGGCTTTAAAACCCTTCTTTGCGGGGCTGAGCCCGGGGCGGGCATACCGGAAGTCAGACAGCGCCTGGAAAGTGAATATGGGGCAAAGGTATTCGATATTGGTGCCGGCTATGGGGTCTCCTGCGATTATTCCACATACCAGGGCATGCACTGGGTGGCTGATGATTACTGCTACTATGAACTTGTGGACCCTGAGACCCAAAAGCCTGTGCCTCTGGAAGACGGGGCAACCGGTCTGGCTGTATACACACCTGTGGAGCCCCGGTACGGACATTTCTTTTTCAGCCTGCGTTTTACACTCAACGATATTCATCAGGTCTTTACAAGACCCTGCCCCTGCGGGATGAGCGGCTTTCGCTATAAAGTCGTGGGCCGGGCCGACGACATGCTCAAGGTAAAGGGTGTTCCTGTTTACCCGGCGGCAATACAGGGTGTTGTCCATTCTTTTATTCCCAGGGTTACCGGCGCCTTCAGAATCCTCCTGGACGAACCTCCGCCACGGGTTGTTCCGCCGCTAAAACTAAAGGTTGAGTATGGTGAGGGAACCGGTGAGGATGATCTGGAAATGCTGGAAAGGGAAATTCTGGACGAGATGCACGCATATTTGAAAATAAGGCCGCAAATAAACTGGCTAAAACCACATACCCTGGAGCGGGCAACAAAAAAGACCCAGTTTATAGAAAAGCTATACGAAAAGAAGTAATCCCAACAGGGTTAGTTTTTAAAAGCTAAATAATACTGTACCGGGTTGCAGGCGGGCGGCCTGCTGGGAAACCGGATAATGGCCAAGGGGGGCATAAGGGTGCTGTTACGTGATGCGGTGTCCCTTTTTGAGAGAACGAGAAGTCCTGATGTTTTAAGGCAGATTCGTTCCGAGCACGGTATGAAAGGCTTTTCCATAGCGTGCCGCGCGGCCGGCATCAGACGGGGGCATGGGAAAAAAATGCTGGGCATATACTGTGAAACCGGAGCTATTGAAAAGATTTCTGCGAAGGCATGTGGCTTGAAAACAAATTATTACTAGTATTGATTAAATGGCTGGTGAGTGGCCATTTTTTTAATTTCCGGCGGAGATTATATTCCCCGCCCCGACGAATGTCCTTTGAAAGTCACGGCAACGCCCGCAGTGCGTTTATTTAAGAAGGGGGGTAATAACCACTGTATGACGGAAAATGAAATGACACAGGTTTTAAAAATGCCTGACGAACCAAAAAAAATTGCAGAAGGACTTTTTGTACTGCCTGGCGGGTCTCTTGACGGAGGCTATCTTATAGGAGCAAAATGCAGTAACTGCGCCACTGTATCCTTCCCTAAATGGGTGGTTTGTCCCGTCTGTCTGAGGGATGACACCATGGAGGAAGTTCCTTTAAGCAAAAGGGGCAAGCTGTATTCTTACTCTGTTAACCGGATGGCCCCGGATGGATTTGACGCCCCATACATTACCGGCAAAGTTGAGCTGCCTGAAAAGATAAGAATTTTTTCCGTGATTACCGGCTGTGAGCCCGTGGAAGATTCACTGTGCATAGGCATGGAGATGGGCTTGGTGTTTGAGCCGCTTCGAAAGGATGAAAAGGGCGGCGATTTGGTGGGGTATAAGTTCAGGCCGGTATACAACAGTAAGAATCAAAAGAAGGGAATGTAAATGAGGGCGTTAGCAAGGAATATAGCTGTTATTGGTGTGGGAATGACCAAATTCGGCAAACAACCTGAAAAGAGCATAAAGGATTTGGCCCGGGAGGCCACCTGGAAGGCAATTAAAGATGCCGGGGTCAGCCCCGGTGATATTGAGGTAATCTATTGTGGAAACTCTATGGAAGGACTGCTGTCAGGGCAGGAAGACGTGAGGGGCCAGGTGGTTATGAGGGGAGCAGGGCTGGCCGGCCGGCCCGTCATCAACACCCCAAACGCCTGCGCCTCCTCGTCCACGGCTTTTAGGGAGGCCTGGCTGGCCATTGCCTCGGGGCTGTATGATATTGCTCTGGCAGTGGGATTTGAAAAGCTTTATATCGGTGACACCGCTAAAACAGCCCGTGCCCTGGCAACCGCCACCGATATGGAAACCGAGGGTAAACTGGGGGTGTTTTTTCCGGGAATGTATGCCATGGAAGCCAGAAGATACATGTATGAGACTGGCTGCACCCGGGAACAGATGGCCAGGATTACTGTTAAAAACCACAAAAACGGCTGCCTTAACCCCCATGCCCAGATACAGCAGGAAGTAACGCTGGAACAAGTCTTAAACTCCAAAATGATTGCCGATCCCATAACTCTGTATATGTGCTCGCCTATTGGCGACGGGGCCGCAGCTGCGGTGCTCTGCTCGGAAAAGGTGGCCAGGAGGTATAAATCGGACCTTATATATGTTGCCGGGATCGGAATGGCCTCCGGGGGATATAAGGATATTGCGGTCGATGTTAAAAAACTAACCGCTACGGAGCTGGCAGCCAAAGAGGCCTTTGAAATCTCTGGTATAGGGCCGGAGGATGTCAGCCTGGCTGAGACTCATAATGCCTTTTCCCCGGCTGAGTTTATCTATTTTGAGGAGCTTGGCTTTTGTCCCAGGGGGGAGGCTCCCCGGTTTCTGGAGGAAGGGCGTACTGAAATAAACGGCACCATACCCATTAACACCAGCGGGGGTTTGGAAGCAAAGGGACATCCCGTGGGGGCGACAGGGCTGGCCATGATTCACGAGGTGGTTACCCAGCTGCGCGGTCAGGCTGGCCCCAGGCAGGTTAAATCCCCAAGGGTGGGGCTGGTTCATAATGGCGGTGGAATAATCGGCGGGGACGCGGCGGCCATGTGCGTGCACATTTTAAAAAAGTAGTATTTAAAAGAAGTATCGTCAATCAGATTACTGAGGAGGGAAACCATGGAAAGATACGACCTTTTAAGAGGGGAAGAGTATTTCGAGGAATGGCCCCGCCATTCACCCCAGGATACAAGAAGAAGAGAGGCCACTATTAATGCTGCCAGGCTTTGCCTGAACGCAGCTTTGACAGCCCCCTTTGCCGGGGGAGTACCTCAGGTGGTGGCTCATCTGGTTTACGGCCAGGAGGAGCTGGAAAAAGTGGCGCTAAAAATGGAAGAACTGGCCTATACAAATGAGAGGCTTAAGAGAAGGTTTCTTAACGAGGCGGTTATGGTCCGGGAGTCTGATGTCATTTTATTTCTCGGCAATTACCGTGCTCACGAGACTCCCCTGGATGCCGGCTGCGGGCTTTGCGGCGGCCCTGCGGGCTGTTCTTTCCTCTACGGGAGGAGAGAAAGCAAGGAGGGACTGATTGATATTACCGACAAAAGAAGCTCCACTCCAATAAAAGGGCCGCTGTGTGCAGCCAGGGTAAGTGACCTTGGCTATGCCTGGGCCTCGGCTGTGTGGATGGCACAGACCCTCATGGTGGATGCAAGGCCCCTGATGAGTGTTGGGCTGGCCGGGCAAAAAATTGGCTATTGCTCCAAGGCGGCTATATTGGTGGGCATTCCCATGGCTACCTTGTCCAAGAGCCCGTACCAGGATATAAACATTGACTATCATCTGGTGAACATGGACAAAGTGATTGACAACACCAGAAAGAACTTTGTCGTAAACCGGCAGACTGCGTCGGGCATTAATTTTGACTATCGGATACAGGTGCCTAAAAAGAATAAGGAGGATTAACATGAGGATAGATGGCAAGGAAGCGGCCAGAGACGCCGTTTTAGAGGTGGCCAAACTGGCGGCGGCAGCGGCCTACCGTGCTCCCCAGCTGACCGGTGTGCTGAAGATTGAGACTGAGATTATCACCGGTGAAGACCAGGATCCCATTATAGAGTTCGCCGGAGCCCTGGCCCCCATATCCCCGGTCATGAATTTTGACTATCAGACAATGAAATATTTCCGTGATAATAATTCTTCCCTGGTATGCCTTCTTATCGGAGCAAAGCTGGATAGATCCGAACTTAACTGGGATTGCGGCGGCTGCGGGTTTCAATCATGCGCCGACTTTAATAAATGGGCCATGGATAATGGGGGCATGGGGGCGCTTTGGGGCGGTCCATCCTGTCTTTGGAAACTGATGGACTGGTCGGCTGCCTGTGACTATGCCTGTGCTGCCGCAGGTCAGTACAGAATGGACGCCAGGGCCATGGGCACTATCGGGGCGGCCTGTGCCGGCGTAGGCTACATGCCGGAGTGCACTGCCCGGGTCGCCGTGCTTATAGGTCCCCCCGGCGATTTTGTCTATTTCTCCCGCAGGCAGAACAGGGACGCCTTCCCGCATGAGCAGCACCGGCTCAACCTTTTAAGGACCTCCCCGACAAATTGGATGTCTTTCCCGGGAAGCACGAGGCCTTCCCTTAAGACAAAGGATGACTGGTGGAACGACATGGATTATATCAGGTGGGAGCCTCTTTCGGAGGCCGAGAAGCAGTTTGCCAGTGAAACACTGTTAAAGTTGCAGGAAGTGTCAGCAAAGCATATTCCCAATGTAACCGGCTGGTACGAAAAGAAAAAATAACCGCCCGATAAAAGAGGGGGCAGTTCCGGGGAACATCCGCGGCGCTGTCCCTCCTATAAGGCACAATGATTATATAAATCTGTAAGTAAAAGTAATAACCTACACAGTAATCAGGGTGGCTCCCGAAGGGTATAAGGCCCCCTACATGGTGGCCATGGTGGAGACGGAGGAGGGTCCCCGGCTGATAGGAAACCTGGAGGGGATTGATATAGACAGCGATGGTAACAAAATTATAGGCAGGAAAGTTACAATCGGCCACAGGGTTATAGCACCCGGCAATTATACAGCGGGAGAGGGGGTGGCAATTACCTTCAGGCCGGAATGAAAAAATACGGTGAAAAAGGCCAGCCATGTACAACAGGTCTGTCCTGTTGTGATTTATTAAGCTGATATCGTATCTTCAACCAGGTGAAAGAGCCTGGCCATGGCAACGAGGTCCAGCCGGTTGTGTTCAATCACGGGCAGAATCAGTTCCGGGTCCCTGGTGCGGACGAAGCGGTGATAGGTTTCTGGAATAAGGTATCCCGGTATATCACCTTCCCGGTGAAATTCAAGCAGGTTTTCTTCCAGGGTCACAAGGCGGCAGTTTGGAAGCTCCGTGGAAAAGTGCCTGCGGGCATGATATAACAGGTCCACCTGAAAATGATGGTAACGGTAAAAAAGCCTGTGCTCTACCGACCTCCCTTCGATATAGGGGATGTCAAATCTTTTGCCGTTAAAGGTCACTATTACTTTGAATGGCTTTAAAACCTTGTGAACAGCTTCCAGCAGGGGTTTTTCCTCCCGGTAATGGCGGGCAAAAAACTGCTGCACCACCATGTTTCCCCCATTTATAAAAAGAAGACCTACAAGAAACAGGGGCTGGCCTGGCCATAGCCCGGTGGACTCAATATCCAGGAAAACAATGTCCTGAGGTTTGAAAAAACAAAGTAATTCATGGTCCGAGGCTCCCATGCTGCGGATTTTCATTATTTCTCTTTCCGCGATAAGCTTTTTGACCAGCAGGGCCTGGCTGCCCCAGCGCGGGTGTTCCAGAAGTTTTTCCAGTGAGTTTAGGCCTTCTCTCTTTAACCTCTCCTCAATTACCGGCCCTATGCCTCTTATCAGTTTCAGGTTTTGGGTAATGTGTTGTTCCGTTTTCCAGGGAAAATAGCAGGATCCTTCAAAGCAGCTTTCAAATAAAAGACATGTTCCCAGGGGGGAGGTAATTTCCCTGCCACCGGGGATTTGGGCGGAGGGCGGGGAAACTGTATCATTTTTGGCAGGTGCTTCATTTCTTTTATTCTTTAAGCTGTTAAGGCGTTCAAATATGCTCATCATGTTACCTCCGGAAGGAGCTTAATGTCCGCTTGAGATTCTCTTTCAGAGCACTATCCAGCCCTCCTGAAGAAATGTCCGGAGGAGCATATTCACATCCCGTTGCCAGGGAGAGTATCATCCTGGCGCATTCCTTGTCCAGCGGGCGATTAAAATTTGAGCACTTCGGGGAGTGAATGCACGAAGGGCATCCGTCGTAACAGTCGCAATAGGATATTGCCTTAAGGGTTTCTTCCAGAAGACTTTTTATTTCGTCATAGCCCTTTTCGCTGAAACCAACTCCGCCATGGCAGGTGTCATGAATAAAAACAGTGGGCTTAGCGGTTTGGGGGTGACTGACCGTAGAGAGGCCCCCCAGGTCATTTCTGTCGCACATGGCAAATAGGGGAAGAAGACCTATCGCGGCGTGTTCCATGGCATGCAGCCCACCCATAAGGTCATAATTATGCCTTTTGGCACTGTCTGCCACAAGATCATTAAACACTATCCATGTGCCGGTCGTTTCCATCACCTGCTCCGGGAGGTTCAGATCGCCGCCGCCAAGAACCTGGCCGGTAGTTTCATGCTTCTTTATATATCCTGTTACCCGTGTGGTAACCCTTATCTGACCGGTAAAAACTGTGTTTCCGTATAATTCTTTTTGCCTTGTCACCGAAATGATTTCGGTGCTTTTTTCCCTCCGGCACATGGTGTAATAGTCGGTATCGGTTTTCTGCATATAAGCAGTTGCCGTTTCAGTATCAAGATCTTTTACCACATAGGTTTCACCCTGGTGCATGTAGACTGCTCCCGGATAAACCTCCGACAGTGCGGCAGAGCCGTCCAATATACCCACAAGCCTGTTTTTTTGACCGGCATCTCTTAAATGGTAGCTTGCCGGAGAGCTGGACCGTATATTTACCCTCTCGGAGGGGTATATCTGGCCATTGTAATAGTAAGTCTCTTCGGATAAAATGATGTCTGTGTCTTCCACCAAAAGCGCAAGTATATCAATAAAAACATCATCCCACAGCAGGCAATCACACTCTCTCACCGGCAGCTCGTGGGCCGCGCAAAGGACATGTCCCATGAGAAGGTAAGGGTTGGCGGGGTCCACAAGGGCGTTCTCGCTGGGGTGAGAGAACAGGGCTCCGGAATTTCTAATGAAGTACTGGTCCAGGGGGTTTTCCACGGCTATAAATATTACTAGTGATTCTTTTTTTTGCCGTCCCACCCTGCCGGCCTGCTGCCAGGTGGATGCTATGGTTCCCGGAAATCCGGCTATGATACATACATCAAGTCCTCCAACATCAATCCCCAGCTCCAGGGCATTTGTGCTTACAACCCCCGTCACATTTCCTGTAAAAAGGGCCTTTTCAATAGCTCTTCTTTCATTCGCAAGGTATCCTCCGCGATAAGCCATTAGTTGGCTCGAAAGCTTTTCTCCCAGGCCCCCCCGGGCAAATCTGAGAATCCTTTCGGTTACCTGCCGTGACCTGGAAAAGGCTATGGTTCTGTATTTTTTTTCAATAAGTAATGCCAAAAGCCAGGCAACTTCCTTCATATATGGCATTCGGGACGGGGGCTTCCATAATACAAAGCTTGTTTTGCCCCTTGGGGCCCCGTTTTCATCCACTACTTCCACCGGAAGGCCGGTAAGGCGGGAGGCATGCTCCGAGGGGTTTGCTATGGTGGCCGAGCACATTATGAAAACAGGATTTGATCCATAGTGGCTGCACACCCGTCTGAGCCTCCTAAGCAGGTGAGACATGTGAGTTCCGAAAACTCCCCTGTAGTTGTGCAGCTCGTCTATGACTATGTATTGAAGATTAGAAAAAAACCTGTGCCATTTAAGGTGGTTGGGCAGTATGCCGCGGTGGATCATGTCCGGGTTGCTGATTATGATTCGTCCATTCTCACGCAAGGAAGCCTTTTCACCGTCGGGGGTGTCGCCGTCATATATACCTGCCGTTACAGGAACGTTCAGGTCGCTTATAGCCCCCAGCTGGTCCTGCCCCAGGGATTTGGTGGGGAAAAGGTAAAGGGCACAGGCCTGTGTCACATTCAGCAGGCGGTCAAGCACAGGTATGTTGTAGCAAAGGCTTTTGCCCGATGCTGTCGGAGTAACCACTACGGTATTTATACCCGCACGAACTTTTTCAATGGCCAGTGTCTGGTGTGTATAAAGTGAACTTATCCCTTTCTCTGTAAGGGCTTTTTCAATAGCAGGGTGAAGCGGTGCCCTCAGGTGGCCATACGATGCTTCGCGGGGGTGAATTGTTTTCATATGTACTATTTGATTTTTATAGTGAATGCTGGTTTTTATTGACTGTATAAGTTCTTCCATGTTAGAGATCAGCCCTTGTTTTCTTCACCGTTTCCGGGAGGATTAAATGGTTCCAGGTCAAACAAATCATTATCCGGTAGTGATAAAAGCAAGTTTATGTAATCGTCTTTATCCTCGGGTTTTCGGCCGGCCAGATTATTTTTTAAAACAAATCGAAAGCCCTCTTCGGATTTTTCATCATAAAAGGCCCAGCCCTGCTGATTAACCATTATTATGGTTCCATTATCTCTGGAGCAGCCGGTCATTACCTCGATGGCGTGCAGAGGGCATCCTCCGCTCCCTGAGTAAACAGTCAGGCCGGGGCCTTTGTCTACCATTTTTAATGCATAGCGGGACACCCTGTAGCCCATGGCCAGCCCCGGGCAAAGGTGCCCGTGAGAATCTACCAATACTCCCAGCTCAGGAGGATATTTTTTTATACTCATAATCAACCCCCCATTGGAACTTTATATGGCAATTATACCGAACATATATTTGCCGGTCAATCGTATGGCGGTATGATGTTTCATAAAATATACCGATTAAGAAAAATATGTGACACTAAACTGATTTGTGAAAACTTATCCCAGCCTAACGGGTATTGTGAAACTTTTGACTAGGAAAAGTGACATTTAAACGATATTTTGTTTATTTATGAGTGTACCGGGGGTAAAATAATATCAAGCTAAGGTCATTAAGTACAGGAGATGATATCAATGTTTAAATCATTTAAAGCCTGGGTTGAGAGGGTCCTTGAAAAGCCTTTCTACGAGGCTGAAGTTGCCAGGGCGGAAATACTCAAGGACATAAGTAAAAAGAACAATACCTCGTTTCATGAAAATATTTCTATGAAATTAAAACAAGTATAGATTTTGTGTAACTATAAAACAACAAACCCCTTCCTTTTGGAAGGGGTTTGTTGTTTCTGTTGCTAGCGGACTAGCTGATGGATTACTTGAAAGAAACAAATCTATCATTATATAAAATAATAGATAGTTGCATATTTGCCCCTTTAATAATAAGAATAAATTATCATTTAAAAAAGTAGAAGGAATATAATAATTAAAGGAGAAATACGGTAAAGTGCAGTTTAAAAACAAAATAAATAAATCACTAATTTAATAATTAAAGAGTACATAATTAGCAAGTACTCCAGGGAAGGACTGGTGATAATTGAACTCATGAAAGTAAATTTAAGCATTTTAATGTGAAAGATTTTACTAGCCAAGGAAGGGAATGAGATGTTTAAATATATTCCGTTAGTTGAAACCATAGCAACATACAAAAAAGAATATATAAGAAACGATGTTATAGCCGCTCTGACGGTGGCTGTTGTGGCCCTGCCCCAGTCAATGGCCTATGCAATTATTGCAGGAGTGGACCCTGTTTATGGGCTATATTCGGCTATAGTCCTGGCTATACTGGGATCTGCCTTTGGGAATTCCAATCACCTGGCCACAGGGCCGACAAACGCCATATCACTGCTTATCGCGGCGACAATGGGTGTGTACCTGGGACAGCCAAATTTTTATGAAATACTTTTTGTGCTGACGTTCATGGTTGGGGCTATGCAGCTGTTAATGGGTGTGCTCAAGCTGGGTAAGCTTGTTAATTATGTGTCCCACTCGGTAATTGTGGGCTTTACAGCCGGAGCAGGAGTAATAATAGCTTTGGGGCAATTTAACCAGCTGTTGGGAATAAGCCTCCCAAAGGGACACTTTTCAACACTGGAAAAGGTAATGCTGACAGTAGAGCATATAGATCAAATCAATTATGTGGCCCTGGGCCTGGGTATTGCGACTATATTGGTGACTGTTTTTATGAAAAAAATCAACAGGAACCTGCCTGGCGCTCTTCTCGGTCTTGTTTTTTGCGTGATTGCGGTGATTGTGCTGGATTTAAGCAGGTACGGAATAAAACTAACCGGGGACATACCTTCTGCAATTCCGCCTTTTAAAATGCTTAGCTTTGATCTTGACGTGCTGGGGTCAATTATGGGAGGGGCGGCTATTATTGCAGTAATAGGTCTTGTGGAGGCGGTGTCTATTTCAAAGGCAATTGCAGCCCAGACACAGCAAAAGCTGGACTCAAACCAGGAATTTATCGGACAGGGTATTGCCAATATGGGCGGGGCGTTTTTTGGAAGTATTGCGGGCTCAGGATCATTTACAAGGTCGGCTATTGCCTTTCAAAATAATGGGGTAACAAGAATGGTCGGGGTACTTACAGGAGTTGCGGTGCTTGTAATACTTTTCTTCCTTGCCCCTTTTGCCAAATATATACCAAGCGCGGCACTGGCAGGAGTAATTATGGTTGTGGCCTATTCGATGATAGACAAGAACGCCGTTAAAAAGGTTTTCACTTCTAACAGAAACGATGCGGCTGTGCTGGCAGTAACCTTTTTGGCAACCATATTTTCTCCGGAGCTGGAGTATGCCATATATTCCGGTGTAGCTATATCTATCTTACTGTTTCTCAAGAACACGGGATCTGCCGGTGTTCGCCTGCTGGAGGGGGCAGGGGCGGGACGCTATGAGGAAACTGAAATTGAAAGCACTGACGGGCTGACAAGAAACATAGCTGCTATTGAGCTGGAGGGGAATCTTTATTTCGGCTCTTCAATGGATCTTGAAGATAAGTTGAGCCGCGCCTATGCAGCAGGCTCAAGGGTTTTTATCTTAGATATGAGCCATGTTTCTTTCATTGACATCACCTCTCTGGAAATAATAGAGACTTTTATTAAAAGGGCCTCAGGCGAGGGTAAAAGGGTTATGCTTAGCGGGGTTCGCCCGGAAATATACAAATCCCTGAAGAGTGCCCACCTTGTCGGCCTGGTTGGGGAAGAAAATGTGTTTAGGTCTGAAAAAGACATTATAGGATCGCTTTTAAGGACCTTTACTGCCGCCGAATTATACCTTAAGGGCAGACTTGAGCCCGCCACCCATGAACCTGTGGAGGAACCGCCCGTGCCTGTTCCGGCCGCTGCCTCACAAAAAGGAAGGGGGCTGGCGGGAGACCTGCTTGGAGTGTTTGAGAGACTTTTTCAGGAGCCTTTTCTCCAGGCCGAGATATATGCGGTGGACGTTATGCTGAAGAAGGTATGATTAAATCGGGAATTTGGAATTGGGAATTGGGGGGTAGATTTTTCTGTTCCTCATTCTCATTTTTCATTCCGGACACTGAAGCGGAAACGCCCACACAGGGCGTTTATTTTACACCAGGAAAAAATAATTTTTTGGCTGTGGATAAATTGAATGCCAGCTATAGGGCAGGCTTAGAATATCACCCCCCATGTGTCGATGATCTCTCCGGCTGAAACTGGCTCTATGCTTGGAGTCAACAGATAGCCGACCGTCCTCAACGGTGCATCCATGCGCCGGTTCGGACTTCCGCCAACGTCCTGTTGGCGGCTCGCCTTTCTGTAGCCACCTTCGCCAAGAGCCAGTAACAGCCTCCGAAAAATCAACGCACGGAGATGATATTCTCCGCCCCGATGAATGTCCTTTGAATGTGCAACTATAGGGTCTTTATTCCATGAAGCAAATTGGGATTGTATAGGCGAAATGTAGTAATTTAATTTTTCACCAATTCCCAATTCCTAGTTCCCAATTCCGGACCCGTAAATAATTCGGGATTATTTTTTAAAGTAGGAAGGTATATACCAGTTTCCATCGAAATAAACAAGGTCTTTCAGTCCGTCTTCGTCTAGGGGGTAAAACTCCCAGCCCTGGGAGACTCTGCTCCTGCACAGTCAGGACCGCTCCTTTATTACCATGGGACTTCCCGAATACTTTATGGTTCTGACCCGGCCGTCCTCTGGATTATATAAAACTCCAAAGCGGTCTTCCATGTATATCACCTGCCTGCTGCTATATGTTGTGATTATGATAATACTAATTATGCATTCTTTTTTATATATGGTAAAGTCCTGTAGAAAAGATAAAGATGAAAGATATGAGGAGGAGGGGGAGAGATGTCCCTTAAAATGCACCGTGATATGGTGAATGACATTGAAAAAGGAAATGTCCGGGAGCTTGGGATGGAGGATTCTTTTAACTTTGAATGTGATGACCGCTGCATGGGCAGGTGCTGCAATACCATCAAGATAATGCTTGACCCATGGGATGTTGAGTCAATGGCCCGCCACCTGGGGATGGGTGGAAAGGAATTTTTGGACAAGTACTGTGAGCTTGAAGAGGACCTCCGGACAATGTGGCCGTATGTTAAACTGTATGAAGCCGAAAAGGGGCCCTGCGCCTTTATGCTGGAAGACGGCAGGTGCGAGGTATACCCCGTGAGGTCCAGGAATTGCAGAACCTATCCCGTGGGAAGGGCAGTTCGGTTTGAGCAGAATGCCGGAAAGGAAGAAAAATACTTTCTGGTAGAGAAGCAGGCCTTTTGCTTTGGACAAAGCTCACCTAAAAAGTGGACCTTAAAAGAATGGCTGGATGACGCAGATTCCGCCAGTTATTATGAAAGATCCGACCTGTATTTTGAGCTAATTGACTACGTAACTGGAGTTTTGGACTGCCGGCGCTGGATGAACGGCAGGATAGCACAGATGATTATGCCTTTCCTGTATGGCCCTGACGTGCTAAGAACAAAAATGGGCATAAGCGAAGAGGAGGTAGGGCATGAGGAATTTTACAGAAGGCGCATGAAGGCATTGAAGGTATTCCTTACTGAAATGGCTGCCGGATTCGGATTTGGCCCCCTAGTTCAAAATAATCCCGATGAAGTAAAGGAAGACTTCAGCGTTATGGAAAAGGTAAGGGGTATACTGAAAACCGGGGAAGAATCTGTGAATGACTAGCGCCGACATTTGAATGTGCTTTTAGACGGAGAAAACTCACAATAAGAAAAGCCGGAATTCTATACGTTAAGAATCCCGGCTTTTTTTATTTCACCTTTTACATCGATTTTCACCAGCCGTCAGTGTTTTTTAAGACCGGTTATGGCTAAGTTGCAATCAAATTACATGATTTTATGAGATTGTGCTGGAGGGCTTAAGGACCGTTATGGGTTAAAGTAGAGGATTGCTGTAAATTGAAACTATAGACTCAACCACTTCTTCATGAGTCAATATTTGACTGTGCCCAAATAATTCTTTAAAAGCACTGGGGAAAATACTTACGGAAACTACATGCCCTTTTGTTAGGGGTTTGCCCTGTTTATCTGTCAGACAGGCAGAAAACGGGTGAACAATAACATCCTGTCTGGTTCCAAAGGTGGCCAGGTAAATTCCCTCAGAAGTCAGCTTGCGGGCGGCTTCCATCCGACGTTTTTGTATGTCTAGCTCGTTTCTCAGCTGGTACTCGGCCGCTAATTGCCTTACCGCAGGGGTGCCAAAGATGGGCTTGACAGCTGCAATTAGATCAACCTCTGTGTAAGGGGTTCCGATCAGGGGGGAGTTAAGAGTGATGACCCCCTTAATAGACTCCGGCCTCTCCAGATGATACTCGTTAACATAATCAAAGGCAATTCTGCCTCCAAGGCTGTGACCGATCAGCAGGAACCTGGCCCGGGGGTGGTAGTGGCTAAATTCTTTTATCATTTCTCTCAGATACATAACACTAAACTCAATAGGCTGACCGGTATCTGCGGGACTATATGGGTTTGGAAGCCATCGGCCATCCTGTACTTTGCCTCCGGTATAGCTATACGATAAAAAATGTTCATCATTATAGGAGAGTCCCAGCTGAGAGAGCTGGCGGCGCAAATACTCAAACCCCATTTGATTATATTGTGTTCCGTCACATTGAGAATCTATTCCAGACAAAAAAATTATATATGTTTCTTTTTCATCCGGTGGCAGTTCGCATCTCTCAGGAGGTCTTATCTGATCAGATTTTAAAGTGTTAATTATTATTAAATAGACTGGGACTAGAGAAATTATTATTAAAGTAAGTATAAATAATCCTGAGCGTAATTTAACGGGTAAAACCTCCCATGCAGAATTTTACACCCGCCCTTAAGCCTATTATCTTTCTATACGGGATACGGTATTCGTTATCTCGGTGAATCATGATTCAGCGCGACGCTAAACACAAAGCACAATCTCTAAAAACTGATCATAGATTAATATGACAAAATATATCCATGAAAATAGCTGTCAGCCGCCAGCCGTAAGCCATCAGCTTTTCATATGTTGACATGCATAAGTGTAAGTTTGTTTAACATTGATGGTGCGGTATTTTTGCAGCATGGAGGTTGGATATGCATTTAAGCGAGATTATTGAAGCAGTCAGACCCGTATCGATCTATGGCGGTGAATGCCAAGAGATTTCCAATATTACCAATAACTCGAATGATGTAAAACCAAACGCGTTATTTATTTGTATCTCCGGCTACCGGGGAGATGGCCACCTTTATGCTAATGAAGCTGTGAAAAGGGGAGCAGTGGCCGTTATTACCGAACGGAAACTGGATCTTCCCGTTTCACAGATAGTTGTAACAAATTCACGTTTAGCCCAGGCCCTGGCAAGTCATAAATTTTTTGGATATCCCTCATCCAAATTGAAATTAGTTGGCATTACCGGAACCAATGGAAAAACTACTATCTCATACATGACAGAAGCAATTTTAAGGGCAGCCGGATTTAATACCGGGCTGATTGGTACCATTAAGTACAAAATTAATAAGAATATTATGCCGGCCAGGCTTACCACCCCCGATTCGCCGGAACTAGGTTACCTGTTTCGGCAAATGCTGGTAAACAAAGTGGAATTCGCTGTTATGGAGGTTTCATCCCATGCTCTGGACCAGCACCGGGTAACCGGCTGCGACTTTGACGTAGTGGTGTTTTCCAATATAGCCAGGGATCATTTCGATTTTCACCACAATTTTCAAAATTACCTCAAAGCAAAGACCAGGCTTTTTGCAAACCAGTGCAGTTGGGGCAGCAAGCCGCTCATGCATCGCTGCGCCGTTATAAATACCGATGACCAGTACAGCAGTTACATTATAAAAGCAACTGAAGCGGCAAAAATATATAGTTATGGCTTTAATCCTAGTGCCCGGGTCAGGGCAGTGGGCTATATGCTTGATATCAACAGTTCGGTTGTCGAAGTAAAGGTTGATGACAGACCCTTTACAATTAAACTGGCGTTACCCGGTTTATTCAACATATCCAATGCGCTGGCAGCTATCGCGGTAGGGCTGTGTTTCGGCATTGACCTGGACATCATAAAACAGGCCCTGTCCGATTTTGAAGGTATCCCCGGCCGCTGTGAGTTTATTAACTGCGATCAAAACTTTAATGTCATGGTGGACTTTGCACACAACCCCAGTGGGCTTTTTAACATTTTGACTGGAATCCCTTACCCCAATTCAACGCACAAAAAAATAGTTGTCTTCGGCTGCGAGGGAGGCAAAGACCAGGGTAAGCGCAGCCTGATGGGAATCATTGCTGCCAGGCATGCCGACTACTGCATCATATCCACTGATAATGTCTATAGGGAAGACCCCGAGGATATCGTCAGGGACATAGAACAGGGTTTGATCCAGGGGGGCATAAGCCCTTCTCGGTACCGGATTATCCTGGACCGTTACGAAGCCATCAGGCATTCCCTGGAGATAGCCCGCCCCGGAGATATTGTAATAATTGCAGGGAAGGGGCATGAAAACGAACAAGTTATTAATAATCAGGTTATTCCATTTGATGATCGGGTGGTGATAAAACAGATACTTGCCACTTAACAGGTCTCCTTTCTCTGATTAACAAACACGCCCCCGCCTTTTACTGCATATAATGAAAGAAATGTGGTTACTTGCGCCCGTAGCTTAGTGGATAGAGCACCAGCATCTAAGCTGGCAGTTGCAGGTTCGATTCCTGACCGGGCGCACCAGCTTTATTATCGATTAACATGCAGCAGGAAAGAATACTCCTGGCTAATGCAGAATATCTCTCGCTTTAAAGAAACGTCAAGCCTCCCCCTACCGCAAAGCATAAAGCCGATCTATCGAACAAGCCGGCCCGATGTCACCATATCCGGTGATACATAAAGCCTGGTGCCTTTACCAATCCCCTTTTTTAAAGGTTTGCCTGTTTTAAGCGAACATTACCGACCCGGTGTAGATCTGAGCCTGTAAAATCACAAGATGTAGAAGTGAGGTGAACGACATGGCTCAAAGTTTCCAGTACAAGCTGCGTTATAATAACCGGTATTACTGGCTACGCCAGATATCCTTCAGGGAAAAGCAGAGCTTTAATGATTTTATCCGGCTTTCCGACACCGGAAGCGTTTTTCAAAGCTATGAGTGGGGAGAATTAAAGAGAATCTACGGTTGGCAGCCCATCCGCCTGCTGTTGGAGGCAAGAAACAGCATTGTAGGCGCAGCCACTATCCTTAAGCGGACCACTGCCGGCATACCTTTTTTTTATTCCCCCCGGGGCCCAGCTCTGGATTATAACAAGCCACATCTACTCTCCCTTTTTTGCCGGGGAGTGGATCCTTTAGCGCGGCGGGAGAAAGCCGCTTTTTGGAGACTGGATCCGGAGCTTCCCGGTACTTTTGAACAAAATACCATCCTGTCCGACAGCAGGTTGAAGCCTGTCCCTTCAGCCAGTCCCTTTGGAGGCACTCAGCCCAGGTGGGTGTGGCGTATACCCCTGGCAGGCAGCCCGGAAGATCAGTGGCTGAGCCTGAAAAAAGGTGCCAGGCGCCAGGTTAACAAGGCACGGGCTGCCGGGATTACAGTTCAGGATGGCACTAAAAAGGATATTCCCGCTTTTTATAATCTTTTAAGTGAAACGGCAAAACGCAATAACTTTTTGCTGCGGAGCCCTAAATATTATATAGACTTATGGAATATGCTGTCTTTCTCTTCCTGCCTCAGAATGTTACTGGCCTTTCAGGACCGGACACCCGTGGCCACTGCCCTCGCTGTCGGCTTTGGACGGGGCGTCTGGGACATCTACGCCGGAAATTCCCATCTTAATAGGAACAACGGGGCGTCATACCTTTTGACCTGGGAGCTCATATCCTGGGCTTCCAGTCAGGGGTATAACTTTTATGACCTGGGGGGAATAGCTCCCCAGGTCGGCCAGGACCACCCGCTGGCGGGCCTGAAAATGTTCAAGAGCCGTTTCGGAGGCGGGGAGGTGGAGTTTATAGGAGAGCATGACCTGGTTTTCCATCCGTTGTCCTACCGGGTCTGGCAGTGGGGACACAAAACTTTTCAGCTGATTAACTGGTTCCGAAAGGCCGTTGTGGAGAAACCGATTGATGCCCGGCACACAGCAGGCGGCAGGCCGGCCATTAAAAATGAATAATTTCGCCTCTTAGGAGTGAAAATATGCGCTGTCTATTAATCAATACACTTGATCCCTGGCAAAAAGGAACCAGACCTTTGTTGACATCGCTGAGCCTGGCCTACCTGGCCGGGTTCCTGCTGGAAAAAGGCCATCAGGTTAAGATCAATCAGAGAGAAGTGGAATTCATCAGAAACCGGTTCAACATAGACCGGGTAAATGAGAAAATGAAAAGGCTGGCTAAAGAATTTAAGCCCCATGTAATAGGATTTACTGCTACCTCGGCAACAATTGGTGACTTGTTAAACAGCGCAAAAATATTGCGCAGGGTTGTTCCCGGGGCGCTTTTTGTCTGCGGTGGCCCCCATGTTTCCGCACTGCCTGAAGAGACCCTGCGGCAAGCCCCTTACCTGGATGTGGCGGTCATCGGTGACGGAGAGGAGGCTATGGCCGATCTTTGCTCCGGTGTAAGTCCCGGCCGGGTGAAGGGAATTGCCCACCAAACGGAGAATGGGCCGGTCCGTACAGAAAGGCGGGTTTTTAAAAAAGATCTGGACTTTCTCCCGTACCCCGCCCGCCACCTGCTGAACATGGATTTTCATACCTCCCGCACCTCCGCCGTAATTCCCAACCTTACCCTGAGGACCACTACCATAGTATCGTCTAGGGGATGCCCTTTTTCTTGCTCCTATTGTGCCGAATCCCGCCAGAAAATAGGAATGAGGTGGCACTCTCCCGACTATGTGATTTCGGAAATAGAACACCTTTTATCCAACTACAGGTTTGAGGGTTTATATTTTATAGACAGCATGTTCGAGTACAACCGCAAGCGGGCGGAAGAGATCTGCAGGCTGATGATTAAATTAAAATTTAACAAGAAGTTCGTATGGTCAGTCCAGGCCAGGGCTACCAGCATGGATCGGGAATTCCTTACCCTGATGAAAGAAGCGGGCTGCAGGCAGATTGAATACGGGTTTGAGTCCGGGTCGCAGAAAATCCTGGATGCCATGGGCAAAAAAGCATCAGTGGATACAGGGGTAAGGATAGCCGAACTAACCAGGCAGTGCGGCATAAGGGTCTTCGCCAACATGATTTTCGGTTATCCCGGCGAAACTGAGGAAGATCTCGACCAGAGCTTCCGCTTTATTGAAGAAATCAGACCCGACGCTATTGGCGCGTACCAGCTGGAGGCCTACCCGGGGACAGCCCTTTATGAACAGCTCGTAAATGAAGGCAAACTTCCACTGCACTACGGCCAGGCCGGCTGTGACTGGTCCAAGGTAGAAATCCAAAGGCATATCAGGCACCTGAACCTGTCTTCAATTCCGGACGAAATCTTTGCAAAAAAGATGGAAGTTTTCCGGCGTCGGTTTATAGGACCGCTAACCACTGCTGATCTCTTGAAAAATATGCCGCTTAGATCTTTCTTAATGCCGGCTAATCTGGCCAGGGCAGCGGTGAAGACGTTCAGACAGCCGTCCCGTTTTTTAAAGGTGTCCTCGATGATGATAAGAAAGGCCTATTCTAAATATCAAAATCCAAAATTACTTCCTTGACCCGCCCTGCTCTTCGGAGCAGGGTTTTTAACGGTACATTTCCCTCTCCTGAAAGAATTTTTTATATTATGTTTGCGGAAAAGGAGAATATACGGTTAGGGGGGAGGTTTTTAAGGGTATCCTGTAGAAATCAGGTAGTGCTATACAGGGATAGATGGAGAGATAAAATAAACTTTGTTTTTTTAGAAAGGAATTGGGCCGGTATGGATATCAAAAGGGAGAACACTCAATTGGAAAATGAGTTATTTAGTGCGGATACAAAATTCAGGTTTGACTGTCACAGGGACTTGCCCTGTTTCGGGCAGTGCTGCAGGGATATAAATATATTTCTCACTCCTTATGATGTTCTGCGCATTAAAAAAAGACTGGGGCTCTCATCAACAGAGTTCTTAAATAAATATACAAATGAAATAGGCCCGCCGGAAGTCATGCTTCCGGTGATATATCTTAAAATGAATGAAGAGGACAAACTTAATTGTCCCTTTGTGACCCCTAACGGCTGTTCGCTGTACGAGGTAAGGCCCTGGTCCTGTCGCATGGCCCCTGTTGACATAGCAGGCCCGGGCACATACAAAATGGCCTTTGACCGCGCAAAATGCCTCGGCCTCAACGAGGTGAAAGAGTGGACGGTAAAGGAATGGATGAGTTCACAGAATATGGACCTATATGATGCTGCAGAATATTATTTTAAAAGCATTCCCCTTTTGTTGAGGTTTACCGGGGAAGAGTCACTGGATAAGGCGATTACACACCTTTTTAGAATGGTTTGCTATGATACCGACACATTTAAGGAGTATATTTCAAAAAACAAGTTCCTGATAAATGAGGCGGATATTAACAGGGAAGCCTTTTTAACGTCTTTGAAAGACGACGACCAGCTATTAAAGTCCGGAGTGCACTGGTTTATAAACATTGCAGGGAACAGGGACGCTCTCAAGAAGGCGGAGAAAATACTGCAGAGCCGTAAATAATAAACAATAATCTTCATTATTGGGGACATTCCTGTCTTAATATAAAATATTTTACTTCAGCAGGTGTGTCCCCTTTCCTATGAGTTGTGAGGTGAAGTTGTTATGAAGCCCGTAATCAAGTGGGCCGGAGGCAAGCGGCAATTGTTATCCAGGTATAGGGAATATTTCCCGGCCAAATATTCAGCCTACCACGAGCCCTTTTTGGGTGGTGGCGCGGTTTTCTTTGACCTGGCTCCCCCGGTTTCCTTTCTCTCGGATTTCAATGAAGAACTTATCAATATGTACAGCATAATCCAAAATAAGGTTGACCAATTAATTGAGGACCTGGCAAGGCATAGAAATGAAGAGGACTATTACTACAGCGTCAGGGCAGCCGATACAAAAAGGCTAAGTGATGTTGAAAGGGCCTCAAGGCTGATTTATCTTAATAAAACCTGTTTCAATGGGCTTTACAGGGTGAATAAAAAAGGAGAGTTTAACGTCCCTTTTGGAAAATACAAACACCCAAATTTTTTAGATCCGGATTTGCTTATGGCCGCAAGCAGGGCGTTGCAGGGGGCGAGGATTTTCAGGGGTGACTTTGAAGTGGTCCTTGAAAATGCACAGACCGGGGATTTTATATATTTTGACCCACCATATTTTCCTGTCAGCCGCACCGCTAATTTCACTGATTTTACAGACCGGTCCTTTGGTCCGAAGGAGCAGGAACGACTTGCCGGAACTTTTCATAAGCTTGCTCAAAGAGGTTGCCTTGTGATGTTGAGCAACAGTGACACTCCTTTTATAAGGGATCTGTATGATGGGTACCGGAGGGGTATAATCTCACTGACAGCAAACCGGTCGATTAATTCAAAAGGGGATAGAAGAGGTCCCGTGGGCGAGCTTTTAATATGCAGCTGGATATAAGTATAAAAAAAATGACCTTTGAAAGGTCATTTTTTAATATTATTTGTCACAATACAGTGCTTTCCGTGGCTCTCAGCCGATAGTACTTGTTTAACAGCTTGTCCAGTTCCTGGCTGAGTTTAAGCCTTTTTTCAGGGTTGTCAAGATACTGCAGGCGCCTTCTCATTCTTTCAATACGAACCAAAAGTGCAGGCATGGTCATGAAACGTCACCCCCGAAGGCTTTTTTGCTGTTACATAATTTTACCGGTATCTCGCTTTTGAAAAAAGGTTTTTTCTCCTATCAGGTCGATAATTGCCGTAAATAAACATATTTTGACGTTAAATGGTATTTTATATATACTTATCCCAATCATCCTCTTTAGCTGAATAAACAAAAAACGCCCTTATCAACATGGGTAGAAGGCGTAATAGGTTAAAATATACTCAGGCAACCTGGCAGTCCTAGCTAAAGCCTTAGACCCATGGCTTTGCGTCCCCGGTTTTCACCGGGTTTGCCCTGTTTCTATTTTTTATAACACCATTATAAAAAAATATTGGAAATTATTCAATTGCTTTTTTCAAAATATTTATATTATTTTGTGTATTAGGCGATATATTACCAATATGTACCAATAAATGATGTCTAAAATTAAAATAAAGCTGCAGATCTGTAGAAGACTGCAGCTATTCCCAATTCCCCATCCCCGACCCGTGAATACAGGGTAACGCTCGCAAGGGCATTTATTTCATAGTGAATGCCCCGACAGGGCAGGCATTGGCGCAGGCGCCGCAGTTTGAGCAGCCGCTGTCTCCCAGGGGTAATCCATTAAAGGTGGTTATCACCCGGTCAAACCCCCGCCTGGCAAATCCCAGGATTCCGGACCCCTGTTTCCTGCATGCCTTTACACATAGTCCGCAAAGCACGCACTTATTGGGATCGTGTATTACCTTTTCCGCACTATTGTCTACAGCAAGGCCAAGGTCAAGCTTTTCAAGCCTGGGAGGCTTTAATTTAAGCCCTCTTTCCTTTGCAATTTTTTGCAGCGCGCAATTCCTGTTGCGGGGGCAGGATTTACATTCTGTCCTATGATTGGACATTATCATTTCAAATCCCGTGCCTACAAGGCGGTCAATTCTTTCACTCCGGGTTGTTACAACCATTCCGTTTGCCACTGTGTGGGCGCAGGAGGGGGCGGGGTTTTTCTGACCCTCTATTTCCACAAAGCACAGCCGGCAGGATGCGAAAGGGGTGTGGTCTTCGGGGCTCGCGCAAAGGTGCGGAATAAAAATTCCGTTGTCAAGAGCCGCCCACAGTATTTTCTGCCCGGGCAGAGTTTCTATTTCCCTGCCGTCTATAGTAAGTTTAATCTTTTCGCTCATCATTTTACCCCCTTCTGCAGCCGGTCCACTTCCCCGGGAGGAGAAACCTTAATGACCGCTTTGTACTGGGGCGGGCAGGCCACCAGGCAGCTGTCGCACTTTACGCACTTTACCTGGTCAATTACCTTTATACGGTCTTCATTGTTATATATGGCCTCTACCGGACAGCTTCCCACGCAGGCGTCGCAGGATCGCTCGCATTTATGCGGCAGGATGTAATAGGCGATCAGATCCTTGCACATCAGGGAGGGGCAGCGCTTTTCGTTTATATGGGCCTCATATTCATGAAGGAAATACTTCAGTGTGCTTGAGACAGGGTTGGGTGCTGTTTTTCCCAGGTTGCACAGTGAGCCCGCCTTTACGTCCTCAGCCAATTCCTGCAAGAGGGCTATGTCTTCGGGCTTACCCTGCCCCTTTGTGATACGCTCCAGAATAGAGAGCATGTGTTTTGTTCCCAGCCTGCAGAAGGTGCACTTGCCGCAGGACTCCTTCTGGGTGAAGTCCAGGAAGAAGCGGGCAATCTCCACCATGCAGTCATCTTCGTCCAGTACAACCATTCCGCCGGACCCCATCATGGCCCCGCCCTTTATAAGCGAGTCAAAGTCCACCGGGGTCTCCAGGGTTTCCTCCGGCAGGCAGCCCCCCGAGGGACCGCCTATCTGGACCGCTTTAAATTGCTTGTTACCGGCAATTCCTCCACCAACATCATAAATTACCTGGCTTAAAGCGGTTCCCATGGGTACTTCGGCAATGCCTGTGTTTATTACCTTTCCCGCCAGTGCAAATATGGCGGTCCCGGGGCTTTTCTCGGTCCCGGTGCCCTTAAACCAGTCAGCGCCGTTTATCATCACATAGGGCACATAAGCCAGGGTCTTAACATTGTCTATCACCGTGGGCTTTCCAAACAGCCCGGCTTCGGCGGGGAAGGGGGGACGGTGTCTTGGCAGTCCCGGCTCTCCCTCCATGGAGGCTATAAGTGCAGTTTCCTCACCGCACACAAAGGCGCCAGACCCCTGAAAAACTTCTATATCAAGGCAAAACTCAGTTCCCAGCACCGATTCTCCCAGTATTCCGTAATTTTTGGCCTGCTCAAGGGCCTTCTTTATTCTTTCTACCGCCAGGGGGTATTCTGCCCGAATATAAAAGTATGCCTTACGGGCTCCTACGGCGTAAGCTGCTATGGAAAGACCCTCAATGACGAGGTGGGGGTTTGACTCGAGAATGGTGCGATCCATAAAAGCCCCGGGATCTCCCTCGTCCGCGTTACATATTACATACCTTGTACCATCCTTGGAATTCCTGCATATTTCCCACTTGAGCCCGGTGGGGAATCCCGCCCCTCCTCTGCCCCTAAGGCCGGAGGCTTTTATCTCGCCGGCCGCCTGTAAGGGCTCCCGGTCAAGCGCTGCTGCAAGTCCCCGGTATCCGCCCAGGGCAAGGTAATGGTCCATATTTTCCGGGTCAATGAAGCCGCAGTTTTCCATAATTGTTTTCTGCTCCACTATACCCCTGGGGTAGTCCAAAAAGGTGGGGATTATCTCGTGCAGCTCAGTGGCGGCAAGGGCGAACTCCGCACAGGGATCACCATCCACCAGGTAGTCCTGTATAAGCCTGGCTGCCATCCCCTCGCTAATGTTCCCGTAACAAATCCCGGGCTCTCCGGGCTTGTATATTACAGCCATAGGCTCTGCATAGCAGTGTCCCATGCAGCCCGCTTCCACCACTGCCGCATCTAACTGAAGCCTTTCTATCTCATCGCGGAATATTTTTGCTATTTCAAGGGCCCCCACAGCACGGCCGCAGGTGGCTGCCCCCACCAGAATAAGGGCTTTTCCCTTCATTAAATCCCAATTTTCTAAAGCCTCTGCCTTTAATTTTTCCAGTGTTAGAAAAGCGGTGTTGCTGGCGCTCAATTCTTTTCACCTTCTTTTTTCTGCTGATTGGCAAGCTGGTGGGAAAAATAAAGTCCATCAACCCTGGTGGGGGTCATTTTACCCTGGACGGTCTCATCCATCACGGCCACCGGCGCAAGCGTGCAGCATCCCACACAGGCCACCCTCTCCAGGCTGAATTCCCTGTCATCCGTGGTTTCACCCACCTTTATTTTTAAAACCCTCTCCCAGGACTCCATAATAATACCTGCACCCTTCATATGGCAGGCCGTTCCCATGCAGATCTTAATCTGGTGCTTACCGGGAGGGGTAAGCCGGAACTGGTTGTAAAAAGTGACAACCCCGTATACGTCTACCGCAGGAATATTGAAATGACGGGCTACCTCCTGCATGGCGTCCGGGGGCACATAGCCCAGGGAGGCTTGTATTTCCTGCAGCACAGGTATCAGTGACTCCCTGGAGGAGCCGTGTCCGGACAGTATTACCCTGCTTTTATCAATGGCTTCTTTCTTTTCCTGCTCAGTTAACTGCACTTTAGCATCTCCTTATAGCAAGTGTAGCTTTTTTATAGTAGTATATCACAAATATACCCCATAGGGTATATTTGTGATATAAAAAGTGTCCCCTCAATATTATATACCTCTTTGTTTTTAAATCAAGGGGCAGCAATCTCATGGGAATCCAGGTAGGCAACGGCATTAAGGGCTGCTGTCTGCCCCTCGCCCACCGATTTTGCCACCTGGTAAGGCTTTCCGGCGCAGTCTCCTGCGGCGTAGAGGCCGGTAATGTTGGTTTCCATTTTCCTGTTTACCTTTATGGAGCCACCCTCAATTTCGAGACCGGGCACCAATTCCCCCGGAGGGTATGTTTCCCGGAATATGAAAATTCCGTCGGTTTGAAGTTCCCGGCTTTTGGTTTTAAGGGTTTCCACACTATCTTTCCCGGTTATTTCAACGGGCTGGTCCCCGGTAATCAGCTCTATGTTGTCCTTTTTAAAAGCCGGCGCTGACTTCGTCATGCTGATATAATTTATTTTCTTGCAAAAATCTCCAAGGAAGCGGGCCTCTTCAATTCCTTCCCCGGTGTAGTCAACCACCGTTACGGTTTTGTCCTGAAATAATGGCCCGTCACAGGTGGCGCAGTAGCTTACACCCTTTCCGACGAATTCTTCCTCGCCCTTCAGAAGCTTTTGAACTGCCACACCTGTGGTTATGATAACAGATTTGCCCTCGTAAATGTTGTTGTCCCGGGCCTGCAGCATGAAAAGGCTGTCCAGGGGGCTTATTGTCTGTACCTTATGCCTGATGACAGGTATTTTAAACTCCTCGACATGCCTCCAGAATTTTTCGTAGAGATCATTTCCGTTTATACCGGGAAACCCAAGGTAATTATCAACCCTTGGGGAAAGATTGACCTTTGACCGGTCGGATGTTCCGCTGAAAATAAGCACCTTTTTCCTTCGCACCCATGCGTTTACCGCCGCTGAAAGCCCGGCCGGCCCGCTTCCCACAATACAAATGTCGTGAACTTCACGTTCTCCCATTTTATCACCCTGGTTTATTCTTCCCCGGTGCAAAGGTTTTTTTTCAGGTCAATAATTATATTTGGAGATAAATGCACCTTTATTTTTTCCTCCACCGTGTGGCTGTGGGCAAAACAGGTGTCGTGCAGGAAGTTGTCAAAGGTGCGCAGCCTTTTCTCCAGGCTGCCCGTTATAAAGGAATATAAGCTTTGCTTAATGGCCTTAACGGCATCCAGTGTAAGGTCAACGATGTGGAAGCACCCCCCCGGGCCTCCCACAGCAGCCCTTATTTTATTGCCTATTTTATCATCATCTATTTTGAGGCCGGAAAGATTTTTAGTGTTTTCCGAGGCACCGGAGCAGAAAATGTAGGGAGCTCTTAAGAATTCAGCCCTTGCCGAGGTTATTTCCCTTTTTTCTATGTCTATAGTGATAAAAACCTCTATTTCATGCATTGTGTCAACCAGGCAGGATCTTGTTTCCAGGGTATTGTCCCCGGTTTTATCACAGGTTACGTGCTTTGATCTGGTGAAAATCTTCAACTTTAAACCCCGTTTCTGATTTAAAATACTGGTATTCATGTTTATTAAACCACAGAGGACACAGAGAACACAGAGAATTAGCTCAGGCACTACTCCCAGGTGTCGAAAGCTGATGTTTAATAATTTAATAAGTTCGGTCATTCAACTCTACTTTATTGAAAAACCTAAGTAGGCATTCAAGCAAGGCTTAAAACCTCTGTGTACTCTGTGTTCTCTGTGGTTTATCAGGACGTGCATTAACGGCTCAAAAGTTTTTTCTTCCTCTGTGGCGCCTGTATTGATGCATAAGGTCTGGATTACGACCAATTTTTTTTATGAAGTAGCAGTTTACATCGTAGTTATATAAATTTTCCCATCCTCTTCCTTGGATGCCCGGATAAGCTCACAGTGGCGCAGAACGGCAAACTGCTTCTCCATTTCCCACTGGGGCAGCTCAAAGCTTGCCATAAGCTCCTCCCGCAAAATTTTTCCCTTTTCACAAATAAGCTCATATATTCTCTTCTGGAGGGGGGTGAGACCGTCGGTTCCTGACTGGCCCAGCATTTCCCTGGTGGTCTTGGCGCTGTGAACCGCAGTGGGGTCACAGGACCTGGGGGGCTGAACGGCCCCTATGTAGCAGTCCTCGCAAAGCTTTTTCCCATAGTGGTCGAATACATCGTCGCCCTCGGGTATTGTTTCCTTGCAGCGGTCACATATCATTTTTCTCTACCTCCATTGGTTATGTTTCATCAATTCCCTTTTTAAGCTTTTGAAGCAGACTAATAAGTGTTTCCTTTTCATCCTTTTCCAGCACTGACACTAAACTGTGGATGAACTGGTTGTGAATGGGGAGGAAGGAGTTAATAAGCCTTTCGGACCTTTCGGTAAGGGATACACGGAAAGCCCTTTTGTCCGAGGGGTCATCGTTTCTTATTACCAGCCCGTCCTTTTCCATGCGCTCTATGAGGCCGGTTACGTTAGCGCGGGAGACCTTGAGCTTTTTTCCCAGGTCCGACTGGTTAAGACCCCGGTCTCCAGCCATGTGTAATTCCACCAGTGCCCTGAACTTGGGCCAGGACAGCCCGAACCGGGCCAGGTGGGTGGACACGGCATCCTCTAGTGACTGGAAGGCCTCACCCAGCTCTATTACCGTTCTTATTGACAGGTAACGGTCATTGTTGTCAGTGGCTTTTCCTATGTTCACCACCCCCGTGCCGAACAGCCATCTTTTCAAGCATCCCCGTAATTCCGGCCATGAGCATATATACTGATTCAATATTGAGATTTTTTTCTGTTGACAGGTCATAGAAAATATTAAGCTGCGATTCGAGGTCGTCATCCTGCTCTTTATAGCATATGAGAATAGGAACCTTGGGCAGGGGATATAAAATGAGAGATATGTCAGACGAGAAATCTTCTTCTGCAGGCCTTCCGCCAAGAATATGTAAAATATTTTCAAAAAGGTCCACATCGGAATCTGCTATTTTCTTCAAAGGCTTTTCACATCTTTGCTCATATAGTGGGCTGAAGGTCAATCCGTTTTTAAGGTTCCTGAAAGGCACCCATTTTCCCAAAAAGCTGTGACCTGAACAGTATATGACATAGGCAAGCAGGGGAAAGGTCACCCATGAATTGGTGTGGCACTCCGATGTTATATTTCCATTCGCATCAACTGTATAGTTTCTTCCCAGGCACCTGACTATCAGTTTTCCGTTGGAGAACAGAGCGCCCAGCCTTGGGGCCGATGATGAAAAATCAACTGTGCCGATTTCTTTTTTTAGCTGGTCAAGAGCCTGCTCCAGCTGCTGCTCACGTGTTGCCCGCTTCTCGATTCTTCCTTCAAAATGCTCAATTGTACTGCTGTCCAGACTGGGGCAGTCACCCAGCCGCCGTTCGCCCTTTATAACTGCAGCGGCAAAGGACAGGCATGTCGGCACCTGACACTGCCTGCAGTTTGTTTTGGGGAGCAGCTTAAATATTTCCAGTGGATTGTTAAGAACGCTCATATAAGTAATCCACCCTTCAACAATAGAGAAGAATGTATTGTTAATATATTAACATGATTGTAAACATGTTAACGAATGAAGTCAAGGGTTTTTCGGTACCGGGTTACTTAATTAACTGTTGGTTTCATTAAATAATGAGAATAGATCATTAAAAGATGAGAATGGTTTTATTAAAAAATAAGAATGGTTTTCTTGTCAGTTCTCACGTCACCTGTCAGCTGTTTTCACGTAGCTTGTCAGTGGATGTTTTGAAGTTATGAAAAAAGCACCTCACTCGATTCGGTACACCGAGTGATTTTGGCCTTTTCAATTATACTTGAAAGATAAAGCTAGTTCGTCTAACAACCTCGACATATTGTTTTCGAAGATACTCCAGATCGTACTGAGAACCTGCAAGTCCAGGAGAATGTTTGAGGGTATTTGCGATTTCTGTGAGGTCATATGCTGTGTCAGAATATCAACACAGTCTTTTTATCAGCCATTCCTCATTAGGACAGCATATTATCGGATTAAACCCTTCTTCATAACAAACTCGGCATATTTGTTCAATCAAACTACATTTACATATTAAATCGCAGCTGCCACATAGGGCAGTGAGAACATGCCCAACCACCCATTGTAGACCTCCAGTGAATTTAATAATGAACCCTTCTTACGCACTCAGATGTAAGGGGGTGGAAATAATTCTACACCGTTCCGGGTGATTATATTAAGCCGCTTGGTTACAGCGTTTTTTTACCTCTAAATAGTGATAACAATCCCATAATATCACCGAGGGCGAAAGCTGATTTCTGCTTTCGCCCTCTTGTCTGCTAAACAGCAAAAACACAATAAGCTGTCAAGGGCGGCGTTAGCCGTTCATCTTGACCCTTGATAGCTTTTGCGTTTTTGCTATAAACGCGCTTTAAATATTGCGTACCTTAAAATCTTTCCAGTCGGACGCAACATGAAGCTCTATGCCATTGTCAAGTGCTTTGAAATGCGCTTTGCCGCAACGGATTTTCATATCCTCTCGCCCGCGCAAATCAAGCTGGTTTGTGCTGCCCTTGGTTTCCAAGATGAAGTACAGCTTTTTCACGCCGCCTATCTCCACATACACCGCCCAGTCCGGGTTATATGTTCCAATGGGCGTATCCACCTTGAAACGGGACGGCAATTTAAAAAACATCTTCACATCTGGGTCGTCGTCCAGCGCAAGGGCAAAGGGTTTTTCTATTGTACCGCTGTCACAGACGATATAATCATAGACGCTATGGTCTACCGGGACAGCGTTGCGGTCAAGGTTTGCGATAAGCTCCGCGCTGTCAAAAATCTCTTGTATGTAGTACTCCTCACCGTACAGCTTCATGTAGCGAATACCGTCAATGGCAAGAGAATGACGAACATCCCTTATCAACTCTATCGCATTTTCCAAAAACATCTGCGGATTATTCAAAAAGTCTCGCAGTCGCCCGCTTTGCGTTAATATCTCGTATACAGAAGCGCGTTTCGTCAATGTCTGCTGGCCTATTTGGGCAAGAATATTTGGCAGGGACGAATAACTGTCCTGTATATCCGCCGTGCGTATGCCTCGCTCGATATGGGTCACGCCCGCCACTTCTATGTTGATGTCGGCGGTCTGTGTTACAATCCGTGCTTTGGGAATGGACTGCATATTTTGCAACGCCTCCACGCTGCAGCGCACAAGCTCGGCTTCGTCAATCTGAACACGGTAAACAGTCTTTTGCTTAATTTTATCCCATAGCTCCAAAAACTCCGGTGAAGCGGTAACTTCCTTTTTCAGCCGTACCGTAACATCCCGTGAAGCGTCGCGAATAGGAGGCTTTGTGTCGGCTTTGCGTATCACGCTTTCAAGCCGTTCCCGCGCTCCCTCAAATTTCTGCGGCAAATCCAGCGTTCCGGCTTGGATTGCAGTCTTCATGCTGTCCTTGATTATGCCGGATTTAGTGATGTATCCTCTCTGCTCAAAATGGGTCAAAAGCTCCTGCGCGTCGTCATAGGTAACGGTCTTTTCCACCGTTACCGTCACCGGGCGGGTCAGAGAAGTTAAAGCGGCAGGGGATATGCCGCCCTCCTTGGCGATAATCTCAACTGCCTGTTCTTTTGCCTCTTCAAGCTCTTTTGGAAGTTCCGACACCTCCGGCGCGGGTGCGTCGGTCTTAATGAAGCCTACCCCTGCAAGGTGGTTTAGCAGTATTTCGGCTTGCTGTTCGGTCAGCGGATTTTCCTCGGTGACTTTTTCGGTATAGGTTAACCCGCTGAACAAATCAAGCTGCAAGATGCCAAACTTGACACCCGTTTCGTCCTCGATTTCCTTTTGCAGCGTATCGGCAAATTCCGCAAAGCTCTCGTTTGCCATAATGTGCAGCACATTGATATTCCTGTCCTCAATACGCTCGCCGCTTTGGTCTACACACAGACGCAAACCGCGCCCTACTTTTTGGCGGGCGGTCAAGGTGGACTTTTGGTCGATAAGCGTACAGACCTGAAAGACATTTGGATTGTCCCACCCCTCTTTCAGCGCGGAATGGGAGAAAATGAAGCGCAAGGGGCAATCAAAAGACAAAAGCCATTCTTTGTCCTTCATAATCGTGTTGTAGGTGTTGTAATCGTCCTGCGTGTCGCCCTTGGTGTTCTTGTAATTGCCTTTTTTGTCCTGCGAAAAGTAGCCGTCATGTACGGAAGAAACATCAGCGGGAAAGCATTCCCGCAACGGTGCATACTTCGGCAGGCTCATAAGCTCGGTATATAGCTCCTCAAACATCTGCGCATATATGCCCTTGCCGCCGTCCTCGATGCGGTATTTCTCCACGCGGTCAATGAAGAACAGGGAGAGGACTTTGATGCCTTTCTCCGTATAGCGCAATTCCTTATCCAAATGCGCCTCGATTGTCCGGCGTATCTGCGCCCGTTTGATGATGTTCTCGTCAATATCCCCGATTGCCTGCCCCAACCGCACAATTTCGGTATTTGAAAACTCGATCTGCTCCATGCCGGGCGTACAGTCGATACCTGCCACGGCGTAGCCCTCATATAGCTCGCGCTCGCCGGACAGCTTGAATAAGTCCAAGCCCGGTTTGACTGTGGCGGTTTTTCGGCTTACCTTGCCGTCTTTCCCTTTTATATCAAGCTCCACCCGCGCACGGAAGCCGTTTTCATTGGAAACGGAGAGCAGGCGAATATACGGGCGGTTGAAGCCGCCAGCTATTTGATTTGAGGATACGCATATCTGTTTAACGAGCCCCGTTTGGTAAGCGTCCACAGGCGTTAAGCGGTAGAGCAAATTGACTTTCTCGCGGTGGGTCGCGGAATAACGGAATACGTAAAGAGGATTTAGAGATGTGATAGCATCTTTCGCCTTTTGGGTGTTGTCCACACTCTGCGGCTCGTCGATAATGACAATCGGGTTTGTGTCCTGTATGTAGCGGATTGCTGCCTCACCATTCAGCCTTTCCCGCGGCTGGTTAATAATATTTTCAGCCTTGCGGAAAGCATCGATATTGATAATCATAATTTCAATGTTTGCGCTGGTGGCAAACTCCCTCACATCGGACGGCTTCGAGCTGTTGTAGATGAAATAACGGCACGGTGCGTTGTCGTATATAGCTCCGAAATGCTCCCGCGTGATTTCAAGGGATTTATATACGCCTTCGCGAATGGCGATAGACGGCACAACAACGATAAACTTTGTGAATCCATACAGCTTATTCAATTCAAAAATGGTTTTGGTATAGACATAGGTTTTGCCTGTACCCGTTTCCATCTCTATCGAAAACTGATTGTCTGCAAGGCCGCCCGTCTGTGGCAGGTTGTTTCGCTTTTGCACCTTGCGCATATTGGCGAGTAGCTCCGCGTTACTGATACGCAGGGCGTTACCTATGCCGTAGTCATTCTGCAAAAGGCTCATTTGCCCGCCGTTTTGCTCCATGCTGAATATGGATGTTTCTTTTTGTTGGCCGTCAAAGAGGGCGCAAACTGCGTTTACCGCATCGGTTTGAAAATGTTGTTGTTTAAACTTTAACTTCAATTCTCGCTGCCCTCCAAATCATCAACGATTTCTTTTGCCTCTCTAAGAAGTCCCATTTGTCGTTGGTTCTTTTAAGTGTCCAAAACAATTCTTCATAGAGTTCGGAATAATTATCTCGCTTGCTATATAAATAGAGAATTCTGCCGATGTAATCTTTATACTCTTTTTCTTGATATTCTGAAAGATAGAGTTTCTTTGCAGAATAGTTGACCATTTTTTGAGTATCGTCAAGATAAGGTTTTTCTCTGGCGTTTTTCCATTAAAGCAAATGCCCAATATTTTCCTAAAAACCTCATCCGCAGAATTGCTGATTGGGTTCTCGTCACAGTCAAATCTCAAATACTGTCTTATAGATATTTCAACGGCTGCATATAGCCATACTCTTTTATCCATTGCTGGCAATCGATACGCTCTTTCTTGGAAAAACAACATCCTGTTATGCTTAGCTTTTCCTCGACAACATCAATTTGAGCATCAATATCATCGCCTGTATCTTGTTTTCCGCCATAAGTAGGACATAACAGAGCATTATTGGGTAAATCAGAAAAGCATTTTACGTACTTCATATCTCTGTCCCCCAAGTTCACTTTTACACTATTTTCAGTTCAATACCCTTATTATCTAAAAGGTAGTGAGCGTTTGCCATAGCGGAGTTATCCGCAAGAGCAGTTTCCGCAAGCACGATTTTTTCCGAGGCATATGCCGCCATTTTCTCGACATGTCCGGCGGTCACGCCCGGCTGCAAGCAAATCAGCATAGAATTGTTTTCGCCCACGGTGTATACGGACAGCCCATCCACATCAAGTGCGGCAAACCCCGCCGTGAGAGGGTAGCCCATTTTAAGCAGGATTTCATAGACTAAATCCGTTTCGCTCCGGTCTGATTTCAAGTTGTTTATCATTCCGTCCATTCGAGCAAAGAGCGTGTCAATGTCCCTATCCTCGATAGGGGTATCGTCCCATAGCTTCAGATTGGAACTGTCCAGCTTGAACACCTTGAAGCCAATATCAAGCGGCGGCTTATCCCCATCTTTGGCTGTTTGTCCATCGTCCGTTTCAAGCAATTTGCTTCCAGCGCGGCGTATGCGCTCTTTGCCAAGCTCGCAGATATTTTTGTAGCCGGCTTTATATGCTTCGCTCTTTTCGTCGCACACTTCGGGAAGCTGCACAAGGATAAAGCGGCGGTTACCGCCGTGCTCGGCGTTTAGCTGCATGACCGCATGCGCGGTCGTCGCGCTGCCGCTGAAGAAGTCAAGGATTATATCGCCGTCATTTTTAGTAGTTACATACTCAACCAACGCCTTTATATCGTCAATACTTTTTGGATTTTCAAATACGCGCTTATTATTAAAAATTGCATTGAAAACTTTTGACGCGGTTTGTGCGTAACTGAAATGAACGCTCCGCATGACCTCTTTGTCTGCTTCAAATAGATTCATACGAACACGCGGTACAGTAGTTTCATCAGGCCCAAAAACAACATGTCCTTTTTGGATTTCCTCTTGTAGTCGTTCCGGCGTTGGATATCTCCATCCACTAATAGGTTTTTTACACGGTTTTCCCGTTATGGGATGAATAACCTCATACCGCGGGCCACCGCCGCCCGGCCAGTTAATATTACCGTCATCACGGTAAGGGCCTTTTTTATCTACTTTTGTAAAACGCGCTAATGATTTACGTGGGTCGTCTGCTTCCCATGAGCTATATAGCGCCTTTAGCCCCTCATTTACCTTATCCCAATCATTGTTATACAGTTTTTTGAGGCGTTCAAATTCTGCTTTGACTTCATCAATGCCCTCTTTCGTCATTCGCAAAATAATACCGCGCTCATTCATCGTCTGTGCGTTCTTGAAATAGACAAGCATATATTCGTGACCGACCGAAAAATATTTTGCGTCATTCTTTCTATTTTTGTCGTATACAAGACAGGCCACAAAGTTTTCTTCTCCGAACACTTCATCACAGAGCTTGCGCAGATTAACAACCTCATTATCATCAATCGAAATAAAAATCACACCGTCGTCCCGCAAAAGGTTAGCGGCAAGACGTAAACGTGGATACATCATATTCAGCCAATTCGTATGAAAGCGTCCCATTGTTTCGGGATTGCTTTTCGTCGTCTGCTGCGTCACTTCCCTATACCGCGCCAACGGGTCGGCAAAATCGTCCTCATACACAAAGTCGTTTCCTGTGTTATACGGCGGGTCTATATAAATCATCTTGACCTTGCGGTAGTAGGATTTTTGCAGGAGTTTCAGCACTTCCAGATTGTCGCCCTCAATGTAGAGGTTTTGCGTACTGCCCCAATTGACGCTGTCCTCCGGGCAGGGGCGAAGCGTCGCCGTGCTGCGCTTCTGCGCCAAACGCAGGCATTCACTTTTACCTTTCCATTTAAACTCGTATTTTTCAAAATCGTCTGTGATATACTCCCCGCACAGAGAGAGCAGCTTGTCAATATCTAATCTTCCCTCGGTAAAGCATTCTGGGAAAACGGTGCGCAATTTCTCCCTCTTCGACTGTTCTATATCCATGCTCATGCCATTTAATCTATCATTCATTTTATTATTCCTCCCTGGTTCTCAAATTGTATAAAATTTTTCGATTGATGCGCATCAAGGAGTCTTTCACGAAGTTCACTCATCGGAGCACCTTTCTCTGTTTTGTCCTACCTTTTAATTCGTTATATGTAAATGTCTATCTTTAATTGGCAACAATAACTTTCTTCGGTTTATTGATTCTAATGGTTCTCTAACCTAGCTAATTATACACTCCTTTTTTGATATGAAACTACGACTAATTTATTAGATATATAATTTTTTTCGACAAACCTATTGACAAATATTAAGAGGTAATTGGATAATGTTAGTATAAAAATCTTGTAGAGGTAGGGCATGGACAGAAGTCAACTGGCAGTAGTAGTAACTCAAGAGCTTATGACCACAAAAGAAGTCCTATCGGAACTTGGTATTTCCCGGGCCAGGTTGTCACAGCTTGTAAAGGCAAAAAAGCTTATACCAATAAAAAGAAGCCTTTTTGTAGCGAAAGAAGTCCTAGAGAGGAAAGAAAATCAGGACTTTCTTAGAGAAAAATTTTATAGGGCACCAAAGATCTCTGAATAATATTCATTAATGGTGGGATATGTATATTTAAATATCCAGAGGTGTTGTCTGTTGCCGGTCAGAGTAATATCCAACAAGGGCGGGAGAAAAAGAATTGGCAGGTTCCCCAGTGAAAAGATGGGCAGGATGATAGACTGGGAATCGCCTCTTGAATGGGATTACATCTATCTCCTTGAGTGGGATCGGGAGGTTCTAAGGTACAAAGAACAACCGCTCAGGATATTATGCCAGGTAGGAGACACAACGTACAGGTACACACCGGATTTTTGGGTAAAACGAAAAGACAGAATTGACCTGGTTGAGGTTAAGTCATCAAAGTACGTCAACACCCCCCAGGCAGAAATTCAAAAGATAATCGGAACGGAGTACTGCAGAAAAGAAAACCTTAATTTCATATTCATAACTGAGCAGGAAATTAGAGAGGGACACTTGCTCCGGAATATCAAAATGCTCTTTAGATATTCCAGAGTTAGGGTGTCCCTTTATCATATACACAAGGCCATGGATGCATTTTTAAATAATGGCCCGGTTTCAATAGTCTCTTTATGTAAATTGCTTGAAGATAAATTGGGCAATAAGGATGACATAATACCGATTTTATATCATCTGATTTATAAACAGTACCTGTCGGTAAACATGGAAGAACCAATAACTTTTAATTCAATTATAGTAGGGGGGGACATTTGCTTTGAGGATAGAGATGAACCCAGGGCAGCGTTTTGAGCTTTCAGGGAAGGTTTATAAAATTGAGCAGAGCCTTAGCAAAGGTAAAGTATTGGTTTCTAATCTATCATTCGGAGGAGAGGAACTATTTACCATAGATGATATGGTTTCTGAATTTTTTTTAGGCTCATTGAGGTTCGAAACATGTGGGAAAAACACAAAGGTTTATAAGGATTCATCTTTAGTTTCAAGTTATAAATATGGTGATTTCAGTAAGATAGATGAGAAATACAAAAATATCGCTATAGAAAGGTATTTAATTATAAAGCCTCTCTTAAAAAAAGCAAGAACTAAAGAGGACATAGAGCACAGGATTTCTCAGGTTTTTTCCGGAGACCACGAAGGGGAGTTGAAATATTATCGGGGAAAGAGGATTTCTGTATCTACAATTTATAGGTGGCTTAGTTTTTTTGAAAAAGGCGGCCAGGATATAAGGACCTTAATACCCTCACATGACGAAAAAGGGGGAAAGGGAAAATCCAGGTTAAGTGAGTTAAGTGACAGAATAATCTCAGAAAAAATTTCAAAGCGTTTTCTCGCAGAGCAGAGAATATCTATTCAAAGCATATTTGATGATGTTAAAGATTATATAGATGAAAAAAATAATAACATCGGTGAAGGTGAGCCAATTTTAGACAAGCCCTGTTACGGAACTGTCAGAAATAAAATTCTATTAATAGATCCTTATTTTACGGCAAAATCCAGGTATGGCAAAAAGGAGGCGGATAAAGAATATAAAGATGTCTATACTGGCTACAAACACAATTTTTTAAGGCCACTTGAGATAGCTTATATGGACCATACAGACACAGACCTTTTTGTTGTCGACGAGGAGGATAGGTTACCGATTGGGCGTTTGTATTTTACATATGCATTAGATCTGGTAACCACATATCCATTAGGTTTTCATATTGGGTTTACTCCACCCAGTTATTACACTGCTTCAGAATGCTTATATCACTCAATAGTTCCCAAAACATACATGCAGGATGTATATAAAAATTTTGACCAGAAATGGTTATCATATGGCCTTCCAGAGACGTTGTATGTTGATAATGCAAGGCATTTTATAGGAAAAGACTTAAGGGATGCCTGTTATCAGCTAGGAATCAACTTGCAGTTTGGTCGCCCGGGCAGGGGGGAAGATAAAGCAAGAATAGAGAGGTTCTTCAGAACGTTAAATACTAGATTGCTACATGAGCTTCCAGGAACTACTTTCTCAAACATTTTTGACAGGAAGGATTATAACCCAAAAAAGAATGCGGTGATCTCGCTCCAGGCGCTTGAGGAAATACTTCATATTTTCCTTATCTATGTTTTTGCTTCACAACCACGCCATGCTCTGGGAGGTATTTCACCCAAGGATGCCTGGGTTAAGGGATGTGAACAATATCCTCCGACTTTGTCAAACAGCAAAGAGGAATTGCTAACGCTTCTGGGTGCTGTGGAAAAAAGGCAGATAAGAAAAACAGGTATACAGTTTTATGAGCTTTTTTACAATTCCTCAGAATTGGCTAGAATAAGAACTCAATTAAAGGATAAAAAAGAACAAGTTTTAATAAAATATCACCCGGAAGATCTTTCATGTATCCATGTTTTGGAACCAAGAAGGCAGCAGTATATTACCGTTCTGGCAAATGACCAGATATACACAAAAAGATTGAGCCTGTGGAAGCACAAACAGATTTTAGGATTCGTTAAAGAAAACATGAATTGTCTTGATTTAGAAAATCTCCGAGAAGGAAAAAAAAGAATTAATGAAATCGTTGAAAACGAGTGGATAAAAACCAAAGGGACAAGCACACGAAAAATCCTTGCCAGGTATAGAGGTATAGAGGGACAAGTGTATGAGGCGTTAAGAAATGGAAATAAAGACTCTATTATTGATAAAGCAGTAGAGAGATCAATCAGTACAACAGATATTAATTCTCTGGGAGCTCAAGATATAGAAACCTACGTTTGTGAGACGGATGACGAAGAAGTGGCTAATTCTATTAATATGGGAATTGTCCGAGATATTGATGAATTTAGAGGTAAAATTCAGTTGGCAAAAACAAGGCATTCTTCTGATAGTCATCAAAAATTACCCATAGATACTGAAGGGTGGTTTTAGCTTGGAACAGGCTTTAGAATTAAGAAAAAATATAGATTTAACCAAGCTAACCAAAGAACAAAAAAAAGAATTGATTAAAGATTTATATGTTGTTTCACCATATGCAAATAGAATTATGGATGAGTTAGATTTTTGTAAAAATGAGTCCAAGTATAAGCATTCACCTATCTGTCTCTGTATCTATGGTGCACCAGGTCTTGGCAAAACGCTATTGTGTAACAAATATATAAGCAAATATCCTCCATACCAATTGGTCACTGACCAAAAAAAGCAGACTATAAAGCCAATATTATATACAAAAGTAGAGTCGACTGCCACCGAAAAGAGTCTTGCAACTTCGCTGTTGAGGGATTTAGGTGACCCGTTTTTTTTAAAAGGAAATACAGTTGATAAAAAATCCCGTTTGGTTAATCTCTTGCCTTTGTGCCAAGTTGAAATGATAATTATTGATGAGATTCAGCATATATATGATAAGGACTCACAAAAAATTATTCAGTCAGCTTCTAATTTTATAAAAAATTTAATAGAAGATACAAAATTACCTATTATATTGGTCGGTTTACCAGATGTTATCCGAATTATAGAAGTAAATGAGCAGCTTAGCAGCAGATACAGCGATAAACATAAATATCAGTTGAAACCCCTTTCTATTTCCACCGAAAAAAATCTAAAAGCTAGTGAATTCCACACCTTTCTTCATGTAGTAGATTTAAAATTACCACTACCTATGAGATCCAATCTGGATAATAATGAAATTGCTTTAGAGCTTTTTAATGTCAGCGGCGGCAATTTGCGAATTCTAATGCAAAACATAATTGAAATCGCTGCTATTAAAGCTATTAATCATGATTTGCCGTTTATAAGTAAAGGTTTAATTATGTCAGAAATAGACAGGCTGGTACCAATTGAGCTGAAACCAAGAGCTACATCAGAAGTAAATAATGAAACTAGCCGACAAAAATTAAAAAATAAAAAAGAAAAAATTTACCGTAAAGCTTTATTATAAGATAAAGAATATTGGACAAAATCGGAGTTGGGAAAATGGCTTCTTTGCTAATTAGAATAAGACCATTTAATTATGAAAGTATATTGAGCTTTTTGTATCGACTTTCAAGAGAAAATTTCTACAGTTCACCGAGATATTTTTTGGGGTTACTAAACGGGAAATACCCTGATATGGAAGAACTTTTATATAATAATGACTTTATATATCTTATTGACGGCCAGATAGGATATGAGCAAAGAGAATTAAATAAACTAACAATATCTCATTTTCTAGCACAATATTCAAACAATAACCTAATCTTAAAAAATATTTTGAGATTAATGGCTCCAAAAAGACGACATAAGTTTTGCCCACTGTGTATGAGGGAAAAAGATTATCATAGAATATATTGGTTACTCGCTCCATATACGATATGCCATAAACATAAAGTGTATATGCAAGATAAATGTCCAAAATGTAATACATTTATATCATTTAGGCAATTAATGAAGGGGTGCTGCATTTGTGGCACACGCTTCAAAGATACTGAGCTTTGGTCTGTAGAAAGGCATTCACATATTGAAATGGGTACTTTCCTAAGTAATAAAATTTTATTAAATACGATAAATATTAATGATAAGGAATACAAAGAGCAGTCAGTAAATATCTTTCCGAGCTATGATTCATTATCTTTTATCCATTTATTGACGTTATTTGTAAATGTACTCAAATACTATCGTACTGATACCTTTAAAATTAGACTACCTGATAACAGGTTATTTGTTAATGATAGAACGAAAAAACTTAATGGATATATAACTCCATATATTATGACAGAACTTTACGTACTTGCTAATAAATTGCTCTCAAATTGGCCTGAGAATTTATGGATATATCTGGATGAACTTAAAAATACTTATTCATACGAAACATATAATAAATTAGTTAGTCGATTAAAAAAAGATTTACTTAATTATGATTTAATTTGGAGAGAAATAAGTAAATATTTACTAAATACAAATGGATGTTAGTATAATAAAAGAGGTTGATGTGTTAACCAAAAATTTATGACGATGAAGTAAATGATGCTTTTTATTAATGAGAAATCGAATATTCTCCAAGTACGTGATGACTTATCATAGAAGGTTTTGTCCTCTTTACTTAAGAGATACGGCATATTATATAGATAAGGAAATATATACTTTGGATTACCTTTAAAAAGTCACATGTGTGTTTTTTCTTTTGTATTGGGAAATTTATTTGATATGAATAACAATTTAAGTTTTTTGTTTAAACCAAATCCATGTTATGGTGAATGTTTAACAAGCTTTTTTCAAAGAATAGCCAGGTCAAACTATATGAGACCATATGAGTTATGGCGTTCTCTAATCCCTTCGGGCGCTAGATATCCAAGAGTTGCTATGGCACCACTTATGGACTATGCAGCTTCGGCCGTATTGGATATGGAAAAGTTTTCACGCTTATTAAGTGTAGATTTGCGGATAATTAGAGAGCTAACATTTAACCCAGTTTTAATAAAGAGTTACCAGGAAAATATTAATGAAAAAGCATTGTTAAGTAGTAAGGTAGTTTCTAAATACATAAATTATCATAGACGATTCTGTCCGTTATGCTTGAAGGAGAAATTATTTTACAGGCTCATTTGGCAGGTCAAAGATTGTAATTTATGCTTTAAACATTATGTTAATTTAGTTGATAGGTGCCAAAAATGTTTAAAGCCGATAAGTCTATTGGGTAGTAACGCTATGATTGGGAAATGTGATTATTGTAATTTTCCATTAGAGAATAGTGAAACTGTAAAGATTAATCCAGATGATAAACAGCTAAATATATATGAAAATTGGCTATATTTGCTTATGCCAGTGCAAAAGTCCAGCATGTGTGGGCATAGTTTAGTAAGCGACTTTATTATAAGAGCTTTGTTTTTTATCTTGGCTAATAGAAATGATACGCTAAAAACGGCCAGCCAAAGAATAGATGAAACTGTAGTGACGGGACTTTTTCAGACACTAAGTAGCCGTAAGGAGATGCAAGGATTTGAGTATCTTGACTTTATTATAAGAATTTCCAGATTACTAGGGATTAGACTCAAAGAATTATATAGCATTGATGTACCTGAGGATTTTGTAAAGTCCTATTTATCATAGTAGAAATAAATTAATAATATTGGGGAAGGGAATTTAAATAATATAAAAGCTATAGTCAATCCAAAACGCTAAGTTACCGCAAGAATAGTTGGATCTAAATTGAAATAGCTTTCTCTATGGGGATTGCTTCCATTCTAAAGGTTAGATAGGATAGAAAGTCACTTTCTTGCTTGGCGGCATCTTTTTATCCCATTCCAACAAGATATTATTCTCTCTTCGGCTTCAATTCTTGTTTATTTAGTGAAACTATAATAAGATAATTATAGTATTTTGGTGGAAATTACCATTAAAAAAGCAATGCATGGAAATAGAGGGTACAATTAACTATGAGAAATGGTACAGTTATACAAAAGTTAATAGAACGGATCAATGGTTAGTTAATCCAGTTGCTTCCTTGCTCGCCGCAGTTCCAGTTAAGAGTTACTAATACTGACTCCGAATCCTAGCTTAGAGCGCTGGTGCCGCATTACCAGATCGGGGAAGATATTGCTCTACCGGTAGGCCGGCAAGGTACTGGGCTGTTGTCGCTTCATAAGCCGTGTTGAACATAGCCCGATTGGCAATGGTAATTATGGTCCGTATCGGGTACCTTGGGAGGTATCCATAGAGGACGATCATACTCGGTTTATTGCACAGTTGAACCTCCCCGCAAATACGTTGGCTAGGATCCAAGCCACGGACATTGTTTTACCAGATAACTCCGGCCTTTCATTGGCGGTCACAGCGTGGCTGGACAAGCAGCGGCGTATAAGGGGACAGACCACATTCCCTGTGGCTGAATTGAAGCAACAGATCCAGTTGATCCAACAGAGAACGCGGACCTACAGTCGGATAAGGACCGGGGGTGTTCGGGCGATGACTATCCACCAGGCTAAGAACAGGGATCTGTAATTGTGCTCTGGCCATACGAAGTACAAGGCTCGCTGGAACGTTTGAGACGTCTTTTATATAATGCCATTACGCGTGCAAAGCGACAGGCTCTTGTCGTAGTTCAGAACCCTAATCGTCTCAAACAAGCCCCATTTGTCTAGAAAAAACGTAACTCGTAAACAGAGTTATTTTAGAGATGTATATAAGTTTGAAACTTCTGAAATAGTGAAGTGATTATGAAATAAGTAGAAAGATTAAGAACTTCAGATTCTAATATTTTAAGGAGACAGATGATTCATTCGGGCTAATGCTATAATGTCTATAATTGGAAGTTAATTTTTAGTTCGTTTACTCTCCATACTCTGAGATTTGACGAATAAAAATATCGAGAATCCCGTTATGTTAAATGGTCGCAAAAATCGCACCGGTCTGGCTCAAGCTGAGCTAAGTTTTGCTTTGAAGTCTGATATTTAATAGGTGGTGAAAACATTTGGAACTTAAGAATTACCACACACAAGTTGGAAATCCAGTTGAGGAGCTAAAGTCAACTCAGATTTGGAATAGACTTACGGAACTGAATCCTGTAAGAGCAAATGAGGCATGTGAGTTTGTGAGGCTTATCGACCCTATTTTAAATAGCATATCATCATACTTTCCTTTATACACTAGACATGATTGTCATCATGGTTATGAGGTTATTGAAAGAATGTATGACGTAATTAAACCAAATCTATTATTAGATTCGGAAGATAGTTTCACAGATGATGAGTTATTTTGTTTAATAATTTCAGCTTACGCACATGATGTTGGTATGACTTTGTATGAAAACAATTACGATAAAGAAAAAATACTTAATGAACTAGGTCTCCCTAACGATGTTGATAATCATAGTGAAAAATTATGCAATTATCTAAGAGATAATCATGCAGATCGAGGTTTACAATTTTTAAGGAATTCAGATGTTAGTAAATATGTCCCTGAACATCTTAGAGGACTTATCGGTGGTATTATGAAAGGGCATAATATGACGCCCAAAGCGTTAATGTCGGAATTACCTAAAGAAGCAGCTATAGGTAGAAAATCATCAGATCCTAGAGCTTTATCTGTAATATTGTGTTGTGCGGATGCCATAGAATTTAGCGATACACGTGTTCTAGATATTGCTTTTAATGAAGCAAAAAGTAGAGAAGACGATTCTGCTCAAAGGTCGCTTATCGAAATGCGCAAGCATAGATCGGTCGGATGTGGATTAGCAGTAAGTAAAGAGGGGCTAATAATAGCTGCTGGCGACTTTGATGATGCTCAGGTATTGCATGCAACACATTCTACCTTAGACCAAATGGAATCTTGGATTAAGGACTATATTATATTTAATAACAGACTTAAGAGACCTGTATTACGGCTAACAAATCATTCAATTATTCGTGATGCGTTTACAATGGACGGATTTAAATATTTTCCTATTGCTATAAAAATTGATGAATATCAGATTAAGGAGTTATTAACAAGTCAAAGATTGTGGGGAAATGAACCAGGAGTACCAATTAGGGAGCTAGTTCAAAATGCAGTGGAAGCTTGTAGGTACAGAAGTCATATTACTCCAATGATATCTGATTATAATCCGAAAGTTGAAATTATCGTTGATTATGATAATAGAGAAATTTCTGTTGTTGATAACGGTTGCGGTATGGATGAAAATGATATAACAGATTTCTTCCTGCAAATTGGGAAGAGCAAATCAAGAGATCCTAAATTTAAAGCGGATTTAAAGAATACTGGATATGAAAGTATTGCACGGTTCGGAGTGGGATTTTGGTCAGTTTTTTCAATCGCAGATATTGCTATTGTTTCGACACACGCTTTTAATTATCAGGGTATATCAGAGGGTATTACATTTAATGTTTCTATATATCCAGTTATGAGGTATCTGGAAATTAAGAAGGATTCTACTGTACCAGTTGGAACTAGAATAAAATTAAGAATTAAAAAAGATATTGACATTTCGCGGTTGCTTGAGGATATTACTAGATACATTATTGTCGGAGCAGTGCCTATTTTCATTAAAGACAGTAACGCTAATACTATTCATACGTTTGATACTATACTCGGAGTTGCCAAACCAGAGGATATCTTTGGATATAGAAGCAATTATGCAGAGTTTATTGGAATAGATTGGTTCAATCATGAAATTGATGATAACGACATAGAGTTGCGTATTGGAATAGCCTACTCAAAAATAAATGATGAGTATAGGTGCTTGTTGCCAGATGGGAACTCCATGTTTAACTTGTCTCCATCAGGAGAAGGGTTTAGAGAGACTACTTCTGTGTGTGGATTTAGAACTGGAATGAACTTTGGGTCAATACCTTTTGCTACAGGTAGAGTAGGCGCATTAAACATAAACATAAAAACACCTAAAGGATTGGTGTACTCATTTAATCGTTTAAGTCTAGATGAAAATGACAGATATATAGAACTGCAAGATAGAATAATTAAATATATATCACACTCGCTTGATTTATTGTATCAAAAACTAAATATTAAAAATTCCGCTGAAAAGATAAGTTTATTGATTTCTGATTCCAGAAGTAATGGCGGAGAAGCAGGCGATTCTAGAATTCCGGGTTTATATCATTTATATGAAAAGTATTATAAGAAGATGGTTCCAATTTCACTTCTGTTCTGGGTAAAAAATAGTCATGGTAATGTAACCATTTCTGAGAAGACAATATTTATTGATGAATTCTGGGAAATAGATAAACCTGTAGAATATGTTTGTATATGGCCATCAGCCCGCTCGAATTCTAAAATAATAGCATTTTTAAATTCTATTATAAATAAATACACTGAAGGAAATGGATATATTCTTCTTGCGTCCCATGAGGCATCTGCAATTATTGACGTAGCAAAATCAGCCAGAGTAAAAACGACAAATATCATATATCAAGACTGGCATCAAAACATAAATCAATATATAGAAATAAATCCGCGAAAAGGATATGAAATAGATAAGAAGTTTATTATGAAGTTATCATCTAAGTGGTCTGGGGATGTATCGATGCTTGATTTTGCTAGGGTAAAAGCAAATAAGCCATGGATGTCCTTTGGAAGGTATAGGATGTTTGTAGATATAGAACATGACTTAATAAAAAAGCTAATTGATTTGTATGATAAAGGACGCGTTTGGGAAGCAGCTAATATATTATCTTTAATGAGCGTTGATAATGAGTCTAATACGAAGGAGATTGAAAGATTATCTGGAATATCCGCTAATTATTAATATCATTTCATTGAACTTTAAAGAATTCATATATTCATTAGGCTAATAACCGGAAGTTCAACAATAGCAATAATGGGAAAATAAAAGAGGGATAAATAATGGTAATAACACCAGAGGAACTCGTTAAAAATGTTTTTTTCTCCTTACTTGCTGCCTTGATTTTTTGGATTGTATTTAATTTTATACCAGACTGGAAAAGGCGAAAAAGGATACGGCCTAAAGTTGAATTTGATATCTATGAGTTTTATCAAGAATTATTTCACTATATCGAAATGCCATTCTATTTTAATGAGCACTCAAGTTCATTATTACAGCCTGAAATTTTTGCTGGGAAAATAACGAAAGAAGATTTTGAAAAGTGGTTGCAAAACAAATGCCTAAATGAAAGCTATTTATATGACGAAATGGCGCCCAAATATATGTGCATTGGAGAGAAGCTTGAAGAAATTTCGGCTGGATTATGCGAAAAATCAAAAAATATTTATGCGTTTACCGACTTTTTGTCAGCAAATGAAATTCTTTTAATTAAAAAGATAATTACAAAACTAAGAGTATATAGTTATGTGGGAGATAGCAGCTCAATCATTGGTGGCAAATTATTTAAACCAGTAAATCCTAACCTTGCTTATATGGCAGCCAATTTTTTTGAAATTTATGAAATGTTTCTTAGGTTGCAACAAATCGTTCTATCGTATAACGATATTGACATCTCAATAAACACTTCAATAGCTTGGCATTTTAAATGGAGCGATACAAATATTGCCTATTATAGAGGCGAATATAAAAAATGCCTTAGAAGATTTTGGTTGGCTGAAGTACAAAATAAATTCCCTGAACATATGTGGTCAATAAAATTCCGATGCCTTTATAGACTAGGAAAAAGGACAGAAGCATTAACATTTTTGGAAAATCAATTAAGGATAAGCTCGTTGCAACTTATATCTATTAGAAATTCATTTGATGATTTCTATATGCAAGAGGATGTTAAACGTATACTTGTCAAAGCCTGTGGAGAAGAAGAATATATAGAAATGGTTGAATGTTTGAAACGAGAAAAAGCTATTGTGGACCAAATAATGAGTCAGGCCGAGACTATAAAACATTATTATGCTAAAAAGAAACCGCTTGACTTTTGAACTTCACTTAATGTTTATTATTCCCGTATTTTCAGGAACGCTAAACTTCCCATTATCCATATTTGTTGAGGAGGCAAGTAAATGGCAAATAAGACTGGACCTCAACCAGATATAAAATATTGTCCAATATGTAAGGGCGATCTTAAAAATATCCCAAGAAACAAAATGAAATCAAAAGGATACGTCAGAAAGGATGGAACTGTCTCAGAGCACACCCATACATATGATTGTTTAAAATGTGGTAACAGGTTCGAAATAAATCAAGATCGATAAAATTGTTTGGTTGTAAAGTTCACATTATTCATATAATGGAAAGTTAAATATGGTTTGTATTAACGCAACAAATTCGTTTGATTAGTAGTTATACGCGAAAACGAGGTAGTTTTCCTTTTTCGGAGAAGTGTTTCATCGGATGTTAGTGTCTAGCGAAAAAGAATGAATGTATAATAAACATCTTATGCATCACAGATTGACCCGCATAGTTTTTGCATTTGGTATTTCTCATGGGAAAGGTGACTTTAAATGTCCGGAACAAATTTAGTCCGTGCAAGCCGAGACGGGGATCAGTTCCACTATCTGTGGGCCGCTCGCCGCTGCCTGCTTCTTATTTCGCCCACTGCCAGCTTGAAAGCAGTTACAATCGAGGGTCCGTCTTTATCTGAAACAGATGCAGCAGAGCATGTTACGACTGGTGAAGAACTAATTGACGTTGGTGAGTACTACGGAAGTGAAAGTCTCGAAGAAGCGACACTTATTCGGTATATTCAGGTCAAGCATTCGACAGTTAGAACAGATAAGGCTTGGACACCAAGTGAACTGGAAAAGACATTCAGGGGATTCGCCGAGCGATACAAGGCACTTCAGCAACATCTTCGTACAGTAGACCTAAACAGCAAGTTAGAGTTCTGGCTCGTTTCAAATCGTCCGATAAATACTGACTTTCTAGAAGCTGTTCTTGACGCCGCTGAAGGTGTTTTGGCACGGCACGTCGATGAACTTAAGAAGATAGAGAGGTTCACTAGTCTCAGTGGCACAGCACTCGCAAGCTTCTGTAAGCTTCTTCGTCTTGAAGGAAATCAGGAAGGACTGTGGGATCAACAAAACTTACTGAACCAAGACGTTAGTTACTACCTGGTCGATGCAGACGTTGACGCCCCTGTTCAATTAAAGGAATTGGTGACCAAGAAGGCTCTCTCAGCAAGCGCCAATAATCCGACGATCACCAGAATGGATGTACTCCGTGCGCTCAAGACCGACGAGAGCCGCCTTTTTCCTGCGCCGTGCCTCATCAAAGATCTTGAAAACGCGGTTTCGCGTGAGCAAGAACAAACGCTTCTCAAAGCGATTGTGCAAGCGAACGGTATCCCTATCATCGTTCACGCTACAGGCGGGGTAGGAAAGTCGGTTTTTGCAACGCGTATCAAGTTGGGGCTACCTGCTGGATCATCAAGCGTTCTCTATGACTGCTTTGGCAATGGTCAGTACCGCAGCGCTAGCGGCTATCGGCACCGTCATAAGGATGCTCTAGTTCAGATTGCAAATGAACTGGCCGCCAAGGGGCTGTGCCACCCGCTTATCCCCAGCCCTTATGCCGAGCCGTCGGCCTATGTGAGAGCCTTCATTTATCGTCTAAGGCAAAGCATCGCCTCGCTTAAATCAAAGAACCCGCAAGCACTTCTTTGCATCATCATCGACGCCGCGGATAATGCCCAAATGGCGGCAGAGGAAATTGGCGAAGCGCGAGCTTTCGTGCGTGACCTGATCCGAGAGCAACTGCCAGAGGGTGTGCGCTTAGTCGCCTTGTGCAGGACACATCGGCAGGAATATCTTGACCCTCCGCCCGAAACATTGCCGCTTGAGCTTTATCCTTTTAATCGAGCCGAAACTGCGACGTACTTGCGGCAAGTTTTCACCGACGCCACCGAACAAGACGTCGACGAATTCCATCGCTTGAGTTCACGGAATCCTCGCGTTCAATCGCTGGCGCTTTCGCGAAAAGCCCCGTTGAGCGAGATTCTCCGCGCCCTCGGCCCTAATCCCACTACGGTTGAAGACACGATCGGAAACCTACTCGATGCCTCTGTCGCGAGACTACGCGACGCGGTAGGGGCTGTCGAGAAGAAACAGATAGATAGAATTTGCGCTGGACTGGCTGCTCTCCGGCCTTTGATTCCTTTGTCTGTTCTGGCGTCAATGTCGGAGGTCAATGAGGCTGCGATCAAGAGTTTTGCATTCGATCTCGGGCGTCCGCTACTTGTGATGGGTGACACGATTCAATTCTTCGATGAGCCCGCTGAGACTTGGTTCAGAGATAGGTTCAAGCCAACAGCAGGCGATCTGGCGGCTTTCGTGGCAAGTCTGAAGCCGCTCGCGGAAAGCAGCGCCTATGTAGCTTCAGCATTGCCACAACTCATGCTGGAGGCGGGTCAGTTTGTGGAGCTTATTACGCTCGCTCTATCTTCTCAAGCGCTACCGAGTACCAGCCCTGTTGAAAGGCGCGACATTGAACTGCAACGTCTTCAATTTGCCCTCAAGGCAAGCTTGCGCGCGAAACGCTACACCGACGCAGCAAAACTAGCACTGAAGGCTGGTGGCGAAAGCGCAGGTGATGAACGGCAACGCAAGCTCCTACAAGCGAATACAGATTTGGCTGGGGTCTTCTTGGCAAGTGACCGTATTAATGAACTCGTCTCACGAAGGACATTTGGCTCGGGTTGGGTCGGCTCTCACCACGCTTATGAAGCCGCGCTGCTTTCCGGTCGGAGCGAGCTGTTGGGTGACGCACGCTCCAGGCTCCGTATGGCCCGTGAATGGTTGCGAAATTGGAGTCAGCTTTCTCATGAGGAACGGCAAAGGGAAGAAGTGTCTGATAACGATATCCTTGAGATGGCAACCGCCTTTTTCAACATCCACGGCGCTAATAGCTGCGCAAACGACCTGCGTAGCTGGCGCCCCCGTGAGGTTTCGTTTCGTGTCGGACGAATCCTCGCAAAACGGTTCATCGATCATGGTCGCTATGAAGACCTTAATAAGCTTGCATTAGCTGCCGGGAATGACCTGTGTCTCATACTTGCGATTACGTTAGAATTACAGGAGGTCCATAGAGTACCGCCAAAGAGTGTTGTAGAGCGTGCGTTTCGCTTGGCTTTGAATCCACGCATTAAGCTCAAAGACGGTAGTCGCTGGGACAGTGAGGAAACCACTATCCGGGCAGTTACCGCACTAGTGGAAGCTGCATATAGGCTATCAATTGGTACGGTCGACGCGCTGATTTCGCTCCTGGCGCGCTACTTGCCTGCGTCGCCTCCGCGAGGTCTTTCGTCTCGCTATAACAGGGAGCAGTTCCCTCTGCTTCGTGCATATGCCCTGCGGGCATCACTCAGCAGTCAGTCACTTGATTTGATTGATTTGGCACATGATGAGTTGCGTAAAGAACTGGAAGCTCCGAAACCCTACTCCGAATCTCAGGATGCGCGGGAATTCAAAGAGCGCATCGGTTCTCTCCTCCCATGGTACCGTTTATGGGCGGCAACCTTCTTAGGTAGAACGTCGTCTGCAGCCCTTGCGAACGCTATCGCCGAAACGAAAGCCGCGTCTGCGAAAGCAGAGAGAATCAGCTACTGGGAAAAGTCGGATACATCCGATGAAATTGCTCGGGTCTGGTTTGATACCTTGCTAACTGTTGAAAGTACTGATGCCGCATCGGTCGATGTGTTCGATCAGTGGATCGTTAGCCTCAAGCGGCCATTGTTCACCACGACACTCACACATCTCGCGCGACTGGCAGCTCGATCACCGATGCTGGAGTCGCGTGCGCTCGACTATGCTGGCAAGGCCTTCGGTCTTATTCAATACGAGCGTGAAGACGCGGAGTCCAAGTCAGACAGTTATGTCAAACTGGCGAGGGCGGTCTTGACAGTAAGCCGCTCGGAAGCTGCTGCCTATTTCAATCAGGCCGTGGAAGTCGCAAGCAAGATTGGCGATGAAAATTTGGATCGATGGGGGGCGCTTCTGGAATTAGCCGACCGCGCTGCCTCTCGGGATAGACCGAACCCCTTGATAGCATATAGATTGGCGCGTTGCGCGGAGCTGACTTATGACTATGTCGTCCGGGACAAGCATTTTGATTGGGAAGCCACTGTAGAGGCGATATCTGGTCTATGCGGGAAGTCATCTCTTGCGATCCTCAGCCGTTGGCGGGATAGGGATTTTGGTTGGGCGGAACGGTTATTGCCAATCGCAGTCAACTTTCTCGTCGCAAGCGGCGACCTCGATCCAAAAGTTGCACTGGCATTGATCGGCTTTCGAGCCCAATGGGACGAGCCTCTTTTGCTCAAGAGTGTTTTAGCGACCCGCATAAACAAGGCTGAAAAGGAGGCTGCGGCGGGGTTTGCTTACCGTTATATGACGCTGGACGGGCAGAGCGTTGGAAGGTGGCGCGAACTCAAGAACATCTTAGGCAGGCACGGTATAGCGCCCCCGGAACTTGATGAGCTGATCGCCTTGAGTGAACGTGAGGAACAATCCAGTAAGTCGGGGGAGAGCTGTTACGGCATAAATTATGCTACGGATCGAGAAAGCAAAGATAAGCGTGATTGGAACGCAATCTTTGGGGGTATTGATCTAAGTGTCACCAATGATATTTCACGGGCGTATCGACGGTTCAAAGATTTCGAGCCACCATACTACCATGAACGCTTTTTTGAAGAAGCGTGCCGTCGCGTGCATGTTGGCAAAGAGGCCGAATTCATCTCTGCTATTGCAGATGTAGCCGATTTCGATCTCTATCATTTACGTAAATTTCTTGAACGGCTTCCGGAGAACTGGAGAAGGCGGCTCGCAGTCAAGTCGGCTCTTGCCCAGACACTGAAGGCGTTCTGCAAGCGATTCTGCATGGCAATTACTAAGAGCCGGTACTATGAGATGCTTCCTTTCAAGACTGCATGCGAGCTGTGTGGAATTCCTGAAGGCGACGTGGTCGATGTGGTTCTAACCGCCATAGGCGAAGCAACCGAAATTGCTGGTGCGAGCCGCTTGTTTACGCTGGTAGGACTCCTCGCGCCAAAACTAACGGAAAACGAAGCGCTGGAGGCGCTTTCGTTCGGCCTCGATCTATTTGACCCTGTTCTAGAGGATACCGATGGCGATGGCCCGTGGTCGAGCAAGCTTGAACCTCCTGCTGAGATTGAAGGCTCAGTTGCCGGTTATATCTGGGGTTGCCTTGCAGCTCCACGGGCAAGTTTGCGTTGGGAAGCTGCGCATGTAGTCCGCGCGCTATGCACTCTTGGCCACGAAAAAATCCTCGATCATCTTATCAAACTAGCAAATGGAGCATCTGCCGACGCCTTTTATGACGCCCGCCTGCATTTCTATGAGCTGCACGCACGCCAATGGTTGCTAATCGGATTGGCCCGCGCTGCGAAAGAACGTCCGGATCTTATCGCCACGCATGTTGGCTTTTTGATCGATCTAGCGTTCACTGGTGAACCTCACGTACTCATTCGGGAGTTGGCAAAGAGGACAATCTTCGCCTTGTTGGATACTGGGCTCTTGAAGTCCCAAGCTGATTTGCGACAACAGCTGTCGGTTGTCAATGTATCGAAGCTCCCACCTGTCGAATCTAAATCTTATAGGCGTTTCGAAAACGGGAAAACTGTTGCCGAAGATAAGGCTGGCGCTGAAGGTGATAAAGATCGGTTCTATTTTGGCATCGATATAGGCCCATACTGGTTTGCTCCTCTTGGTAGGTGTTTTGCCAAGTCGCAAGTTAGTATCGAACGCGAAGCGTTGCGCGTGATTAGAAGCGACTGGCAGCTATCTGGAGGCAACCGTTGGGATGAAGATGAGCGCCACCGACGAAAGATTTTTAGAGATATGCAGACCCATCATTCTCACGGTTCATATCCGCGTGTAGACGAACTACGTTTCTATCTTTCTTACCATGCAATGATGGTGTTAGCCGGGAAGCTTCTGGCAACAACGTCCGTGCATCATGACCCCGATGATTCCGGGGATGAGTTTTACAATTGGCTAAGACGCCATGATCTTTCTCGCCAAGACGGTGGTTGGTTGGCGGATCGTCGCGATCCAATTCCATTTGAAAGGCCGGCGTGGAAGGATGAAAAGGAAACGGATGATTGGCGTTGGTCAATTGCAAGAAATGACTTTGATCGGATTCTCATGGCCCCTGACGGTCGAATGAATCTTTGGGGCCGTTGGACATGGGTTTCGGGACATCGAGAGGAGTCCATCCATGTTTATAGCGCGCTCGTTTCGTCTGATCGTTCGATGGCACTGCTGAGGGCATTGCAAAGCGTAGACAATCCACATGATTATCGAATACCTGATGCCGATGATGATTTACAAATCGAATTAGAAGGTTTTCAACTCAAAGGTTGGATTGTGGATAGAACCCGCGACAGGGGGCTAGATGAACACGACCCGTGGGCCGGAGACATCTGGTATCCGCCACCTGAACCGGCTGCTTACATTATCGATCTTATGAAGCTGAACTCCGACGCCGAGCATCGGCGGTGGTTTGTACGGGGCGATTGTACTGATGTTGCTTGGTCCCAAATATGGGGATACTTTCACGAGAAAGACGATGATGGAAAGAACCATGAAAACGGGGCTCGTCTTCAAGCATCATTCGTATTCATTGTGTCTCTCTTGCGTGAACTGGATATGGATCTAATCGTGAAAGTAGAAATTGAACGGCGTCTCCGCTACTCTCGATGGGAAAGGAGTAATGATGATGACATCGGATTTATCCCGCCAAGTGCAAGACTGTTCCTCATCAGGTCTGACGGCAGTATCAGCACGCTGTGAAGCGACGCTTGAGTTGGGAAGGAAATTGACAAAGGAGCTTGGCCTCGATCAGTCTGTGGATACTCTCGGGCGCTGGATGGCTCATTACATTGCGGAGCTGATACAGAATGCTGAGACGGCCAGTGCTGAAAAGAGACCGGTGAAGATGCGAGACTGTTGTGAGGCAATCCTAAATCTCTGGAAGCATCGGAACACGTTACCAAATGGCAAACGTCCATTTGAGGAACTCGAACCGCTTCAGCGGACTCTTGAGAGCCTCGATCCTGAAGATGACACGCCAAGATATTTTCGTTCGGTAAGAGCCTTTGCTGAAGATGCTGATGAAAATGACGAGACGAAAAGCTGGCTAAAGCTTATAGATGGCTTGGACTATTCGGCAAAGATACTCATTCGCTACTGCCTAACTCAGGCAGCACAAAACGCTCTTAATAAGTCCCTGGAGTGGGTTGGTCTTGCTGAGGCGGCTGGCACTGACGAGGGTATTGAGTTTTCCCTAATTCGAGTAATTGCTGAAGAGGACGAGCTTTTGAATGCATCTGATCCGAGCGAAGAAGAAAGGAAACGTATCCAGGAGCGTATCGAGCGACTGGAGGGATTTGCAAAAATGGCTATGGCGGTGGTCACCGATCTTCGGCAGGAATTTCAGCAAAATAAAGGTGCTAGGGACGAGGCCTAATGACATCGGTGGTTGGTTATTCGACTCGCCCCCTTAAACCAGGTCCAGGGTACCCCCCTAATGTCTGGTACTAGCAGTATCCTGTAAGTTTTAATTATTGAAGGAGAAAGTAATTTCTTTTGGATAAAAGCCCTTCGCCCGAACTGTGACAACAGCTTAGCGAGGGGCGTTCTTTTTATATAAGGGAGGTAGAAAGATGGCCATTCTCATTTTCTAATGAAAAAACTTTAAATCCTGAAGGATTCACTTAATCCATTCTCATTATTTAATAAAATAGCCCTTTCAAAATCAGCCTTTTCAAGAAGTTCATTCTCATTATTTAATGAAACCAACATTAACTTACTTGAAAGAAAGTGGAAGGATACAGGTGGAGCAGTGACTGGCATTATAGGAAAGGGAAAAAGGGTGGGTTGAAACAAGTCTGGTTTTGGGAATGTTGTCAAAAGATCAAAGAGATTCCTATATAAATTGAAATACGCAAGGGAAGCCATAAAACATAACTATACCATGAAAGAGATAGGATAAAATATAAAGACCTCAGACGCTGCAATAGTTCAAATGTTGGGAAGGCGTAACACAAAAAGTTGATTAAGTTAGTAAGTTAAGTACCCGGTACCGCAAACGCGCAAAAAGTCCAGTGTAAATTTCAGGTGGAGCTTAGAAACTCCACCTAAAGTTGCTTCCGAAGCTTAATTGACCGGCCTCTTACGCTGCCCATGGTCTAAAATAACAGAATTGGTGTAATCGCAATCGCAGAAGGACCGTTACCTGCCGGCAAAAAATTTGCCACGATCTCATTACTAGCCGTATCGATTACCGAAAAGGAAGCAAACGTATTCGCGGTATAAGCCCGGGAACCGTCGGGGGTAATCGCGATGTCTTCAGGCTCGGTAAATAAAGGGAAGTCAATCGTGGTCAAGAGGAAATTCGGTGCCGTGTTAATGACCTGAACGGCACTAGTCGCTCTCACGACATAAGCCCGGGAACCGTCGGGCGTAATCGCAATGCTAAGAGCACCACCGAGATCGGGACCCAAATTAAGCGTATCCAAGATGGTATTCGTAGCCGTATCAATTACCACAACGTTTTCGGCATTCGCGACATAAGCCCGGGAACCGTCTGGGGTAATCGCAATTCCTCTTGGATTGCTTCCGGCAGGTAAGATAATCGTAGTCAAGATGGTATTCGTTGCCGTGTCAATTACCGTAACGGTATCATTAATGAAAGTCGTGACATAAGCCCGGGAACCGTCGGGGGTAATGGCAATGCTATTTGGATTACTTCCGGCAGGGAAGATAATCGTAGTCAAGATGGTATTTGTTGCCGTGTCAATCACCGTAACGGTATTACCTTGATTTGCGACATAAGCCCGGGAACCGTCGGGGGTAATGGCAATCGCCTGTGGATTGGCTCCGGGAGGTAAAGAAATCGTGGTTAAGATGGTATTTGTTGTGGTGCTAATAACCGTAACTGTATCATTACCGAAATTCGCCACATAAGCCCGTAAACCGTCGGGGGTAATCGCAATATCCCTTGGATCACTTCCGTCAGGCAGGGTAATGTTGGTCACAATGGTATTTGTTCCTGTGTTAATTACCCTAACGGTATCATCAAGCCGGTTCGTCACATATGCAAACAAGAGCTCCTGAATTTGGGAAAGTTCTCCTTCCAGCATATGTTCTGCGAAAATTTGCCCAATGGGGCCTTTTTCAAAAATGGTAACGGCGATGTCGTTTGCGCCGAGTCCGCTGGTGAGCACCCGGACTCCAAACACGTCCAGGTCCGCAAAAACGTTATCCAGGGTAAAACCGGAATCCGGTGTGCCAAATGGATTGAGGTTAACCAGATTCACCGAATAGACCGTTTGGCTGGTAAATCCGGCTCCGGCCGGATTGATCTGGTATGCTTCAATACCCGCAAGCGCCGGTAGACGACCGGTATTGGACAGTCGAATAGTGAGCTGGGTCGTTCGCGGTGTACCCCGGTTATCAATCGGCCCCGTGTCAAAGACAGCCATATGTCATACCTCCCAAATATTGTTATTTTTTTAATATATGCTTAATAGAGGGAGCTCGACACGGCCCGGCAGCTATAACTTGGAAAAAAATGGCGTACCTGGCTATTTTAACTTCCACAAGAACTGTTTAATTTTGCCGGTGGTGCGTTCCCAAGTCCAGGACTGGGCGAACTCATGACCACCTGAGGTTGATTCCGTGGCTTAATTGACAGGCATCTTACGCTGCACCTGGTCTTTTTAGTGTATGCTTAATAGAGGGTGCTCGACACCGCCGGGCAGCTATAATTTGGGAAAAATGGTGTGAAGCTGTCTTTACTAGAGCACAAAAAATCCAGTGCAAATTTAAGGTGGAGCTTAGAAACTCCACCTGAAGTTGCTTCCGTAGCTTAGTTGACGGGCATCTTACGCTGCCCCTGGTCTAAAATAAAAGAATTGGGGTAATCGCAATTGCAGTAGCCCCGCCACCTGCCGGCAAATTTCCTATGATCTCATTACTAGTCGTATCTATTACCGTAACGGACCCACGGTTATTCGCGGTATAAACCCGGGAATCGTCGGGAGTAATCGCGACGTCTTCAGTACCGGTAAATAAGGGTAAGGTAATCGTAGTCAAGATAGAATTCCTTATCGTATTAATTACCGTAATGACATTTCCTTGACCTCTCACAACGTAAGCCCGGGAACCATCGGGCGTAATTGCAATTTCTGAAGCAGCTTCTTCATCAGTAGGCAAATTAATGGTAGTCAGAATTGTATTCGTTGCGGTGTCAATTACCGTAACCGATGCAAGAGGTGTAAAAAAAGTCGTGACATAAGCCCGGGAACCGTCGGGAGTAATCGCGACATCAAAAGGAATGCTATCGGCAGGAAAGACAATCGTAGTCAAGATGGTATTTGTTGCTGTATCAATTACCGTAACCGTATCATTACCTTCATTCGTGACATAAGCCCGGGAACCGTCGGGGGTAATCGCAATTGCCCTTGGGCTGCTTCCGTTAGGGAAGATAATGGTAGTCAAAATGGTATTTGTTGCCGTGCTAATTACCGTAACCGTGTCATTACCTAGATTTGCGACATAAGCCCGGGAACCGTCGGGGGTAACCGCAATTCCGATTGGAGTAGCTCCGGGAGGCAGTGAAATCGTGGTCAAGATGGTATTTGTTGCCGTGCTGATTACTGTAACCGTATCATTACCCCTATTCGTAACATAAGCCCGGGAACCGTCGGGGGTAACCGCCACACCGAAAGGATCGCTCCCGTCAGGTAAGGCAATAGTGGCCACAATAGTATTTGTGCCAGTATTAATGACAGTAACTATATCCTGCCGGCTCGTCACATATGCAAACAAGAGCTCCTGAATGTGGGTAAGTTCCCCTTCCAGCACATGTTCTGCGAAAATTTGTCCAATGGGGCCTTTTTCAAAAATGGTAACGGCGATGTCGTTTGCGCCGAGTCCGCTGGTGAGCACCCGGACTCCAAACACGTCCAGGTCTGCAAAAACGTTATCCAGGGTAAAACCGGAATCTGGTGTGCCAAACGGATTGAGGGTAACCAGATTCACCACATAGACGGTTTCACTGGTAAATCCGGCTCCAGCCGGATTGATCTGGTATGCTTCAATAGCAGCAACCGCAGGTAGACGACCGGTATTGAACAGTCGAATGGTGAGCTGGGTTGTTCGCGGCGCACCCCGGTTATCAATCGGCCCCGTGTCAAAGACAGCCATATGTCAAACCTCCCAAATATTGTCATTTTTTTAGTATATGCTTAATAGAGGGAGCTTGACACAGCCCGTCAGCTATAATTTGGGAAAAAATGGCGGAGGTGGCTATTTTAACTTCCGCAAAAACTGTTCAATTTTGCCGGTGGTGCGTTCCCAAGTCCAGGATTGGGCGAACTCATGACCGGCCTGTGCCAGCCTCATCCTCAGATCGTCATTCTGCAGCAGCTCAAACATTGCTTCGGCAAGTTTTTTTTCATCTCCACGCTGTACCATCAGGCAGTTTTTCCTGTGAAACGCATAATCTCTGGGACCGCCGCAATCGGTGGTTACCACCGCCGTACCGCAAGCCATGGCTTCCAGGGGAGGCAGCCCAAATGCTTCAAAACGAGAGTTAAAAACATAGAGGTCCGCTATGGCGTATAATTGAGCCATTTTCTGGTCGCCGGGAATTCCGTTCACTGTGAAAATACCGGAATTGCTGTCTGCAAATCCGTCCGGCGTGACAACCTGGATGTCCAGCTGTGGGATTTTCCGCATAATGGAACGGCAGGCTGCCAAGAACTCTCCACTTCCCTTCCAAAAATAGCCCGCAGACGAACGAAGGATATAGAACACACGTTTTCTGCCCGTGTCTTTCGAAAGCTTGGGCGCCGGGCAGAAAATCCGGGTATCAACGCCGCCATGAATTATTTCACTGTCCAACCCAGTATTATCCCATAGCACCTGACGGTGCCAGGAGGAAATAGAAATAACCGGTGCTCCTATCAGGTAGGTCTTTTTGGCCTGCTCCGTCTGTAAAACCCAAAGGGGTTCATAACCGAGACTCAGTCTGACCACCTGCCCTTTTTGTGATTCAACCGCGGGCTTTACCGTGGGCCAGAAGTTTGGCAGGATAAAATCTGCTTCCGGAATTGATGAGGGCGTCAGGGTTTTGACCCGCACAACTTTTGCTCTCACCGGCCAAGCCAGGACCCCTTGCTCCGGCATGACGATTATTACTTCATGCCCCCTGTCGGTTAACCCATTAGCCACTTGATATATGTACCTGGCCCCACCTCCGATTTCCAAACTTATCACCGGAAATACGATTTTCATGGATATCCCCCGTCCTTTACGCATTTTGCGATGTTTACTACCTGTATAATTTATGTTGGTTGTTTGATAAAGGTGGCATAGGAATAATTACATGCCTGGAAAGAGATTGCTGAAGTAACAACCTCCTGTCGGCTTCCATAGTATGTAATAAATGGCAGGTACCAGCGGGGCAACCTGCGAAGTTGAAGGGATGGAGGACTATGTCTTGGCAGGGAAAACGGGTGCTGGTGACTGGTGCAGGAGGGTTTATCGGCAGTCATCTGGTCGAGGAGCTGGTCAAAGCCGGAGCATCAGTCACAGCTTTTCTCCGGTACAATTCGCGCAGCGGGCAAGGTAATTTGGAATACTTGGATCCTGGAATCCTGGATAATATCGGGATTGTGTTTGGTGACATCAGAAATTTTGATGCCGTCAGCCGGGAAGTAAAAGGGTGTGATGTCGTTTTTCACCTGGCGGCTCTTGTGGGTATTCCATATTCATATGAAAACGTAAGAGAGGTAGTGGAAACCAACCAGTTGGGAACCCTTAACATCCTGACAGCCAGCAAAGAGGCGGTAGGCAGGGTTGTCCATACCTCCAGCAGTGAGGTCTATGGCTCAGCCTGCTATGTTCCCATTGACGAAAAGCACCCCCTCCAGGGCCAATCTCCTTATTCGGCCAGTAAGATTGGCGCGGAGAAATTAGCCGAGAGTTTTTACGCTTCATTTGATTTGCCGGTCGTCACGGTCAGACCATTTAACTGCTATGGACCCAGGCAGTCAGCCAGGGCAGTAATACCGGCCATGATCAGCCAAGCGCTCTGCCATGACGAAATACTCTTAGGAAATACTGAAACTTTGCGGGACTTTACCTTTGTCACCGATACGGTAGCTGGCTTCATGGCCGCCGCGGAATCCGAGGCTGCGGTAGGAAAGGTTTTTAATTTGGGCTCCGGCAAGGAAGTCGCAATTGGCGAACTGGCCCGCATCATCGGCAGTCTCACACGGCCCGATTTGACCATCAAGCTAGATCCGGCCAGGTTACGCCCCAGTAAAAGTGAAGTAACCCGATTGCTGTCCGATAATAGCTTAGCCAAGCAAGTTTTAAAGTGGGAACCCACGATCACCCTGAATGATGGTCTGGCCAGAACCAAGGAGTGGATTGCCGCTCACTTGCCGCTGTACCCAGTGGGAGTTTATCAGAAATAACTAAATACCAAAAAAGGATGATGGGCCATGCAGGCTGTGTTGTTGGCAGGCGGAAGGGGCACTCGGCTCCTGCCTTATACCAAGATATTGCCTAAGCCCCTTTTTTCGGTTGGCGGGCAGGCGCTGGCTAAAACATTGGTTATGCAGCTGAAAAATGCCGGAGTCGATGAAATAGTAATTTGTTTAGGTTATTTGTCTGAGCTCATCACCGCCTTCTTCGGAGACGGAACAGAATACGGCCTCAAAATCCGTTATAGCTGTGAATCAATACCCTTAGGGACAGCGGGCCCTCTGACTAACGTAACCGGACTTGCCGAAAACTTTTTGGTGGTCAATGCAGATGAATTTACCAACCTGGACTTCTCAGACTTGTTCGCTTGTCACCAATCTGAGGGAGCTGCTATGACCATCGCCGTACAGAAAAAGCCGGTTAAGCTCAAATTGGGAGTTGTGGATATTCAAAAAAACGGCCAAGTTTATGGGTACGCCGAGAAACCGACAATCAACTTCTGGGTAAGCATGGGCATGTATGTTCTAAACAGAAGGGTTGTTGACATGATACCCAGACAGGTGAAAATTGATATCCCCGACCTGGTAAAATCCCTTTTGGACCGGCAAGAAAAGATTGTCAGTTATGTAAGCGACGATCTGTGGATTGACATAGGGACTTTAGAAGACTTGAGAAAAGCCAGGGAAATCGCCTCTTCCTTAAGTCTGGAGCAGTTAAGATTGAAGTAAAGAAGGGTATCAATTGAACATTTGCGTGGTCGGCCTTGGGAATATAGGTTTAAATCTTTATACCCACCTTCTAAGCATTTTTCCGAACTCGGTTACGGGAATAGACATCAACCGGTCCCGGGTCTCGGAATTGAAAAAGCTGGGATACCGGGTTGCCTGGGATTACACAGCGGTTAACGGAGTTGATGTCTGGCTGCTGGTCCCTTCAACTGGCCCTAACGGCGAAAATATAGTGCTTGCCCTGGAGCAAATGGAAATTTCGCCGGGCAGCCTGATTTCCATTGAATCTACTTTGCCCCCTGACACAATGTACAGGGTGCGGTGCCATCTCAAGGACAGAGGGTTTGAGCTAGGCCGCAGCCTCTATCTTATCCATGTACCGCACAGGGTAATGTTCGGATACGATAAAACCGTATGTGACACACCGCGGGTGATGGGGGCCTTCACCCGGGAGTGTTTGGCTAAAGGCAGGGAATTTTACCAGCCATTGGTTCCGCAGATCGTTGAAACCTTGGATGTCAGGGTAGCGGAGCTAAGCAAAATAGTGGAGAACGCCAAACGTTATGTGGATATTGCCTTCGCTCAGGAGATCTATCGTTACTGCGCGGCTGCGGGATTGAGTTTTGAGGAATTGCGGCAAGCGGTCAACAGTAAAGAAAATGTTGACTTGCTGGCTGTAGACTGGGGAATCGGCGGGGAGTGCCTGCCCAAAGACATAGGTTTCCTGCGAAAGGTAGTTGCTTCACCATTATTAGACGGCGCGGTGGAAGCAGATACATCTTTCCAGTATCAGGTCCTCAAGCAAACGGGGACAGGGAAAAAGATACTCGTCAGGGGAGTTAGTTATAAGCCGGGCGTCAAAAACCTGGAGCACAGCATAGGGGTGAAGCTAGTCAAAGCCTTAGTGCTTTCAGGCAACGATGTGTTTGTCGAAGACCCGTTGTTTTCCCCTGAAGAACTGACAGAAGCAGGTTTAAGACCTTTTAGAACGGACGGGCGGTCCGTCCAGCCGGACGTAGTTCTTAACCGGAATGCACCATTGGCAGGTCAACAAAAATTCTAATAAGGAGCTATTTTGATGGCGCGCATATTAGTTACCGGCAGCAGGGGTACCTTAAGCAGTCGTTTAATAGAGTTACTTGAAAATCAAGGACATGAAGTATGGGGTTTAGACTTACAGCATTATCACCACGATCGTTACCTTCGCGCGGACATCAGCCAGTTTCGCCAGCTGGAAAGAGTCTTTGATCAACCCTATGACTTTGTTTATCACCTGGCAGCTGAATTTGGCCGTATCAACGGAGAAGAGTATTATGATACTTTATGGCAGACCAACGTAGTTGGAACCCGAAACATTTTGGAATGGCAGTTGCGCAAAGGCTTCAAGCTGATTTTTACCAGTTCTTCCGAAATTTATGGCGAAACCAGTGAACCTGTCCTGCGCGAGGATTTGCCATTGACCAAACCGATAATCCAGCATAACGACTACGCTTTGTCCAAGTGGGTTAACGAGGTGCAGATCATCAACTTTATGAAACGCCACGATTCCCCGGTGGTGAGACTTAGGCTGTTTAATGCTTACGGACCGGGAGAATATTATCACCCATACAGGTCTGTGGTATGTTTGTTTGTCTACAGGGCACTGCACAAGCAGCCTTACCAGGTGTTCAAAGGTTATTACAGGGTATTCATGTATATTGACGACTTGATCACGACGATGGCTAATGTCGTCAAGGTGTTTAAGGAAGGGGAAGTCTATAACATCGGTGGAACGGATTACAGGAGCGTTCAGGAACTTAGCGATTTAGTGCTTGAGTACACATGCGCTGACCCCGGATTGGCTGAATATTTACCCGAAGACAAGCATAATACGGTTAGTAAACGCCCCGATATCAGCAAAGCCGTATCGGATCTAAATCACAAACCACTAGTCCTGTTGGAACAAGGACTGCCAAAAACCATAGCATGGATGAAAAACGCCTATGGTGAACAATAGAAGCAGCCCTGTCTTTAGCAGTCGTTAACCCTTTGGCTTGGCCAGACGAAAAAAAGGGCTGAGGAGATGATGTTCAGGTGGCCGGTCCTCTAGTTAGCATTGTAATTCCAACATACAATCACGCCCGTTACTTGGGAGAAGCAGTTGACAGTGTCTTAAAGCAGGATTATCGCAACATTGAAGTTCTCGTGGTAAACGACGGATCAACCGATGATACAGAAAAAGTATTAAAGCCCTTTGCACAAAGAATTCGCTATTTTTATAAGGAACGGGGCGGGACTTCCAGCGCCTTGAACATGGGAATCAAAAAATCTCGCGGCATCTACTTATGCTGGCTGAGTGCTGATGATCTTTTTAGAAAAGATAAAGTATCCCTGCAGGTTGGACAGTTAGAGCAATACCGTACCCTTGGTTTTGTTTACTCCAGCTTTAATGTCATTGACGCCGAGGGCAACATTATTAATCGGGTACACTCCGAGTACTACCGAAGTCACAAGAAAATGGTACAAGAACTGTTGAAAGGATGCTTTATCAATGGGTCTACGGTGATGATGCGTAAAAGTGCGCTTGACAAAGTCGGAGGCTTTGATGAAACATTGCCACAGGCTCATGATTACGATATGTGGTATCGCTTGTTATGCCACTATTCATGCGGTTTTTCGGATGAATTGCTGGTTTCTTACCGGTGGCACGGTGAAAATTTAAGCCGTCACCGTGATTATAAAAGTGAATTCAGGGTAAAAGAACGAGCCAAGTGTATGTTCCCGGAATATTTTCTAGAAGCATAAAATGTATACAACAATAATTCTGTAAGAAAACCTGGGAATATCCCGGTTTACTGAAAGTCGTTGCGAGAATATTTTATTAGGAGCATTCAGAAGAATTTTTTTAAAGCCTTATTTTTAAAGGCTTTTTCAATTTCCATAGGTATATTTTACCATGTAAGGCGGGCGAAGGGAACATGTGTTTTGCTGTGTGTTATCGGGCTAATGCCCGATGGGCCGTAAAGCCCAGGTATAAATGCCGGGGCTTTACGGCCCGTTTTTGTAATTGACACCTGTAAAAAAAAATACTATGCTTATATAAAACATACCGGGCGGTCGGTATGTTTGTATAATTCGAAAAATTAAAAATAGAGCCTCTATAAAGTCATTATTGAAAATTAAAACAATCCCAAAATGGCAGGTATTTTACATGCTTTATCTTAGCAGGATGCGGGAGCTATACAGTCAACCAATTGGAAGCAAAGGAATTAGACAGACTTATGACGGAGGGTAAATAGTAAGGAATATACGAAAGTCGAAAGTTCTGCGTCTGGCAAACCTTGTTTTCAAGGAAGTAATGTGCTGGAGGAGGTAAAAAATGAGCTGGAAGGATAAAGTGGAGGAGCTAAGCTTCAGACGGGCCAAAGCACTGGAGATGGGGGGGCCGGAAAAGGTAAAGCGGCAGCACGATCAGGGAAAGCTTACCGCCCGGGAAAGGGTAAACTTTCTTTTTGACAGCGGGAGCTTTATCGAGCAGGGCATGCTGGCCAAAAGCCAGAGCACGAGGCCTGAAATGGCCAACAGGAATACCGCCGCAGACGCCGTCATCACCGGGTACGGCAGAATAAACGGACGCAGTGCCTTTGTGGTGGCGGAGGACTTTACCGTCATGGGGGGGTCTGTGGGGCTCACCCATATGATGAAGAATATCAGGACCATACAGATGGCCCAGGACATGAAAGTCCCCATAGTCTGGCTTATGGATGGGTCGGGGGCCAGGGCGGAGGAAAACATCAACGGCGGGCTGCCCTTTGTTGCCCATTTTCTGAAAATTGCCCGCCTCTCCGGGGTGGCCCCTCAGGTAGGTGTGGCCATGGGCCCCTGTTCGGGGGACTCCTCCTTGGTGCCGAGCCTGCTGGAATTCATTATCATGGTAAAGGGGCACGGCATGCTGGCTGCGGGGGGGCCGCCGGTGGTATACTCCGCCATCGGGGAGGTTATTTCCAAAGAAGAACTGGGCGGGTCGGGGGTGCACTGTCGTATTTCCGGATTGGCGGACAACGAGGCCGAATCAGATAAACATGCCGTTGCCATGGTCAAAGAGTACCTGTCCTTCCTGCCCGGCAATTCCTACCAGTACCCTCCCTTCAGGGGGACGGACGACAGCGCTGACCGAATGGATGAGGGGCTGCTGGAAATATTGCCTGACCATTTCATGGAGCCTTATGATATGAAACGGATTATCTGCAGTATCGTGGATGACCGGCACTTTTTCGAAATAAAGCCTGACTTCGGGACTAGCCTTATAACCTGTTTTGCCCGCATGGGCGGCCACTCGGTGGGGATTATAGCAAACCAGCCGCTGGTGCTGGCCGGTGCGCTGGACGCCGGCTCTTCAGCCAAAATGAGGCATTTTATTGATCTATGCGTCTCCTATCACGTGCCCCTTCTGTTCCTGGTAGACGTGCCGGGGGTTATGACCGGGAGTAGGGCTGAGCGGGAGGGAACTCTGAGAGCGGGGCTTTCGGTGGCCTATTCCCTGGCCTACGCCGACGTACCCAAGATAACCCTGGTTATAAGGAAGGCCTTCGGCTTCGGGGGTGCGGCCATGTGTGGCTACGGCGCCAGGCAGGCGGGGGTGTTTGCCTGGCCCTCGGCGGACTTTGGGGCCATGCCCAGCGGGGGCGGGGTGCTGGCGGCTTATAAAAAAGAGATTGAGGCATCGGCGGACCCCGGGGCAAAGATAAAAGAGATTGAGGCAATGTTCGAGGAATACCGGGGGCCATACTCTGCCGCCGGGACCTTTAATATTGACGATGTGATCGATCCCCGGGAAACCAGGCCCAGGATCATCCGTGCCTTGGAGCTGGCCCTAAGCTGCCGCAGTCAGCCAGCCCGGCCGGTGCCCCGGTACGGGGTGATGCCATGAAAATGTAATATTTTAAAAATAAAAAGAAGGAGGTTATTTCGTATGGAAAGAATCTGGGTTGAAAAGAGCTGGCCTGCTGATGTGCCCCGGGAATTTGAATACAGGCTTGGTGCCAAGCCGCTGCATGAGTACCTTCGCCAGAACGCAGCGGATACTCCTGACAAGGTGGCGTATAATTTTTACGGTCGGGAAATAACCTGGAGCGAGTTGGACAGGTATTCCGACAGCATGGCCAACTTCCTTGCCGCAAAGGGCGTCGTAAAAGGTGACAGGGTGGCCCTTTTCATGCAGAATTGCCCCCAATACATAATAGCACATTACGGCATTCAGAAATTAGGGGCCGTGGTAGGGCCGGCCAGCCCCATGTTTAAGGAGTGGGAACTGGAGTACGAGGTTAATGACCTGGGCGCCAAAGTGATTTTCGCCTCCGGCGATCTTTACCCTATTGTAGCCAAAATACTGGACAAAACCCCGCTGGAGACTGTCGTTGTCACCGGATATGGTGATTTCGCCCCGGCTGAGCCCACCATTCCTGTTCCCAAGGAATTAATGCATGAAAAGTATAATTACCCCGGCACCTACGACATGTCCCAGCTGCTGAAGGAGTTTCCTCCTGTAGCCCCCCAGGTGGATATAGACCTCTGGGAGGACGTATCGCTGATGGTGTATACTTCAGGAACAACCGGAAGGCCCAAGGGGGCTATGCTGACCTACGGCAACGCGTTGTATAAAACAGCGGCCTCCTATAATTGCAACGGGTTCAGGTATGACGATACATTTCTTGCCTGCAACCCTGTATTTCACATCGCCGGCATGGTGATGGGGGTTAATTCTCCTGTATATGGAGCAAACAAAATGGTGCTGTTAACCCGCTTTGAGCCGGAGGCGGTTATAACGGCGCTGGAGAAATACCGCTGTAACATGTGGTATAGCGTGACACCGATGAATGTCGCCATTATGAATTACCCGGGTATAGCATCCAGGGATTTGACTTCCCTTAGGCTTAATCTGTGCACCAGCTTCGGTATAGCCCTGACTGCGGAGATAAGCGCGGCCTGGCAGAAACTGACCGGAGGCTGCCTTTTGTATGAGGCTGCTTACGGCCTCAGCGAAACTCACACCTGTGACACATTCATGCCCCCGGGAAAAATACGCTTCGGCAGCTGCGGCATACCCACCTGCGGTACAGATGTGCGCATAGTCAATCCTGATACCGGTGGTGAACTGGGGCCCGGTGAACAGGGAGAGATAGTAATTAAAAACCCGGGGGTGTTTAAGGGTTACTGGAACAATTCCGAAGCAACCGCCAAAACCTTAAGGGAGGGCTGGGTATACACCGGAGATATGGGAAAGATTGATGAAGACGGCTACCTGTATTTCCTCGGCCGCCTGAAAGAAATGATCAAATGCTCCGGCTACAGCGTTTTTCCGGAAGATGTTGAGGTGATGCTTTTAAAACACCCCGCCGTGGCCCAGGTGGCGGTGATTGGAGTCTCAGACCCGGTGCGGGAGGAAAGTGTAAAGGCCTTCATCGTGCTGAAGCAGGATTTTAAAGATAAGGTTACCGCAGAAGAAATAATAAGCTGGTCGAAGGAGCATATGGCAGCCTATAAGTACCCCCGCCATGTGGAATTCAGGGACAGCCTGCCGGCCACTGGCACCGGCAAGGTGCTGCGCCGTCTTCTGAAGGAAGGGTAGGGGCTGAATGGAGTTCCACTTATAAGCGGCATAGGGTACTGTTCTTCTGTATAGCTTGCCAGCCATCGAAAAGCCCGCTTTCAAGGCGGGCTTTTCGGTACGTTCACAACAATCCAGTTAAAGCTGGAATAGTAAGAGCAATGCAGTAATACAAGTGCAGCAGTTTTAGTTATTATTTTGGTGTGAAAATACTTAAATACAACTAATTCAATTCAAGAACCGCCCGTGAATTGCCACAGCTTTTTATTGATTCTTTTACTTGCCTTGAATTGTAAATCCCGGAATGATAAAATGAGCCTATTCATAAATGAATGTGGAGGTAAACCTTTGATAGTATGAATAACAGACGGGAAAGAAAAAAAGTTCTGGTAAAAAAATCAATATCCGATGTGGCCTTAAAACTCTTCCTGGAAAAAGGTTTTACCGACACTACGGTTGCGGAAATAATGGAAGCTGCAGACCTTGGTACAGGTACCTTTTATAATTACTTTAAGTCAAAAGAAGATGTACTTAATTCCTGCCTTACTGAAAAGATTAACGAGGCAAAGCACATTTTGGAGACGATACAACAATCCCCCTGGGAACCGTCTCAAAAACTGTCTGAAATTCTTTTAGCCGCCGGAAAAAGCTTTGAAGAGAACCGGCTGCTAATTGACATGTATATGCAGTTTCATCGCCAAAACCCTGATGCCAGGAGGCAGCCTCCCCACGGCCCGTTATTTAAAGAAATACTGGTTGACATAGTAAGCGAAGGGCAGGAAAAAGGTGAATTCCGTAAGGATATACCTACTGCAATTATTATCGAAATGTTTATGGGACTGCTTCAATCCACCATGACAAGCAACCTGCACATGCCATTTTTGGATAACCTGAGGCACAAGCTTTCTTTATTCCTTGAAGGGCTTGCAGTAAAACATCAACCTTAACGGCCCTACTGAAGAATATCAGAAACTTAATATTTATATGTCTAAACTGTGAATACATTAAAAAATGAATGTATTCATTTTTTATTGACACAAGGAGCGGGCCTTTATATAATTTAAGTGAACGCGTTCATTGTTGTAGTTTATTCAATAACAGTCCGATGTTTTTCCGACAAAAACTTAACAAGAATTAACAAAGGGAGGAATTCAATATGAACAATTCCGGCAAAGCAGTAGCCATGATGAAGGATGGCTTCTTATGCAGTCAGGCGGTATTTTCCACCCTGGGAGAACAGCTCGGAATCGACCGCAGACAGGCCATAAAACTGGCCACTGGATTGGGAGCCGGAATTTCTGGTAGCGGAGATATATGCGGGGCGGTAAGCGGAGGAATAATGGCAATCGGTTTAAAGCACGGCAACGACGAAAACACCGATGACGACTCCCGAAATAAGACCTTTTATCTTTCACAGGAATTAATAGAAAAAATAAAGGTCAAGCATGGTTGTTATATGTGTAGAGACCTGACAGGAATAGAATTTACACCGGAAGGAATCAAGCTGTATGAGGAACGGAATATTGCAGAAAAAATCTGCATCAATGTAATAAAGGACGTAGTAGAAACGGTGGAGGAACTCTGGTAAACAGATTGGATAAAACCTTAAATATTTAAACAGACATGGAACAGACATGGTGACGGTTAGGCTGGAAGGGGATTATTAACACAGTCTGCCGTACCCGTGTCTGTTTTCCGTTAGTTAATCAAATAGCAGACTATGTACTCTTGGCTTTATAATTCAGAAATTGAATTTACCTTGAAGGGTAAAATATAAATATACTATTCCTATTTTCCAGGGGGTAAAACAATTGAAAATAGCCATTATAGGTGCGGGTTTGGCCGGGTTGGCCTGTGCCATTGAATGTGAAAGACTTGGAATAATACCTGATGTTTTTGAAAGAGATGAATCTGTTGGCTGGCCATATTCATGTATAGTTCACTGGCTGCATGTGATTCATACCGGCAAAGGGGATCTTTGTGATTTCTTAAGAAAAAAATTGGGCCTGGATATTAAACCAATAAATAAGTGTGACGAGCTAATCATGAAGTCGCCAAACAAAGAAACAACTATAAAAGGTAATATAGGCTATATTATGAGGCGAGGTAAGCATATTGATTCCGTAGAAAATCAGCTATTTCGCAGCCTTGAGCGAACTCCAGTGCACTTTAACCGGCCTGCAGACTATAAGGAACTATCAAAAAAATATGATTATGTGGTGGTTGCCACCGGCAAGGAAACTGCTGCCAAAGAACTTGGCGTGTGGAAGGAAATGGCAAAAGTTCATTTAAGAGGAGGCCTGGCTTATGGTGCTTTTAAACCTACCGGCACCACAATTTTTTTTAACAAAAAATATGCTGGTAAAGGGTTTGCGAGGCTTGGTCCTATAAATTCTACCCAGGCTATAGTTGGTATGTGCCAGATTGGGGATAATGAGTACGAAACAGATAGGCATTACAAAGACTTTTTAGAGTTTGAGGGATTGGAAGACCTTGAGTTCAGTTATAAATTTTCAGTTCCTATGTGGACAGACGGAAGAGTTAATAAGTACCAGATTGACAATGTGCTATTAGCTGGGCGTTCTGCTGGCCTAACCGAAAGATTTTTAGGAACTGGAGCAATAGAGGCATTAATGAGCGGGGTTTTTGCAGCCAGAGCAATGATTAAAGGAAAGGACTATACCAATCTTGTAAAACCGCTGCAGGAACACGTTGAAAACATTTCAGCTTTCAGGAAGCCTTTTGAATCCCTTAATAATGAAGATTTGGATAGATTAATTTCTGCCATAGATACACCCGGGGTCAAGCAGTTAATATATAACACCGGGTTAAATTTTGTTGACTTTTTCGGGCCTATACAGCGTCAGATTAACAAACTCTATACCTCTAATACTGATAGTAGTAATGGGAAATGATAATTGTTTGGGGTAGGGGACCCTGGCTCTGGCTGAATAAGACGGTAAGGAGTGCAACATTCTAATTGGAAATAAGAAAATTTTGAGGGGTTTTACTTGGATATTAACTGGACTGGCATTTACCTTATCGGGGGACTGGTTTTATTAAATGCATTCTTTGCCGCAAGTGAGATAGCAGTTATAACCAGCCGAAGGGTTAAAATAAAGCAGCTAGAAGAAAATGGCAATAAGTCAGCGGCAGCACTTATTAAACTGATTGATGATCCCAGTCTTTTTCTGGCCACTATCCAGGTTGGAATAACATTGGCAGGCTTATTAGCAAGTGCTACTGCTGCTGTAGGTTTATCAGAAGCACTGGCGGGGTGGTTTGAGGCGATAGGCGTTCCAGGAGGAATCTCCAATAGCGTGGGAGTTTTTACCGTTACTTTGATTGTTGCTTATATAACTCTGGTTTTTGGCGAACTGGCTCCCAAGCGTTTAGCAATGCAATGGTCGGAAAAAATTGCATTAGTGGTTGCCAGGCCTATTATTTTGATAGCCAGGGCAACAACTCCTTTAACCAAATTTTTAACTCTATCGACGAATTTGGTAGTACGTCTGTTGGGCGGCAATGTTCAGCTGAAAGAAAAAGAGTTATCAGAGGATGAAATCCGTTTTTATATAGCAGAGCACCGGACGCTGCCAGAGGAAGAAAAGCTAATGATCGAAGCTGTTTTTGATTTCGGCGATCAGGTAGTACGGCAGGTGATGGTTCCAAGAACAGAAATATTCCATGTTAATGGTCATGATAGAATAGTTGATGCCCTGCACAAAGTATGTGATAAAAACTATTCGGCCTATCCTGTATATGAAAATGATTATGAAAATATAGTTGGAATGGTCAGAATTCAGGATTTGGCTTGCAATCTTTTAAAAAGCCCTGATTTACTTGTAGAGAAGATAATGTCTCCCACTTTGTTTATACCTGAGACAAAGCATACAGTGGCGCTTTTAAAAGAATTCCGGCAAAAAAAGATTGGTATGGCAATTATAGTGGATGAATATGGCGGAATATCCGGATTGATTACATTAGAGGATCTAGTAGATGAAATTATTGGGGACTTGACTTTAGATCAAAATTTAATCCGCAAGACCTCAGAAGGAGAGTATTTAGTGGAAGGGGACACTCCAATTGAGGATATTATCGATATACTTAACTTGAAAAGACTTGTTCCTGATGCAGAATATGAAACTATAGCGGGCTTTATCCTTGAACAACTGGGACATCTTCCTATGGAAGGAGAAACAGTATTATGGGAAGGCTATAAATTTCAGGTACAAGAAATGGGAACAAGAAGGATCGAAAAGGTATTGATAAGCTCTGCTTCAAAAGAACAAGCTAGCAATTAGGCAATGCAATAACGAAGTAAATCCAATGATGGTATAATAATGATAACTTTTATAAAAACACATAGTTGGGAAGAAGAAAATAATAAGGAGATGTAAGTATGCCTCTCAAAACATGCCGCGGAGATGATTTTGCCAGCGTATTCATTGACAAGGAAAATTGCACGGTTTGCGGTCTTTGCGTGAAGGTCTGCAAGGGTGACATTCTGCACACTGTGGACGGGGAAGTCGAGATAGATCTAAGCCGCTTGTTCGGCTGCATTGGCTGTGGCCAGTGTATGGCGGTCTGTCCTAAAAATTGCATTACAGTGCAAGGCAGGTGTCTGTCAATGGATAGCCTGACAGAACTGCCGGAATACACCAATAAAACTGATTACGAACAGCTAAAAGCATTAATGCTGGGAAGAAGAAGTGTAAGGGACTATAAAGACAGGGAGATAGAACAGGAGGTAATAGATAAAATTTTAGATGCCGCCAGAACGGCTCCTATGGGAATCCCGCCCTCGGAAGTACATATTTTGGTTTTAAAAGGCAGGGACAAGGTTCGGGAGTTTTCCAACGATATGGTTGACTACATGCAAAAAACCAGGTGGCTTTTCCAGCCGCCGGCGGCTTACGTATACCGGCCGTTCATTGGAAAAGCCTCGTATGAATTAATCCAGGGATTCATGCTGCCTCTGATAGATGTATTGCATAGGAAGAGGAAAGAGAATTCAGACTGGCTCCTTTATAGCGCTCCCCTGGCCATGCTTTTTCACGCGTCTCCTTACGCGGATCCGGTTGACCCTCATATACCGGCCACCTATGCAATGCTTGCGGCTGAGTCTATGGGGTTGGGGAGCTGTATGATAGGATCGGTGGCTCCTTTTTTAAAATACAGTAAGAAGATTAAGGCTAAATACAAAATAAAACCTCAAAACCAGATGGGTATTGTTGTGGTGTTTGGCTATCCTGCCGTAAGGTACACCCGGTCACTGAAAAGGGATTTCGCCGAAGTGCAATATTATTAAGATGACTCTGATTTAAGGGCCTGTCCCTGCTAATCCTCTTAAAAAAACGGCAGCACTTATGTATGAGTCAGTGGACGGTTCCCTGACTTATTTGCTTTTTATTGGAAATTGTAGCGACTACTTTTTTCCACCAGGTTCAGGCACTGTTAAGCTGCTAACAAACTTCTTATTTTTACCATTCTTTTACCCGGTATATTCAACTCATGATGACCTACAATAAGGCTAGGAATACCAGCCCAGTTGCGCTAATTTACCAACATTGGTAACCAATAAACTGTTCTGTCATATTCTATAGCAATTAAAAGAACCAATAATAAGGAGTGTAAGCTATTTGAGAAAAGTTAGAGTAGATTTACGCCCTATAGTAACTAATATAAATTTGCCCACTGTTATGAAAACAACAGTACTTCCAGGTGATTCAGTCGAAAGTTTATTTATTGCAACCCAGGTAGGGGAGATCTTTTATATAAGAAAAGGAGTTCCAAGGGTTTTTTTGGATATTCGTCAGAGAATCATAAAACTGGGCGTTTCTGGTGGTGGATATGATGAACGCGGATTATTAGGGCTTGCGTTTCATCCCCAATTTTATTATAATGGCCTGTTTTATCTTCATTATTCGGTAGCAGGAACACAAGGTCCAGGAGCTCTTCCCGGTCCTTTTACACCCGATCCGTGTGATCCGGGCACTTTAAACCTAAAGTGGATAAATAGAGATATTTATTATGATCATATTGATACAGTTGAAGAATGGGTCTTGCAATCAAATGGTTATCCTCAAAAAAGGCGGACATTACTTAATTTAAGAAGACCATTTTTTAATCATAATGGTGTAGACAGCTTAAACTTTTCACCTGAAACAGGAAAACTTGTCTTAACTACTGGAGACGGTGGATCAGCCTATGATCCGTTTAATTTAAGTCAAGATGATAATGAAATCCCTGGCAAAATTATTGAAATTGATGTAGTCATGAAAACATATATTGATAATCCGCCTGTGGTTACGCGCTTTAGTGAACTGCCCGAATCTGTTCAAAAAGCTCTTACAGTAATTGCCAAAGGGGTCCGCAATATAGTAGGTATTTCTTTTCAAAGGGTTTGTAATCAATATATTAAATATATAGGGAATGTTGGACAGGATTTAGTAGAGTCTATTTTTTCATTCATTCATTATAGGCCAATACCGGTTACTCAGCTTATTCACGCTTTTATAGAGAAATCTGAACCTGACCCACAAGGGTTTATAAACTTAGGATGGAGGGCGTGGGAAGGTGTTCTTCCTACTACGGTTTTAAGGGAATGCTCTACTAGCCCGGACTTAGATGAAAAAGTAATTGCTTATTATTATCAGGTAGTAGAAACTTCAACTCGGCGTCTTGAGCCTGTAATCAGTTATTTTCATGAAGATCCCCGGCCCGACAAGTTTGAGGGAATAGCACTTACAGGGGTCCAACCTTATTCAGGTAATATAATACACGGTTTAGAGGGAAGTGTTGTTTTTACTGATCTCGCTAGCAATCATGAAGCTGAGCCCCCGGTCAGAGGAGTTTTATCTTATTCTAAAATAAAAACAGAGTGTAAGCTAAATGATTATGAAGTTATTGAAGTAGATTATAATTTTGGATCTCAATCAGCATATTATGTTAGCCTGGGAGCGAATCTGGAACAAACCAGATTATATTTAGGGGTTTATGGCTCTATGGAGGTGCTTGATTTTAATCAAGGTACTGTTTTTGAAATTGTTCCATAATCGCTTTTTACTTCTGGTAAAGAATGAGTCAGGGAAAGGTTCCTTGACTCATTCTTTTTTGGGTGGTATATTGTTCCAAAAGTGATAAAGGACTTCTGCTATTTGATTGTTTAAATAGTATTAATAGGCGGAAAGCATCATAATCTGTTTCAAAAGGGGGTTGCGAAAATTGACAAAAGGAAAAAGAATTGCCTTGACAGGAACAATTATATTGCTTGTAATGATCACCGCTGTAATAGGTGGAGTTCGTTACTACCTGGGAAGAGGTCTCCCGGCTTATTCATCAAGCCTGACAGTTTCAGGACTCCGGGATGAGGTGAAAGTAGTAAGAGATCAGTACGGCGTTCCTCATATTTACGCAAAAAACATGAATGACGTATTCTTTGCCCAGGGCTACTGCCACGCCCAGGACCGTCTATGGGAAATGGACCTTTCCAGGAGAGCGGTATCAGGGCGTCTGTCAGAGATATTCGGGGAAAGCATGATTAATGCAGATAAGTTTTTCCTTACACTGGGACTTTATGAGGCTGCCAGGGCAAGCCTCCCCGCTTACGGAGAGGAAGCCGAATCATATATGGAAAGCTATGCAGCCGGAGTAAACCGCTACATCATGGATGCCGGCGGAAAGCTGCCGCCTGAGTTCAATTTGCTTGGCTATAAGCCTGAACCCTGGAAACCAATTGATTCAATTGCCATAGGCAAGTATATGGCCCATACCCTCGGCGGCAATATGACCGTAGAGCTGCTGTACATGAATATGGCACTTAAAGTAAGCGATGACAAGTTGAAAGAAATGCTGCCCGACTACCCCGTCGACGGGCTGACCATAATGAAAGAGGCCTGGCGAACCGGGAAGGAGGTAAGCGCTGCTGCTGCCGAAGTAAAACAGGATTCTATGGATCTTGAGGCCGTCAGGTCCCTCCTGGCCCTGCCCGGGGAAGGAGTGGGAAGCAACAACTGGGTGATTGGCGGAAGCATGACCAAATCAGGAAAGCCAATACTATGCAATGACATGCACCTCGAAATAAAAAATCCCTCCATATGGTATCAAAACCACCTGGCGGTTGAAGGCAGCATGAACGTTACCGGAGTAATGTTTCCGGGAGCGCCGGGGGTTGTTGCAGGGCATAATGACAGGGTAGCCTGGGGTTTAACAAATGTTAACCCTGATGTACAGGATCTTTACATAGAAAAAAGAAACCCGCAGAACCCCTACCAGTTTGAGTACCAGGGCAAATGGGAAGACGCCAGGGTTGTCAAAACCAACATAGAGGTCAAAGGATCTCAGCCGGTCCCCTTTGAGGTTGTGTACACCCGCCACGGCCCCATCATAAGCAGCATTTATCCGGAAGCAAAGGGCCGGGACCTGGCCCTGAAATGGACTGCCCACATGCCCACCTGTGAGCTGGAGGCGTTGATAGGCTTTGATACCGCCCGCAACTGGGATGACTTCAAAGCAGCCCTGGAAAAGTTCAAGGTTCCCACACAAAACTTTGTGTTTGCCGATGTTGACGGCAATATAGCCTACCGCGCCAATGGACTCATCCCCATAAGGAATAAAGGAAACGGCCTTATTCCAGTCCCGGGCTGGACCGGAGAGTATGAGTGGAACGGCTTCATACCGTGGAACGATCTTCCCCAGGCTGTCAACCCGGAGGAAGGCTTCATTGTTACCGCTAATAACAAGGTAATAGACGACTCCTATCCTTACTTTATAACCTTCCAGTGGTCCGCGCCCTACAGGGCAGACTCCATCCGGCAGGAACTGGAGGGCAAAAAGGGGCTGACGCTGGAGAGCGCCCTTCGCCCCCAGACCGACTGGAAGAACCTTCAGGCCAGGAAACTGTTCCCTTCAATTAATGAATACCTTAAAGACGCAGATTTGAGCGGTAATGAAAAGAAGGCAAGAGACATACTTCTTAGTTGGGCAGGTGGCAGCCCGGCTGATAACCCTGACGAAGCCGGCCCGGCCATATATCACACCCTTTACCTCGAAATGCTGGCCGCTGCATACAAGGACGAACTGGGCGATGATTTGTACAACTTCCTGCTGCAGGGCCGAAACACCTCAATTTTAAATAACAATTTCGACAACGCAGTGGTGTCGAAGAAGTCTCTTTGGTTTGACGATGTAACCTCCCCTGAAAAGGAAACAGCCGGCGACATTGTTCTGCAGGCCTTTAAAAAGACCGTGGCCCGCCTTCAGAAAGAACTGGGCAGTAACCCCTCGGACTGGAAGTGGGGGAAACTGCACACTGTAACAATTGATCACCCTATGGGCATCAAAGCGGCTCTAAAGCCCTTTTTCAACGACGGCCCCTACCCGTACGGGGGCAGCAACATTACGTCAGGGGCGGCTTCATATGAATACAAGAACCCCTTTGAGGTGACTTCCGCCGGACCCTGGAGGTACGGTGTAGACCTGTCCGACATGCGCGGCATGGACATTCTGGCGGGAGGCATCAGCGGCCATCCCGGCAGCGATCACTACAAAAACCAGACTCCCCTGTGGCTAAAGGGGGAATTTAAAGCACTTCTCTTTGACGACAAGAGTATCGAGGAGAATAAGAAAGACCTTACTGTGCTTAGACCTTGATTGGGAATCGGGAATTGGGAATTGGGAATTGGGGGGGGATGACGACTGAAGGTCGGCTATAGGGCAGGCTTGGAATATCATCCCCATGCACTGATGATCTCTCCGGCTGTAACTGGCTCTAAGGCTCGTCGCTAACTGCCAGCCGACCGCCCTCAACGGTGCGTCCACGAAACTTAGGTACCCGGTACTTAAGTTATATTGCTGTGCAAACAGCTTTTTCGCCAGACGATTCTTGTGGTCCGGTTTGGGGTAACTTCAATGGCCCTGACTTAATTCTGTTTACCGATAAAGCAGAAAGAACTGTAGGGTTGAACAGATAGTAGTATTAGGCAACATAGAATATATTTCAATAAATGGTAAGGGAATTATTTTGCGTGAGAGTATTTAATATAATTCATATATACTCCCCATCTATTTTATACTTAGCTTGCGGAACTGTATATAAAAATGCTAAGGAGGTATTTAAATGCAAAAAGAGCGTCTTGACGGAACTTTGAGCAGCGCTGAATCCGTTTCCAAAATTAGCCACGTCAGGTGCCGCGAGATTCAGGCCCCCCTCATGGTAATGCTGATAAAAGGCTTCGGCCAAGAAATGGGACTTAAGCGTGCGCTTGAAACAGCAACACGTATTCTTGAAGAAGATGCCGCCAACGCCGCCCGTAAATTGGCGTCCCAATATGGTGGTAACAGCATGAGCCATCTTGCCCGCATCATAAGGGAAGTCTGGGCTGAGGATGGCGCACTGGTCATGAATGTGTTGCAGGAAACCGACCGCAATTTCGACTTTGATGTGACTTGGTGCGGATATGCGGATTGCTACCAGCGACTGGGTTTAATCGAATTCGGAGTATGTTTGTCCTGTTGCCGCGATAAACCCTGGACCGTCGCCTTTAATCCGAAGATAGTTCTGACCCGGTCTCAGACCATTATGGAGGGGGCTCCCTATTGTGATTTTCGGTTTTCGTATAAATGAAGAATTTCCTCTGAAGGATCGGGTATACCATCGTTAATCGATTGTAATCCAAGAGTACATAAGCACATCTTGGATGTTTTTGCTCAGTCCTCTGATTTAAGTGTCAAACTTGAGCTTTTCGAGGATTTCTTCTTTGGTCAAGGTTTATAAGCTCCTTTAAAATATTTCAGTGCTTATCGGCACTATGAATATTTTAGAGGCGTGACCATACAAAGAAAACACTGCTACAAATTTGAAAGACAAATGGGTCAGGCTGAATACTTGAATAATTAATTGTCACCGGGTTTTGACGCCAGAAGGCTACGGAATGCCGGATTTTTGGATTATGGAGGCATAAACTTGATAATACGCGAAATGGTTGCAGATGATATCCCTGAATTAGCACAATTATATAAGCAATTTTGGAATGAGGATTCTTATGTTGAGAAAATGTATATTCAGTTTAATAAGTATTGTAAGACAGGTACACATGTAATGTTGAGTGTTATAGAAAAAGATCGGTTAATTGGTTCTGTAATGGGGGTTATCTGCGGTGACCTTTATGGTACCTGCGAGCCATTTATGGTTCTGGAAAATATGATAATTGATAAAAATTACAGAAATAAAGGTGTTGGCAAAGCACTAATTTATGAACTGGAAAAAATTGCTGATGAAAAAAATTGTACACAAATTATTCTTGTGACGGAAAACAATAGGATTGCTGCCTGTAAATTTTATGAATCTGCAGGGTATAACCCTGATACACATAGGGGATTTAAAAAGAAACTGAAATAGATTGATAGGTAATTGTAAAGGGCTAATAACGGGAAGTCGGCTGAAATTTCCTATTATTCATAGAAGGAGAATAATAATGATTACCAGAAGAGAAACACCTGAAGAGTTTTCTCAGATATATGATTTGGTTAAAGTTGCTTTTCAAAATTTCGGCATTAAACATATACATAATATTCCTGATGAAAATGTAATAGCGTGTGAATTAGTTCAGGATGCATTGAATGGAATTAGCGGAACAGCTGATTGTTGTTGATCCTTTTGCGAGGGGCCTTCTTTTTGGGCGAATGCAGCAATTGAGTTTTTTCACCAATTCCCAATTCCCGATTCCCAATTCCAATTCCGGACCCAGTAATAATGCTTGAATTGGCAATAATTTCTGTAATAGCTGTATTTAAGGAGCAAAGATATGAAACAGGCAAAGCTATACAATGTAATTTTTCCTATTTGGTTTTTGCTATTTTTTCCACCGGTTATATTATTAACTCTTGCAGGTAATTTCATTATTGATTCATTAGTAATATTAGTCTGCTTTTTTGTGTTTAAGTTAGCAGACGCTCAAAACAATATTAAAACATTTTATAAGGAAAACATATTAAAAGTTTGGATGTTTGGTTTTTTAGCAGATATATTAGGTGCTGCAGTATTGTTTATAACAGGAATTCTGGGTGACTCTTTTGGATTGTCGTATAAATTGATTTCAGCAATAAATTATGATCCGTTTAGTCATAGATGGGCAGTTGTCATAATTATATTTGCCATGCTGGTATCGGCCTTGTTTATATTCTTATTTAACTACAGAATTATTTTTAGAGATCAAATATTAGAAAAACAACTAAGATTAAAATTGGCACTTACTATTGCGATAATTACAATGCCATGGACATTCCTGCTGCCAACTAAATGGTTTTATTAAATGTAAAAGTTTTGGCTATCCTATGACAATCGACTTTATATTAATAATCACAGTTGTTATAAAAAGAAAAATCTCGTAAATATGAGGAGAATGGACATTAAATATCCATATGAAAATAAGGGGAAAAGTCGCCGCAATCTGCGGGCTGACTGCGAAAAATGTTTTGGCTTGTGCTGTGTCGCACTGTACTTTTCAGCTTCGGAAGGCTTCCCAATCGACAAAGACGCAGGTCAGCCCTGCCTCAACCTGCAACCGGACTTTCGCTGTAGTGTTCACAAAAGCCTCGGGGAACGGGGCCTTAAAGGTTGCCTTGCCTTTGACTGTTTTGGCGCGGGGCAAAAGGTTTCCCAGGTCAGCTTCGGTGGACACGACTGGAGGAAAGTCCCAGAATCCTCTGCGCAAATGTACAAGGTGTTTCTAATTATGCGGCAGCTCCATGAGTTACTATGGTATCTGACGGAAGCGCTGACGTTACAGCCAGCCCGTCCTATCCATGGCGCGCTCAGCGCTATGCTCGACAAGACGGAGCTCCTCACTAACCTCAGCCCCGACGCTCTCATGGAACTGGACGTAGCAGTACACCGGGCAGAGGTTAACACTCTGCTCCTAAAGACCAGTGAACTTGTTCGAGCCGAAGCCCGTCGCGGGCAGAAGGCTCATTCGGGGCGTCATAAGACCTTCGGCCGGGGGGCCACCCTTATTGCTGCCGACCTCAGAAGAATTGACCTGAGAGGAGCCAATTTGAGAGGAGCCTGCCTTATTACTGCTGACCTTAGAGGAACTGACCTGAGTGGGACTGATTTAATCGGGGCTGATTTCCGAGACGCTGACCTCAGAGGAGCCGACCTTACCGGGAGTATCTTTATTACCCAAGCCCAAATCAATACAGTGAAGGGTGATACTAGCACAAAGTTACCCCCGTCACTCACTCGCCCCACACACTGGGGCACTTTCAAAAAATAAACCAATTCCTTGTTCCCAATTCCCAATTCCGGACCCAGGTATAATGCTTAATACTGCCGCTGGAACAGCGGCAACGCCCGCCAGGGCGTTTATTTACCGCTATCTTTTTTTATCATAATTCCCATTGCGGCAAGTGCAAGGTTATTCTTATCGACGTCTGTATTACATTCGTTGTCTTCTTCCGCTTCTTTGACTCGCCTATCTTCATCTGGCAAGATTCTCACCTCCGATTAGTATTTTGCGTTTTTAAGAGGTGAAATATTAGTTCCCGGGTTATTTCTGACGTCTGACGTCTTACGTCCGACGGCTATTATCGGGGCTATTAAATGGCCTTCCCAAGCTTTTTAATATAGCTTGTCTAAAAAAGGAAAATGCTTATGAAATAGGTAAAATGGAGGTTGGGCAGGTTCAACTGCACCTAATCAGTCATCCCAATAATAGAGGCTAACAACTAGAATAGAATTTAATTCCCTGCCAACGCTAATTTCCTTTACCTTAGCCAGGGAGTGCAAGTCGGGATTATTTTGGGGATCAGTATTTGAATAGAAATGAAGAACAACTTCTTTAGGGGCGATAATAATGTCAATTGCAGTTACATGGATGTTGATTCTACAGCAGTCCGATACAAATATTTTAACCCATTTTACGTCAGTGGCAGTTGGGGTAAGACGGAAAGTGAAAACATTTGGACTTGTCTCTCCAAGGTATTGCATCCCTGCATCATCATAAATGGTAACATCGTGAGCTATAATTTTCCTCATTTTTAACAGCCCCTGAGTTTTTAATTTATTGTATGCTCAATCTTAAAAAAAGCCCCTCACTGCAATAGCAGAACGGTCAAGGAAGCTTGGAAATGGAAATAGCAAAATTTGTAGATACGAGAAGAGGCAAGTCGATTGCAGAGCTTCTGAGCAAGCGGGATCACAGAACACTGGTGCTCTGGGCTGCTGACTATAGCTCTGGTAACATTTATTTCCCGGTAATATTCCGTTAGCGGGTAACATTCGCGTTGATTTGCTTTGGTATATTGTTTGGCTACCGGGAGTATTCACGAAAATAGCGATTTTCTACTATGCAGTAGTGTTGGGTACCGCACAACTCCTGAACCTGAAAGACTACAAATCCGTTGTTTTGCCAGTAGGTGTAATACTGGCCGCCTTATCCATATTGTCCGTGAATAATTCACCGGAGATGATTAAATATTTATCAACCGGTTTCCCTCCATTTTCTTTCCTTTTTCAATGGATAATTCCTTTGGCTTTGCTGGCCGTTTCCATTATTAGAGGTAATAAAGCGGCTTCTTAGTAAACATTATTAATAGTTACCTAATACTTTTTTTAGGTGTACGCATTATTGCCATAAGGGCAATGAAATAAAACTATTTTATCGATTATGGATGATATCAAATATTGAGAATGGTGTCTAAATAAAACAAAAGGGATTCTCACTTTTAAGGTGAGAATCCCTTTTGTTTTTGGGGGTGGATTGGGTTAAAAATTAATATCTTTGAACAAAAATTTCTACAGGCTTATGGCCTCTCTATGGCCAATATTCCTGGTGTCCGGCCCTGGGGCCGCAGGTATTTTGAGGGGACCATACAAAGGGAGGATGTTTATGAATAGAGACGAGGCAGCCAGAGAAATCGCCGGCGCCATTGGAAAAAGAAAAGTGACCACTGCTGTTGAGGACCTGGTTTGTTATTCATATGATGTGTCGACTTATGTGAAGAAACCTGACATAGCTGTAATGGTGGAGACCAGGGAGGATGTGTCGGCCGTTTTGAAGATAGCAGAAAGGGAGGGGATTCCTGTAGTTTCCCGGGGCAGCGCCACCAATAACTGTGGAGGATCGGTGCCCACTCAGGGAGGAATAGTACTGGACCTGGTAGCCATGAACAAAATACTGGAAATAGATACAGATAATTTTATAGCTGTTTGTCAGCCGGGAGTGATAACCGCTGTTTTGCAGTCACAGGTGGAGAAGTTGGGGCTGTTTTATCCCCCTGACCCACAGGGTCTGAATATGTCCACCCTGGGAGGCAATGTGGCACTGGATGCAGGGGGACCCAGGGCTGTTAAATACGGGGTTACCCGCAACTATGTTCTGGGCCTGGAAACAGTTTTGGCCGGCGGCGAGATCATAAAGACCGGCGGCAGAACGGTAAAGGACGTAAGTGGCTACAACCTGACCCAGCTATTGGTGGGGTCGGAAGGGACTCTTGGTGTATTCACGGAAATAATTCTGAGGCTGATTCCGCTTCCGGAAGCTAAGAGGACCCTGCTATGTGTATTTGATGATTTGGATGATGCGGCGGTGGCGGTGACAAGAATACTGAACAGCAAGATAGTTCCCTCCATGCTTGAATTACTGGACCAACCCAGCGCCGGGCTGATTCAAAGCTATATGAATGCCGGCTACCCCACTGATGCTGAGGCTATATTGCTGATAGAGGTCGATGGAAGCCGCGAGGATGTCGACAGCCAGATTATTAAGGTAGAGGGTATTTGCAGCCGGTCCGGTGCAAGGGAAACGAGGGTGGCGCAAACCGCTGAGGAGGAGAGTGCCATCTGGGCCGGCAGAAAGTCCGGCTTCGCTGCCCTGTCCGCGTACAAGCCGGCGATACTGCCGGAGGACTGTACTGTTCCCAGGAGCTTGCTTCCGGAGATGATGCGCAGGGTGCAGGCTATAGCCAGGAAGTATGATGTAATTCTTCCTGTATTCGGACACGCCGGCGACGGCAATGCCCATCCGCATATCTGTTACGACCCCAGGAACCCGGCCGAGGCTGAGAATGTGAAAAAAATAAAAGATGAGATATATCACGAGGCCTTAAGCCTGGGTGGGACGCTCAGCGGTGAACATGGCATAGGAATTGTCAAGAAGCATTTAATCAGGCACCAGCACGGAGAGCGCAATTTAAAGCTTATGGCAGGAATTAAGCAGGCCTTTGACCCCAGAAATATTTTAAACCCGGGAAAAGGTTTTTAGGGGGCGTAAAGAGTGAGAAATGTCGACAGTAAGCTTACGGAAATCTATTACAGCACCGACCATTGTGTTCGCTGCGGGCGCTGTACCACTGTCTGCCCCACATACAACGTAACAAAGAAAGAAACCATGCTGGCCAGGGGCAGGATACGGCTGATCCGGGAATACGTGGAAGGAAATATTGAGCTGAGCGTAAGGCTTAAGCTATATAACGACCTCTGCCTGGGCTGTAAAGCCTGCGTGGATGTATGTCCTTCCCGCATCAGAGTTTACGATCTGGTTAGCCTGATGAAAAGGGAGATTTTAAAAAAAGACGGTATTCCCCTGATGGAGGGCATGTTTTTAAAAAGAGTGCTGAACAGCCCTCAAAGCTTCAGAATGGTGCTAAACTATCTGAACCTGGCCAGAAAGTCGGGGTTCGCCGGCCTTCTCCCTGACGGTATAAAGGAAAAGCAGCGCCTTCTTCCTAATATTCCCCCTAAATCCTTTGAGGAACTGTACTCTCCTTCCCAGGGCTCACCAAAAAGGAAAAAGTTCAGGGTTGGTTATTTCGTCGGCTGTCTAACCAGCTCGCTGTTTCCCGAACTGGCCCTTGATGTGGTAAAGGTCCTGGAGCAGCACGACTGTGAAGTCATAGTGCCGGCGGGCACAGCCTGCTGTGGGCATCCGCACAGGGCCGGCGGCGAAGTGGAAGAAAGCGCTAAACTGGCCCGTAGAAACATTGAGGTGTTTCTGGGCAAAGGGGTGGACTATATTGTTACAGACTGCGGCACCTGTGGTCATGGCCTGAGGGAATATGCGCAGCTGTTTGACGGCAATTTTGCCGAAAAGGCAGGAGATTTTTCAAAGAGGGTATATGATGTGAGCCAGTTTTTGGTTGATATTGCAGGGTTAAGGGTGGGAAACAAAAAATTGCTTGCAGGTGTTACCGTGACTTATCATGAATCTTGTCATCTAATAAGAAATCAAAACATTTCAGCCCAGCCCAGAGAAATACTCAAAAGCATCCCCGGCCTGGAGTTCAGGGAGATGCCCGAGGCCGGCTGGTGCTGCGGGGCTGCGGGATCATTCTCGGTAAAGCACCAGGATATAGCACGTAAGATTCTCCAGAGAAAGGTAGAAAACATCAGGTCTACCGGACCCGGGTATGTGGCGGCCGGGTGCCCGGCCTGCCTTATGCAGCTTGACTTTGGCAGCAGGGAGTTTTCGGTGCCATACAGGGTTAAGCACCCTGTGCAACTTCTTGCCGAAACCTTCCGGGAAAGCTAATATATAAAAAAATAGTGGTGGTAAAATGAACGAAGAAGTTCGTCAACAAATAGAGAGCATTTTTAATTTAAAAATAATTAATGAGCAAAATTTTCCCTGGGGTGAGCTTTACTGGCTGCAGCTCGACCCGGACAATGATAAGCCCCAGCGCACCCTTTCCGTGGCTACTTTTTATCCCGACCAGGAACAAAAGGAACATACCCACCTGGGATTCGAGGAAATAATTTATGGCCTGGAGGGAGAAACAGTGCACTGGTGTGACAGCCGCCGCATTGTCCTGGGGAAAGGGCAGCTGTGTTATGTGCGCGGCGGCGGAAGGCACAGCATAAAAAACCTGTCGGGCCGGCAGGCAAGGTTTTTGAGCATAGTATATCCCACCATACCTCCGGCCCTTACAGATTTTTCATCAATTGAAGATGTTGAGCTGGACGAGCTTGTTAAAATAATCAACCTCGATCCCATTGCGGAGAAGTTTGCCCAGAGTGTCGGCCTGGCGGTGACCCTGGTGGACAATTTGGGCAACCTTCTCACCGAGCCCAAAAATATACCGGAATTCTGCAAGCTCTGTCTGCAGGAGCAGTGCGGCAACTGTGTGATGAGCCGGGAGGCTCCGGTATGCGCCGGCAATGAGCCGGTGGTGTTTCACTGTAAATTCGGTGTTGCCTCCATCCAGTCCCCCATTGTTATCAACAAGAGGTCTTTAGGCTACCTTGGGTGCGGCTACGGCAGGATGTCGGCGCCAACTCCAGGGGAAGAGAGCCTTGTTGTGAGCTGCTTTTCTCCGGCATCCGGTTTATTGGCCCAAAAGGCCTATATCAACCTGGATCTCATAAGGCGCAATCATCTTGTTTCAGTGGCCGAAACACTGTCCATGGTCAGTGCCTCATTGGTTCAGCTGATGATTCATTCAGCCAGGGAAAAGCAGATCAATTCGTACAAACTTCGCCTCTCCCAGGAAAAACACAGGCAGGCCCAGTTGGAAAGCTCCCTGAACGAGGTCAAATTAAAGCTCCTGGAGTCCCAGGTCAATCCTCATTTTTTATTCAATACCCTGAATACCATTGCCCAGACGGCCATGATGGAGGGGGCCGCCACGGCGGCCTCGCTTACCTATTCTCTCTCCAACCTGCTCCGGCGCAGCCTGGGAAAGACAGAATCCCTTATTACCGTAGAAGAAGAAATGGATTATATAAAGGATTATATTTTTATTCAGAAGACGAGATTTCCCAGCAGATTTAACTTTGATACCAGGGTAAGCCCTGAAATAGCCAATATTAAGGTTCCCTGCATGACAATGATGGCTTTGGTTGAAAATTCCATATTGCACGGCTTTGCAAATATTCGGTGGCAGGGAGAGCTAGAAATTAATGTCTATACGGATGGCGATTGGGCTTACCTGGAGGTAGTGGACAACGGCAGCGGGATATCTGATGAAATAATAGAAGATATAAAATCACTTGGTGACCCGGGCTTAAGCCCGGTACAGCTGAAGGGAATAGGTCTGAGAAGTGTCTTTAAACGGCTGGAGTACTTTTATGGCGGCAGTTTTAAGTTTAACATGGAAAGGATGCCTAAAGGGGGCACCAGGGTTACCATAAGATTACCTTTAAATAAAGAGTAAAGGAGGACCTCCCGTGTATAAGCTGGTTATTGCCGACGACGAGCCGACGGAACTGAAATTTATACGGTACGTGGTGGACACTTATAAGCTGCCTTTTTATATATGCGGTGAGGCTGAAAACGGGGAGCAGGCCGTAGAAATGGTGGAAAAATACAGGCCGGAATTTGTCATTATAGACATACGCATGCCGCTAATGGATGGCCTTGAGGCTACCGGCCTGATTAAAAGCCGCCATCCGTTAGCGAAGGTTTACATTTTGACGGCCTATGAATATTTTGATTATGCTAAAAAGGCTATCCAGGCGGGTGCCGAAGATTATCTGCTAAAGCCCATAAAGCCTGAGCAGCTGGTAGAGACATTGAAAAAGGGCCTTCGGGGTGTCCTGCGGCAGCGCCTGGACCATTACAGGAGGGATAAAGTAAAACGTCAGGTAAACCGGATCAAGCCCGTGGTCAGGTCTCAGCTTGTCAGCGACATGATAACCGGAGGCGATTTGCACCCGGAGAAATTATCATCAATAAAACAGTTTCTGGGTATCTCTGTAATGGAGCCCACCGGTGTTCTGGCGGCGTCAGTCTGTAGTAAAGAAGGCAGTGTTATAACAGACAGCGCTTTATGCGAGGCTTATGCCAGGGAGATAGACGGGCTGCTGGGCTATGGGATGTATAAAACACTTCCCGGTGGAGAAATAGTTGTATTTTATCGTAAAGTTAATTTTTATTCAATAAATGAATTATTGGAGAGCTGGGGGAAGAAGCGTGGTGTTACCCTTTATGCCGGAATATCCGCAGTGCTGAAGGAAAACCAAATTCTCACGGCCTTCCGGGAAGCTGACACACTACGCGGCACCAGGCTTTTCTGGAGGCTTTCCGGGGTGATAACGTCGCAGCAGGAGAAAAAAAATGTGCAGCTGCCCAATCCGGCGGTCACAGCCAAAAGAATATTCAGCGCTGTTTTGCAAAGACGTCCTGAGGCGGCAAAGGAAATGGTCATAAAAATATTTGACGACCTGCAGTCTAACCTGTTTCTCCCGGAGCAGGTTATTGCTTTTGTTAATCATCTGACTTCCATCCTGGTCCGTGATTTTTGCGAAATGATAGCCGGGGAAGACTATGTTTCACTATCCCAAAAATATGAAGCATCTCCGGAAAAACTTGAAACGTCGGCGGCCCTGCAGGAATTCCTGCTGCATATGCTGGACCGGTTTCATGACATGGTTAGCTCTCCGGGCCACAGTCTGGCAGAGCAATCTGTCAAGTGGGCGGCAGGATATGTCAGCCTTAATTATCATGAAGAGATCACCATGGATAAGATGGCCGAAAGGCTGTTTCTAAGCCCCAGTTATTTTAGCAGAATTTTTAAAAAACACACCGGGGAAGGCTTTGCGGCTTATCTATCCAGGACCCGGATGGAGCGCGCCCGGGAATTTCTAAGCACCGGCAGGTATTCTGTGGCCGAGGTGGCCAAGAAGGTGGGCTTTGGTGATCCAAGCTATTTCAGCACGGTGTTTAAAAAGCACTTCAATATATCCCCCCAGCAGGTTGCTTCGTTAACGACAGAGCAAGAATCCTAAATCTGATGACAAAAAAATCCGGAGGTAGATCGGCAGAATGAAAGAATATTTTTAGCAGTGATAAACAAGGTGATTATGTCCGGACAAAAAACCATCAGAAGAGGGGGAAGAAGAGGTATTTATCAGATCCTGTTCCTTTGGTCCATATTTTGGTTTGGGAGGTAAAATAAATGAGAAAATTTTGGGGATTTGTATTAGTTTTGCTGCTGACTCTCTCACTTGCTGCGTGCGGAGGCAATAAAGCCGCGGATAGCCCTGCGGATTCCTCCAAGAAAATAGTGTTAAGGGTTGGTACCACCACTGCTCCTGACGGCCATTATGTTAAAGGTCTGCAGCAGTTTAAGGAAAAAGTTGAGGCGTACTCCAACAACAAAGTAGAGGTTAATATTTTTCACAGCAGCCAGTTGGGCAATGAAAGAGATATGATTGAGGGCGTAGCCGCCGGCACCCTGGAGATGACTCTGATATCGTCTGCTCCGCTGACTAATTTTTCGTCGGATTTTATGCTATTTGACCTTCCCTTTATCATTACAGACCGGAATAAAGCTTACCAGGTGATGGACGGGGATGTTGGCAAGCAACTCTTTGCCACCCTGGAGCCGAAGGGAATCAAGGGCCTTGGCTTCTGGGAAAACGGCTTCAGAAATGTTACCAATAATAAAAAGCCCATCGTTCATCCCGCAGATGTGAAGGGCCTCAAAATAAGAACCATGGAAAACCCGGTGCACCTGGAAACATTCAAGCAGCTGGGGGCTATGCCCACTCCCATGGCCTGGGGGGAAGTATTCACCGCCCTGCAGCAGGGAACCATTGACGGCCAGGAAAATCCGCTGGCCATTATAGACTCGGCCAAGGTTTACGAGGCCCAAAAGCATGTGTCTCTGACCGGGCACTTCTATTCGCCGGCAGTCTTCCTGATGAATAAGAATCTTTTCGACGGATTCCCGAAGGATGTTCAGGAAGCAATTCTTAAGGCGGAAAAAGAAGCCAGGGATTGGGAGCGCAATTACAGCGCCGAGCTTGATGTCACCCTGGCAAAGACCCTTCAGGAAAAAGGCGTCACCGTAACAGAGGTGGATAAGGCTGAGTGGCAAAAGGCCTGTGAGCCCGTGTGGGCTAAATTCCAGGATAAGATTAAGCCGGAGTATATAAAGGCCCTGGCTGAAAAATAGGCTTTTTAGAGTAAACAGAGTACAGTAAAAAACTGTACTCTGTTTACCAAAAAGGTTTTAAGCCAACCTTAAATTCTATAAAACCCTGCAGGGGGGGGCCATGTGAAAAGTTTTCTCAGATTTATAGACAATATAGAGCAGTATATAATAACGATTTTGCTGCCGCTGATGTGTATAGTGGTGCTTTTCGCCACTTTCATGAGATATACCGAGCTGCTTCTTATTCCCTGGGGAGAAGAGCTGGCCAGGTATCTCATGGTGTGGATAGTGTTTCTGGGCATAGCCGCCGGGGCCAAAAACAACAGGCATTTTGGAGTGGAGGTCTTCGTCCGGGCACTGCCCCTCCGGGCGCAAAAGTACTTTTTGATTTTCAGAACCCTGGTTATATCGGCATTTCTGATTTTCGTCATATACCTGTCGCTAAAACTGATGGGCCTGCAAATGAAGATGGGCCAGACATCGCCTTCACTGGAAATACCCATTTGGCTGGCCTACCTGGCGGTGCCGGTAGGCGCCGGGCTTATGATCATAAGGAATATTCAGTTTACCGTCAACACGTTTAAAAACGGTAATTAATCAATTCCTTTCAAATTGATTTTTTGGGAGTTGAAAAAGTGGCGCTTGTACTGTTCGGAACCCTTTTTTTAATGCTTCTTCTAAACATCCCCATAGCCATATCGCTGGGAATAGCCGTAGTGGTTGCCCTGCTGACCGGGGATACCGCCACCTCGTATGTGGTTCTTGTGCAGAGGATGTTTACATCCGTGGATAACTTTCCCTTTATGGCTGTGCCGTTTTTTATCCTGGCCGGAGAGCTGATGGAAAAGGGTGGCATATCCTCGAGGCTGATCCGCTTTGCCAATGTTCTTCTGAAGAGGCTGCCTGCCAGCCTGGCCATAGTAACAACCGCCGCCTCGGCATTTTTCGGGGCCATTTCGGGGTCCAACCCGGCCACTGTGGCCGCCATAGGGGGGCTGATGCACCCGGCCATGGTAAGGGCAGGTTATCCCAGCGACAAGGCGGCAGCAGTGGCGGCGGCCTCGGGCACCCTGGGGGTAATCATACCTCCCAGCATTCCCATGGTTACTTACGGCATAGTGGCCTCGGTATCAATAGGGACAATGTTTATCGCGGGGATCATACCCGGCCTGCTGCTGGCCCTAGGCATAATGCTGACCAGCGTGTTAACCTGCAAGGGTCACGAAAAAAAGGATATTCATGCCAGGGAGAGCGTTTGGGCTGCCTTTAAGGAAGCCATATGGGCTCTACTCATGCCTGTGATTATACTGGGAGGAATTTACGGGGGAGTTTTTACCCCCACGGAAGCCTCTTCGGTGGCCTGTATGTATGCCTTTCTGGTGAGCATGTACATCTATAAAGAGCTTAAATTCAGCCAGCTGCCGGAGATATTCGGCAAGGCGGCCACCAGCACCGCCCTGGTCCTGTTTGTGGTATCGCTTTCGTCTCCCTTTTCCTGGCTGATGACCAGTGGTGGTGTTCCCACCAAGCTTGCGGGGACCATGCTTGGTCTATTTCAGAATGAGATTTTCATACTTCTGGCCATTAACTTCATTTTGCTGTTCCTGGGCTGCTTCCTGGAGACTCAGGCCATCATACTGCTGATGACTCCCATGCTGCTGCCCCTGGCGCAGGCACTGGGCATACACCCCGTGGCCCTGGGTATAATCATCGTGGTCAACACGTCAATAGGAATGATCACTCCGCCCATGGCTGTCAACCTGTTTGTGGCCAGTGGAATTGCCAAGATCAGTATTGAGGAAATCAGTAAAAAAATAATACCCTTCCTTATTGTGGAGTCTCTGATTCTGGTTGTTTTAACGTATTTTTCGGAAATTATAATGTGGCTGCCGAATCTGATTGGTAAGTAAACCCGGTGTCTTTAAAAACGGGGGCACGGTGTTCTAATGCTACCGTGTCCCGGGGATTTTTATTGCCTTTTTTACACCGGAGGGCGGCAAATTTTTTAGGACAGTAAGTTTATTAGAAACGAGGGCGTTAGAGAAAATGAGAAGTCATACTACCACAAAAGGTTTGGCCAGGGCGACCCACAGGGCGCTGTATTATTCCATGGGGCTGCTCCCCGGGGACCTGGACAAGCCCCTGATAGCAGTGGTGAATACCCAGAATGAAACCATGCCGGGACACATTCACCTGGACAGCATTGCCAGGGCCGTCCGTGAAGGGGTAATCGCCGCCGGTGGAACTCCCATAGAGTTTCCGACCATCGGGCTTTGTGACGGCATAGCCCAGGGCAATTACGGAATGCATTATCCCCTGGCCAGCCGGGAGCTTATAGCCGACTCGGTGGAATGCATGATGAACGGGCACCAGTACGACGCCATGGTGCTGATAACCAATTGCGACAAAATTACGCCCGGCCTGCTCATGGCCGCCGTCAGGCTAAACGTGCCTGCCATAATGATCAGCGGGGGGCCAATGGCCACCGGGTGTGTTGACGGAAAAGAGATTGGCTACACCGACCTGATGGCGGCCCAGGGGGACGTGGCCAGGGGAATCATCAGCATGGAAGAGCTGGCCCGCAGGGAAAGGGATGCGCTTCCCGGCTGCGGGGCATGTAATCTCCTGGGCACAGCCAACTCCATGAATTTTCTGGCCGAGGCCCTGGGTATGGTTTTGCCGGGAAGCACCACCCCCGCGGCTTCAGGGGCCAGGCTGGCGCTGGCTAAACAAACCGGCATGAAAATAATGGAGCTTTACCAGAAGAATATACTTCCCCTGGATGTGGTCACCAGGGAGGCCATTGAAAATGCCATTACTGTTGACCTGGCCATCGGAGGTTCCACCAACACTGTGCTTCACCTTACTGCCCTGGCCAGGGAGGCCGGAATTGAATTCGATGTAAACATATTTGCCGAAATGGCGCAAAGGGTGCCCCACCTTGTAAAAATGAAGCCTGCCCCGGCGGGGCACTATCCGGCGGATGTGCACAGGGCGGGGGGCATCACCGCCTTAATGGGCCAGCTGCTGGAAGCCGGACTTTTGCACTCCGGCGCAATAACCGTGACAGGCGCCACCGTGGCTGAAAATGTGACGGGAGCCAGGGTGATCGATGCCGAAGTAATCAGGCCCATGGATAATCCCTACGCAAAAAAAGGCGGGATTCAGCTGCTGTACGGAAACCTAGCTCCCCAGGGATCGGTCTGCAAAAGCGCTGCGGTGGCACCCGAAATGCTCAGGCACAAAGGGCCGGCCAGGGTGTTCGACCAGGAGGAGCCGGCTGTGGCCGCCATTTACGGGGGACAAATAAACCCGGGTGACGTTGTGGTGGTCCGGTACGAGGGGCCCAGGGGCGGCCCCGGAATGAGGGAAATGCTCACTCCCACCGCTGCCATTGTTGGAATGGGGCTGGACAGGCAGGTGGCCCTGGTTACCGACGGCAGGTTTTCCGGGGCAACGTCAGGGGCGGCGGTGGGACATGTATCCCCCGAGGCGGCCGATGGCGGGCCCATAGGCCTGGTTCGTGAAGGGGACATAATCGAGATAGACATACCGGCCGGCAAAATACACCTTCATGTCAGTGATGAGGAGCTGGCCTTGAGAAGAGAAGCCTGGGTCAGGCCTCTGCAGGACCATGTCAAAAAGGGCTCTTACCTGGACAGGTATGCGCAGCTGGTCACGTCGGCAATGTCCGGGGCGGTGTTTAAGAGATAACAGCCGGATGAGTGAACTCGTTCAGCTTGGCTGAACATCGTGGCTTCAGATGGGGATTCTACCCCACCTGAAGTAAAAAGTGGAACTCTCACTTATAGAAGTGGGAGTCTTGGAAATCAGATAAAAGCTATTAAGGAGGGTGATATCTGTGCCCAAGAAAAAGGTAACCATCCCTGAATTAAAAGAAATGAAGCCTATGGGCAAGAGATTTAAAATGATCACGGTTTATGACTACCCCATGGCCAGCATGGTGGACCGCTCCGCAGCGGAGCTGATCCTGGTGGGTGATTCACTGGGCATGGTTATTCAGGGCCATGACAGCACTATCTATGTAAACATTGAGGATGTTATTTACCACGTCAGGGCAGTGAGAAGGGGTGCCCCCAATACATTTGTGGTTGGAGATATGCCGTTCCTTTCCTACCAGGTCAATAAGGACGAGGCCATTCGAAACGCGGGGGCGCTGCTTAAAGCGGGGGCCGACTGCGTAAAGATGGAGGGGGGAATGAAGATTGTAGAGACCGTCAGGGCTGTGGCGGACGCCGGTATTCCGGTGATGGGGCATATAGGACTCACACCCCAGACCGCAGCCATGCTTGGAGGATTCAAAATACAGGGCAGAAGCGCTGAGGCTGCGGAAAGATTGCTTAAGGAAGCACTGGCGCTGGAAGAGGCCGGTATTTTCGCCATAGTGCTGGAATGCATACCTACTGCCCTGGGGAAACTCATCGACCAGAAGCTCTCCATACCAACAATTTCGGTGGGGGCCGGGCCGTTCGCCACGGGGCAAAACCTTAACGCCTATGATTTGCTCGGCATATTTGATAGGTTTGTTCCCAAATTCGTCAAGCAGTACGCCGGCATGGGCAGCCAGATAGTAGAGGTTTTCAATACCTGGTGCAAAGAGATAGACGAGGGTTCCTATCCCGAGGACAAACACGGCTTTAACATGAATGAAGAAGACCTTCAGCGCTTGTACTAAGCCCGGCAATAAGGGTTTATGAAAGGAAAGGGATAATAATATGGCAAAGAAAAATATCTATGACTTTAACCAGATGGTTGCAAAAGGACAAAAGATCGTATACCTCACAGCCTATGACTACCTGACGGCAAAAATGCAGGAAAAGGCCGGGGTCGACATGATACTGGTGGGCGATTCCCTGGGCATGGTTAGCCTTGGCTATGATACAACCTTCCCCGTTACCATGGATGATATGGTTCGACACTGCCAGGCGGTGCGCAGGGGGGCCCCTAACACATTTATAGTGGGAGATATGCCCTACATGTCTTATCAGAAATCCGACGAGCAGGCGGTGGAAAACGCCGGCAGGATGGTCAAGGAAAGCCTTGTTGACGCCATCAAGCTGGAGGGGGGCGGCCCCATGGTGACCAGCAGGATTAAGGCTATTCAGGAGGCCGGCATACTGGCCATGGGCCATATAGGCCTGACACCACAGTTTATGGGCCAATTGGGAGGGTATAAGGCCCAGGGCCGCAGCGCAGAGGCGGCACTTAGCCTGGTCAAACAGGCACAGCTGGTGGAAGAGGCAGGTGCCTTCAGCATACTTGTAGAGGGTGTTCCCTCGGTGGTGGGAAAGGTTATCACTGAAAAGGCCAACATACCCATTCTGGGCATCGGCGCAGGCCCCTATACTCACGGGCAGCTGCTTATATATGCGGACATGGTGGGATTTTATGACAACTTTACACCCAAATTTGTCAAGAAATATGCCGGTGTGGGAGAAATACTGACAAATGCCTTCAGTGAGTATGCCCGGGATGTCCGGGAGGGTAAATTCCCGGTGGACGGAGAGCACACCTACAAGATAAATGACGAGGAAGTAGAGCGGTTTTACGCCCTGCTGGGAAAAACAAGTTAACTACCCTGAAAATATCCCGGGTCTTTATTGGCCACAGAGGACACAGAGAAATTAACTTAAATGCACTACTTCCGGGTCTTAAGCCGATAGTGCCGGCCTTTACCCGTTTTTAAAAAGATTTATTAACATGCAAGCAGGGCTAAAAAACTCTGTGTACTCTGTGTTCTCTGTGGCTTTATTAGTACCTGCATTAACTGCATGCAATTATATTTTCATTCCTCCGTGGTTTATAAAAAAGACATTCATTAAGTTATTGGCAGACGGCATAATGTGCTGTGTTATAATAATGTGGTATAGAATTCCTCTTTTATTAAATGGGGGGTGGATATGGTTAAGGATATGGAACTTTTTTATGAACAAAGGGCCGGCAAGGTTGTGGCCGCTTTAAACAAGAATCTTTTTGAAGCCCTGTACTCTCCCACAGTTGAGCAGGCCGTCCAGGAAATTTTGAGTCGAGTCCCGGAAGGGGCTACCGTTGGAGCGGGAGGATCTCTGAGCTTAAGACAGATGGGCATACTTGAAACTCTTAAGAAAAAGGGGCACACTGTATTTGACCACTGGGAAGAAGGTTTGGACCCCGCCGGGGTTGATGAGGTTCGCCGGCGTCAGCTAACCTCGGATGTTTTTCTTTCAAGCACCAACGCCGTGACCGCCGACGGGTACCTGGTCAACATTGACGGCTCCGGCAACAGGGTGGCTGCTATGACCTTCGGGCCAAAAAAAGTTATTGTTGTGGCCGGGCTGAACAAAATTGTCAGGGACAGGGAATCTGCCATTAACAGGATTAAAAACGAAGCCGCACCCCTTAATTTCTATCGTCTGAACCTGCCGTCGCCCTGTGCCAAAACCACATTCTGCATGGATTGTTCACCTCCGGCAAGGTTTTGCAGGGTTACTGCCATTACCGAGGTGAAACCGGCAGGGATACCTGAATTCTGTGTAATTATTGTGGGACAGAATCTTGGTTTTTAAAGTTCTGAAAGATTAAGGCCTTCTTCAACAAGTGAAGAAGGCCTTTGTTTTTAAATCTACCAGGCGAAATGTAGTTGTCGAATATATCACCAATCACAGCGGCAACGCCCGCAGGACGTTTATTAATTCTCTTGACAGCCTGTGGGCATTGTTATATTATAATAACAAAACGTTAATAATATATAACATAATGTTATGGAATTGTAACAAGGGGGGAAGGATTATGAGTGGTGGTTGGGTAAGGGGCCTGGGGTTGCTGGGGCTCCTGGGACTGCTGGGTCTTTTTACAGACAATGCCGGGTTTTACGGTTTTTTCGGCTTTTTTGGCTTTTTAGGCTATAGTAAGAGGCACAGGGATGAGAGGTTTGAGGCCGATATGAACAGGTCGGCCAGGAATTCCTTTATAGTATCGATGGCTGCTTTTGCATTGGGTTTGACGGCGGGCGCACTGAATAAAAACCCGCAGGTATACATATGGGCCTTTGCGCTGACCTTTGCTCTCCAGGTAATTGTGTTCAGCTTTTCTATGGTGTACTACGACAGGAAGGGCAACTGCTGATGGGGCTTAAAACGAGGATAAAAGAGTACAGGGCCAGGATGGACTTAACCCAGGAGGACCTGGCCAAAAAGGTGGGGGTCAGGCGGGAGACCATAGTCCATATGGAAAAGGGCAAGTACAACCCCTCCCTAAAGCTGGCCTTCGACATAGCCAGGGCGTTGAACGCCACGGTGGAGGAGATTTTCATATTCACCGACGATTGAGATATTAACCTGATTAAATGGAAAGTTTTTCTAGACCATTATCCCTTTTATTAGAGAGGTCAGTCTTTCTTCAGGCTTGATATTCAGCTCTTTTTTAAGGCGGTTTTTAAAGCTATTATAAAGTTTTATCGCCCGGCCTCTCTGGTTTGTGGAAATATACAGCTTCAGAAGATTAAGGCAGGCCTCCTCGTTATGCTGGTCCATGGCAAGAGTTTTTAACAAGATCTTCTCAGCCTTTTTATGGTCTTTTTTTCCAATATAAATTATGGCCAGGGAAATGGCTGACTCCAGGTATAGAGACCTGAGCTCCTCTCTTTCAAAATAAGCCCAGTCCTCATATATATCGTCTTCCAGGAGATTGCCTCTGTATAGGGAAATCATTCTTTCAAGTACTCCTATTCTTTTTACCACTCCTGATTCTCCGGCAGGCAGCTCCTTTAACTGATAGTACAGTGATTGAAATTCATCTGTATCCACAAAAAGCATTCTACCCACCGGCACGGTGAGACCCCCGCCATTTTCATGTATAAGTGAGTCCCGTCCTTCTGGTGGTATGCCATGACTGGAAAGAACTTTTCTCAATTCATACAGGGCGGCCCGCAGCGACATGGAGGCCGACCTTTTATCAGACTCGGGCCAGAAAAGCTCCATGAGGCTTTCCCTGGTTATTGTCCTGCCTCTGTGTAGTATCAAATATTTTAAAATGCCCTCAATTTTTCTGGTCTTCCAGCTGCTATCGGAGATAGTTGTGCCGTTAATCGTAATACCGAATCTTCCCAGGAGGCGTACCTCTATTTTAGGGGAAGTGGTCTCAATTTTGGTGCTGTAGAGGGAAATAAAAACCTTGCAAAAGTCTTTCAGGTTTTCTTCTTCTGTAACAGCCGCATTGTTCCTGAAAAACTCCGCCGCCTCCTTACCATAATAGCTTTCCACCAACGTAACGGCATGATCAGCGCAAATGCCTCTCCTGAGACTCCGGGCAGACATTTCCACCAGGGTTGGCAGGTGAAGGTCCCAGAACATTACATACCCGTTAGCAGAAGCGATATTAAAGGCCTGCCTCAGGGCATCTTCACCCTTGGCCTCATTGCCGGCGTCATAATACAGCTTTGCCAGGTGCAGGAAGGTTCCGCACAGTACCTGCTTTGCTTTCTTGGAGCTGCTTTTTTTTATTGATGAAAGCAGGAATTTTTCTGCAAATTCATACTCCCCGGCCTCCCTGGACAGGGCGCCAAGCATTGATAGACCTATTTCGGCTAAACACTGTCCCGGCCTGGTAGACGCCAAAACACTGTAGGCCTCTTTTGCTTCCTCAAGCAATTCCTTCGGACTTCTTTGCCCTGACAGCCACAGGCAGCGGCTGAGCTTATTCAGCGAGTACATAGGTTGATTTCCCAGCTGTTTAAAATGATCTGTGCTGTACTCTAGCAGATCCAATGCAGTGTCCAGATCGTGCCGGCAGTAGCTTTCAATGGCTGATAGTCTCTTGCCTGAGGCCAGCATATATTCAATACCTAGCTTTTCACCTGTGGTCAGCAGTTCAGCTATTGCCTGGGAAAAAGCAGCTCTATCATTCCTGAGCTGCAAAACTAAAGAATGAAACACAAGTAAAAAGCCTCTCAGCATTTCTGTCCTTCTGGCCAGGTTCATTTCCAGGGCTTCCTTTATGAAGCTGCCGGCTGTATCCAGCTCGCCAAGGAGATATTGCAATATGCAGGAATGCATAAGTGTGGCCCATTTCCAGTCTTCATCCTGCGTAAGGCTGTTTGCCCGTGTGCATGGTGCAATTCCCCCGGAATAGTTCTCTTCCCAGACAGACTTGTATAAGGAAATAACATCAGTAATACCCTCAAAGATTACATCTTCTGAGGATTCTGCCACAGCTAACGCCTGCTGCAGGGCCTTTACTATATTTGATCCATCATTTCTGAAAATGTAAAAGGCAATAATGGCAAACAGAGTTCTTATCTGCATCTTTTCGTCGTTGTTTTTTCTGAATACAGACAGTGCTTTCTCTAACAGTATTAATGTATCTTCCTCGCCTTTCTGATAGGTGAAGCTCTTAATGAGGAGCAAAATGGCATTGTTGCTGACAACATCGTCAGGCAGGAGCCTGAACCACAGCCTGAGCTGCTCAAAGGCCTCAAGGGTAATGAGCTCCACACTCTCCCTGGCGATTAACTCCACCGCCTGCGATACATTGCCGCAAACAATAAAATGCTCAATAGCCCTGTCAAAAATCCTGTGCTCTATATAATAGGTGGCGGATTTTATGTGGAGGCTTTCTATTTCCTCACCGGTGAGATATTGGGGCTGAACCTGAAGGAGAACTTCCCTGAATAGTCCGTGAAAACGGTAGGTTGTATCAGCACCTACTACTTTTTGAAGGAATAAGCCCTTTGTCTCGCACTGGGCAACAAGCTGCTGTGCATTTTCCTCACCTATTATTGTACTGGCCGCCGCAAGGGTAAAATCACGAAGTATGGCCACCTTGACAAGGAAGTTCATTAGATCGGTCTCAATTGTTTTAAGAACCTCTAAGGCAATGTATTTAAATAGTAATGGTTTTTCTCCTGTTTTTTTATATATGCTGCCGCTCTCCAGCAGGCCACCCTTTCCTAAAGCCTGGCACAATATAATAATTCCTGCCGCCCAGCCCTCTGTATTGAGCATTATTTGCCGAATAAGTTTTCTTTCTGTTTTGATTTGGCGCGAAACCTTTAAAAACTCTTTAAGCTCACCCTCTGAAAAACATAATTCCCTGTAGCTTATTTCCAAAACATTCTTTTCCAGTTTCTGTTTTACCGTAAGTATATCGGCTTCTGAACGGCTGCTTACGAAGATGGAGCAATTTTCAGGGAGGTTGTTTATTAAATACTGTAATGCTCCGGTAATCTCCGGTGATTCTTTCACCTGCTGGAAATCATCCAGTATGATAAAAGTCCTTACATTTTTATGCTGATTATGAAAGGCCCATAATTCCTGGCAAATGACCGCGTTTATATACTGGTGCCGGGAACCAATGTCGCCACCCTTAAGATTTTTACGGGGCTCCTTCCATTGCGGGTCCTCTGAGGGGAACAGCGTTTCAATGAGGTGGGCGTAAAAAACGGCCAGGTCTCGGTCTTCTTGCTCCAGCCGGTACCAGCAAATACGGCAGTCCTGCCTGTACATATTCAGCGCCGCCACCATAAGGGTTGTTTTACCATAGCCTGCTGGGGCGTTGATTACTACCACACTCTTATCGTGCGTGGCTTTACACAGTTTCTTTAAGCGCTCAGACATAAAAAAAGAATTAGACAGCTGAGGCATAATAAGTTTGCTTTTAACAACCGGGATGTTATTCATACAGTTATTATCCTGGAATTTTTTTACTTTATAATACCATAGATTTCACATTAATTTCACACTTTTTTATACAGGTCGGTTATAAACTTATATAAGTGCGTCCGCCAAACAATATGCAATAAGAGGATTGGCACGCAATCTGAAAGGAGATGTTGGAGAGTGAAGAAAAACCTTTTATCCGGATCTGTTTTTGTTATCTGTATGATTGCATTACTGGTGTTTGTTTCTTCAGTGGGGCCGACGCCGGCGTCGGCGCTGGAGAGGCCCAAAGCGCCGTCGGACCTTGCGGCTGTGGCTATTTCAAAGAACGCCATTTATCTGACCTGGAAAGATAATTGTGACCCCAATAATAAAGGAGCCTTCTTTATATATAGAGGAGACCATTACGGCGGGGCAACCACCTATGTGGGAAATGTACATGAGGGTATTACCGAATTTACCGATACCAAGGTGGCGTCAGACAAAACATATTATTACAGGGTAAATTGCTATAAAAGCGGAATGGGCTCCGAGTATACCGAGGAGGCCAGCGCCACCACCTCGCCTCCCTTTGCCCAAATAATTACCTTAAAGATCGGCAGCCCCAGCATGTCCATAAACGGTGTCAGTAAGCAGATTGACCCGGGCAGGGGCACCTCGCCGTCGGTGGTAAACGGCAGGACCATGGTTCCCATCCGCGCCATCATCGAGGCCATGGGGGGAGAAATGGCCTGGGACGCAGCGGAGCAAAAGGCCACTGTGAAAATGCAGGATGACGTGGTTGATCTGTGGATAGGCAAAAACACCGCCAGTGTCAACGGGGCTGAAACAAGAACAGATGCGGCTCCCAAATTAATCAATGGCCGGACCATGCTCCCCCTCAGATTTATCTCCGAAAGCCTGGGCAGCCAGGTGCACTGGGACGGAAATACTTCAAGAGTGACCATTATCAGCCAAACCCAGGAATAGGTGGAGGTTAATATGCGATTAAAATCATGTCTAACGCTTTTGATATTTAGTGTGATCCTGTTTGCCGCGGGCTGTGGCGGAGGGAACGAGAAGGCTGCAACAACCGCGGAGAGTTCCGGAGGGGCAAAGGAAGCGGCAAAGGTACTTGTAGAACCAGCTTCGCTATTGACAAAGGCCGAGGCCGAGGCTGCCCTGGGGGGGCAGGTAAAGGAGCCTGAAATAAAGGACACCAAGAACCCCCTGGGGCAAAAGATATGCTTCTATGCGCCGGTCTCGGAAAAAGAGGACAGGTTTATTCAAATCTCGGTGGTGCAAAATGAAGGTATGTCCAAGAATCTGCGTGATACAGGATATAACGTCAAGGAGCTTTACGAGGAAACTAAAAAGAACCTTGCGGATACAAAGCCCGTCCCAGGCTTCGGGGATGATGCCTTTTGGGGCACCAACGGACTTCACATACTGAAGGGGAGTTTTTACGTTAACATCGCTGTAGGCAACACCAGCAGGCCCGAAAACCTGGAGTTTGCCAAAGGCCTGGCCGAGAAGGTTGTCAGCCGCTTGTAGCGTCGGTCAAAAAAATGTAAATTTGTTTGGTAGGGCGGTTTGTTAGGCAGTAATGAGACAGGGAACGGTTTCTCCTGATAAGGTACGGTTCTCAGACTCACACTTAGACAGCTAAGGAGAACCCATGGGTTCTCCTTTATTCATATAAGGAGCGATGTATATGAAAAAAGGACTATTGCTGGTGTTGGTAACAGCCATTTGTGTTTTGGGCTTCCTATCGGTTGAGAAAGAGACAGAGTCAGCGACATTGAGGCCTGTTATAGTAAACCCGGGACTGCAAAAAGAAAATATAGTATTGCCGAACATGAACAAGCAGCTTTTGACCGCCCCTTCAAATCTTGATGCCTCATCCGGTACACCCGGCAGGGTTAAATTAACCTGGAAAGACAACTCGATAAACGAAACCGGATTTGTAATTGAACGAAGGACCGGAAGCGGCGCTTTTTTTCCGGTTGCTACCGAAGCTGCCAACGCAACCACCTACCAGGAAGACGAGCTGAGCACATATCCTGTTTTTCCGGGAGAAAAATACTACTACCGTGTCAAGGCTGTTAATAACAGCGGCCAGTCGGCCTATTCGAATGAAGACAGTGTAGTCGTAAATAACAACTATTCTCCCATCCCTCCCGGCAATTTGAAGGCGGAAAAGCATTTTCAAAGTATCAAACTTACCTGGGATGACAGATCCAACAATGAAACAGGGTTTGAGGTACAGAGGCAGATGGAAGGCGGCCAGTTTACCACTATCGGGCGGCGTAATCCCAACGAAACTAGTTACGAGGACAACGCTGTAAATTTGCCTGGAGGCGTGAGATATACGTACCGTATCGCTGTGCTTAACGGAGCGGGAGAAACGGCCTATTCCAATACTGTCAGTGTAATGGTGCCCACTCACAAGCCCAGCGCCCCTCGGTATTTTTCTGCTGGTCCGAGTGCAACCAGCATTAAGCTCTTCTGGAACGATACTTCCGATAATGAAGACGGGTTCGTAATCATCCGGAAAAAAACCGATCTATATACGCATAATGTCGAAGAGTCATATCCTAACCCCGAATACCCCGACTTTACACTGGGGCCAAATGAAAAGGAATTTACAGACACAGGGCTGGAACCCGATAAGGAATATAGCTACATGCTTGGAGCCTATAACCTGGCGGGATGGAATTTTGATGCCGAGGCAACGGCAAAGACAAATCCGAAATCGCCAATACTGACGGCAGAGGCTGTCTCCAGCCATGAAGTCAGGCTGAGCTGGGTAAATCAGTCACCCAGCAATCCAAAGGGCTTTACGCTTCAACGAAAAACTGAAGGCGGAAGCTATGACGCACTGACTTGTAAATATACGAATGATCTGGTCTTTTACGACAAGAAGGTTAGCCCGGGAAAGAAATATTATTACCGTGTTGCCTGCTGGAACGAACCGTTGTTTCCTTCCGAGTATTCCGGGGAAGTAAGCGTCACCGTCCCTAACCTTTTAGTACAGCCGGGGGAATACAGCATTCCTCCCCAGGCCCCTTCCGACGTCGAGGGGGAGGCTGTATCCGCCTCTCAGATTAACATTTCCTGGAAAGATAATTCAAATAATGAAACAGCCTTTAGAATTGAGTGCAGAAAACCGGGAGAGGAATTCAGACAAGTATCATATACCGGGGATACACTATGCCCGGTTTTTAATCTCGCTGCCGACACATATTATGATTTTCGGGTGGCGGCTTACAACGAGGTTGGGCAGTCGCCATACTCCGACGTGGTCCGTGTTAAGACTTTAGGTAATTTTCAGGGCAGCCAGGCAGTCTATTCCGGCGCTCTCAACCACGGTCCGGAAGCAGGGAAAAAGGTGATCAGCCTTAACCTGGGCCAAACCGCCTACCGGGTCAACGGCGAGATTCGCCAGATGGATACCGCTCCCGTCGCCCGGGAAGGGCGGACCATGCTGCCCGTCAGGTACGTGGCGGAGCCCCTGGGGGCCAGTGTGGCGTGGGATGGAGCCTCACAAAAGGTTACCGTGACTCTGGGCGATAAGGTTATCGAGCTCTGGGTCGGAAAAAACACCGCCAGGGTCAATGGCCGGGAGGTCATGATTGACCCCGGCAATCCCGGGGTGATGCCTTTAACGGTCCCCCCCGGCAGAACCATGCTGCCGGTAAGATTTATCTCGGAAAACCTGGGCTGCCAGGTGGAGTGGGACGACGTTACCCAGGAGGCACGTCTGACCTATGGACAGTAACGCCGACATAAACATAAAAAAACGGGGAGGTTATGCCATGAAAAGAAAAATAGCAATCTTCGGAATAGCAATTCTGGCAATATTCTTACTATCGGCAGGTATTGCCGCTGCAAGAGCTACAACGAACGTAAACAGCAGCGTTAATACTATCCAAACAGTTACTGCGCCGAACGTAACTACACCGGCAGCAACCGACAGTGTTACTACGGGTAAAAAAGTGGACATTAATCAGACTACTGTGCAAAACAGCTCTAAACAACTTCAAAATAACACTCAGGGTCTTGTAAATACAACTACTCCCTTTTCATTACAGCCGAAATCTTCAGCGCAGGGGGCCTCGACAAAAACCCATGTCGGGCAGCCTGTGAGTAATCTTGTCTTGTTATGCAAAAACGAACGACGTGAGCCATACCAAACCTACTATGGTTTCGTACAAATCTTTCCTGATGGGGAGCCTCCGCTTGCTTCTTTTTCAACCAGTTATGACTACTACAGTATACCCCAGGGTTACACACTGATTGTAACGGACGTTGACTGGCGGGTGGAGGGCGGCGCACCGGGGAAAACAGCGGCATTACAACTGCACATAGCTCCATTGGATGTTAGTTATCTCGGTAACTACGCTTTTTCGTCCTCAGCCATACTGGACAGCTCAGGCTGCGGCGGTGCAAGTGTTTCCATGACCACTGGCTTTGCGGTGAGCTCAAGTGCCCGGCTTATTGCCACCTCTTATCCAAATAATAATTCCAATATGAAGCAAATACTTGTACGTGGTTATTTAGTACCTTCGAATTAATACGGGGTCAGGCCCATCCGGAAATGTTTAGACTGCGGGGATTACCCTCGGCTATAGCCGGTTGAGAGGATAGTGGTGATAGTTGTGAAAAAACCTAAGGTGAATGAAATTATGACTGGCATGTGGATATTGGCGCTGGGAGGACTGGTTTTGGTTTTTACAGTGGCGCTGGCCCTGGTTCCGCCCAAGGGAGGAATTGGCGGGTCTCCCCTGCTGGGGGTATCCAAGATTAACGCACTGACGGCCAAATCCTCCCTGGTCAATGCTCTAATCTGGCTCTGCCTGCCCATACCCGCCATTATCGCCCTTGAGGCGGGCCTGTGGCGCATACGACAGGGGCTTAAAATCCGGGAAGAAAGACTGGCACACCATCCTCAAACGTTCTGGTCAAGGTTGGGTGTTTTTAGCTCATTTTACGATATTTTCAATACTGGAGGGGGTATTCTTTTTATTCTGCTGTTGTTTGCGGGCGCCGCCTATGAGCTCTGGCACTGGCCAAGGGCACTGTCCCTCAATACGGCCTGGTTTGCAGCTACCATTCTTATCTATGCCGTAACAAGAAAGAAGTGGATTAAAAAAGAGGCTTCGTTTTCCAAGTGGATGCGGAAAGGGATGCCCACATACAGCCTTACCGAAGATGGCATAACCATCAGGCTGGTGACCATGTGGAATAAAAAAAGACAGGAGCCCCCTCCTGTCCACATTCGCTTTGATGAGATTGATCAGCTGGAGGTTTTTACCTATTCCGAAGCGGATGCTTACCTGAAATACAAGGTAGGGCCGGACCTCGAACTTGGTGTCCGGCAAACCCGGGATTTTGCGCGCTATGTGCAGGGCAAAATCCCCCGGCCGTCGGTTTACGCCTTCGGCGGCGCCGGTTCCACCACCGGCAAGCGTGTCTTAATCAGGGGGCCTGAATTATTCTACATGGTAACTTTTGATACCGATGACATGTCCGATCTGATCGAAGCATACCATTCTTACAAAACACCGGCGAAAGAGGCCGCCTCCCGGGTATAGCGTATAGAACACTATAAATTTAAAGTAGGTGATTTTAATGAAAAAATATGTATGCCTGTTTCTATTCCTGATTCTGGTTTCAGCGGGGTTTGGCGCGGGCAGCCGCTCGGAGGCTGCTGTGGCAGGCGCGTCGGCTAACCTGGAAATTACCACGCCGGTTAAAACTGTGGCGCCGGAAAAAGTGAAATCACCTGTCAAAACACTTCCGGCAAATCCCGGCACAACCCGGATACTGGAGCCTATTGACCCTGAAAACATACCTTTACTGCTGGATAAAGATATAAAGTTAATCAATCCCGGGGGAGGGGAAGCTTTTCAACGAAAGCAGCCACTTATTATAGAATTCCTGGTAAAGACTCCCGGAACCTACAAAATCCTCTGCTCACACGATTCGGGAAAAACCTGGACTCAACTGGGCTTCGCCACTACCACCGGCTCCAGGGGCCTTTTTCCGTGGTTTGTTAATTTTTCAGAAAGTCAATTTACAGGCCATTTCAGAATAAAGATAGTATCAGCATCAGACAGCAGCCTCTATGATGTAAGCGGTGACTGTAATGTCAGCAGAGTCTGGTGGGACGGATTTTTCCCGACAGCGGATTGCAGTTATAACAGCGCCACACTGACCTGGAAGCATGCGTTTAAAACATCGCTGGTCAGTGCCTACGATATTTATAAAAGCACCTCCCCCGACGATAGTTCTTATAGCCTGCTGGTTAAAAATGTATTACCATCCGACTGCCCGGTTGATAAGCTGATAACTTATACCGACCATGATGTAATAAACGGTTCAAAGTACTACTACAAAATAGTTCCACTGGTAGACGGTCATTCATATGATTATTTCTTCTATCAGGTTACCGCCACCACACCCAGGGGAGTTATTGTTCTTACGATTGGAGAACCATACATGACAGTCAACGGTAGAAGCAGAGAAATCGAACCGGGCAGAGGGACAGTTCCTGTTGTTGTAAAAGACAGAACATTTGTCCCAATCAGGGGTATTGTTGAGGCTATGGGCGGGACAGTCAGCTGGGACGGCCTCAGCAGCAAAATAACCATAAACTATAATAATAATACGATAATCCTGCAAATAGGAAGCACTAAAGCCATTGTTAACGGCGCACCCCGAAAGATGGATGTGGCTCCATTCCTGTCCGAAACCGGAAGCACAATGCTGCCGGTGAGATATGTTGCGGAATACCTGGGTTGCCGGGTTGATTGGGATGCGGCTGAACAAAGGGTTATTATAACGTATTATTAGGAAAGGGCGGGTCAGGGAAGGTTTCCTGACTGAGGAAAACAGGGGCTGTTGGAAAAATATCTTGGAGGTCTGTATTTATGAAAAAAATGTTCTTAATTCTTTTAATTACATTTAATATTGCTTTGTTTACCGCTTGCGGTCAAAGTGATAAATCTGCCATAAACAGTGATAAAAGTGCGGTTTCGGGAGAAAAATCAGCTTCGCAAAGCATTGAGGAAAAAAGAATATCCTTTGATAGAAACAACAAGGATAACGTTTCCTACAAACAACATGTAACTGATTTATGGGAGAAAACCAAGCCTTTGTTAAGGGAGGATATAGCCAAGGGCTATTCTGATGACCAGTATAAAAAACTTGGGGCTGAAATAAATGAGGCCTGGGTAAACCTTCAGATACATTCGTCATTGAATCACAAGGATGAAGTAGATAGCATAAAAGATGTCGGGTATGCGAATCTTACAGGAAACGTTATAGGATTAATCGATGAACTATACGGAAACAGGGACTTCGGCCCAAAGGAAAAACGTGAAGAAAGGAGAGAGACCCTCAAAAAAAGCCGCCTGGAGTACAAGATAAAACAGTTTGATGCTATTCTTCAAAAAGCAGATTAAAGTAAATTCGTTAAGGGTCAGGCCATTAACTTATTAGTAAGGACTGACCCTATTTGTTCCTGCTAAGGAAAGTATATGCCGCTTTAAGGCATTAAAGTAAACCATAGCTAGTTACAAATAACATTATAGCTCTGGGGCGTATCGGATAAACCCCCGCACTCACGATAAGATCCTCCGGCTGTAACTGGCTCTACGGCTTGTTGCCAACTGACAGACGACCGTCCTCAACGGCGCGTCCATGCGCCGGTTCGGACTGCCTCCAACGTCCTGTTGGAGACCCGTCTGTCATTAGGCTCCTTCGCCGAGAGCCAGATAACAACCTCCTGTAAATCGCTCGATTGGGGGTTTCTCCTATACAGATACAATAGGCAATGCTAACCCTTTCTGACTCCTGTATAATTGGGGACATTCCTGTCCCTAAAGGAATACTCAAGCTTCAGCAGGTGTGTCCCCTTTCCTCTGATTCTGGATTCCCACCGCTGGGACAGCGGCAACGCCCGCAGGGCGTTTTATTATTTGGTATACCTCTATCAGATTTCGGGTGAAGGGGTTATGCTGGTAAAATAAATATTTTTGCCACCCTTAACCTGCAGAATGACGGCAGGTTTAATTGGGTTGCCATCATGGTCAAAGCTCATATTACCTGTTACTGCCGGGAAGTCCTTTATGTTTTGTACCGCTTCATTAATTTTAACCGGGTTGTTGGAATTTGCTGTTTCAACCGCTTTTAAAAGAATTTGGGTGGCGTCATAAGTTAAAGCAGCGGCAGCATCCGGCCTGGAATTATACTTGTGGTAATACTTTTTTATAAACTCTCTTACTTCCGGACGTGGATCATCTGTCGAGTAATGGTCCGTGCAGTATGCACCCTCCAGGGCCTGTGGGTCAATACTGTCTGAGTCCCATACAATACCGCTGTATAGGGTTGCTTTAATACCATTTTTCTGTGCCTGCCTGGCTATGGTGCCGGCCATATAATAGGCATCGGGAAAATATATGACATCGGGCTTAAGGTTCGCCATATCATTCAGTAAGGTGGAAAAGTTTTTGTCTTTCAGGGAATAGGCTGTAAAGGATTGTATTTTACCGCCGCCATTTTCGAACTCATCCTTAAAACGTTCGGCATTCGATATTCCAAACTCGTTATCCTGGTTATATAGTATGGCCGCTGTTTTTGCTTTTAGATTTTTCAGAGCAAACCCGGCAGCAGCTGTGCCATGGAAATAATCTCCGATATCTGTGCAAAATATGTAGTCCTTACGGTGCCCCATGTGATAAGTAATTCCAGGCATGGGTGAGGTGGGGGTGAGCATGGGTATATTGGAACACTGGGCAATATCAGAAATAATGATGTTGCAATTATAAGAAAAGGAGCCTATGATGGCATGGATTTTTTCTTCATTTATTAACTTAGCGGCTTCTTTATCAGCCTTACCGGCGTCACCCTGGTCATCGGCAATCACTATTCTTATTATGAAATCACCGGTTTTATAGTTTCTTTCTTCCACAGCCAGTCTAAAAGCGTTCTCCATATGTCTGCCAAAGGCGCTGAAATCTCCTGTAAGAGGCGCGATTAGGCCAATTTTAACAACCTTTTCGCCAGTAGAAGAAAGACCTGTGTTTGAAGCCGCTGACTTGTCTTCCGGCTTGGTGGCCTCCTGGGTATTTGCCAGGTTTTCTGCTGATGTGGTGGATTTGGTATTCTCCAGTACTGCTTTCTGTCCACAGCCTGCAATAAAGAGCAGCGCCCAGCACAAAATGAAGATTAATAATTTCATTTTGGTTTTCATTTTAACCATCCTTTCATCCTCCCCAAGCACGTGAGTTGTAATTAAAAATCCGTAGTAAATAATTCCATTTGAAAAAACAATTTCCTGTTTAAGGTTTGTTTATATTCACAACAAATATATGTTATATATGCCTGCAATTATCTTTATCTCTGAAATCAGTCACTGGTATTGAATAGGTATTTATGTATTGGGGAATATAATCATACAAAGTATTAAGGAGGTCAAATATGCCTATAATTCCTTACGAACCCTTCCGTCATCTTGACAACATCAGGCGTGAGTTTGATCGTTTTTTTACAACTGATATCCCTGCCATTAGAACAGGCTTTGGCCATAACTTCGGCAACCCAAGTATTGATGTTTATGAAACCGAAAATGAAGTTGTGGCTACATGTGATATACCCGGCCTGGAAAAGAAAGAAGATGTAAATATAGAAATTGACAACAATGTTTTGATGATTAATGGAACTATAAACAGACTTAATGAAATAAAGGAAGAACATATGCATAGGCGGGAACGTTTTGTCGGCCGTTTTCAACGGTCTGTCAGCCTGCCTTCCCGTGTTTCACAAGAAGGTGTTAAGGCAACATATAGGAATGGTGTCCTTGAAATCCACATGCCTAAGTTAAAATCAGATGCCAGAAAAAGAATTGATGTTGATTTTCACTAAGCTACCAGGATTGTTACACAAAGCAAGTCCGGACTATTCCCCTGCTTCAGGCAGGGGTTTTCTTTTTGTTGCGGCAGGAACATGTATTATATGGAAGGAATTAAGGATATTAACCAATTAATTAGCATAGAGAAGTCCTGATTTTTGTAGATAAATAGTTAGGGATTATAAAATGATTCATTTTATAATAATAATAATGTATCTTGCGGCTACAACCATGGAAACAATAAACCTCTTTTAAATATACCTGATCGGGTCAGAAACACAAAAGAACTCAATCCCATTCAGCAATATGGATTTTCTAACAGGATAATCAGGGGAAGTACTTCTCTCAACATTAATTTCGCTGTCCTTAAACAGTCTGGAAAAATCCCCCTCCCTCAAATGAGCCACGAACCTATTATGGTTGTTATCAAATTGTAAGGAAAATGCGCCGGTTTTAGCCATTAATTCTTTCGCAGCCGCAACAAAATTATCAGCCAGCTGCCCAACTTTTGCGATATTGACAGGAAAATCCATATTGATCATTGCAGTACCCCTCATGGTTAATTTATCCTTAATTATATACAATTCCTTATTATTTATTCCCGGGGCGAGGCTACGTGAAACAGGCTATTAAACCATTGTTTTGATGAGAAAAAAATGAACTGATCAGGGGGTGAGTTTAATATATGCATCAGGGAATAGCTGAATTCCGTAAATCGCCGTTCTTAAAGAAGGATTTTTCTGCCGGGCTTTGGCTAGCAGTCCTATTTTTCCTTATAACTATCCTGGGTTGTTCGCCAGCCAGAAAAGCTGATAACATGCTTTTAACACTGGGGGATGTTACCAGTGCTTTTGAACAGGGAGGTTTGTGTCTTAGAAAAGACAGTATTTATTCAGTCCCGAAGTTTAGGTGCCAGGGTGTCCTGCCTGCACACTTTAAGCTGGATAATATAAAAGGAGACCTTTATATTTATGTATTTAAATCCTATGAAGACAGGGAAAAAGCCTTTCCATCGGAGTGGTCTTTTGAAAATGACCTGCGCGCTCTTTTAGGACAGGATTCAAAATGGTGTACTTTTTACAGGGCTAAAAATGTATTGATAGCATTAAATATTCAGGATAATGAGGCTATAAACAATCCAGATGTATTAATGGATTTGAAGAGAATTAATGAGGTAGTCTTTAATAGGCTTAATGATGGAAAACAGCTTGTTTTTAAAGGTGAAGGACGCCGCTGGCAAAGTGAAATTACGCTAAAATACTATGAGCACTGGTGGAAGGACAGCAAAGGAATCATGCGATATGATAGCTATCATACAATGCAGCCATTGATAAGGTATAAAGAGGCAGATCTTGAGAGAATTAGCCAATTCCGTTACGAATATAAGTACAGGTCCGGTTCTGCCAGTGGTTTTCGCTCTAACGTCAGGCTAAATAAAAACGGGTGTATAATAGATGGTGGTGGCAGTGGAGGCAACGGTGCCATTCTGAGGGAATATGATGTTTTAAACATGACCATTGAGTGGGATGGCAAAAAAGATATTTTTGAATTACGGGCACTAAGAGAATAATTGTTAAAAATTGTACTGAACAAGCATAATTTCCATGATATGTTTCATAATTCTAAAATCGTTGCCTGGTGAGGAAGCTCATGAACTACATAGATATAGTCAATGATGCCATACAATATATCGAGTGTAATTTACACAGAAATTTGCGTCTGGAGGAACTTGCATCCAGGTATTACATATCGCCTACGTATTTTTACCGCATCTTCCGGGCGGTGACCAATCAGACGGTTAAATCATATATTCTGGGGCGTAAGCTTTCAGCAGCCGCCTTTGCTTTAAAAAATACAGACCTCAATGTGGTGGACATTGCCTTCCAGTATGGTTTTAACTCTCATGAACAGTTCACACGAAGCTTTCTGAAAATGTTTCGGGTTACTCCGAATTTCTACCGGAAAGAGAAAATTTCTGCTGTTCCATTAAAGGAAAAGCTGGATATAGTTGAGCGGGACTTTAGAAATAAAAATAAAGACATTATCGTTGACTATACCTGCCGTGAGCTTGATGAAATAAAAATATTGGGAAAGGAAATGTTTTTTCGCCCGGAGATTACTTGTGAGCTGGAAGAATCTATTCGTAAGGGTAACGATTTTGAGGAGAAGTATTTTATCAAAGGCGGCGCCGGACGTTTGTTCAATGTGATACGTAGTTGCAGCAGTGATGTGTCACGCATTTCTTGTTTTTCAGGTATTATCGCGGAGGAGTGTAAAGAAGACCTGTCCGGTTTAGAGGAGAGAATTATTCCCGGCTCAAGGTATGCTGTATTCATGTACCCTGAGATAATGGGGCTGTTTTTTCATACTGTACTGGACGATTTGTACAGATGGCTCAGTGTATCGGAATTTGAATTAAACAATAACACCGGTATTGATCTGTTTACATTACAAACCGGGGATTACCGGCAAACCAGAAAATTTTATCTTTACGTACCTGTGCTTTGAGCTGATTACTGTAAAAAAGCTCAAGATTTTACTCCCCCTCAGGTTTATTATTCAGATATAGCCTTAAGAGGAGGAATTTAAATGAAAGAGAATCAGGTCAGCCGCACTGCGCTGTTAATGGCCTATGTCCGTGGCTACCACGCCACGCATGGCGATCTTAAGATCTTTGAGGACAATCTGGCCTATCAGTTACTTAAAGATGATGAACGGGCAATCTTTGACGAGCAATTTACGCCGCCTGTGGAGCTCATTAAAGCTGTTGACCCTGTAGGCGCTGCGTCGTGCCATGACCAGGCAGCCTGTCTTGCCTGGGCGCTGCGGGTGATACCGAGCGCGTCCCACAGCCTTAGCCGCTCGCGGTATACGGAGGATGCCCTTGAGGAGGCTGTCGGCCAGGGGGTGCGGCAGTATGTGATACTGGGTGCAGGTATGGATACTTTCACCTTTAGGCGGCCGGAGATGTTAGAGCAGCTTCAGGTTTTTGAGGTGGATCATCCTGCCACGCAAGACTTTAAGCGCTCTCGCATTGCTGAGCTGGGCTGGGACCTTCCCGCGCAGCTGCACTTTATTCCGGTGGATTTCACCAGGGAGAGCCTGACAGAGTCACTTGGGCGCTCAGCATATAACTCCCAGGCACTGAGCTTCTTTAGCTGGCTGGGAGTGACCTATTACCTGCCCACTGAGGCGGTGTTTGCCACATTAAAAGCCTGTGCCGAGGTCGCCCCTTCTGGCAGCAGTGTTATATTTGATTACATGGATACTGACGCATTTGTTCCCGGGAGAGCTGCCAAACGCATACAAATGTCGATGGAGAAATGCCGGGAGTGGGGTGAGCCGCTGATAACCGGCTTCGAGCCGTCCACGCTGGCCGAAGAGCTGGCACATATTGGACTGCGCCTCCAAGAAGATTTGAGCCCGTCCGACATACAGGAACGTTACTTCCAGGGACGCACGGATGGCTATTATGCCTGCGAGCATGTCCACTTTGCCTGGGCAGTGGTGGAATAATAGAGGAGTTAGGATTGAAATGCTCATTCTGTCGGAACTCAGAACTCAGGACTCAGAACTCAGAATCCCGGGCATTCCTTTAAGCTCACCCTCTCATTTGTCATTGCGAGCGTTTAGCGAAGCAATCTCTCCCGTGAGATCGCCACGTCGTTATCGCTCCTCGCGATGACAGGATAGCGCAAGCGGCGCCACACTTTTATCCTTTATTGTGCCACTTAAAAAGTGGCAGGGTGTCTGAGTTCTGGGTTCTGAGTTCTGAGTTCCGCCGTCGCAAGACGGCAACGCCCGTTTGGGCGTTTATTTATCATCCATTATTTGGACAAACCCCTGGGTTCCGTTCACTCGAATGTAAGCGCCGTCTTTGATAATTTCCGTTGCCTTGTCGATGCCCACCACCGCAGGAATGCCGTATTCCCGCGCCACCACCGCGCCATGTGTCATAAGGCCGCCTACTTCGGTCACCAGGCCCGCCGCTAGCGGGAATAGCGGTGTCCAGGCAGGATCGGTGTACGGCGCCACCAGTATATCTCCCTTTTCCATTTTAGCATCTTCCAGCTTGAGGACAATCCGGGCACGGCCCTCAACGTGTCCGGCAGACACCGGGCTCCCCGCCAGCGCCCCCGGCGGGACGTGCGCTCCCGGTTTGGCAGTAATAATTTCTCCCTCGCTGGTTATGGCCCGGGGAGGAGTCAGCTTTTCATTATTTCGGAATTTTTCTTTTCGTGTGGCTATAATATTGCGGTCTAATCGCCGGGTTTCTATCACTTCTTTTATTTCCTGCAGAGACAGCCAAAAAACCTCCTCCGGATGATCAAGGATTCCGGCCGCAGCCAGTTTGGCGGCCTCCTGTAGAACAGCCTGCTTGATTATATCGAAATTCTGCACAACAAAATATTTGGGGTGTTCCCTGATCCCGATCAATGAGCGGTAAACCTTTATCAGCCGCTGCATGCGCCTGGCCTTAAAAAAGCCCCGGGGCGTTTGCCTCAGTCGATCCAGCAGCCTTTCGGCGGCAAGTTCAGCCTCCTCTCTGCCTGCCAGAAAATCAAGGCGGTGCTGCCCTGGCCTGACGCCTTTAATATGGCTAAGGATAGCGGGGACCAGTTGGGTGGGAGCCTCACGCCAGCGCCGCCGGGTCACGTCGATTTCCCCGGTGCCCCGCATGCCGTATCGCTCGAAGAAACTCATGAAATCAGGCAGAACAGCTTCTCCGCCGGGAACAGCCTTCAGACCGTCAAAAAATGTCTTGTCGTCCGCCTGCTTCAGGTATTCGATCACCGCCGGATGATCTCTCAGGGCGTCGGCAACATCTCCCAGCGCCAGCCCCATTTCGGTGGTCACATTCCCCGGCGGGGATTTGCTGATGACGCCCAGTTCCGCCGTGTCACCCAGCCACTTTTGGGAAAGGTGTTCAATGAGCTTATACGTAATAATCACTGCCGGAATATATTGGGCTACCATCGGAACAACCGCTGGCATCAGGGTAGGCAACATTTCCTGAATCTGTGTAATTCTGTCCGCACCGGACACTTCTTGCAGCTTGATCCTGTTTTCCCTGATTTTTTCGGTGATAAACCGGTTCAACTCATTCATGGCCTGGTAATTGTCCCGGTACAATATATTTCTAAGGACGTCAAAGGCTGTCGGAAAGACCTTTTTTACCAGAGCTAACTCCACTTTTTTGCCAGGCTGCGCTGCTGCCTGAAAATCATCTCGCCCAATGAATTCCTGCACCGCCCGGCTCATCAATTCATCAAGATTGAGGAGCATTTCGGGCAGTCTTTTCCTTGCCACCTTATACTCAAGCACCGGGGTCAGATCGAGATACAACCTGCTGCCGGCTTCAAGCAGCAGATCGCTCTCTGCCCGCAACGAACTTTTGCCTATAGGAACAAAAGTCCTTAGCACCGATATCCCCAGGGGCTTCATGGCCTCTGTCATCATTTGCGGATGGCCGATTGACAGGAAAAGGTGAAGTTTATCATCGGTGACCGTGGGAACGGGATAGAGTGTGGTAATCGGCCGGCTTTGTAAAATAAATATTTCGTTGTCAGCAAGACACCACTCTATATCCTGAGGGCTTCCGAAGTGTTTTTCAATGCTTCGTCCCATCCGGGCCAGCCTGGCGGCCTGATGGTCCGATAAGGCCGGGGCAGTCTGCTGCTCTCCTTTAATCTCCACTTTTGCTGTTCCACCCTCAGGTCTGGCATAAATGGCCGTTTCTTTCCTGGCTATTTGCTTTTTGATCAATTTATCGGATTTCACCTGGTATAAGTCGGCAGAGACAATGCCTGATACCAGCGCTTCCCCCAGACCAAAACCGGCGTCAATGGATACGACCTTCCGGTTGCTGGTCACCGGGTCGGAGGTAAACATTATCCCGGAGACCTCGGGGAAGACCATCCGCTGCACCACTACAGACAGAAACACCGAACGGTGATCAAATTCATTTTGTGCGCGGTAGACAATGGCCCGGTCAGTGAAAAGCGAAGCCCAGCATAGTTGAATAGCTCTCAGCAATTGATCGGCGCCCTTTACATTCAGATAGGTTTCCTGCTGGCCGGCAAAAGAAGCTGACGGTAGATCTTCGGCAGTGGCGCTGGACCGGACGGCATATTCCTGTTCTTCCCCCGACTTTTTCCAGCCGTCGATAATCGCAGCTTTAATCTTTTCGGGTATGGTGACCGACTGTAGGTAATCCCGGATCCTTTTTCCCAGCTTGCCGATTTCGTCCAGCTGATCCGGCTGCAGCCGGTCAAGCAAATCCAATAGATCATCCATCTCATGGCTTGCTGCGATTAACTCCCGGTAGGCCGATGTGGTAACGCAAAATCCCTGGGGAACGGGAAATCCCGCCCTGCACATTTCCCCCAGGTTGGCGCCCTTTCCTCCAACTTCCGGTAGATTAGACTTATCGATATCTCCAAAGTACATTACATAAGCGGTCATTTGTGTGCTCCTTTTAATGGGACTGATAAAATGCTTCAGAGATCATGAGTCGTTATGCTCGCCGGTATCGCTGTAATATTCATCACCCCGGAGGGCGCGCTCCGGCAGGAAGAATGTTCCGATGAAGCAGAGCACGGCGAACACGAGACCAACCTCAAATAAATTAGTGATGCCTGCAGTGAGAGAAACCTTCACGGCGTGCAAAAGCTGAGAATACATTTCCCGGCCTGCTGCTCCGAACTGGGCAAACTGATCGGCGATAGCCCTTTGAGCTTGTTCGGTCAGCAGGTTTTGCGGATTAAGACTGGTTATGTCACCTGTCAGCTTCTTTAATTTTTCCGGCAGGGCGGAGCTTAATCTATCCTGAAATCCGCGATTTAATATTGATCCGAAAATAGAGGCGGCAATTACTCCTCCGAGAGATGCCACAAACTGCTGGGTGGAGTTGACGGTTCCCATAATCCGGTAGGGAAAGGCATTTTGGACGGCAATATTGAGCAATGGCATAAGGGAGCCAACCCCCAGTCCGAGCACCACCATATTAAGGATGACAGCAGGGTAGCCAGTGTTGATATCCATAGTCATGAAAAGAATGGTGCCCAGTACGATAAACGCCGCGCTGATGTGGGACAGTACCCGGTACCTGCCAGTTTTTGTCATAACCTGTCCGGAAATGATGCTGCCGACGATAAAGCTGATCATCATGGGCGACATTACCAGTCCGCTGTTCCGGGCATTCAGTCCGATAACACCCTGGATAAACAGGGGCAGAAACATTACGCTGCCGAACATCGCCATGGATACGAGAATCCCTAGAATAAGCGATGTGGAAAAAATCCGATTTTGAAACAAAGCAGGTTTTATGATGGGGTCGGAAGCCCTGCGCTCAAACCAGATAAACAGCGCCAGCATAATTGCGCCTCCTCCGAACAAAGCCAGCTCCACCGGAGACGTCCAGGCATACTTCGTCCCGGCCCAGGTGAACCCCAGTAATATGGGTATCAGGCCGATTACCAGAATAGCCGACCCGATCCAGTCTATCTTGACCTGCTCATCCGCGCGGACTTTGGGTAAAGAGAGCATAACTCCGATAATGGCCAGCACCGCGAAGGGCAGGTTAATGTAAAACACCCAGCGCCAGGAGAATGTGTCGGTAATCCAGCCACCGATGACAGGGCCGATAATGCTGGACAATCCAAATACCGCCCCCATGACTCCCATCCAGCGGCCACGCTCCTTAGGGTTAAAGATATCCCCTACCGTCGCCCTTGGCATGCTCATCATTGCGCCGGCCCCGATTCCCTGCAGCCCCCTTGCCACCACCAGTTCCGTCATTGTAACGGCCTGGCCGCAGATAGCCGACCCAACCCCGAAAATTACCAGTCCGAAGATGTAAAAAGGCCTCCGCCCATATACATCGGATAGCTTTCCATAGACCGGAACGGTCACCGCCGAAGTGAGCATGTATGCGCTGAATAACCAGGCATACAGTGAGAATCCCTGCAAGTCCCCGATGATGGTGGGTATGGCGGTGGAGACAATGGTCTGGTCCATGGAGGAAAAGAACATGGTCACCATGACGGTGGCCAGTGCCCACCATTTACGCTTTCCGGTGATTTGATTGGTAGTTTGCACATTTTGTCTTAACGCATACGTTGTCATGTCATAGTCCCCCTTCATCAATAGTATTTTCATCTCCAAAACTAAAATTCGATACACGCTGTGTTATATAAATTAAAACACCACGAAGCTGATAAAAGACGGGCAGAGAATCCGGATGAACGGGACCGAAGGTTATGAGAGCTTTTGCAGGCATATATTTTTTATTATGTTTAATTGTAATTAAACGAATTAATCAATATAATGGAATATATAGCCCAGGGAGGTGATCGGGAATAGATAACAAAGAGCTAGAGTTTAGCGAGGAAATGGGACTTTTGATGGAAAAGTCGGGTGGGTCCAGGACCCTGGGCAGGGTTTTTGGCTATCTGCTGCTGGCCGATAAGCCAAGGACCCTGGATCAGATAGCCAATGACCTCCTTTTCAGCAAGGCCACGGCTTCTCTTACTGTTCGCCAGGGACTGCTGCTTCACTTCTTTGAAAAGGTTAGCATACCCGGCGAGCGCAAGGATTACTACAGGGCAAACATACAGTCGTGGATTAATGCCGCCTCCGACCATATTAAGGTATTGTCGGTTTGGGATGCGCTTATAGACCGGGGACTCGAACTTTTACATCCGGACAACAGGGCGGCCCTGGAAAATCTTAAAGACATGAAGGATTATTTCACTTTTTATCGCTGGTACCTGTCGGATTTTGAAGAGCAGTACAAACTCTGGAAAAAGGGCGAAATACGGATGGATCTAGAGGGCGGTAAACTATGAGTAAAAATATATTAATGAAGCTGGACCGTATAACCAGAACCTATGTTATGGGTGAGGTGCGGGTCGAGGCGCTGAAGGAAACCTCCCTGGACATTTATGAAGGCGAGCTGCTGGTGATACTTGGCCCCAGCGGGTCCGGCAAGAGCACTCTTCTTAACATTGTGGGCGGCATGGACCTGCCTTCCGGAGGCAGTGTCTATTGCGGAGGGGAAGACCTCAGCCAGGCCGGGGATGCCCGGCTGACCCTGTACAGGCGAAACGAAGTGGGATTTGTTTTTCAGTTCTACAACCTGATACCCGACCTTACCGCCAGTGAAAACGTGGAGCTGGCTGCCGGCCTGGTGGAAACGCCACTTTCCTCCGCCGGTGTGCTGAAGGAAGTAGGGCTGGGGGACAGGATGGGCCACTTTCCTTCCCAGCTCAGCGGCGGTGAGCAGCAGCGGGTTTCCATCGCCAGGGCAATGGTTAAAAATCCGAGGCTGCTGCTCTGCGACGAGCCCACCGGGGCACTTGATCACCAGACGGGCAAGCTTGTTCTGAGCTTACTGGCCGGTATCAACCGGGACCGGGGCAGCACCATGATTATAGTCACCCACAACACCGGCATTGGGGCCATGGCCCACCGGGTGGTGCGCATGAGAAGCGGGGAAATTGCGGAGATTATTGAGAACAGCCAGCCGGTTCCCCCGGAAAGGATTGACTGGTAATGAGCGTTCTGCTTAGAAAGCTTTTCCGCACCATCTGGAATACCAGGGGCCAGTTCCTGGCGGTGAGCGCCGTGGTGGCCGTGGGTATAACCGTTTATATTTCAATGACCACCAGCTATTACAACCTTAACCGGTCCAAAGATGAATTCTACCGGGAGAATAATTTCGCCGACTACTATTTTCACGTGGTGAGGGCTCCGGAGCAGGTAACCAGGCAGATAGAGTCACTGCCCGGAGTGGCTGCGGTCAACGGAAGGATACAAAAAGACGTTCCACTGGTAAAGGAGGGCAATCAAAGGGCTACTGCCAGGATAACCAGCTATCCTGTTCCAATGGAAGGGGTAAACCGTGTTCAGCTGCTGTCCGGGAGGTTATTTGAAAAGTACCCCCAGGGCGGGGGCGCTGAGGTTTTGGTGGACTCCCGGTATTTTACGGCTAACCGGCTGTCCTTTAATGACATCATAAGCATAGTGGCTGAAGGCAGAAAGGTTCCCCTCACCGTGGTGGGCACAGGGACCGGGCCGGAGTTCACCTTCGCCATGAAGGACGCGGCCACCCTTATGCCCGACCCCGAGACCTTCGGGCTTGTTATGATGCCTTTAAACCAGGCCCAGCAGGCCTTAAATCTTCCCGGCCAGATAAACCAGGTAATTATAAAACTTTCACCCGGGGCTGATGAGGAAAAAGTGGCCGAGCAGGTCAAGGCGCTGCTTGAGCCGTACGGCAACCTGTCCAGCTACCCGCTCAAAAAACAGCTTAGCCATGCCATACTGCAGGGAGAGCTGGACGGCCTCAAGGCCATTTCCGGCTTTATGCCGGTCATATTTCTGGGCATTGCGGCCGCTATTCAGATGGTGATGCTGGGCAGGATGATCAGGAGTCAGCGCCTGCAGATCGGCATAATGAAGGCGCTGGGCTACAACAACAGGCAGATAATGACTTACTATACCGCCTATTCCATGTCCTCTTCCCTGCTGGGGGCGCTGTTGGGCACTTTTATGGGAATTGGGCTGGCTTCTGTTATCTCCGGAGCCTATGCAGATGTTTTCAACCTGCCCCGGGCAATAGGAGGGGTAAACACCACTGCGGTGATTAACGGCTTTATCTTAAGCCTTTCGGTGGGGGCCGCCGCCGGCCTTTTAGCCTCAAGGAGAGTGGTGTCGGTCAATCCTGCCGAATCCATGCGCCCGGAGCCGCCCAAAAATGCCGGCAGCATTTTCCTGGAGCGTATTCCCCGGGTCTGGATGCTGCTGGACTCAACCTGGAAGATGAGCTTAAGGACTGCCCTTAGAAACAGGGGGCGGTTCACACTGGTGCTGGTGGGAGTAACCTTTTCGGTGGGCCTGCTCGTTATGTCTCTGTTTGCCAATGATTCAATCGACTATATGATTAAAAAACAGTATTACCTTGACCAGCGCTATGATTATTTGGTGCGGTTCACCTCTCCGGTGAAGGAGAACGATTTGCTGGGCATTTCCCGCATTGAAGGAGTTATTAAATCAGAGCCGGTTTTTGAAATACCCGTTAAAATTCATTTTCAGGGAAAATCCCAGGAGGACTCCCTGCAGGGCATTCCCCGGGACTCAACCCTGAAAAGGCTGGAGGATCAAAATGGCCGGCCCCTGCATATACCGGAAGAAGGACTTCTGATCAGTGAAAAGACAGCCCAAAAGCTGGGTGTCCGGGAAGGCGACCAGCTGGAGATTGAAACTCTGCTGGGCACCGGCCCCTCCCGAAGGGCCACTATCACAGTGGTTGAAATCAACCGCCAGCTTGTGGGAGGGGGGTCGTATTTCAGCCTGGAACAGGCCAACCTGGTTATGCAGGAGAGGCGCCTTGTTTCCGGAGTCATGCTGAAGGTTGACCCTGGCAGGTCCGGGGCTTTGGAAGAAAAACTTAACGACATGAACAATGTTTCATCTATACTAAGCCGCCAGAAGGAACTGGACAACTTTAACAAAAACCTGGAAGCCATGGTATACTCCATAGCCATTATGGTTACCTTCGCGGTGGTGATGGGATTCGCCATAGTATACAACTCCTCGGTTATCAGCTTTGCTGAGCGTAAAAGAGAGCTGGCGTCGTTAAGGGTGCTGGGCTTTACCAGCCGCGAGGTTTCAGGCCTTATGTTAAAGGAAAATCTGCTGCAGTCACTGCTGGGAGTGGCCATCGGCCTCCCCTTCGGCAGGGTGATTAGCCAGGCGTACATTAATGCCGTAAGCACAGACTTATTTACCATGCCTGTTGTTATATATCCCATGACATATTTTTGGTCGGCCCTGGGCGGTGTGTTTTTTATAATGGTAGCCCACCTGCTGGCTGTCAGGGGTGTTAAAAAACTTGACCTGGTGGATGTGCTGAAAAACAGGGACTAAACAGGAGGTCAGTGATGAAGAGGAACAAAAAGATTTACCTGGGAGTGGGAATAGCGGCCGTCCTGGTGGTGGCGGTGCTGGCGCTGAAAGGCGGTGGAACACCGGTTGAAACGGTGCAGGTGAAACAGGGAGACATAACCCGGGTGGTGGTTGAAACAGGTTATGTACAGCCGTCAACAAACCACGAACTACATGCTACACAGGCCGCCAAAGTGATTCAGGTGCCTGTCAAAACCGGTCAGACGGTGGCCCGGGGTGAAACCCTGGTAGTGCTGGAAAACCTGGACCTGGCGGTGCAGATAAGCGACACAAGGCGGCAGCTGTCACAGTCGGAGGCCGCCGCTGCAGCCTCCAGGGCCGCAGTGCAGAGGACCGGCCTGGAACTCGGTAACGCTGAAGAAAACTTCAAACGCACAGAGGAGCTTTACCGCTCAGGAACTATTTCCCGGGTAGAATTTGAAAAGGCTCAGCTGCAGGTGGAAACCCTCAGCCGGAGCCTGGAGGAGCAAAATTCTCTTTTGAAAAGCTCTTTGGCCCAGGTAGACGGCCTTGGCCAAACACTGCAGCAGCTTTCTGCCAAGGAGAGGCAGCTGCTGGTAACCAGCCCGGCCGAAGGGACTGTCCTGTCTCTTCCTGTACAGGCGGGGCAGGTATTGAATCCCGGAACCCTTCTGGCATCGGTGGCCGCTCCGGACAGCCTGGAGATAAAGGCCGATATACTGAGTGACGACCTGGCCGAGGTCGCAGAGGGTCAAAAAGTCAATATCACTGCTCCTGTACTGGGTGGCAAGATTTTGACCGGCCGGGTGAAACAGATCTACCCACAGGCAGAGGAAAAAATGTCCGCCCTGGGTGTTGCCCAGCGCCGGGTGCCGGTAATCATCAGCCTTGACGAAACGGCCAATCTGAAGCCGGGCTTTGAGGTAAAGGTGTCGGTGGAAACCATGACCCGCCATGATGCGCTCCATGTGCCCCTGGAGGCAGTGATAACCAGGGCAGATGGGCAAAAGGAAGTGATGGTGGTGGTAAATAATAGTGTGTCCCGCCGTATCGTAAAGACAGGTATCAGTGACAGGGAAAAAGTTGAAATAACCGGAGGTCTGGAGGACAGGGATGTCATTGTAAAAGACGGCAGCCTGGCCCTGCCGGATAAGGCGAAGGTAAAGCCGGCAGACAGTTTATAAGCATTATTTAGGGTCCGGAATTGGGAATTAGGAATCAGGAATTGGAGATATAGTTCCGATCTAGCTGCTATATGCTCACTCTACTGATAGATAGGAGATTCCGTCCAGTGGGGTGAGCATCTTAAGTGAAGAATCCCCCTCCGATGAGCCCACCATATAGGCAGTATAATGCCTGCCGGAGGAAAAGGTCTGATTGGGGACAATTAATAAAACATTGTTTGTTCCCGACCCTACGACCCTGATGGTGTACGTGCCGGGTGAGAGAACGACGTAGCGGGTGGTATCCCCGTAAGACACATTACTTGCAAGGGTGGTGCCGTTGGAGAGGTAGACATCCACCTCCCGGGAGTTATGGGAAAGATTTGCGAATCTTAAGCAGAACTGGTCGGGGGAAATGGACACCGGCGATTCGCATACACTAATCACTTCGGTATTTTCCACCCCGCCGGTGGCGGTCACTGTGCAAATGGAGTTGTCAGTTATGCTGCAGGATGTATTGATAAGCGGCTCCTCGACACCGGGTGGAATGCACCTTATGTAGTAGGTCCCGGCTGTTACCGGCATATATTCAGAAAAACCGCAATAGTCAAGGTCCCGTACAATAATATTGTTGTTTTCGTCGCACACATGTATGGCAGGAGCCTCAGGAGAAGCGTGAAGTACGCGGACGTAGGACGCCATGGCAAACCATCACCTCTGAAATTTTTAATATAATATGCAAAACCAGTTTCTCAGGTTCCAGGAACACTAATACCCCCGGAAAATACGGGGGTATTGCAGCCACCAATAAGGATTTTAAGCAGAATCAGGCAGGGCCAATTCAGAGAAGACCTCTTTTTGCGCGCTATAAAGTGATCCATTCGCCATGCCTCGGGACAATCACTTTTATTCCCGTGAACATCCCTGCGGCCTTTCTTATGAATGCGCCGGTATCTACCGCGCTGGATATCGGCGGAAAGGAATCATCAAAATGGTGTAGATAAATAGCCTTGGGCTCTGCTTTTTGAACAAATTGAAGGGCGTAGCTGTCCAGGTCAGACCTTCCCTGGAAAGGAAGCGTTAGCAAATCTATATTTCTGGGGCAGACCTCGTTTTCATCCATGTTTAAGCTTCCCAGGTGCAAAATCTTCCTGTCTTTTGTGTCAATCTGAAAAATAAGTGTTTGTCCTTCAGGGTATCTGGAGGACTCCCTCAGAATTTTTTTCAGGTTCTCACAGTATATAAGCATACGGTAGTTTAAAAACGTTCTGGCAATCAACCTGCGGTCAAAAACTATGTGTTTTCCTCTTAAAACATTTATCTTAAATGGCCCGATCTCAAAACTGTCGCCGGGGGCAATGACGGCAATCCTGTCCGGTTTGACGCCTTCCCGCACCAGGGTGGCGGCTGCTGTATCTGAACAGTATACAGTTGCCCCGCCCTTTTTTAATATAGCCGGAACACTGATTAAATGGTCGAAATGTCCGTGGGTTATAAAAATATTATCAGGTGCCGCAAGTTCATCCAAAGGGGGCTGGTATAGGTTTTTGTTCATGGGAAGGAATGGATCAAAGAGAATAGTGTGATCTTCTTCCTTTAATAAGATTGATGCTGTGCCAAACCACTTGATATCCATATTAAAACTCCTTCCAGCGATCATTGCAGGAAACAATTTCTCTCATGCAGCCCCTTAGGGCTGTTTTTATTTATACACCAGGAAAAAATAAATTTTTGGTTGTGGATAAATTGAATGCCAGCTATATGGCAGGCTTAGAATATCACCCCCATGCGTTGATGATCTCTCCGGCTGAAACTGGCTCTATGCTTGGAGTCAACAGATAGCCGACCGTCCTCAACGGCGCGTCCATGCGCCGGTTCGGACTTCCGCCA
>JBMOPE010000031.1:0-31487 GCA_049323755.1 Bacillota bacterium
GGCTGCCTGAGCAGAATTTTCGGTGTTCCGTACTCCCCCCCCACCATACCCAATGTGGGGGAGGCCAGGCAACTGCTGGACAACAACATACCCAGCCGTGAGCTGGCTCTGTGCGCGGGCTGCCCCCGCCGGGGGATGTAGGCGGCGCGTTGGTTTAAGGTTTCATGGCGGGCTGATGTTCAAATCAAAGAGCAACGCCACCCAGGAGATAGGGCTGCCTCGCAGCCTGGAGGGCAAGGGGTGAGGAAATGATGTCTGAGGAACACTTAGCCAAAAAAGAAGACATAAGAATAAGGAGAACTTACAAACTATTAATGGATTCACTGATATCTTTGCTAAAAGAAAAACCTTTCAAAGAAATCAGTGTTACAGATATTTGTGATAGAGCAATGGTGCACCGGACAACCTTTTATAAACATTTTGAGGATAAATATCACTTATTAAAGTTCAGCATAAACGAAATCCAAAAAAACATTGAAGAAAAATGTATTACTTATAATAGCTTTGACAATCCCAAACAATATTTCATGGATATGTTAAAAAGTGCTCTAGCTTGCCTATCTGCTAATAAAAAGATGTGCTTATTAATTTTATCAAAAAATGCCTGTGATCCAATTATAATAATGTTTCACAAATTAGTTGCGGAAAATATGAAATCCAAACTTGAAGACTATGAAAAAAGGGGAGTACACTATCCTATTCCCATACCCGTTGTTGCAGAGTTTTATACAGGAGCGTTAATTGCTTTGGCAATATGGTGGCTTGAAAATAACACATCCATTTTAGAGGAAGAAATGGTCAATTATATAGATTTAATGACAGAACGATTTCAAATAGCCAAAGGGTCTGTAAATAGTTTTGTGCTTAGCCCTTTTTCCCAGAAATAGACAGTGGCCGTTTATCGGAGCGAAGCGGAGACCCTTTACGTGGAGAATCCGCCCATGTTAACCTATTTATTCGGTAGGGGCCACCAGCGAAGCGGTGGCTTCACCCTGGCCCCTGAAAACGTGGGCGGCGAGGCTCCACGTAAGGGCGGCCATGGTGTTTTTCAATACGGCCTGTCCACTTTCTGAGGACATCCACATCTCCACAACGGCCCTGCCATTGCCGGTTCCTCCACCGGTAACCAGTGCTACTTAATCCTTAAGCTCCATATTTATCATTCCTAACCAGAGAACTGCCCCGCCAGTAGCCACAGGAAAGCAAATATACACGCTTTGCCTCAAATTCACCATGTCGCATTTCCCCCGAGTTGGCTAAAGCCACACTCATCCTAATATTTCTCGGTAATCCGAGAGTATTGTTTTTAAGGTTAATTTTAGAAACGGCGTTTCATAAGAGGTATAACGACGATGGCAGCAAGAACAAGAGCTAATATCATGAAGATAAAGCCGCTTTTAAACCCGCCGGCAAGGTTGTTGGCCATCCAGCCCAGCAGGACCGGGGAAAAGGCTGCGAAAAAGAAACCTATTCCGTTCATCAATCCGTAGGCAGAAGCCATGCCTTTTGACGGAACGGTATTCATCAGCATGGTGAACCACGACGGCCCACTTGTCCAAACGGCGGCCATGGCGCAGGAAATCAATACTGTGGCGGCCACGCTGCTTTGAGCGTTGGTCCCCAGATATGTGAAAATACCCCCGGCAATCAGCCCAATGAAGACAAAGGGGGCTCTTTTATTAGTCCGGTCCACAAAATAACCCACTGATAATACAGCAACAGTCCCCAGCAAGTATGGCAGGGCCGACATCCAGCCCATAGCCATCCAGGAAAACCCTAGGGTCGTTTTTAAATAGACTGGAATCCAGGAGCTAATTCCCCAACAAAAGACGTTAAACATGCTGAAGCCCAGCACAATCAGCCAGTAATAGCCGTTCTTAAGCCAGCTAAAATCGATACTGGCTTTATCGGATTGATCGGCTTTGCTGGCTTTCTCCACTTCGAGATTGACAGTTATATACTCCAGTTCAGCCTTGGAAATCCTTGGATGTTCCTGGGGGCTATTGTATAGATACAACAGCACTAAGAAAGCCGGTATAAGTCCCACCAAGGCCAGAGCAAAGAAACTTCCTCTCCAGCCAAAAGCGCTAATCAGCCAGGCAATGAAAGGCATCGCTACAGCGGGCGCCAGCAAAATGCCTACGAACCAGACGCTGTTGGCTTTTCCTCTTTCCTGAATAGGAAACCAGCCCTGAATAATCCGGCCGTTGGCGGGCCCCATGGGGGACTCCCCTACGCCCAGAAGCCCCCGGCCCAGAAGAAGAAGTGGTAATGCTGATACGGCGCCCATAAATCCTAAAATGGCTGCCCAGCTAAATGCGGAAAATACTAATGCCTTCCGGGCGCCAAGCCGGTCAACGACGGGACCGACTAGAACATTGCAGATGCCATAGACTAACAAAAAAGAGGTCATCAACAGTCCCTGGGTGGCCCTGTCCCCGGTAATTCCAAATGCATCCGTAAATGCCGTGTCAGCCACCAGAACAATTGTGTTGGCCCGGTCAATATAAGCCACAATAAATATAAGGAACATAACAACCAGGATAGTCCAGCGTATGTAGCCTGCTTTTTTAATATCCGTCACTACTTCTTGTATATTTGTTGACAATACAATTACCCTCTTTCTAATTATTTGTTATGCTTTTTACACAGGACTCGCTGGAGGTTCTACCGTTTTTTTCCTAGGCAACCAGGCTCCTCTGGCAGGTATGTGGGAAGATAAGCTGCAAAGGTGAGATGAGCAAAACCATAAAATAACATTGCACCAGCCAAAATCCAGATTCGAGGGTAGCGAAGTACCTTTATCCCTTCTTTTCGAGCCTGCTTGATTTCCTGTTCGTTTAGACCCCTAGCTTTAGCAGAAGCCTCCAAAGCCTGTTGTTGGTTCTCAATTAATCGGCGATGAAGTAATGACGAGTACGATGTTATCGAACTCCTTATAATAGTCAAGATCCTCCGGCGCAAATGCTCCAGCAAAGAAGTACTTGCCCTTTTCCTGGCAGAGCTTTGCCCCGTATCCCTTTTGATGGACAGTAGAAACACATAGTATGCTGAGGGGTTAATAAGATGGTAAAGCAATATAGTGCAGAATTCAAAATGGACGCGGTAAAACGGGTAAAAGATACTGGTGGTCCGGTATCCAAAGTTGCCGCAGAACTGGGTGTCAACGAGAATACACTACATGGGTGGATAAATCGATATCGAGAAAAACCGGAAATACCATTTCCTGGTAGTGGTAGATTGAGTCCAGATGACCAACAGATAAAAAATCTTGCCTGGGGGACGCCGCACAACGTGCGATAATAACAAAGTTCGGGTCGATACGCGCAGCGCAAGCCGCTTCATATTTGCCTGCCATCTCATCTGCCGATATCAGCTGGGTTTCCTTATATGCCGGGCAATTTTAATAAAATCTAGCCTTGCGCCGAATGTTCTTCTCCGTGTTTGACACCCATAAGGCGTAATATTATGAGCAGTCCTCCGATCACAAATGCTCCACCTAAAATAGCGGTGAGTACCCATGTGAGTGTGTGCTGATTCTCGCGAAATGTCATGGCAACTAGCCAAAACAACATTAAGTAATTATTGAAGATAGCTGGTAGGAATTCCATCAGGGCTATGCCCACCGCTATAAGGATATAGACACCAAGCAAAATGCCCAATGTTTCATTATGCACGACGGACGCAATTAGGTTACCAAAAGGTACGGTAGCCTTAGCGTACAATAGCCCAGCAAGGCCGCCCGGTACAATACTGATTAAATTCTTGGGATTTGCATCAGTCAGGAAAAAGAGAACGCACACCAAAAAGGCTGGCCAATGCTCTTTAATGCCGAGTAATTCGAATATGATTATAGCAATAACGCACCAAACCGAAAGAATCGCCCCTCCTGCGAACATTCTTGCGGAAATTCCCTTCAGGTTAATCATCTTTTCACCTCATTCTCAAATTTGATAATGTGTTTCTTCCGTTTAATCAAAACTGGTCGGATCCTTATGTCAAGATGATATGATATTCTCCCAACCGCATCAGTCGATTAATAGCCCCCACCTTTCCGCACTCTTCTTGATCATTCCGAAAGTCGCGACGCATGGCCACGCCAGGCCGTTCCGTCCTTGGCTTGACAGCTATGGGCCATCGGATTTACAGTTCGTCCTTATTGGTTATACTGAACGCAGGCCGTCGCATAAGGATTTGTACGAATTGTACAGGATATGAATCGGTGATACAGTAATGATCAGAACGACATTCTCGTAATTCCTATAAATTTCAATATCCTCTGGTTTAAATGCTCCGCCCAAAAAGTACTTGCCATATTTTCCACAGAGCGTAATGCAGTCTTGCATTGTTTGCATGACACTCGGATGAGTAACTTGTCCAGGAATGCCGAGGGCACATGACAAGTCGTATGCACCCATCGTAACAACATCTATGCCATCAACGGCAACAATCTCTTCCATATTCTTTACGCCCTCAATGCTCTCGATAATAATCGTAACAACAACCTCGTCGTTTTTCCTCCTGTAATAATCAGCATCAGCAAAAAATCCATACTCGTTGCTGCGGACAAACGGGCAGAATCCACGTTCTCCCTGCGGCGCATATTTGCTGTATGATACAGCCTTACGAGCTTGCTCGGCATTGCTTACTCCCGGGACCATTATGCCTGAAGCACCAATATCCAGCGCCTTTTTGATTGAGCTCTCGTCGTTTACATCAGGCACACGAACCATAGCCGCCATGCCGCAGGCATCGCTTGTGCGAATCATGGGTAGGAGCTCGGAAATGGTTAGCTGTTCATGCTCAAGATCGTATATAGCGAAATCAACACCGGCAAACTTCAGAACTTCCACGCCGGTATCAAAAGGGTACATAATGAATACTCCAATAGCCTTCTTGCCGGATTCTAGCAAAGAACGAACTGTTTTTTTCATAGAGTATTACCTCCTCATAAGTTTATTTGCAGCAAAGGCGCTTGCCTTGATGATCGGGGGCTCGCCACCGCAATTTGTCAGGATAGGGAAGAGGGAATCAGCCGCGCAAATACTTCTTTTCTCTTTCCAAATATTTGTCAGCGTCGACTATCTTAAAGTACTCTTCCACTGATATCATCTTGTCAAGCACGTTTAGAATTGTACCGTCCTCTCGGACTTTCCGCAGTACATCAAGGGTGTTCTTTACGCTCGCAAACAGGGCTATAAATGTAAAGCTCACAGACAAGTAACCAAGTTTTTCTAAATCCGAAACAGTTATGCCAGGGTAAACACGGCTTGCGGACTCAAAGGGAACACTCACAGGAACCTTTATAAGAGAAGGTATCTTTTCCAGGACTTCGAGTCTTTGGGGTATTAACAAGATCGAATCCGCTCCGGCCTCGACATAGGCGCCTAAACGTTTGACTGTCTCATCAAATTCGATGGCATCAGTGCGTGCAGTGATGACAAAGTCCGGGTCTATTCGCGCAGCGCAAGCCGCTTCAAGTTTGCCGGCCATCTCATCCATCGATATCAACTGGGTTTCCTTGTATGCCGGGCAGTTAGGCGGAATCTTCTGGTCCTCAAAAAAGACTCCCGCAACCCCACATTTTTCATGTTCACGAACCATGCGCATTGCGTTGATGGCATTGCCGTATCCGCTCTCGGCGTCAGCCAAAATCGGGATATCGACCGCTTCTGCCATCTTGCCAAGCCTTTCAACTGATTCGTTAAGTGCGATCAAGCCGGCATCGGGTGTGCCGAGCATTGAACCGTGTATGCCAAATCCAGTGGTTCCAGCCATCTCAAACCCAGCGAGTTCTATGAGACGCATTGACAATGCATCATAGCCGCAAGCAGACAATGTCATCTTGCCACTATTTAACAGTTCTCTGAGCCGTTTTGTTTTTTTCATAAAACATTGCCTCCTTTTGATTCTAACAAAATGTGAATTTGGATTTCATGGTCACGGCGGTCGCGCCGCTGCCGATCACGACCACGCGTTGTCCGGTGTAGTCTGATGCTCACGAGTTTCTACAACCTTAACTCGACCGGGGCAATCTCGGCATTAAAACAGGGCAGGGTTTTTATTCCTATCCTGATCCTGCTTACGTGAAGCCAGAATTTCTTAATGGGGAATGATAGTTAAGGTGAAAGACGAAAGGGGAAATCTCCCTTAAGTCTGTTCTGTAACTGGCAGACTGGTTCAGGCTTCTGCCGGGGAATTCATTCGGGTAAATGCTTTCTAATTGAAAGGAGGACAAACATGGGTTTTGAATTTGGCAAGAATCAACCATACGTTATGCCCGCCCATTTCAACCCATCGGAGTTTAGCCCAATGACCGGGAAATCCTTTTGCATCCAAGCGGATAATCGCAGCAGCTCCTTTTATTTTGACCTCTTTTCCCCTCTTCCAGCCGTTTCCCCCCTCTCTGGTATCCTCTGTTTTCACTTATGTTCAGAATATATGCTTAATTAGGACAATGATCAAGCAACAGAGTTTTCAATCTGTAGACTAAACGACAAATTATCAATAAGTGTAGAAAAACAAATTTTATTTAGGAGTTCACCAAATTAATTCTTTATTTTATGGGCTTGTATCCGGCTTTTTCACCTACACAGTCTGCAGTCCCCGTGACACTCGTGACAAAGGCTATTATTGTTTCTTTGCGAAACTCCAGAGGACTAAAATTTTTGTTCTGGAACAGCTCCGTCAGACCAATTGATAATGTCGAACATTTTAGACATGTCTATATTTAACACCATCACCTGAAGAATAAAACAAACTCATCATAAAAGGGTTTCTGGAGCAAAGAGATGTCGAAAAAAAGCGACATTATTAATTAGACAATGCAGAAAAGTCTGAATATCCAGGCATTGAATTTCTGGCATAGTTATTGCGAATCTAGATTAATACCCGGGCGAACCATTTTAAAAGATCCGAAAAACAATGTTAGCGGTTGAAAGTAAAGGTAATCTAATTATTCAAAGGAGTGATATTAATGGTATTGGGGATTATTCTATCCCTCTGTTTTTTAACCTTTATTGCCTACAGGGGCTATTCGGTGATATTATTTGCCCCGGTGGCGGCCCTAATAGCAGTGGCAACGGCCGGCATTCCGCTGATGCCCACCTATACCGAGCTTTTCATGGTAAAGGCCATGGCTTTCGCCAAGAGCTATTTCCCGGTTTTTCTCCTGGGCGCGGTTTTCGGTAAGGTTATGGAGGACAGTGGACTTGCCAAGTCAATCGCTCAATGGGTAATTACCAAGTTGGGCTCTAGAGGAACAATTGCAGCCGTGGTTTTTTCCTGCGCCGTTTTGGCTTACGGAGGAGTCAGCGTGTTCGTAATAGCCTTTGCGGTTTATCCTCTCGGCGCCGCCCTTTTTAAGGAGGCCGACATTCCAAAGCGTCTGCTTCCCGCTTCCATCGGTCTTGGCTGTTTCACCTTCGCTATGACCGCCATGCCAGGAACTCCCCAGATTCAAAACTTGATACCTACAAAATATTTTGGCACGGACGCCTATGCGGCCCCGGGGCTGGGCATACTAGCCGGGCTTTGCATGCTGGTTGGAGGTCTTTTATGGCTGGAATACCGCAAAAGAAAACTCATTAATTCCGGGGAAGGGTACGGCGTGGGACACATCAACGAACCCGACGAATCTACGGCACAGGAAAAAACTAAGAACCCCATACTGGCCCTGATTCCCCTGCTTGCTGTAGTCATACTGTTTTTTGTCTTTACTAAGGTAATTAAGGGCTGGGACCCCTTAATACTCAAAGCTTATCCAGGAGTAACCCTGGCCAATGTGGCAGCAATCTGGGCACTAATCATCTCGGTTTCCATAGGAATAGTTCTGGCATTGGTCATCGGCTGGGATAGGTTTAAAACCGAATCTAGCCTGACCAAGTGTCTAAACGCCGGTGCCATAGGATCCCTCCTGGCCATAATGAACACCGCTTCGGAGGTGGGGTACGGCAGTGTGATATCAAGTCTGCCCGGCTTCAAGTCTGTAGCCAACTTTTTAATGAGTATAAACCCCGGCACCCCATTGGTGTCGGAGGCCATCACAGTGAATGTTCTGGCAGGCATCACCGGGTCGGCATCCGGCGGAATGGGCATAGCCCTGGAAGCCATGGGTAAATACTATCTTGATTGGGCCAATCAAATAGGATTAAACCCCGAACTGCTCCACAGAGTCGCGTCACTGTCGTCGGGAGGTTTTGACTCACTGCCGCACAACGGCGCCATTATTACCCTCCTGGCTATCTGCGGTTTGACTCACAGGCAGTCCTACCCTGACATCGGGATGGTCACCGTTCTGATTCCTTTTGCCAGCGCCTTTATAATTATCATTATGTCGGCAATTTTTGGTGCTTTCTAAGGAGACAAATTCTATGGCAAGAGGTTTAAAAAGTTACCACTGATGAATACTGGTCTATCGTGGAGGTTTAAAAAATGAGAAGCGTGTCAGTTATCGGCATCGGTGAAACTAAAATGGGAAAATTTCCGGAAAGGTCGCTTAGGGACTTGATCCTCGAGGCGGGGGATAAGGCTATTTCCGATTCCGGTGCCGAAAAGGAAAGAATAGAAGCCCTTTACTTAGGAAATTTTAACGCGTCCTTTTGGTGCCTTCAGAGCCACATGGGGCCGATGGTATCAGAAGTGTTAGGGCTTGGCGGTATCCCCACTATAAGAACCGAGGGGGCATGCGCAACCGGCAGCCTGGCCTTTCGCCAGGGGTTAATCGCTGTGGCGGCGGGAGTTTACGATGTTGTGTTGGTGGGCGGAGTGGAAAAAATGACCCACAGACCCACCGAGACAGTTACTACAGGGCTGGCCAGCGCAGCAGATGCGCATTTTGAGGTTGGCCTGGGAGCCACATTTCCTTCCTTGTTTGCAATGATAGCCAACCGTTATTTCTATGAATACGGGAATGTCAGGGAACAAATGGCAATTTGTGCTGTGCAAAATCATAATAACGCTCTGCTTAACCCAGATGCCCAAATACATAAAAAAATAACGGTAGAGGATGTTTATAACGGCTTTCCCGTTGCTTTCCCTCTGACTGTTTATGATTGCTCATTAATCTCTGATGGAGCTTGTTTTGTGGTTCTTGCCGCCACGGAAGTGGCCAGGGAATTCTGTAAAAAAACCATGGTTGAAGTCATAGGCAGTGGCCATGCCGGGGACACGCTGACGATGGCTGCCAAGGGCAGTATGACCACCTTGGGGGCTACGGTTTTGGCGGCAACAGAAGCCTACACCATGGCCAATATAGGCCCCGGGGATATAAATTTTGCCGAAGTACACGATTGTTTTACCATCACTCAATTAATAAACGTAGAGGATTTGGGTTTTTTTGAAAAAGGTATGGCCGCTGCCGCTATTTCTGACGGGAAAACAGCCCTTACTGGAACAATACCTATTAACCCCAGTGGAGGCCTAAAGGCCAAGGGACATCCCATAGGATGCACGGGGCTTAGCCAGATTTACGAGGCCGTCACCCAGATACGCGGTGAGGCTGGCGCAAGGCAAATAAAGAACGCCGAAATAGGATTAACACACAATCTGGGCGGATCAGCAGCCACCTGCCTGGTCAGCATCTTCCGGGGGAGGTAGGGTTATGAAAAACAGGGCTAATATATATACTTACACAATCATCTACACTGCAACGGAAGATTTTAAAGATAAGACACCCTACGTGGTTGCTGTGGTGGAGGACAACAATCAAAGATTTTTTACCTTTGTTGAGGGCTACGATCAGAATATAGAAGTAACCATAGGAATGGAAGTTGAGTTTGTACGGCTTGATGAGAGCAGTAGGCCTGTTTATAAATTCATTAAGACTAGTGAATAGAAAAACTTCCGGATTAGGAGTAAATGGAAATGAGACTAAAAGATAAGGTTTGTATTATAACAGGATCGGGAAAGGGAATAGGTCAAGCTACTGCCCTGAAATTTGCTTCGGAAGGCGCCAAGGTTGTTGTGTGCGATGTAGATGTTTCAGCCATAGAAGAAACAATTGCCACAATCAGGGAGACCGGCGGGGACACTATTGGCTGCAGTGTTGATGTCAGCAAAGAGAATCAAATTGACGACATGGTGAAATATGTAATGGAGAGGTATAGAAGAATCGATGTTCTTGTCAATAACGCGGGCATAATTCTTGATAGTCAGTTGCCTAAAATGACTGACGAACAGTTTGACAGGGTAATCGAAATCAACCTTCGGGGTACTTACTTATGCACCAGGGCCGTTGTTGACGTAATGATAGCCCAGGGAAACGGAGTAATACTTAATGCGTCTTCCATTGTCGGTATTTATGGAAACTTTGGGCAAACCAATTATGCCGCCAGCAAGTTTGGAGTAATCGGAATGGCAAAAACATGGGCCAGGGAACTTGGAAGAAAAGGCATCAGATCTAATGCCATCTGCCCGGGGTTCATTGATACCCCTATCCTGAACTCTATGCCTGAAGGAGTTATTAAAACTATGAAACAAAAGGTTCCCCTGGGAAGGCTGGGAAAACCTGAGGAGGTTGCCAATTTATATGCCTTTCTTGCTTCGGATGAAGCCAGCTATATTAATGGAGCCGTAATTGAAGTGAGCGGTGGTGTCACTATTTAAGATGTAGTTTAAGTTGGAGGTAGGAACCTATTATGACAAAAATTATTACTGCAGAAGAAGCCGTCAAAATAATTAAGGATAATCACACAATAGCTGTTTCCGGCTTTTGTGGCTTTGGTGCCCCCGAGGAACTGCTTGTGGAAATAGAAAAAAGATTCCTAAAAACCGGAAGCCCTAAATACCTTACAGTAATGAACTGCGCTGGTTGCGGAGACGGCAAGGACAGAGGGATGAATCATTTCGGGAATGAAGGCATGGTTAGAAAGGTCTACTGCGGTCATATAGGCCTTGCCCCGAAATTGGGGAGACTGGTGGCAGAAAACAAGGCAGAGGGTTATTGTGTTCCCCAGGGAGTCACAGTTCATATACTAAGGGCTATAGCCGGAAAAAAGCCCGGCGTTTTGACCCATGTCGGTCTGAGGACTTTTGCGGACCCCAGGCTAGAGGGCTGTAAAACAAACGCCATAAGCCATGAAGAGGTCGTCAGGCTTTTAAACATAGATGAAAAGGATTACCTTTTTTACAAGGCATTCCCCATCGATGTGGCATTAATTAGGGGAACCACCTCGGATGAAAGGGGCAACATAACCATGGAAAAGGAGGCCCTTTTCCTGGAGCAGCTCTTAATGGCCCAGGCAGCTAAAAACTCTGGGGGAATTGTCATTGCCCAGGTGGAAAGGATTGCCAAGTACGGAACGCTAAGACCTAAAGAGGTTAAAGTGCCTGGAGTTTTCGTAGATTATGTGGTGACGGCAAGCCCCGAAAACCACTGCCAGTCCTTTGCGTACGACACGTATAATGAATCCTGGTCCGGGGAGCTAAAAATACCGCTTGAGGGACTTGGGACAATTCCTCTTAATGAGCGAAAAATTTGTGCCAGGAGGGCCTCCATGGAACTTAGGCCCAATGATATAGTTAACCTGGGAATAGGTGTTTCAGAGGGAGTTTCCAACATAGCCTCAGAAGAAGGATTTTCAAATGAACTGACCTTAACAATAGAGGCCGGTACAATAGGCGGAATACCGGCTGGCGGTCTGGGTATAGGGGCTTCTTACAATCCCGACGCCATTATTGAGCAGTGCTTTCAGTTCGATTTCTATGACGGCGGCGGCATCGATGTGGCTTTTCTTGGAATGGCGCAGGTCGATAAAGAAGGTAATGTGAATGTAAGTAAATTTAATGGCAGGGTGGTGGGCCCCGGTGGCTTTATAAATATTACCCAAAATGCGAAAAGGGTAGTTTTTTGCGGCACCTTTACCGCCGGAGGATTAAAGGTTTCTACAGGTGACGGCAGGCTCAAAATTGTCAATGAAGGCCGACAGATAAAGTTCAAAGAGTTGGTGGACCAGATTACCTTTAGTGGGCGCTATGCATTTGAAACCGGGCAAAAAATCATGTATATAACTGAAAGAGCGGTTTTTGAGAACGGCAGAGACGGGCTTGTTTTGACTGAAATAGCGCCCGGGGTTGACTTGCAAAAAGATATATTGAATAACATGGAATTTAAACCAATTGTTTCAGAAAACCTGAAGTTAATGAAAGAAAACATCTTTCGAAATGAACCAATGGGAATTGCAATCAGCTAGAAAATTATTGCCGGTTTAAAAAGCCCTTTATTCAAAGAATTGCTGATGGTCTGTAAAGTTGGTGCCTTAAAAGCAAAAATTATTGTTTAAGGAGTGAAAGGCATAATGGGGGATAAGCTGGAATTCTTTGTCCAATGTTTGCCCCGTATCCATGAATTGATTGGTACCAACTGTGATATTTCAGTGGCCGATAAAGAAAAATATATTGCCTATATTCATGGAACCGAATTAAATTTACCGGTTGATGCCGGAGATGCCGTAAAAAAAGGATCCATCTCAGGAACTGCCATGCAAGAGAAAAGGCGTGTTACCAAAAGAATTGGGAAAGAGCTTTTTGGTGTGCCCTATTTGGGTATTGGCACCCCACTTTTTGATGAAAAGGGTGATATAATTGGCGCATTGGGTTTGGCTTTACCAATAACTTTGCAGGAAAAGTTGAATACTCTGCTCAATGAGATGAAAAATTCTCTTGGAATATTGGAAAAATCCACTGAAGATATTGCTGCCAACTCTCAAGAAATTGCTGCCAATGTTTCGGATTTAGCCCGAAGCATAGGTGATATTATGAGTAAAATGGATGTGGTAAATACTATCCTGGGATTTCTTAAAGATGTCTCTGATAAAACGCATTTATTAGGCTTAAATGCTTCAATAGAAGCAGCCAGGGCTGGTGATAATGGACGGGGGTTCAATATCGTGGCTGCGGAGATAAGAAATCTGGCTGACAAAACCAAAAATTCTCTCAAAATGATTAATAAAGAGGTAGCGGACATACTAGATGGAATAGAACAAATAAATTTCAATAGTCAAAGAATTGCTGAGGCATCGGATATTCAGGCAAACAATAATATGGAAATATGTCAAACGACACAAAGGATAAGAGATGATTCCCTAGAGATAGTTGAATGCTCACAGAAGCTAGTTAGTTGATGCGACACAAGTCACACTAAATACCATAGGAGCTATTCAAATTATAGTTAAAATTTATATTGGGAGTTGTATGTTTAACTCCCTTTTTTTACTGTTTAAAAATGTGTTCGCAAGCTTTACCCAGGACTCTTTACTGGCTATAATTAGATAAAGCTAAAAACTAACAGGTAGTGATGCGAGGGCTATGAATATTAATGATGATATTAATAAAACTACTAAGCATGAAGAAAAAATTAAGATCCTTGACAGGGACAAGTTAATATTTCAAAAAATATTGGACATATCGGCAGACGGTTTTTTGGTAGTAGACAAAAATGGTTATATTACCGAAATAAACAAGGCGTACAGTGATTTCCTGGGTATGAAGAGGGATGAAATAGTAGGAAGGTATATTACTGACGTTGTTAAAAACTCAAAGCTGCCTGTAATTCTGTCCACTGGGGAGACTGAAGTGAACGTTCTTCACGAATTAGTTGTGGGACAATCTCCCAAACAGGATAGATATGTAATAGTAACCAGGGCTGCAGTAAAGGACGGATCAGAAGTTATAGCTGCGGTAGGGCAGATTAAATTTGCCGAAGAAACGATGAAAATGGCGGAAAAGCTCAAAGAGATGGATATGGAACTCCAGTATTATAAGAGCGAGCTAAAAAGAATAGCCCGGTCAAAATACTCTTTTGACAGTATTATCGGGCAAAACGAGGCCTTTTTAGAAGCTAAAAATATGGCACAAAAGGCAGCTAAAAACGATTTAACCGTGCTTATTCTGGGTGAAACTGGAACAGGCAAAGAAATTTTTGCCAACGCCATACACTATGCAAGCAACCGAAAAAACAAGCCTTTCATTCGCGTTAATTGCGCTGCCATTCCCTCCGACCTGCTGGAATCGGAGTTGTTTGGATATGAAGAGGGGTCATTTACAGGGGCAAAAAAGGAGGGCAAAAAGGGTAAATTTGAACTTGCTAACGGGGGCACTGTTTTTTTAGACGAGATTGGTGATATGCCTTTAAATATGCAGAGTAAAATATTAAGGGTGTTGCAAGAGAAAGAAATAGATAGGGTTGGCGGTCATAAAACAACTACCATTGATGTGAGAGTAATTGCTGCTACTAACCAGAACCTGGAAGAAAATCTACAGAAACATACCTTTAGGGCAGACTTATACTACAGGCTCAACGTAATACAGATAAAAATACCCCCGTTAAGGGAAAGAGCCGAGGATATTCAGCTTTTTATCAATCATTTCTTGGACCAACTAAACAATAAGAACGGTACTTGCGTAAAATTATTTCCGGAAGCCGTCAAAATACTGAACAACTACACATGGCCGGGGAATGTCAGGGAATTAAAGAATGTTATAGAGAGATCCTACTGTTTAACAGAGGGAAATGCAATACTAGCTTCCCATTTGCCCCCGAATATTTTCGGAAAATCTAAGATAAGTTCATACCATGGGTTAAACAATAATAGTTTTGGCAGTATTATAGAACAGATTGAAAGGGAGTTGTTGTTGGAGATTTTGACAAAAAACAATTTCAACATACGTCAGACATCCATAGAAATGGGAATTCACAGAAGTACACTTTATAAGAAGTTTGAAAGACTTAATATTATTTTAGATAACACCAGAGGGCATAAAAATAATACCCCACAGAGATGAGGTTAAGATAGCGTCTTTCGGTACCGGAATCCCATTGTTTGGCACCATAAGCCTGCGGTATTGGCTTTTCTGTTGTAAATTGAAGGATTTGTAATTATAATCATATAATGACAGTATTTCAGGCACATCTGTGGATTATCCATATCATGAAATGATCTAAACACCTACACCAAATACTCCACCCGTGAACCGGGAAAATTTCTTTCCAATTCCCTTCTGAACAATGAATCCATTTCCTGAAGAGTCTCCTTCGGATAAACGTATTTGCCGTAACCGAACTGGCCGTACTTGAACTTCCTTTCTTCCTCGTTCATGGGCAGGGTGGAGGAGGGGAAGATGTCCAGGATCCTCTTTTTTGCCCTGGTGGTGAACCGGTGGCTGATGAGCTCAAAGGTGATATTGTTTTCCGCCGCCGGGCCAAGCTTTTCTCTGAGACTTTCCATCAGCTGGCTGTAGTCCTCTTCCCAGCCTGGGTAAACAATGATGGGTGCGATTATAAACCCCAGTGGATAGCCTGCCCCGGCTACCTTCCTGGCCGCCTCCAGCCGCTCCTCTGCTCCCGGTGTGCCGTGCTCGTATCTTTTGATAACGTGCTGGGTGTTTATACTGAAGCGAAACCTGGTGTGTTCCCGGTGGTCGGCGTCCAGCAGGGAGTCAACCTCGGTGTACTTGGTGACGAAGCGAAAGCGGCCCAACTCCTGCCTCCCGAAAAACTCAATGGCCTTTTTCAGGGAGCCGGTGTATTTTTCCACCGGTATGGGGTCCGAGGTGGCCGCACCCTCGAAGAGGGTCATTTCAGGACTTCTTTCCTTTATATATTCTTCTGCCTTAGCCAGTATCTCATCGACATTGACGTATATACGAAGATACGGCCTGTTGCCCAGTGTGGTATGTAAGTAGCAGTATTCGCACTTTCTATTTGTTTTAAAGAAAGAGCCGCCGCAGTCGCCCTTCTGGGTTATTACCCTAAAATCATAGGGATTTCCTATTCTCGCGCAGCCTTGGGCGCTGCTTACCGAGATAAGCAGGTATATGCCACACCAGGGCATCATCCTCCGGCTGATTGAGCCAACTGCCCTTGATCTTGGCATTATTAAGCTTGTTGCGGGTTCTTCAAGCTGTTTACATATTAAAAAAAGAATACCGGATCCTTTCGCTCTTTATACAGTTTATTTAGTCGTATTGAAGCGTCTTTGACTGGACCGGTTCTCATCGTTCTGGCGTTTTGTGGACAGTTCTTGATGCAGGCACAACACGTGATGCATTTCTCCTTATCAATCAAATTACTATTTTCTGAATCGATAGCACCAACAGGACACCCTTCTGCACAAATTCCGCATTGCGTACACCCGTTACTAATTTCTATAAAATCCACACTCCATAGCTCCGTAACTCCTCCATAGGGATAGTTGCCAGGAATATTTATATCAGAAATTTGATTGACTGATGAAACAGATATTAGTTTTTCGTTTATTTTACGGCCAAATAATTCTGCTTGATTTAAGTCACTTGTATCAGGACGGCCTTCGGCTGTTGGCGTTTCGGAACTAGAAAAGGAGTGTTCTCCAATAAATGCTGCACAGGCGATCGGTATACATCCACGTTTAATCAAAATATCTTTAAGCTCAAGTAGTGCATCGTCATACGTGCGATTACCATAAACAACGATACATACAGCAAGTGTATTAAGAGCTTTAATCGCATTCAGCCATTCATTTAAAAGTGCAGGCACCCTTCCCATATAAACTGGCACTGCAACAACAAGCAATTCATTTTCTGATGTTTGTAAATGTTGTTTTCTCGCATCCGGTTTGGTAATATCTATTAGTTCCACAGTGCTCTTTTTAATTCCACGCGCAACACCTTGAACAATCGCCTTTGTTGTCCCCGTAGGTGAAAAACAAACCAGTTTCAGTGATTGTATTTTCATTAGATGTCCTCCTTTAAATCTGTAGACCTTTTACAGTTTATAAAAAACAAGCCTTTCTAGAGCCATAATAATACAAGTGTTATAATATTAATAGGAGTGAAATTATACCGGTATAAATTATAATAGACAGGGTTGATGACCAGTTTGAATACTGAGAAACATCGATATAATGAACTGGCCGATTTTTTTAAAAACACGAAGGGCAAAAATTTTACCATCGCAAGTAGGACTTTCAACAGGAATGCGTCGGCTTACCCCTGGACTGAATAAGGACAAGGTAAACAAATTTTTAAAAGCGTAGACAAAAGAACCGTCCCCATGTCCGCAGGCAGCCTAACGCTAACGGCTGGTATAATGCAGACGTACAGCTCACCATTTCAGCATTAGACGCGACATCCGGAGTGGCTAAAACAGAGTACAGCCTTGACGGGCTAACCTGGAGCAGCAACACATCCCCCATAACCGTAACTAACGAGGGGATAACCGAAATTCATTACAGGTCTGTTGACAACGCAGATAATATAGAAGAGCCAGGTAAGATCACCATCAGAATAGACAAGACAGTCCCGGTAATAACCGGAGTCGCTACAACCCAGCCCAACGCCTATGGCTGGTACAATACCGACGTGACTGTGCACTTTGACGCCACCGACGCAACTTCCGGGGTGGAAACAGTAACGCCGGACACAGTAATAATCACCGAGGGCGCAAAGCAGTCCATCACCGGCACCGCTGTGGACAAAGCAGGTAACAGCGCCAGCTTTACAGTAAAAAACATAAACATAGACAAAACACAGTCAGTGATAACCGTCAGCATACCTCAAGACGGGGCAGAGTACAGTTTGAATGAAAAGGTTACTGCAGAATGGACCACCAACGACTCCCTGTCCGGAATAGAGTCGGCCACAGGAACAGCAGCTTCTGGAACGCTGATAGACACTGCCACAGTGGGAGAGAAAGACTTCACCGTGGAGGCCAAAGACAGGGCAGGCAACAAAACAATAAAAACCGTTAAATACTATGTCCGCTACAACTACGGCGGGGTTCTGCCGCCCTTAAAGCAGGACGGCAGCAGCATGGTCAAGGGAGGCACCGTACCGGTGAAGTTTCAGCTGACCGACGCTATGGGTAAGTATGTTAGCAAAGCAACCGCCAGGCTGTACCTGGCCAAAATAACAAACGGAGTTCCAGGATCTGAGATAGAGGCCACATCCCCGGGCAGTGCCAACAGCGGTAATCTGTTCAGGTATGACAGCACAGACAATCAGTACATCTACAACCTTAGGGCCAAGGATCTGAGTGCCGGAACCTGGCAAATCAGGATTAGCCTGGATGACGGCACCTCCAGGTACGTGGCTATAAGTATTAAATAAAAAATTACACCCGGCCACATATGGGCCGGGTGTATCTACAAACATACTACAATCTACAAACATACTACGATATAGGATAATTTTGTATATATTAAGTTGGGAATAAAACTGTGAGGGGTTTATTCAATGCCTAAAAAAATGGTGGCAGCGCTATTGCTTTTAATCCTACCTTTTTGTCTTATTTTCACCTATTATTTACTGTCACAAATTTACACTACTTTGCCGGTAACTGCCGTTACTGAATCAGATCGAAAAGCAAAGAATTTGGGTTACAGCTTTAATAGCCCGGAAGTGGGCTGGGCGTATGAACAATGGAGAAAGAAGAATACATGGAACACCGTTCAATTAGAGATGGAGTCAAAGAATATTTTCCCCTTTCCGTTGTATTCACCTGACGGAAGGTTTTATGTAGATATGAGGTATATTCCCAGTATCCGCCTTTGGGTCATGGATATGTACAGTACTTACGATAACAAAAAACTAGGATCTTTCGCATCACATAAAATAGATTTCATGGGTTGGAGGCCCGACAGCAGCGGGGTGTTTGTAAAGAGGCTGGGCTATAAAAGCGGTTACGGCTCATGGACATTCTTCATACCAAGAATTAACTTTGACGGCCCACGGGTGGTGGCCCTGGTGCCTGAAAAGGACTATAATAATAGTGTTTTTCGTGGAGAACCAATGGCTTCCCCAAACAAGGAAGGCTGGTATAATGCAGACGTGAACATACACTTTACGGCCTTAAAACCTGGTGTAAAAGTATTGACTCCGGATATAGTGATTAAAACCGAAGGGTGGGGACAGGGGGTAACCGGAACTGCGGAAGACGGTGAAGGGAAAAAATGGTCCTATTCCGTAGCGGACATAAACATAGACAAAACCCTGCCTGCCATAACCGTTGAAGTCCCTGCGGAAGGTACTAGCTATCCGATAAATGAAAGATTATACGCTAAATGGGATTGCAAGGACGAACTGTCAGGAATAAGCAGCACCAAAGCGTCTGTCTCCTACGGAATGCCCATAGATACCTCTACGGCCGGAGAAAAAACCTTCACCCTGGAGGTTACTGATAATGCCGGAAACATGACAGTGAAAACGGTTAAGTACTATGTTCGTTAACCAGTATAGGAGTTCTGCCGCCCTCAAAGAAAGACGGCGGCAACGTGGGTCAAGGGAGGGGTACCGTGGCAAATGGTGCAAGGCCCTTAATCAGCGTGGACAACCTTAGCGGAATCTCGGAAGCCATTAGGGCCTCCTTCCCCCAGACCCAGATCCAAAAGTGCATAGTCCACCAAATCAGGAATTCCACCAAATATGTATCCTACAAGGATTTGAAGCAATTCACCTCTGATCTGAAGCCCAATTTACAGGGCTGCAACTGAGGAAATAGGTCTGGAATTGCTGGATGAATTTGAAGAAAGTGGGGTAGCAAATACCCCCTGGCCATAAAATCCTGGCGCAGGAATTGGGCTGAAATTGCCACCTTTTTTAATTACCCCCAGGAAATTAGAAAAATCATCTATACAACTAACATTATCGAGGGCTATCATCGGCAGCTGCGAAAAGTGAGTAAATCAAAAAGCGTTTTCCCCAGTGATGACGCTCTGATGAAAACGCTCTACCTGGCAGATAGATTTTACCAAAAAGTGGACAAGCAGGATAAAAAATTGGGGAATGATACTGGCCCAGTTCTCAATCTTTTTTGAGGATCGGCTGGCTGGGCACCTTTCCTAGAGTGACCCTTTAGAACTTGGAGTTTACACAAAATTATTGACAGACCCAATAAAAGCCCAATGGTATCCTTCGGACGAATTGTCGGGGCTAGATTACGATTACTATAAAACAAGAGATCCCATTGTGACGCCAATTGATACTTCCACAGCGGGAGAAAAAACCTTCATTGTTGAAAACATAGACAAGGCCGGAAACAAGACTGTAAAAACCGTAAAGTACTATGTACGGTAGTCCTAAGGAAGATTCTAGCCCTTATAATACAATAATAACAGGAGTGTATGGCAAAGGTGCCAGGCCCTTAACTTACAACGTCGAGTAAAGGCAACCCTCGCCGTATCGGACGGAGTTTCCGGCCTTGAGAGTACCGAGTACAGCACCGACGGGACAACCTGGAAAGCCTATACCAGTTCCGTCACCATAAGAAGTGAAGGAATAACCGAATTCAGCTACAGGTCCAAAGACAAAGCAGGAAACGTCGAGAAGGCAGGAAAAGTAACCCTGAAAATAGACAAGACCGCGCCTGTGCTGACCGGGGCGGTCACAGCACAGCCCAACGGGCACGGCTGGTACAGCACAGATGTAACTGTTAAATTTACCGCCACCGACCCTGTTTCAGGGTTGGAGACAGTGACTCCCGATGTAACCCTTACCATCGAAGGGGCAAACCAGTCGGTAACTGGTACCGCAACGGACAGGGCCGGCAATACTGCCACCTTTACAGTGGCAAACATAAACATAGACAAGACCCAGCCCGAGATAACCATTAACATACCAACCGACGGGGCTCAGTACTCGCTGAGGGAAAAAGTAACGGCAGGCTGGACAGCGCAGGACTCCCTATCGGGAATTGACAGCGCCACCGGAACCGTCCCTTCGGGATCGGCTATAGACACCGCCACGGTGGGTGAAAAAACCTTCACCGTGGAAGTAACCGACAGGGCCGGAAACAAAACATTAAAGACGGTAAAATACTACGTCCTACAACTACGGAGGAGTTCTACCGCCCTTAAAGCAGGACGGCAGCACAGTAAAGGGAGGCACAGTCCCGGTGAAATTCAGGCTAACCGACTCAAACGGCAGTTATGTCAGTACCGCCACCGCCAGGCTGTACCTGGCCAAAATCACAGGCGGAGCGCCGGGGACAGAAATTGAGGCAAACTCACCGGGCAACTCCAACTCCGGCAACCTGTTCAGGTATGACAGCAAGGATAATCAGTATATCTACAACTTAAGGACTAAGGGCCTGTCAAACGGGGCCTGGCAGTTAAGAATAACCCTGGATGATGGTACGTCCAAATATGTTAATATTGATGTAAAATAAAATGTAATTTATTCATTGCCCGGCCTATTAAAGACCGGGCAAATGCATATATTCAGGTTTTACTATCTATGACATCAGAGATCATGTATTTGTAATCTGGTAATATTGTTTTGGAATGTATAAGATATAACCGGAGGGAAAAAGAATGTCAAGAAAAAAGAAAATCATTATTGGCGTTATAGCAGCAATAATGATCATCCCCCTTTACTACTCGTTATCCCACATATTTACCACTCTGCCGGTTAGGGCATATGATCAGAAAATTGATTCGATTGAGTATAATAAGGTATTAGTAATACTGGAGGACCATAGGTTATCCCAGGAGTGGTATGCAAAAAATCATTGGAGTAGCGATGTTCAAAATATAAATAAAACCTTTCCCTTTCCCAATTACTCCCCGGACGGCAGGTTTTATGTAGATATGAAGCACTTGAAGATGTTGAATCTTTGGGTAATGGTGATGTACCGTTCGTCTGACAATAAAAGAATAGGCTCTTTTGCTTCACATAAGCTGTTTTTTGGAGGGTGGCGTTTTGACAGCAGCGGGGTGTATGTACAACGTCTTGGTATCGAATCAGGTTCAGGTTCTTTTATGACTTTTTTTTATTATGATTTTTCAGGACCGCTATTGGTTGCAATGGTTCCTGAAAAGGAGTACGGGCGAGGAAAATAAAAAGTTTCTGCAGTGTTTTTATGTTCTTTTGTCAGGAAACCTGTCCTTAGACTTACCGGGGTCACTTTTTAGAGTTTTTAATAGTTTTCTGTAGGTGAGTTGTCCTAGGCTTTTTTATTTGTGGATGGTCATCCAGGCATACGTAATCTGTTATGGAAGTGTTTGAGCAATTACCTAAGCTCCTGGCTCTCTAAACCAGGTATTCTATTTTAGCTTCTGGGAAGTAGGTATCAATTTCCCGGTGGAACAATGATTTTAGCTCCTCCATGGTTTCCTTCCGATAAACATATTTGCCGTACCCAAACTGCCCGTATTTGTATTTCCTTTCCTCCTCGTTCATGGGCAGGGTGCTGGAGGGGAAAATGTCCAGTATCCTCTTCTTGGCCCTGGCTGTAAACCGGTGGCTTATCAGCTCAAAGGTGATGTTGTTTTCCGACGCCGGACCGAGCTTTTTCCGAAGGTTTTCCATCAGATCCCCATAATCCTTTTCCCAGCCGGGATAGACAATAATGGGGGCGATAATAAACCCCAGGGGATAGCCCGCACCTGCCACCTTCCTGGCCGCCTCCAGCCTCTCTTCGGCCCCAGGTGTGCCGTGCTCGTACCTTTTAATAACGTGCTGGGTGTTTATGCTGAAGCGAAACCTTGTGTGCTCCCGGTGGTCGGCGTCAAGCAGGGAGTCAACCTCGGTGTACTTGGTGACGAAGCGAAAACGGCCCAGTTCCTGCCTTCCGAAAAACTCTATGGCCTTTTTAAGTGACCCCGAATACTTCTCCACCGGTATGGGGTCCGAGGTGGCCGCACCCTCGAAAAGGGTGATTTCCGGACTTCTTTCCTTTATATATTCTTCGGCTTTAGCCAGTATCTCATCGACATTTACATAGATGCGAAGATAGGGCCTGTTGCCCAGGGTTGTATGTAAGTAGCAGTATTCGCACTTTCCATTGGTTTTACAGGAAAAGCAAAAGCCGCAAACCTTTATGTGTCAAGGATTGCGGCTATATTATGAATTTATGTGTAGTTTGGTTAAGGGGTTTACGGTCAATTATAAGGTCATTTTGAGAATTGAGCCCTGGCTTATGCCGGGGTATTATTTTTGTATATGTAGAATTAGAATATACAAAAAATGAGCTTGTCTACCATTGAACCAGATGGCCATACCGGATATAATGCAGAACACATGTTCTATTTTAAAGGGGGACGCCGTTATGGTTAAGGTTAAAGATGAGACCCTTACCAAAGAAGGAAAGGAAGCAGCTCTTTATGATGGTGCCGGTTGTTGAATTGTTGAAATAAAGAAGGAAAATGGTAAATGATGGAGAATTGTGTTGCGGGTGGTATTTTATGGGTAGGAAACCTCGTGACAAAACGCCTGATACTGTTTACCATGTAATTGCCAGAGGTAACAACAGGGAGGCGCTGTTTTATCAGACAAGGATCGTATTACATATTTGGAACTATGGAGGAAATACAGCAGGGAGCTTGAGTTTGATGTTTATGCATATGTATTGATGACTAACCATGTGCACGGTGGAGTGGTATTATTTTAGTTGAGTCAGAAAACTCGTAATTCAAAACTACATTATTAAAGGATACATCGCTCGAACATCTTTGAATTCTGCGCCAGGGAAGTTTCCAACTGGAACACTATCAAGTGGTTCTCTACTTAGGGCTTGATTTTTAACGCCCGGAGAACAACGCCTGTGTTCTCGATGCTGGCGTTGACGTTGACGTCAATTGGGACTGAGGGGAAGAGTTCTGGCCATCTGTCCTTGAATTCCTGGTTCCACTCCCGGCTGTGCTGCCGGAATAACTGAAAACCGAATCCGAAAATGTCGGACTCCAATTCTCTCTGGCCCTTCTCCAGGGCGGCCTCCACCTCGCTTTTAATCTCCTCGGCGAGGTCTGACTCCAGGCTGTTGATGATGTCCGGGTCTGTTAAGTCAATTCCGGTAGCACATTCAGCCACTTCTCCCCGGACATTAACGGTTACATGCACCGCCACCTCATCATTATCAATGCTATACTTGATAGATGACTTTCCACCCAAGAGGTGAAAGGTTACCGGATTTAACTGACCCTGGGCGCTACGGGGAGTCAGTGTCACCGCGTAACCTCTTCTTACACGTTTACGGATCCACCCCCAACCCCTGCTCTCTTTTTCGTTCAACCACCCCACCAGGCGTGTCTCCCGAAAGACTGCCATCCCGGAGACCCTTAACAGCCCCGCCTTTTGTGCCACCTCTCCTTGAGTGCCGGAATTGCCCGGCATTTCAGCAGTGTTGCCGCCATCCCCGCCCTGTGAACCAGCTGACTTGTCCGGAAAGCTTGTGGCGATAACCCGGGCAGCGATAGGTTCGAGTCCGTCCGTGGCCAGCGGAATAAAGATACTGTCTCCCACCATGGTGGTAAAAGAAACCCCGGTCTGTTCTGTTTGTGCTACCCGTAAAGAGATGGCTTCACTAACCAAAGTCTTCCGGGGTACAACTGTGGACAGCACAAGGCTGGCCCTGCCGGGAGTGATCAACACGAGGGACGAACGTCGCAGTAAGGGGTTGCGGTCCAAAAAGCCCAGTATTTGGGTCATATCTTCCCTGGCTGCATCTTCCCCAATGACTATTGATCTTACATAGCCCAAAAACACCTTTCGTCCGATGATTTGTTGAAACCGACCCACCGCTGCGGTCAAGGTTTTGTCGCTGGACTGGTAGATAACCCCTTGGGGCCCTTTAGTCCCGTTGCCGCCAGTTGGTCCCGCAGCCCCGCCTCCGGGTTGCGGGAGAGTACTCTCTGCCGTTAACGTCAGTTCCCCCCCGGGCTCTCTGTCCACACCTAATGAAGTGATAAAAACGGTATTTTCCAGTTCATATCTATCCCAGCATCCCGGGAATACCAGCAGCGTTATTACGATCAATAATAATGCCGGAGCCCTCATGTCTTTTTGCCGGCTGCCTTTCCGCCGCGGAGTAAAAGGCAGGCAGATGTCAAAAGCAGCACCAGGAGCGTAAAGGGTAGAGCCAAATAACTGCTCACCAGAGTGGAAAGAAAGTAGGACTCGTTGTTTGAACTTATGCTGATGGCCGTAACAGCCGCGAGGCTGACCGTTATGGTCTGCCATATCGCTGGGCGCCAGTTATTAAAAGTCCTTGTTGTTTCCACCCAGTAGCAGTAGGTAAAAGCTGCTACTGAAAGAATTGAACCAAGTATGTAGGGTACTACTATTGCCACTTCCAGCCCCTGGATTAACAAGGTCACATTGAAGTCGGCAAAGGCCATGCGGGCCCCCTCCTCTGCACCGAATACGCCGATAGTCCCCAACGTCCCTGTAAACGCGATAATCAAAAAAGAGAGATAGAGTTTAGCAATCATAGGGTAGCTATCACCCGAGCGGGGGAGGGCAGCCACCATCACTAACAGGCACAGATTGCCCGTTGCGATTTGCCCAGCGGTAAAGTACGCTCCACCCACCAAATCTCTTATACCCCGATCGAAGACAGGGATGATAAAATCAGTATTAAATTGGCCCCTAAGTCCTAGCAAAAATCCAGAGAAAAATATGGTAAATAGCACGATCACCAGTACCTCTGCCAGGCGTCCCTGCACCTCAATTCCTCCATGGGCAATGACGGCGCCCGTGCCGAGGATCACCAGTATAGTCACCCAGACAGGGGTGTTGGGCAGGGTAATTGTCTGAAGCATTCCGCTAAGATTTCTAAGCACCAACGCTGCAATGATAACGGTGATGAGCGTATACACTATCCCTACCGCCCTACCGATAATTTGTCCGGCTACCATCTCCAGGATTTCCAGGATGGTGTGCCCGGGCGCAAACTGACTCAGCCATAATGTCCACAGAGAAAAGGTCATCATAAATAAGATGCCGATACTCCCCGCTACCCAGGACTCCCGCCCGGCAATATTTATTACAGTAGCAAACTGGAACGTAAAAAGAATGACGGAGGGGCTGTAAAGGAAATAAAAAGCCTGCCGCTGGGAAATCTTCTGTCTCTCACTCACTGACCGCGTTCACCCCTCTCTTTGGGCTTCGGCTCCACCGTGCTGTCGCCCATACGCAACTGGTTATCAGGGGCCAGCAGGCTTGGGCGAATGCGCAACCGCCAGACAGGAGCGCGGACAAAGATGTCTTACAGTCCGTACAACTCGCCCGGCGCCACCGGGTAGAAGAGGGGGATGCCGAAGGAACGTAAGGAAACGGCACTGTACAGCAGCAAGACCATCCCCGCGGTTACGCCTAACAACCCGAGGACGCCCCCCAGTATGATCAGAAAATAATTGGCTATCCTGGTGGCGTTCGCCAGATCTAGTGACGGAATAGTAAAATTGGCTATGGCTGCTATGGAGACGATGATGATAATGGCCGGGCTGACAAATCCGGCTGCAACCGCCGCCTGACCTATGATCACAGCTCCCAGGACGGCCACCGCCGTCCCGATGGCCCTGGGCAGGCGAGTTCCTGCTTCACGCAGTGTATCAATAGTTAAGGTAAGGAGCAAGGCCTCAAATACGCTGGGGAATGGTACTCCTTCCCGCCCCGCCGCTATCCGCATGGCCAGCGTCTGGGGAATCATGGACGGGTGGTAGGAAACAATGGCTATAAAAACGGGAGAAGCCATTAAAGACACATAGAAGGCCCCGTGCCGGAGAAGACGAAAAAGGGTCCCTGCCAATGGTCTTTCGGTATAATCATCCGGTGTTTGAAGGTTCTGCCAGAAGAGCAGGGGGGCTATTATCACAAAGGGAGTGCCGTTACAGAAAACGGCAAACCGGCCTTCCACCATGTTGGCCGCCACCACGTCGGGGCGTTCCGACAATTGTATTTGGGGCCAGAGAGATGTGGGCTTATCCTCGATCAATTCAGCGATAAGGCTGCTATCGTAGACATAATCTATGTCGATTCTCCGGATGCGGACGCGGGCTTCTTCGATAATTTCGGGATTGACTATCCCTTCGATCCAGGCTAGCCGTACCTCGGTGCGGGAGAACCTTCCCAGGAAAAAGGTTTCGAACCGGAGGTCCGGAGTGGGCAGCCGGCGGCGCACCATGCTGACGTTGGTGGCGATGTCTTCGATGAAGCCTTCCCTGCTGCCTCGAACCGAAGTATCTGTTTCCGGGGCTGTGATTGAACGTTTCTCAAATCTGACGTTGCCAATGATCATTGCCGAATCCGTACCGTCTACAAACAGGCAGGTGTTGCCCTTCAGCACCGCCGTGATCACCTGCTCTATACGGTTGGTTTCTTTAATGTCCACCGTAGTCAATATGCGGCTGCGAATGAATTCCTGCCTGTTTTTCCAGAAAAATTGGCTATTCTTAAACTTTCTAGACCTGGCAATCAGAGGCTCCAGGATGTTTTTATTGATAGCGTCTTTGTTAGCGAGCCCGCTAATGTACACGATACCGGCCAGACCTTCGCCTCCCATGATTTCGAACTTTCCTGCCACCACATCTGGATTGGTCCCAAGCAGTTGTGAAACAAAAGTCAGGTTTTCGTCCAGCGAAGAACTGACGGGCCTGATCTGCTTTTGAGAAGGGAGTGAATCTGTTGCCTGCTCATTTGCGTTTTTTCTTTTTCTTCTAATCACCCTAGTCAGTTTCGCTAGTAGTCCCATATTGGCTCCTAACTCCAAAGGTTGTCGACATTTTATCCTTATCGTACTCCTAACTTAGTATTTCAACCCAGTTAAAACTATATTACAGATCAGGCTGTCGAGGAAAAAAATTGACAGTGGCTTCGCAGAAAAATGACTGGGTCAAGATAATAAAACGTATTTATACCTATAACGTGCTCCGGAAAGCGGTCTATGAATTCCCTGTCAGCCTACTGGAAGTCTATTATGGGCCGCCCGACATCCATCTCTCAAAATACACTGCATTAAGGGAGCTCCGTTTTGGGAAGTTTACGTGAATGTGGATATTAGGAAAACTTTCTCTGCCGAAAAGATTGTTGAGTGTCTCAATAGGATTTCCTGTTCCAATGAACATGAGAATATCTACTTTTCCGACATCATGGAGGCAACGGGCTTGGCCCATTCAGTCTTAAAATCTTTAACCCCAAAGGGCTCCTGCGTGTAGTCCATATCCGGGAACTGCAGCGGCAGGTCGGATCTTTCTTTCATGATCAGGTCCTGTCCCTTTTTTCTGACCAGCCATAGTGTATTTTTTTCCTGTCCGTCATGACTCAATGCAAGTGCCGTGTCAGTGACTTCAAATCTCTGAATAACCTTCTTACTGACGAAAAAAAGAGGTCTTCAATGTTATGGTAATACAAACTGGCCAAATGACAGTTTAAAAAACCGTCAGGATGTTGGTTCTAAACTATTAATCGTATAAGGGCCGATTTGAAAAAGATTTGCTAAAATCAGAAAAGATAGATATTTCTAAATATGAAGAGGAGGAGGTGTTGAATATTTTTTTATGACAGTTGCAAAAAAATAAAAAAAAGAGTTGATACTGGTGGGAAAGGTTTACAAAGAAGCATCGGGAATCAGCGAATTATTTGACTGATTCTGGCAGGAACTGCTGGAGAAAACACCCTTTGGAGAAAAGCTCAAGGAAAAGAGTATATCGGTTAAGTATGTTTTAAAAGATTATCCTGCTCTATAAAACGCTGCACGGCTCTATTTTGCAGCTGCGGGGGCATTAGACACATTAACAAAGGAGGAGAAACGAAAATGAAAGTATTAGCCATAGGTGGTTGTGGTCAGGAAGGAAAGACAGTCGTGAAGGAACTCGTCGAGAGCCCGGAGGTCAGCAGCGTCGTGGTCGCTGATATCAACATAGAGAATGCGAAAAGGTTCGAGGCCCAACTCGGCAGCAAAAAACTTTCCTCCATTCAACTCGATGTGAATGATCGTGAAAGGTTGATCGAAACGATGAAGGCGGCCGATGTGGTGGCCAGCTTCGTAGGTCCATATTTTAAATACGGCGTTCCTGTCATCAAGGCGGCTATAGAGGCAGGCAAGAACTATGTAGACATCAATGACGATCATGATGCCACCCGGAACTGTCTTGCCTTGGATGATTTGGCCAAAAGGGCGGGAATTACCGCCCTCATTGGTATGGGAGCTAGCCCCGGGGCGACAAACCTGTTCGCAAAATATGGTGCAGATAAGCTGGATCAGGTTGAGGAAATTGCTATCAGATGGATCGTAAGCATCGCCGACGTCGAGGATATTGGGGTTGGCGGGACTACCTTCCATACTTTTCACATTGTAGATGGGAATCATCCCCAATTCCTTGACGGCAAGTGGGTAGATGTTCCGGGTTTGAGTGGTGCGGAAATAGTGGAATTCCCGCTGTTCGGGAAACAGGAGACTTACTATACAGGGCATTCAGAACCGGTAACGCTGCCCCTTTATATAAAGGGAGTGCAGTCGGTGACGTGTAAAGGTGCGGCTCCGGGATTCAACGAGCTCTGGATGGCGTGCCGTGAGCTGGGTATTACCGGTGAGGAACCTATTGAGGTGAGAGGAATGAAGATCGTTCCTGCGGAATTTGGTGCACATTTAATAGCAAGGATGCCAATTCCCGATGCGTCCCTACTGCCTCCCCCCAACTCTGCAATATTAACTACCGTAAAGGGAACGAGAGGAGACGAGAAGGTTCAACTTAAATACACTGTTTTATCCCCTCTCAAAATGAGCTCCGTTACCGGAATTCCTTGTGCAATAGGGATATTGATGATGGGCCGTGGAGACATAAAAACGAAAGGGGTTTTTGCTCCGGAAGGGTGTGTGGATCCCAAAAAATTCCTGGCTGAAACAGCTAAAAGAGGCATAGTTCTTGAGGAAGCTGAGGAAATCGTCCGAATCGTGTCCTAAACAGAATTACCAAGGACTAGTGTCTTGACCGAATTTAATGCATAAATCTCACAGACCCTAGTCCAATTGGAAGTAATTTTGAACGGAGGGTTTACATGTCTAAAATTACCGTGGTTGGTTGCGGCGTTATGGGAAGCTCCCTGGTGCGCGCGTTCATGAAAGCGGGACACATTGTTACCATTGTCGAAATCAATCCTGATGCGGCCAAGCCGTTTGTTGATAAGGGGGCCGCGTTCAAACCCACGTTAGACGACGCTTTAGATTGTGATTTCGTCCTGCTCAATCTGCCGGCTCATGAACTGGCGATGCAAGTAGTCGAACAGTGCAAATCAAAAGCCATCGAAGGGAAAATTATCGTAAACACCACCACCTGCACTCCGAGCCAAGCCCAGTTCTTTGGGCAAATGGCCAAGGACAAAGGCGTGGTCGCTCTGGATAGCGTAATTATCTGCTACCCGAGCGATATCGGAACGGAAAATGGATATCTTGTGTATTCCGGTCCGAAGAAGGCCTTTGACCAAATCGAAGAATCACTCAAAGCGCTTTCGCAGCCGCTATATGTGGGCGAAGACATCCGTTTTTCGGAAATCGTTGAAGTGAGCTCTTCCGCTTTGCAATACGGCCTTTATTGGTTTGCGCTGCTGGGGTCGGCGCTTTGTATTCGCAACAATATGCCCGTCTCCGAATACGTCAAGCATATCGATGCCGCCTTGCCGGGCGCCTGCAAACTGCTGGTATCCAGCTTGCAGGCTCAACTCGATCCCTACTCCGGCAAATTCTCGGATGCCACCGTTGCGTCTCTGGATGTTCATACACACGGGCTCCAGGTGATTATGAAAACGATGGAGGAAAACAACATTGACATTAGCGTGTGTAAAACCATGGAAGCGCAAATGAGAGCCGCTATCGACGCCGGGTTTGGCAAGTGTGATTTTGAAGCGGCGATCACGCAATTATTGAAATAGCAGCGGCGGTGATGGGCGCGTTCAACTGGGCATCGGCCAGGAATCGGGGCTTGATGTAATGGACCATAATAGGGAACTCGGGCTTGAGTTCCCTGGAATCTCACTGGCGCTAGCGTACCTATTTTGGCAGTGCTGAATAGCGTTTTATAAAGTGTCTATTGAAATTGTTGCATTAAGGCTCAACCACCAGTTTTTCCTGACGGTTGAGCCTTTTAACATTAGTAAGGCTGGGATTGCAGGTTCGCTTTCAATTTAGGCCAGTATTCCTTCCCTGAACGCATTGGCCAGCAGGTCCAGGCGATTGAGGCAGTTCATTACCTCCATCAGCCGTTTAATATGAAAACGGACAGTGCTGGGGGCAATGTACAGTTGCCTGGCGATTTGGTTATCGGTCATTCCTTGCGACAGCAGCGCCAGCACTTCCTTCTGCCGCTGGCTGAGTTTGTATGACTGCGGGGATGAGGGGGGCTGGCTCTTTTGGCCCTTGAGCGCCTGGAGGACACGGCCGGCCACTTGCCTGTCGATAACGATCTCTCCCTGGGCGACGGCGCGGATCGTTCTGACCAGGTCAAAGGCCTCTACATTTTTAAGGAGAAACCCGCGTGACCCTGCTTCCAGCGACTTTTGCAGTATATCATCATCCATGTAGGCGGTCAGGATTATAACGGCGGTATCCGGGTATTTGCCAATGATCTGGCGGCAGACCTCCGATGCCTCCAGGTCGTTCAGCCGGAAGTCCAGCAAAACTACATGGGGTTTCAACTTTTCAACCATGCGCAGCGCCTCAATGCCGGAATCAGCTTCGCCCGCCACCTCCAGGTCTTCTTCCGCCACAAGTAAGAATTTAAGACCTTCACGCACTATGCGGT
>JBMOPE010000032.1:0-30122 GCA_049323755.1 Bacillota bacterium
TGTAACCCGTAAAAATTCTTCCTTGGATAGTGCTTTAACAAATTTTAAACAAAGTGGTTGGAATTCAGAATGCCAACCACTTTGTCAACAGCCCCAATCGAGCGATTTACCGGAGGTTGTTATCTGGATCTTGGCGAAGGATCCTACGGATAGTCGAGCCTCCAACAGGACGTTGGAGGAAGCCCGAACCGGCGCATGAATGCGCTGTTGAGGGCGGTCGGCTGTCAGTTGGCGACGAGCCATAGAGCCAGTTACTGCCGGAGGATCCCATCGTGAGTGCGGGGGTTTATCCGATACGCCCCAAAGCTATAATGTTATTTGTAACCAGCTATGGTTTACTTCAACGCTTTAAAGCGGCATATAATTTCCTTAGCAAAAAAAGCCGTCCCTTTGATAGGGGCGGCTTTAATGATGGAAGTATAATATACTATTACTTTTTCTCATTCATTTTATTATGGGCCCGATATAAATAGGACATTTCACCCTTTTGGACAGTGAGTTTAAATTATATCTCAAGCCTGCTGCGGCAGCCGGGGCTGTCGAATGTGGATTGGGAAGAACAAGCAGAGCAGCCTCCGCAGCAACAGCAGCCTCCGCTATTACTTTTTCTGTTTTGCCAACCCTGACCTCAACTTCAGCATTCACTCCACCGTTCACTGCCTGTTGAAGAAACTCATTTAGAACACTCTCGGAGTGTTTCATCAGCCCATCCTCATACCAGTGGAAAAAATTCATGCGGGTGGCCGAGGTGTTTATCCACTCATCACCTAGTAAATGCTTCCATCCCTCATCCAGAACATATAATACCTTTATAGGCACACTCCAGGACAGCGCCATTTCTATTGCTGCCTTTCCCGCCTCTTCAGATGAAGGGGATCCATCTGTAACGAACAGTATCTGCCCTTTCATCATATCTCCTCTCTAAAACCATAACAACTTTGAACTTTTGTCATTCATTTATGCTTTAACTTCCCGCGAATATCTTTTGCATTTAAGGCTAAAAGTATTAGTCATTAGTGCGCATTACAACAATCAGTGACCCTACGGCCTTAAGAGGACGTTGTGGTGAAGTACATGGATTCTGCAAAAACACTGTTAAATTTAGGGTAGCTGCCCAACTCAACAAATTCAACAAAACCGGAAATATCTGCCGCCCTGCGGTATTCACTCTGCGAGAGCACTGCCAGTCTGGCCCCGGTGCCGGCAGCATTGCCAATCATTTTGATTTTGCTTTCCAGCTCCGGTGGAATCAGCCCGATTACACAGGCGCTGTGCGGATTGAGATAATTGCCGAAGGCCCCGGCCAACAGCACCTCTTTAATGTCACCTGCCTTAATGCCATATTTTTCCATTAAAATTCTGACTCCCGCCGCCATGGCCCCCTTGGCCAATTGAAGTTCCCGGATATCACTCTGGGTAATCATAATCGGCCTGCCGTGGGCGGTTTTATCAGCGTCTGCCAGCAGAAACGCCGCCTGTCCGCCGTGCTCCGCCATATGCCCCTCTAAACCTTTGGCCACAGTATTGGTCAGCTGGTCAAAAGTCAACTTGCCCCTCTTACTGACAATACCCAGCTCCACCAGTCCCGCCACCGCATCCAGCAAGGCAGAGCCGCAAATGCCCAGAGGTCTGCCCCCTCCAATCACAGAATAGGTAAGCTTTTCCCTCCAGTATACATGGTCAATGGCCCCTACAGCACCCCTCATGCCGCTGCTTATCTGGGCTCCTTCAAAGGCAGGACCGGCCGCCGCAGAGCAGGCCAATATTCTTTCCTTTGATCCCAGGGCTATTTCCCCGTTGGTGCCAATATCTATGATCAGCTTGATATCTTCGCTCCGATCCAGCTCAGTGGCCAAAAGCACCGCTGTGGCGTCTGCCCCGATAAACCCGGCTATATTGGGCAGCACAAAAATTTTACCGGCCTGGTTTATGTCAATCTTAAGTTCAGCGGCATTTACCGTCAGGGGTTCCCGGAGGACCGGCGTATAGGGTGATACCGCTATACTATGAGGGTTTATGCCCAGAAAAAGATGATGCATACAGGTATTGGCCGCAATGGATACCCCATATATATGACTTCTGCTCACACCGGCTTTTTCCGCCGCTTCCCCGATTAATTTATTTATAGCCTCCGTCACAGCGGCCTGCAGTTTGTGAAGTCCCCCTGCTTCCCGGTTCGCAAAGGTGATACGTGTGATAACATCAGCGCCGAACCTGGTCTGCGGGTTAAGGGCCGATACAATACTTAACTCCTTCCCATCGTAAAGGTCCAGCAGGTATCCCACAATGGTGGTGGTCCCAATATCAAAAGCCATGCCCAGCATAGTCCCGGTGGTGTCCTTCTCCTCGAGGCCCGCCAATTTGCCGCCGCACATGACGGCGGTAAGGAGATGTCCGGCCTCCCGAAGGGCTTCCGGCAGCCGCCGCAGCAGCGCAACCGGCACCCCGGGATCATTATGGCTATAGCCCTGTTTGGCCAGGCCATCCTGCAGGCGGCGCCAGTCTGATCGCTGATCCTCCAGTGAGGGCCTCTCAACCTCAACCAATATTTTGTTCAGGTGCGTCTCAACCCGGTATGTTCTTTCCTCTGCAGCCAGCAAAATATTGTGCTGCTTTACTGCAGGAAGCTCCACGGAAATATTGCCGTGGACTTTAGTTACACAGGCCAGGCGAATTCCTTCCTTCAACTCTTTATCATTAAAAATATCCTGCTCCGCAGGGGAGGGCCGGACGTCGCCCCGCAAAACCCTTACCCGGCACTTTCCACACTTTCCCCTGCCGCCGCAGGGGAAATCAGCCCCTATGCCGGCCGCCAGCATGGTTTCCATAATGGTGCTGCCCGCTGCTGCTTCCACTTCCAGATCACCGGGCTGGAAAATCACTTTATGACTTTTCAGGGCGAACCCTCCAATCAAGACAATTATTGGGGCCGGATAGTTTCAGCAGATGGCCGGTAAAAAGCGAAACTGCACCGGCAGATGATGCAGCTACTGACTTATTCCCTGCAGTTTTATATAGTCCCCCCGGAAATAGGTTATCCCCAGACCCATGGGCTTGTTTTCACTGTTATAAAGCTTCTGCTCAACAACCAGCAGGGCCAGATCATCGTAAATATTTAAATACTTCTTTATATCTTCACCGGGTATCAGAGCATGAATTACAAGCTCCTTCTTTAACGCAAACTGGGGCACGCTTCCGGATAACATTTCAGGAAAGGTGGCATGCTCGATTTCCTTTTCCACAATGGGCATCCCCTTATGATAAAGCAAATATTTAACGTCATAAGCCACCGGGGCTCCGTCGGTATAGAAAAGCCTGCGAATCATAATAACATTTTTATTCCTGGTGATTTGCAAGTCACCGGCCAGCTTTTCATCAGGCATAATAATATTTACTTCCAGCAGCTTTGCCCTATCCACACTGTTGATGGAGTTATTCATCTCGTCGTAGTAAATGGTGTATTTATTTAGTTCAGGCTTTTGAACAAAATTCCCTTTCCCCGGAATGGAGTAGATATATCCTTCACTGGTCAGAATGGCCAGTCCTTTTCTAACAGTCATACGGCTGGCGCCATATTCTTTGCATAGCGCTGTTTCTGAAGAAACAGTATCGCCCGGTTTTAATTCGGCGCTGTTTATCTTTTTTTTAATATCTTCAACTATTTGCAAGTATACCGGACTAATCATGTTCAGTTACTCCCTGTTTATTAATACCCTTCACCCACTCCAGGCAAACCCTGACCCCCACCGAAGCGTCAGTGGCAAAATTATCAGCGCCAATAAATTTGCAAATTTCTTCAGTGAGATGGTTGCCGCCCACGATGATCCTGACTCTGTCCCTGATACCGGCGCCTGAAAAAGCATCCACCACCTCTTTCATGGACTCCACGGTATAGGTTAATACCCCGCTAAGCCCCAGGATGTCAGGCTTATACTCCTCAAACTTTTTTATAAAAAATTCTTTGGGAACATCCACTCCAACATCTATAACCTCGAAGCCGTTAGCCTCCAGCATACCCCTGAAAATATCCTTGCCGATATCATGAATGTCTCCCTTAACAGTGCCCAGAACAACCCTGCCTATTTTATTATTTTGCCTGCTGTAAAAATGGGCGGTCATTTTGTCCAATTCCAGCACCTGTTTAAAAATAAGTCCGGCCATGATAAGGTCGGCTATATAATAATCTTTGCGCTCGTACAGTTTCCCTACCCCGTTCATGCCCTCGTTGATCAGATCCAGCAGGTATATCGGGTCCATACCGCCATTTAGCAGCTCATCTGCCAATTTAACAGCATTTTCTTCGTCCAGCTGCTCCACATACTTTACCAGAGACCTTTCCTTTCTTTTGAAATCCTTCATTTCACCCTCCACTTTATCTTTATATTGGAGTTTATCCGGCTGCTATAATGACTGGCAGGCCGGCTCACTGGTATATCCGAAGTGGTCGATACTGGCTTTCCCGCCCTTTGGAATAATGCAAAAGTTTTCATCATAAGGTCCTGTCAGCAGCTTTTCGAGAAACCAAAGGCCGCCTTCGGCCACAACCAGATTTAAATCGGTGTTTTGGGCCAGCTCTTCAGCCTGGCTTAAACAGTCCTCCAGATTATAAGCCCCGGTGTCTATAAGCATTAAATGGTGGTAGTGCTTAAACATTATTTCAAAAAGCCTTTTGGCCCTTATTTCACCATAGCGGCTTATGGCATGCCGGTATTCGTTTAATATGCTTTTAGAGCCCTCCAGCCAGCCTTTGGTTAAAAAATAGGTGTGCTTCTGACGTTTGAATTTTTCTCCGGGCCGGCTCAGCACTATGGAAATACAATCGTCTGTCCTGGGAATAACCAGATTGGCCGTGGAGGCTTTTAAGCCCACCAGGCCATTCCCGCAGCAGCCATAGGCAAATAATATGTTATCAGTGTTTTCCAGGCTGTCAATATTTTTTTGAAGTTCCGCCCTTAACAGGTTGGGATCAAGATGTAATTCCGAGTCCAGCCAGATGACCGGATACCGGCAACCGGTCCGGCGCATGGCCAGATTTAATTCATCCTGCAACATTCGGCAGGCAATAACCACATTGCTCATATAAATCATCCTTGTATGATTAGTATGTCGTCGTTTCAGCGTCTTGATCTTATCAAAGGAATCATAGCATGTATATACAGCAATATACAATTAAATATTATACTATAGATGCATAAATTGTCAACTCTTGGAAAGAATTAAAACATGCCGCCCCTCCAGCTATCAGGCCATAAGGAGCGGCAAAACATGAACATAATACCTGTCAAAACACCTTTCCCTTGGTTTCGTAACCCAGCAGCGCCACAACAATTGCATATAAAAGATATACAGCCGCACCAAACAGGAACACAGCAGTAAAGCCGTAACTGGCCATAATGAACCCTGCGGCCATAGGGCCGACAATTCCTCCGATACGGCCAACGGAATTGGCAAACCCCACACCCGTTCCCCTCAGGCGGGTGGGAAATAGTTCGGGAGTATAAACCTGATTTACCATTCCCGCACCGTATAGGCAAAAATTGTAGATTAAGCCTGTGATGATTATTCCTGTCATGGTATTGGCGTTCCCGTATATATATGCCGTGACTGCCGTGGCGAGGGCCATTAATACTACTGACCACTTGCGGCCAATTTTATCTACAAGATAGCGCATAAGAAAGACGGGCAATACTCCGCCCAGGGTAATCACTGATACATAAGCAATGGACTTGGTAATTGTAAAGCCTTTTGCCACCATAAGGGCGCTTAGCCAGGTGCTCAATCCGTATAAGCCTGCCAGCGCAGCCGGCCACCAGATGGCTATCATAACTAGTGTTATTATATATTGCCTGGAGAAAAGCTCCCTGATGGGTGACAATTCGGCCGCTTCTGCCGGGGCTTGTCCCAATCCTTTCACCAACGGCGCTTCCACCGGCGGCAGAGGCACGCCGGTGTTCTTCTCAACGTTTTTCTCTATTTGACTCATTACCGAGTCCGCTTCGGAGTATCGGCCCTTGGATTCCAGCCAGAACACCGATTCGGGCATGAACTTCCAGATCATCAGAGCCCACAGGCAGGGCAGAGCCTCAATGAGAAATACACCGCGCCAGTTGACCAGAGGCAAAAAGAAGTAACTGATCAATCCCGCAGCAACGTATCCAAGGGGCATAAAGGCCATATAAGCTGTGATATATTTGGCGCGTGCCTTTGAGGGCACAAACTCGCTCAACAAAGTGATGGCCACCGGTGCCTGGGCGCCCAATCCCAGGCCTAACAGGAAGCGAAACACAAACAGGCTTTCTACTGACCAGGCGTTGGCCAGCAATACTCCACATACTCCCCAGAATATCATGGCTGCAACCAAAAGCCTTTTACGTCCGAATCTATCCGCAAGTATCCCGGAAGCCATGGCGCCAACCAGCATGCCTACAAAACTCATTGACCCCATCATCCCCAGCGTTGCGGGGTCAATATTGAATTCCTTGGCTAAAACCGGCATCAAATATCCTATTCCACCAAGGTCAATGCTCTCGAAAAACCAGGCCAACAGTATTAAACCCGCAGTAAAAAATTGGTAGGACGATGCCGGCAGACGTTCGACTCTATGAGCAATGTTAGTCCGACCAGCTTTAGGGCTAACTATCACTCCACCCATATGCTCTACCTCCCTTGCTACTGGATTAGTGCGGGCACTACTAGGATTGTTTTGCTGCAATTTCTTTTTGCATTTGCGCAAGGAACTGAGGAGTGATTTTATAAAGCAATACAATAAATACCAGTCCAATTAGCATAATGACTGCAGGAACCAGCGCAATTCCGCTAATTATACCGCTTGCCAGTTCTGCCGTAGGTTTCATGTTGGCAACATATCCTGCCCCCGCCAGCACGGCGGTTATAACAACACTTCTTATAAGTATGGCCGACTTAATTGGAAAACTGATTAATGACATGATAAAACCTCTGGCATTCTTTCCTGTTTTCCATTCGCCATAATCAACAGTGGCCGAATACATGGCAACGGACAGTGCGTCGGGCATTGCATATCCCAAATAGGCTATGAACATTACTACCATGAATGAAATATAATTCATCGGGAACGCCCATACAGCCAGCAGCCCGGCTATAAATATTGAAAGGGACAATATATATATATTTCTTTCCCCAAATTTTTTGGCAAGGGGATTTGCAAGCGCAGCTCCAAAGAAAATTACCACATTAAGTCCGGTAAAGAATATGGTAATTACCGCCAGGTTATTTACTACATATTTGAAATAATAAAACGCCAGTCCGAATATAACAAACCTTCCCAAATATCTTCCCAGTTCACCCAGCATCAATCCGATAAGAGGCGGATTAACCACTATCTGCTTCAACATATCGGTGACAGGCATTTTTTCCGCCGGTTTGCCTGTTTGAACAGAAGTTCCGTGAAAGGCATAGTCCTTGGTCATGAAAAACAGCGCGTAATAACAGGCAATCATAATTATACCTGTAATTACAACGGTAAGAGTGTATCCCATGGGAGGGTTGTCCTTTCCCAGGAACAGGATCATCGGCATACCAATTAATGAGAAAGCCAGGGCTCCCAATCCATTAAACATACCCCTGTTTGACGACATGGCAATTCTTTCTTCTCTTACCGGTGTCATTGAGGAGTTCAGAGCAATATGTCCTGCGTAAAATATGTTCCAGATTAAGTGACTGACCAGAAATCCAATTATAATTAAAACAGCATTGGTTGTCGGGGAACCTATTTTAGAGAATTGCAAAATAAAAAACAATGCTGCAAAAGGAGGTCCCACAAGCAGCCATGAACGGTATTTACCCCATTTCATATTGCTCTTTTCCAATATAACGCCTGCGGTGGGAACCCACAGAATATCGAATATGCTGGTTACCAACAATACAGTGCCCACCAGAGCCATTGGAAGCTTGGCAAAATCAGTTATAAACGCTGCAAAATAGAATACCTCCATATTTACAAACAGCTGAAATCCAAATGAAGGTAATCCATAGAGATTAATGACAGACTTTTTCAAAGCCTTTTCCATTAGCATTCCACCTCCATTAATTAGTCCAATGGTGTTATATAAAAGAACCAGGTATTACCGGTGGTTTACAATAACAAACTCATTATGAAATTAAACATAATATCTTCATATTTCTGAATTTTTGGCGCAATTGCCTGTTCGGGCTTTCCTTCCAGCTCCGGATGATTTTCTCTGTATTCTTCCCAGGTTGTATAGTATTTTGTTTTCATTGCTTTTCCCTCCTTTCATTCCAGTCGGGGACATTCCTGTCCCAAAAGAAATTCCCACTGCATCGGGGACATCACCGATCGGGGACATTCCTGTCTAAAAAGGATTACCCAGACTTCAGCAGGTGTGTCCCCTTTCCTTATTAAAGAAATACCTGAACTTCAGCAGGTGTGTCCCCTTTCCTCTGTCGGTGTGTCCCCCATTCCCTAATAAGTGCCATTTTGGGTGACATACTCTAATACAGCCCGAAGGTTTTTGGCGGTATTGCCGCTTTCATCAACACTAATAACACTCTTGTCTCCCTGGAACCAATATTTTCCGGTTGGTGCAAGAATATCTAACAGCTCCTTGGCTTTTTCAATACACTTTTCCTTTGTTCCGGTCTGCAACAAAGTTACCGGGTAAAAACCGGAAATTATATGTTTTTTCCCAAGTTTTTCGGCAACAACCCTGGGATCTCCATATTCGAACCTCATAATGGTGTTTTCAGGCAATTCATACAGAAAATCAAGGTACCTCATCCAATCGTGTTCTATAAACAATTGCACGCTTTGCCCTGCTTCGGCCAATGCTTCCACCAGCTTTTTAAATGTTGGCCAGTAGAAATTTTCAAAATCTGAATTGCGCATATAAGGAGCCATATGCAGCGGAAGGAAAGAGTAGCCAAACATTGCAGGATTAGGCAGCCGCCCCTTCTTGATCATCAATGGCAGCACCGCTTCACAGGCCGCCGAAACCTTATCGGGATACCTTCTTATATCGCTGGAAATACCTTTAAAACTCCTGATAAAGTCAGCCATAAAGTCAAAAGGCGCCTCTGTCAGAGCGACCGCAGGGGCTACCATCCCATATTTTGCATTAACCCTTTCTCTCATCTGACCCAGAAATGCATAATCATCCGAATGGGCCCGCAATGCTTTTGCCAATACCATGGCTTTTTTATTGGGCTCGGTGTCAAGTTCGGTATATAACCGGGGTAAAATTGTTTCTATAATAAAGTCATAGGGAGCTGCAATAAAGTCATCGTATTCTTCAGGGAACATGCCCATTACCTCAGGGTGCTGCATGAAGCCGCCGGAACCCATGATAATAGCTTTTGAACCTAATATTTGATAGAAAGCCGGAGGTCTTATACTGCCAATAGGGGTGGTATCGGTGGGAAATTCCTGGCAAAACTTATCTAAGGCCGGCTCTGCTTTCGTTAAATCCCATTGGGCTTCAGCCAGGTCCTCATCGTAGAGTTGAATGGCAAATTCCAATGTTGCCGGATTGCTCACCGGCACTCTTTTGGGAGTTTTGCCGCTGAACAAATCCCGAAACATTTGTTCCCTTTCCCTGGCCAATGCTGCAACGTCCGTCATGTTATCCCACCCACCTTTGACATATTTTCACGCCTTCGGCAGCATTTGTGGTAAAGGCGTCAGCGCCAATCATCTTACACGCTTCCTCTGTTACAGGGTTCCCTCCGATAATTATTTTGATTCCATCACGCAAACCCGCTTCTTTGAGGGCATCCACCGTTATTTTCATGGAGTCCAGCGCCAGGGTGAGCACCCCGCTCATCCCAATTATTTCAGGCTTAATTTCTTTAACTTTTTCTACAAAGGCGCTGGCCGGCGTATCTATGCCAAGGTCATAAACCTCAAAGCCGGCTGCTTCCGACATGCTTTTGAATATGTTTTTGCCGATATCGTGCAGGTCCCCCTGCACCGTGGCCAGTACAATTTTCCCTGACTTTGCCGTACTCTCCCCGCCCATGACCGGCTTTAAGATATCAATAGCCGAAGTCAGCAGTTCCCCGGCAAATATCAAATCTCCCACAAAGTACTCTTTCTGGTCAAACAAGTCCCCCACTATAGCCATTCCCTGCTGACACGCGCTTACCACCCTGGAAGTTTCTTCCGGGCCGGGGTTTGAGGCCACAAATTCATTCAGCATGGCCAACACTTTTTTTTCGTCGAGGTCTCCCACCGCCCGGGTCAACGACTGTAAATCCAACATAAAGCAAACCTCCTAATATTTATTTAAATTAATTAACTGTCAATCCGCGTAGGCCTCTTACACCTCCAATCCGGTTAATGACTTTACTTTTTCTCCCGTATCCGTTAAAAGAGCATGGCCGATACTTACCTGTATATACATGTTAGTTAAAAATAAAACTTTGCCTGCTACCTAATTGTCTTTTGACACCGTTCTGTCCGGCCCAATCCTGTTTTTCCGGTAGGCATTGGAAAAATTCCTGCAGAACCTGTCGCGCCCAAGCAGTGCCTCGGTTGCCAGCAGGGTGGTCAATACATCCCTGTTGCAGGGATCCAGAATGGCTGAATCCATGCCCGCATAGGTGGCCAGGGTTAAAAAATGCAGGTTTATAATTTTCCTTAAGGGCATGCCAAAGGAAATATTACTGAGGCCCGAGGTTACTTTAACAGTGGGGTACAATTTTTTAGCCGTTGTCAATGTTTCAATGAAGTTCAACAGTGAACGGTTATCTGCGGAGAGCGCCATTACAAGCGGGTCAATATGTATTCTGTCGGGTGTAATTGCGTATTTTTGGGCTTTTTCCACCAGTGACCGGGTAATAGCAATCCTTGTCTCAACATCGGAAGGTATTCCCCTGTTGTCACAGGTCAGTGCGATAACCTGCCACTCCGTTCCCTCTATCATGGGGTAGATAACTTCACACTTTTCTCCTTCTTCGGACACCGAGTTGATTATACCGGGGCGTCTGGCATGTCTGAAGACCTGTTCAATTATTATGGGGTTGGGGCTGTCAATACATAGCGGCGCATCAACGGCGTCCTGAACAATGTCCATAAGCCATATTAAAGTTTCCTCTTCCACCTCCGGCGCAGTGCCGGCGCATAAGTCCAGGTAGTCGGCGCCTGCCTCAACCTGTTTAACGGCAAGATCACGGATAAATTCTTCGTCCCGGTCTGCGATGGCCTTTTTTACACCGGGTATGGTTCCGTTAATTTTTTCGCCAATGATAATCAATTGAAACGTCCCTCCACTAAATCCTTTATAATCACATTGTCTCTACACGTATATACATGTGTATCTATAGTTTACCATTTATTCTTTTTTTGTCAACAGTATAACTATTCAGAAAATGTAGAGTAAACGAAAGACCTGAAGAAAAAACAATTGATTACCATACTACCAGAACCTGAAGGAAATTCTCGAATATTGTCTAATTTTAATATTTATTATCCAAAAAATACATATAAAGGAGAATATGAATGCGTAGCTTAAGGTGGCAAATAACTTTAATCATGATCGCCCTGATCGTTGTGCCAATGGCTATCGCTGGCATTGTAACCAACCGGACCAGCGGTGAGATTTCCCGGAAGGCAGCCGAGGCACAAATGGAAGATGCATCCAGGGTGGCTAACCGGGCTATCGGCCGAAGCCAGAAAGACATGATTACTATAGCAAACATACTCAGCAACAGAGAGGATATAGCCCGGGCGCTTGCGGCGGGGGACCGCAAGTCCCTGGAATCTATTATGGTGGGAGAGTTTGAATCCATTAATAAACAGTCATTGATAACAACACTGGAGGTCACTGATAAAAATGGCATAGTCCTGATGCGCGGCCACAGTCCTGGTAAATGGGGCGATAACAAAAATGACCAGGAGCAGGTGCACCAGGCCCTGGCCGGGAAACAGGTGGCTGGCCTGACCATCAGTACATCCACCGGAATGGCCGCCCTGGATGCTGTGTCGCCGGTTTATGATAAGGGGCAAGTTGTTGGCACAATAAAGGCCGGCCTATATATAGATAATGTTTTGGCAGAGTTTTTAAAAAAGACAACCGGTGCTGATGTTTTCTTCTTCTACCGAATGGGTTCAAATGACCCGGTACTCACCGGATCCACTGCTGTACCAGAGGGGGCGTCCATTCAAAAGGAGGGTGAGCGCCTGATTTTTAAGGACCAGTCTTTGAACAAAATGGTTATAGAAGAAAAACAGGTGGCTCAAACAAGGCTTTTCTTGCAAGGAATGGATCATTACGCAGCATTTTCACCGATTACCGATCTTTCCGGTACAACCAGGGGAATGGTCGGGGTGGCGGTTGAATCCGCCGCCCTGGAGGCCTACGCAGTAGCTGCCCGCCGTTATATGTTAGTTATCACCATTACGTCCACTTTATTTGCGGCAATTGTTGCCCTATTTTACGCCGGGCGCCTGGTACGCCCCATACAGGCGGTAGCATCAGCGCACTCCCAGTTGGCCACCGGTGATCTGACGGCGGAAGTGAAAATTGGCCGAAAAGATGAGATCGGTGAAATTGCCCGATCGCTTGGCGAAATGACATCGCATTTTAGGGAAATGATGCTGCGCCTTAACGACACGGCAAAACAGGTGGCCGAAGTTTCCCATGAGGTCATGGAAAGTGCCAGACAGACCAGCTCTGCGGCAACCGCAAACGCCGCCAGCATTAACGAAATGGCCTCAGGCGCAGACCATGTTGCCAACAACGCGGTAACAGCGGCCGAAGCAGCAGCCGGTGCAGCGGAGGTGGCCGGCCAGGGCCGACAAAACCTCGCAGACTTAAACGAGAGGATGCGAATGGTAGGAGAGGCAGCGACGGGGGCGGGAGCAGCTATTCGGGAACTGGCCCGGGTATCGGAGACCATAGGCGAAATGGTGGAAATAATCACCGGCATTGCCGACCAAACAAATCTCCTGGCACTAAATGCGGCAATAGAGGCAGCGCGTGCCGGTGAGCATGGTCGCGGATTTGCCGTGGTAGCTGAGGAGGTGCGGAAGTTGGCCGAGCAGTCGGCCGGGGCCGCACGGGAGATCAAGCAGCACACATCAAATATACAGATTAGTGCAGGGAACGCGCTGAATACAGTCGAGAACAGCGTATCTCAGATTACCGATGGCGTGGAACAGGTGTCTTCATCCTCACAGGCCTTCGCCAGCATAATCGCAACAGTGGAAGAATTGAATCAAAGGATTCAAGAAGTAGCCTCGGCAGCCAAGGAAATTTCTTTGACAGCCCAGAATGCCGCGGCGGCTACGGAAGAGCAGACTGCTTCAATGGAGGAGGTTTCGGCAGCTACCGAAGCCCTTTCAACCCTATCAAACGAACTAAAGCAGATGTCCGGTAAGTTCAAAGTATAATAAAGCGCCATATCACAGTTAAGATCAATACAAAGCTCAAAAATCAGTCAATACCTGCCAGCTTGTTTTTTACTGCGCTTATAAAAAGTGTTAAGGGGTTTTGGGACTGCCCGGCACTACTTTTACCCTTTAGATATAGCTCCAGGACATTAATTTCTTTTAGTTTTTCCGGGGGAAGATCCAGCGGGTTTTTATCCAATATGGCAAAGTCAGCGTTTTTCCCCTCCGTCAAAGTCCCTCTGGATCCCTCATCAAAGGAAAGCCGGGCAGCCCAGTTTGTATGCATTCTTAAAGCATCCAGCACCGGTATTCTCTGGTCGGGGTTGGGATGGTTGCAGGCGGCAAATATTCCTTCAACAGGGTTTGGAAGGGTGCAGGGGGCGTCTGATCCATTGGCGATGGTCAGCCCATAATCGATCATACTTTTCAGGGGGATGAGGTTTTCCGCCCGGTGGCCGAGGATGTTGCAGATATATTCCATGGGCTCCTGTTCCCAGTACAGGAATGGAGTCTGGACAGCAAAATGCAATCCTATTTTGGCCGCCCGCTCCAATAAAGGAACAGGTATTAGATCGGCGTGGATGATGATATGGCGGTGGTCAGTTCGCGGGAAGTCCCTTAGTGCTTTTTCATATGCCGTGATTGCCTGCTCCACTGCAGCGTCGCCTATTGCGTGCAGCGATACCTGCAGTCCGGCCCGGTTCGCCTCTCTCACAAACTCATCAACCTGCTGCTGTGAATAAAAAAGTATTCCTTTATTATTCTGATTGTTGTTATATGGTATACTGAGGGCCGCATCCTCAGACCCGAAACAACCATCAAGCGCGGTGGCAAAACATCCACCAATACGGGGCAGTTTGCGGCGTAACGCTTTTTTTATTTCCATGGTCTGAAAATATATGCGAAAAGACGGAGGTAGACCCCGGGCCGCAATACGCATGATATCAACATCAATATCCAGGGGGAAGCCCACCCCCTCTGTGGTGTGGATAAAACCTATACCTTGTTTTAAAAGAAAATCCGCGCCTTTAATCAGATTGGCAAAAACCTTGAGCGGGGATACCTTTTTAGTAATACTGTTTATTCCTTTGTAAAAGGCATTTTGGTATAACCACCCTGAATGTTTGTCAAATCCAGGGTCATCCAGAACAATGGCAGGCAATTGCTTCATTAAAGAAGAATTGACAACGCATGCATGACCGTCATATTTTACCAGCATGAGGGGGAGTGTTGTGATTTTGTCAAGAACAGTGCGGTCAGGCAGAATGCCCTCTTTTACTGAGTGAGATGAACAACCAAAACCAAGGATAATATTTTCCTTTGGATTGTTTTTACAGAAAGTGCCTATTAAGTCCCCCAATTCATTAAAATCCCGTACAGCGCGAATATCCAGGGATGAATGGAATAAAGAAAATGACTCAAAGTGCATATGTGTATCTCCAAAGGCTGGAACTACGCACTTTCCATCCAGGTTGATCCGGGACCGGCTGCCGGAATAAACATCGGGAACCCTGTCGCCTGCATATACTATCTTACCCTTGTCTTCCACCAAAACACTGAATAGCCTGTTTTCATCCTCGCAGGAAATAAACAGCCCATTCTCATAAATTTGCACTGATTTCACATCCCCTGCTGTTTGCCCCATTTCCTCCCATTCTATCACATATCACAGAAAAAATTTGCAGGGTGATCTTTTTGTTTATTATTTCTTTAATAAAGCCTTGAGTAACCGGAGCCGGAAGACCTTTGGCAGGATTTGCTTGCTAGAGGGCGAAATTTAAACTAGGCGCCCGAAGGTAAGATGGTCAGGAGGTATAGCGTATGGGTCTGAAGGAAGAAATCAAAGGAATGGCCTTAAACATGGGGGCTGATCTGGTAGGAGTGGCTTCCGTGGAACGTTTTAGCGGAGCACCCAAGGGGTTTAGTCCGATCGACATTATGCCGCAGGCGAAAACCGTGGTAGTCATGGCCAAAAAGATGCCGGACCAACTGGTGTACGGCAGACTTGCCACTGCCTATACCAACACCTTACAGGCTTTGCACAGAAGTCTGGACAACATCGCCTGCGACCTGTCTGTCTTTGTGGAAAAAAAGGGCGGCCAGGCTATTCCGATACCCGCTGACGATCCCTACATATACTGGGATGAAGAAAATCGCCGGGGTATAGGGGACCTCTCCCATAAACACGCGGCCAGGGCTGCTGGCTTGGGCATCCTTGGAAAAAACTCCCTTCTTATCACTCCGCAATACGGCAACCGGGTTCACCTGGTATCGGTGATCACCAACTTGGACCTGGAGCCTGACCCACTGGTGGAGGAGGAGCTGTGTCCCCCGAAGTGCCGGCTCTGTCTGGATGCCTGCCCTGCAGGCGCGCTGAAGGAAGACCAGGTAGTTATCCAAAAGCTTTGCCGGGAAATTGTCGGCAAGACACTGCCCAAAGGATATTGGGTATACGACTGCTGGGAATGCCGGAATGCCTGCCCCGCGAGGCAACCCCTTAACGTCCCACCTGGGCAGGAAAAAGGGAAACTGTAGAAGAAAAATAAAAAGCTGAGAATTACCGGAAAAAACCGGCCTGGCGGGCAGCTGGCGATGTATTTATTAAAAAATCAGGAGAATGAATATTGATTTGCGACGAGGTTGTGAAACTCTTAAAAGACCAGGTGAAACCAGCCCTGGGATGCACTGAGCCGGTGGCGGTGGCGCTGGCCGTGGCCCGCGCCAGAGAAACCGTAACGGGGGATATACAAAAGATTTCCGTCCGGGTTAGCCTCAGCATATACAAGAACGGCATGGGAGTGTCCATACCGGGCGCCCTTGACGTGGGCCTGGGGTGGGCCGCCGCCCTGGGAGCGGTGGCCGGTGATTCCTCCAGAGAGCTGCAGGTGGTTGAGGACACCAGCGGAGAGAAAATAGACCAGGCCGCTGAGCTGATTAAGGCAGGTAAGGTCACTATATTTCCGGATGTTGAGCTGAAGGGAGTCTATGTGGAGGCCCAGGTTACAGCTGCCGGCGGCAGCAGCAGGGTAGTTATTACCGGCAGCCACAGCAATGTGGTGGATGTCCGGTTAAATGACCAGGTAATTTATCACCGGGAGGTTGAAGGTGATTTAACCTGCAGCCCTCCATCGCCCCTGGGCAATATGAGCCTGTCTGAATTGCGCATTTTAATTGAAACCATACCTTTCCGGGATATTGAGTTTTTGGAGGAAGGAGTTCACATGAACCTGGCCGCTGCCAGGGAGGGCCTGTCCATGCAGGAGGGGCTTACCCTGGGCAAGGGGCTGCGCAATATGATGCAGGAAGGGATTTTAACCTATGACCTGGTGGGCAAAATAAGGATGGTCTCGGCATCCGCCGCGGACGCCCGCATGTCCGGGCGCAAGGTGCCGGTGATGACCAGTGGCGGCAGCGGCAACCAAGGCATTGTGGCCATCATCCCGGTGACCGAGGTAGCCGGCTACTACCGGGTCGGGCGGGAAAAGCTTATCCGCGGGCTGGCCTTCAGCCACCTGATTAACATACTAATAAAAGATTATACCGGAAAGCTGTCGGCAGCCTGCGGCTGTGCCATTGCCGCCGGGATCGGGGCCAGTGCGGCCATTGCCTGGCTGCTGGGCTGTGACGACAATCAAATCTCCGGAGCCATTAAGAATATGGCAGGGAATCTTTGCGGCATGATCTGCGACGGGGCCAAAGGAAGCTGCGCCTTTAAGCTGGCAACCGCTTCCAGTGAGGCTGTTATAGCCGGCTACCTGGCCAGGCAGGGCATTATTATTCCGCCCAGCACCGGCATTATCAGCGTTACCGCCGAGGATACCATGAGAAATATAGGCAAGGTTTGCGCCGAAGGAATGGCGCTGACCGATAATACCATAGTATCGGTGATGATGAAAAACATAAATCTGTTGAATAATACTATCGGTGAGTAATACCGGCCAACCCGTGTTGCAGCCAGGCAAAAACAGGTATTGGGGGCTACCAATCTTTTTTCTCATAAAGGGGACGCCCCCAATTGAAGAGAGTTGCGATACCTAATTTTTCTTCAACTGACGACAAGTTCCTTTCGGTAAGATAAAAATTAAACCACCCGCCCAGACTATTATCCGAAAACGGATGGCTTTATCATTTAAATTAGTAGCAAGGCAAGAACCGTCCCCACTTGCTACGATCATCCAGCAGCTAATACTTCGATAATTTTCGAGCAGCCTCCATTGCGTAAATAAGCAGCATGGTCGCCGATATTCTCAAACCTCCGTCCTACTATTTTAGGGCACTCGAATGAAAAATCGGTTCTTTTCAAAAAACTATTAATCAGTTTGTCGAGCCTTGAATTAAAGGCGTCGTCTTTCCACAAATTGTTAACAGTTCGTTCCTTAATGATGTTCATTCCGATAATCCATATCGCGGCTCCTAATGCCCCACAGGCACCTCCGCATAAGCCGATACCGCCCGCAAATCCCGCTGCCATGACCGTATGCATATCGGATGCGCCCATCTTTTGCGCCAACAGTGCCGAGCAGCTTACCGGAGCGGAGGGCGCTTCGATATGTGTATCGGCAAGAGCGGAATTTATCTCACTAAATGCTAACGGGGCATATTTTGCAGCCATGCGAAGGCAGCCTATGATCCCGCCTTTTATGAGGAAATACATAGTCATCTGCATATTTGATGACGACTTGTCTAAATCGGTTATTTCGAGGCAATTGATATGGTTGTTTTGAGCACGGAAGGACTCCACAAGCCTTTGTGCTGCAAGAATTGCCCTGGTTTCAGCTTGCAGACCCGGGCCTAGAAGTCGATATGCCTGTGCTCCTGCAGCAAGTGTCGCGCCCCAAATCATGCCGCACTGGTAGCCATGTTGGTTTATTCCGCCCGCCAATGGCATGATGGCGCGCTCCTCTGTATTCAATGGGTGATCGTATGCGCGGCCGAGAACGTGGAAGAGTGTATCCGAGCATGCCCTCCTGTTAAGAAACGTTCCCACTGTTCTTATCGGCGATATCCTATTATGTGTTTTGGTCAACGTGTCACCTCTTATTATTAATATTAACCAACTGGCGAACATCTCTCCGGAATGTCACATATAATTGTGCCATGGCCGAAAAACCGCGTATTTAATATCCAATTGCCTTTTATCACATTATATTCCTTGGGAATAAGCACAGAACATTTTCTTTAGGCCGCCAAACTTTTCCTTTAATGATTATTTGAAACATATTATAGTAGCATTTTCCTGCTGATGCAATTTAATTTTAATCGGCTGATGCATCAGATGTGCACAACAAGACCTCCCGGAAAACGGGAGGCCTTGTCATTGAGGTCGCCAAAGTGATACTACAACTTAACCCAATCCAGATTAAGTTCTTCTTTAAAGAGAGTGAAGGGCAACTTGAATTCCGGTATTCCGGCAGCATAGGGCGAAATTTCATAAAGGCCGAAATACACCACCATACCTCCCTCTTCAATGTAAAAGGGCTGGTTTTCGGCAATGGTCTTAAATCCCATATCTCCCTGGGTAAAGAACATATCCTTTTTTTCATCAATTTGCCGGGCAATTTCCCGGTTGAGAACGCCCCTGTAATCCACCCCTTCTCTGAATATTTCTTTAAGGGCGATAATTTTTCCATTTTTCAGGTTTATATTATACGGTATGCGTACCGTCATGCCGTGGGCCCCGCCGGTATATTCGTAAATTTCAATATAAAGGCTCAGTATGCCATTTTTATTATAATTTACTCTGTAGTCGGTCCACAGCTGGAAAGGCCAAAAGGGGAAGCCCTGCTTTTTTGACTCCAGCGCGAGTTCCCTGGCCTCTTTGGCCAAAATCTCTTTACGGTCCACAACAGCCTTTTCAAAGCCGGCATTAAGTTTTGCCTGAAGATCTTTATCCTCCAGTCCGTCTATCACCGGAATTTTCAAATGGATTTCAAAATACTCCCCATTGTCTTTTAATTCCTTGCCTATTACCTGGACAGAGGGTGGCGGAGCTGTTTTGACATCCTTCTGAGCCGCCTGCCCGGGCGCTTCCTTGGGTGCCGGGCCGCATCCGGCTGCAGCCAGCAATAATACCCCCAGCAGCGCCAGGGCCAGAATGTTTGAATAAATACTCTTTTTCATTATAGACCTCTTTCCATTAACTTGATGTTTTATTGCCATGACAGGAACGCCGGGTATTCACGGAGAATATTAACCTGTCATGTACCAATTTAGAATACGGCCCGAAAGCATTAGCAATAACCTTTAAATATTTTCAGGTTTAATTTGCTTAATCTCCTAACTTGCTAATTGCAATTTATAATGCCTTACGCAAAATATGAAACGGAACGGGTGATAACTATTGGCTATAAACACTTATTTATTTGACCTTGACGGAACTCTGATAGATAGTATTCCTTTAATTACCGGCACCTTTCAAATGGTTTTTAAGCACTTCTCCCTCCCCTGGGATAACGGCGAGGTGTTAAAAACAATAGGCATTCCCCTGAAGGAAGTGGCCCAGCGCTACTTGCCCGGGCGCTCAGAGGAATTTATTGAAAAATATTCCCTTTTTCAAAAAGAAAAGCACGCCGACTGCATCAAATGTTATCCCGGCTCCATGAAAATGCTGGAGTCAATTAAGTGTGGCGGCTTTAATACAGGAGTGGTTACCTCGAAGCGCCGGGTACCGGCACTCGCCGATATGGAGTTGACCGGCCTGAGCAAGTATATAGACACCGCCGTTACATCTGAAGACGTATCCAAGCCCAAACCTCATCCGGAGCCGGTTTTAAAGGCGCTGGAACTATTAAAAGCCAGGCCGGAAGGAGCCGTTTTCATAGGGGACAGCTGGTACGACATCATGGCCGGCAAGCAGGCGGGAGTAATTACCGTGGGGGTAACCTGGGGGATAGCCTCCCGGGGGGAGCTTATAAAAGAGAATCCCGATTATATAGTAGATTCGTGGCATGAGCTGGGAAAAGTGTTGTTTTCACTGGGGGGACCCCGCTGATAAAAAAAGCCTCCCGGCTATGATATAATTGGGTATTGACCACCTTACCATGCCGGATTAACGGGAATCATGGAAAATCCCCAGCCGTTCCACCGCCATACACTGACACGTCTTTCCCCGGGAATGGAGTAATCTCCCTCGCTGACAACGAGCTCATTTTTACCGTCACCGTTGATATCTTCAAGGACTGACCCGTAATTGGGGCAGTCGAGGTTTGAAGACTGCCATAACGGCTTAAAAGAACCTACAGCCGGAATATATATAAAAAGGTGATTTTTTATGCTTTTATCTTCCCGGGTAACCCAGAACGGACGGCGGGAGCCGAAGCTCCCGGACTTCCACACCAGCAGGTTTAAATCGCAAATGCCGTCATTATTGGCATCGCCTAAAAAGAAGTCATCCACCCACCAGCTTTCAGGAGATTGCCATATTGTTTTTTTATCGGAATCGACCTTTAAAACCCCGTCCTGCAAAGAGTAATTCTCATGTAGGCCATTCTTGTCAATATCAAAGCTCCGGGCTTTTTCCAGCCGGTATTCCGGTAGAGGCTCCGGTATATTAAGTAAGTACCGGCGGTCCCCAACCTTAAAAGACATCGCTTTGGCATTTGCCGCACGGCATTCCTCTATCCCGGAGGGGTTTGTGTTGTTATCCATAACCGTTAGATATACAGACTCATTCCTTACCGGAAGTTTGAGTTTTTCTTTTTTAAAAGCCGGAAAATCTTTTGGGCCAGCTGAAATGGCCGCCTTTACTACCGGGTAAAGAAAAAAGAGTAAAAGCACCCCGGCGGCAATGACCCCCACAGCCACTAATCTTTTATTCATTGCGCGATAAATGCCCTTGTCCATTCCGGCAAGTCTGGCATCTTCCCATTATCCAACATACTGTGCCATTTTGTGTCGGTTAAGCGATCGGAAAGCGGGCCGGGAAATTCATAATATGAATATACTCCGCCCTTGGCAATCCTTAATTTGCCGTCGACCGGCACCACGGCATAAATTTCGTATATTTTTCCGGTGGCCTCCTGTAAAACCCGGCCACCGGCAATATCTGTGGCCACATCGGTTACCAGTGCCGCCGGCCGGTCGTAAATTGCCGACCGGTGGTCGATCCCCTCGTCCCGCATAGCCTCCAGCCAGAAATGCTCCAAACTGCCGCCGTATGACCGGATTAGCTGGTAGTCTTCGTCTGACAGCGGGGTATTGTTTAATTCCTTTTCAGAGATTGTCTTCAGGTAAAGGGCCAGTTTTTCCATTCTGTCGAGGCTTTCATCGTCCCTCTGGTTTAACAGATCCCGTGCTTTAAGGCCCTCCCTGGTCATCCTGGTGAGCGAGGCAAGCCTGGCGTAAACTACCGGATTGGGCTCCACATAGCCGCGGTCGTCAACGATCCCCCCGCCGCCGCACTCGGCGTAAACCTGTTTTGCGTAAAGCACTGTATCGTGCTTTAACTCTGTCCAACTTCCCAGGAAGGTGTTGAGATCTTTCCTTTCCCACGCCGGGCTGCGCATAAAAGACGGGTACCCTTCCGGCTTTTCAACGGTTAAAGGCAGCAGCGAATACATCCATCCCCAATACAGGTTCTGGGTCCAGGTCTCTTTGCCAAGAGCTTTGATGTACCCTCTCATTTTAGCCATATTTTCGGGGTAGTCCTTGTAATCGGTTTCTCCCATTGACTGCAGTATGGCATAGGCCTCTTTTGAGCCCATGGCGGCGGGAATATCCAGTCCCCTGGGCAGCATTCTCCTCTGGCCCTGGCTGTTTTCCTTTACCTCACGGTATACCAGCCGCTGAAAAATAGAAGCGTCAATGGTAAATCGCTGTCCCATAAACCGGAACCCCTTTATTTCTCTTTCACGGTCGGGCTGTATGTTTTGGTCAAAAGCAGGCATGGAATTGATGGCCGGAGGGTCCAGTTTCCCGGTCGCCTCCAGGAATGCGGCCCATTTTTGCGAGTTCGTCAACACTGTCTGAAGATCGGCCCCGGAGCCGTATATTTTGTCAAGCAGGTCTTTAAACTGAATAAAGGTTATGTCGTCACTTTTGCCCACGAAAAAAGCGGTGGGTTCATATATTTTTTCCCATCCCTGCCTGTTTTGATCCCTCTCCAGGGCCATGGTAATAAGCACGGCGGATTTTATTTCATCCTCGTTTTTCATCCTGAAGGTCTGCCTTCCATACCACATCATAGCCTTAAAATACGCTTTTAGCTGCTCTGTCCTTTCATAATGTCCCCGGGGTATGTATTGCGAATAATCTTCTTTTAGAGCATTTAAGTCATCCAGGCTTCCGCCGGTGTTCATAACCGGTGAGATGGCTACACCCTGGTGCTTTTCAATAAGGTTCAGTTCTTTTTTTACCTCGCCTTCAACTGTCTGCGGGACAGCCGCGCCAGGCTCAAGTAGACTTGCGCCCACTGAAAAAAATCCAACATTTCTTTTGGCAGCATTCTCCCATCCGGTACCCTTAAGAACGGAGTACTGCTTTTGGGCCTCCGACAGCATCGCCGTATTAAGCTCCTTCAGCCCGGGGGCCAATTTTTCTGTTTCCACCACCCTCAACAGGTGGCTGAAAAACAAATGATAGTTATGGAGCATAGAGTCAGTGGTAATAAAGCTGGGCACCGGATCATAGCTGTTTATTTCATAAAGCATGAAAAACTCTCTGTGCTCGCCGGGGACTACCACAAAACCGTTTTTAATCAAAAGGCTTCGGGCCGCTTCCGAAAAAGCAAACATATTTTCATTGGTTATATTGCTCAGGTCTCCGGCTACGGCGTATGGCTTAATGACCGGGGTAACATTGACCGGCACCTCCTCATATTTACCAAACTGTGATATAAAAGAAGTCTTTGGCGCCGGATCTGCCGGGGAGGCGGAAGAGACTGGGGAACTGGAACACCCGCTTGCTGACAGGGCTGCCAGAAGAACAAAAAGGAAAATTAAAAAACTCTTCCGGGTTATCAGGCAGGAGAATGTGCTATTATTTCCACCACTGTTTTTTTTCAAGGAAATAAACCTCCTAAATACATTAATTCCCTTCCCGTTTGGACACTTTCTGTACAACTCTTTTCCTATAATACCAGATTTTTACCAGTGGTTAAATCTATCTCTGATTGGTCCATTCCTTAGCAAGCGGGGACGGTTCTTGCTTGCCTTAAGTAAATTGGTTTTACGGGATAATACAAAATAATAAAAAAAAGGAGACCTCCTATTTTTTAATACCAGGAGGTGCCCAGGTTATGCCAATATACAATAAGTTAGTTTGTTAGGTTCCTGGTACCGGAATACCTCAAATATTTTTCGTAAACTGCGCCTCATGGAGTTTTCCGGGGAGATTTACTCCGGGCATTTTTTTGAACAAATCACCGGCTTACAGTTTGCCCCCCGGGAGGCAAACCTTTTCTTGCAAAAAGGGTTAAACGAAGAAAGTATTTACTGGCTGAACGCGGCGGACCCGGCATCGCCCTGCGGACTCAAGCTTCCCGGAATGGACGAAGACCTTCCAGCCCGCCTGCCAACAAATTTTGTCGTGTTTCACGGCACCCGGCTGAAAGTAGTGGCCAAACGCAACGGTAAAGATCTTTTGATTAAAACCGGGCCCGATGATCCCTCTTTACCCTTGTATCTTGCTTTTTTTAAAACCCTCCTGACCCGTGAATTTAACCCATTGAAAAGCGCAGCCGTGGAATCCATCAACGGCCGCCCCGCCCATGAAAGCCCCTTTAAAAAAGCTTTACAGAACATCGGTTTTACGTGCGAGTACAAAAATATGCAATTAAGGCGGCAATATTAGCCGAACCGTCCCCTGTCGCACTATACCTCAACCCAATCTGGATTAAGTTCTTCTCAAAAAGGTAACAAGAATAATAAATGCACTGGAAGAGTCAAAAAAGAAGGCTGAAATGACCTTCTTTTCTTTCTTGATGCGGGCTTTAGCGAGGTCAACTTTTAATAAGTTAAAAAGTTAAGGGCCTGGTACCATTTGTCCTTTTTAATATATGCTTCACACCTTTTCTCCGCAGCCCGGCCAGCCAGCCGATCAGACCCAGCAGAAAGGGATAAATCCCGGCCCACCCGGTGAAGGCATACACAGCCAGGCACATCACCAATGAAACCAGTGCCCAGTGACGGCCGCCTCCCCTGCGGGGTAATATCCTCAGCGCCGATGCGGTTCCGATTATGTATAGGGCTATAAATATGGCACATGGCCACTTAATCAATATGTTTATGTCAAAGCTCAGCCAGAAATTAAGGGCCAGCACCCCGGCGAAAACAGGGGCCAGTACTGCCATTACCCTGTATGGAGTTTTAAAGCGCGGGTGCAGCCGGGAGAAACAGAAGGGAAAATCCCCCTGTCTGGACTGAGCGTAAACAAGCCGGGAAAAGCCCGCTATGTAGGTGTGAATGGTTCCATAGCAGACCAGGAAGCCCAGCACTGCAGTTATCGCTCCCGCCTTCTGCCCCCAGCCCAATGCCACCATCGAGGCCAGAGCGGCTGTGCTTGAAGGCTCCAGGTACGCCCCGGTACCCACCGTTACAAAGGCCACCGACAGATAAAGAGCAACGATCAGGCCCAAAGAAACGGTGAGGCTCAGGGGGATGTCCCGTGCCGGGTTTTTAAACTCCTCCGCCAGGTGGACAATCATCTCCCACCCCACAAAGGCCCAGAAAAGGATGGTCATGGACACCCCCACGGGAAACCAGCCGTTTGGGGCAAAGGGGGTTAACGCCCCGGCGCTCACCTGTGGAAATGCCGCTAAAACAGCAGCCACAAGTATCACGGCAATGGCTGCCACTATCCCCACTTGAACCCTTCCCGTCAAGTTAATGCCACGGTAGTTAAAGAAAAGGGCAAATCCAAGCATAAGCGCGGCAGTCAGGCTGACCTGCCAGGAATTAAGCGACAACACCTGCCCTATGTAGTTGCTGCCAATTAAAGCCGCGATAGGAGCTCCCACAGGCACGGTCCCAAGGAAAAGCCACCCGGTTATCGACCCCGCACTATCGCCAAAGGCCCTCCGGGCATAGGATGCGATCCCCCCGGCATCAGGATATGACGATCCCAGCGCGCCCATTGTCATGGCCAGGGGAACCGCCAGAATGCCCATCATCAGCCAGCTTGCCAGGGAGGCAGGTCCCGCCAGCCTGGCGGCTTCCACAGGCAGAATAAGCACCCCGGACCCAAGAACCGCCCCTATGGTCATTGCAGCCCCCTGGGGCCAGGATAAGCTTTTTAACAGCGCCTGCTGTTTACTCACGAAAAACATCCCTTCCTGTTGTTTTCCAGATGCATCCTTGCCAACTATCTTACACCGTGGCAATATATTAGTACAGATGATTATTTTAATAATATCAATCGTCATAGCCGATAATGAGAAGGGGTTTACAATGGAACTAAGGCAGCTTAAAACTTTTTGCACTATAGCCAGAGAGCTTAGCTTTACCCGGGCGGCGGAAATTCTTGACTATGCCCAGTCAAGCGTCACCGCACAGGTTCAAACTCTGGAAGAGGAATTGGAAACCAGGCTTTTTGAAAGAATGGGCAAAAAAATTACCCTCACCGGGGAGGGTGAAAAGTTCCTTTATTACGCCGAGCAGATATTACGGCTTTCCACAGAGGCCAGGGAAATGGTATCGGGGTCAACCCCCCGTGGCACAATTACAATCGGGGCCCCGGAATCGCTCTGCGTCTACCGGCTGCCCGCCGTGCTGCAGGAGTACCGCCGGAGGTGTCCCGGAGTGGAGATAATAATCAAGCTGAATATCTGCGCCGACTTCCCGGGCTGGCTGAAAAACAACGCCGTGGACGTAGTCTTCCTTATGTGCAGGCCGGTCTCCTTACCCGGCTATACGTGTGAAACCCTATTACCCGAGCCAATGGTGGTGGCCTCGGGGCCCGACCACCCCCTGACCCGTAAAGGATGTATAGAGCCACGGGACCTCAACGGCGAATCTCTTATACTTACCGAACCGGGACTGGGCTACCGGGCGGTCCTGGAGGAAATACTGACCAGGGAATGTGTTCGGCCGGGGCTGGTGTTGGAGTTCGGCAGCGTCGAGGCTATCAAGAGGTGTGTCACCAGTGGGCTGGGCATCACCTTCCTGCCCCGGGCGACTCTGGAGTCCGAGCTGGATGACGGCCGGCTGGTGGACCTCGGTTGGAAGGGGCCGGATTTTAACATCGTCTCTCAAATTGCCCTTCACAAGGACAAGTGGATTACCCCTGCCCTGAGCGCATTTCTGGACCTGTCCCGGGAAAAACTGATGAACCCTTAGCAGAGTAACGGCAAACTGCATTTTTTGCAGAAGAGATTGCAAAGAGTGTTTTTAAACTAAAATATATCCAATATATTGTTTATGAGGTAAATAAAATGGATGAAAAAGACCAGCTCATTGTATCTATAATTGATACCGGAAAAAGCATAGTTTGGGGAAACCTGACCTCATACATACAGTAATTCTAGAGGCAACAACCCGCAAAGCCTTGTTTTAGTTCAGCTTTGCGGGTTATTACACAACAAGCGCCCCTGTCCCATCAGTTTCAGGCACCGAAATACTTATAGTCTTATCTCAGCTCCAAGGAGTTGACAAAAAGCCCTTAAAAATTCAGGATGAGCAGGCCATGCGGGGTGGTTACAATATGTCCGTTAACATATGCGTTGCTGAATGTTTCATTTACTTCACCCCAGGTACCGCCGGCACATATTATATCAGGCATGCAAGCGGGGTAGGCGGTAAAAACCCCACGTGACACCACTCCCGCTGCAACCATAACCTGCGGCCCGTGACAGATAGCGCCAATAGGTTTTTTGGCGGCGTCGAAATTTTTTACTATCTCAATTACCCTGGGGTTTAGACGAATATACTCCGGAGCCCGCCCCCCGGGAATTATCAGACCTTCATAATCCTCTTCCTTTATATTGCTAAAGTCTGCGTTAACAGTAAAATTATGCCCGGGCTTTTCAGAATAAGTCTGATCTCCTTCAATAAGTTAAGGGCCTGGCACCAATTGTTCCTTTAACGTTCTATAACTCCTTACACCTTCTGGAAAATGACTACCTGTCTCCCACATTCCGCATATTTAGCGGTAGGAGCCCATTACGTTGAAGTTCTATTGAGAACAAACTACAGGATGATTAATTTATAATCACGGCTACCCATACCAATTTCTTCACCATGTCGCATTTGGATAGTACCGTCTATATAAGAGCGCAAACCTTTGAACTTATCCGCACCAGCCTCATGATTGCAAGAAAGATGAGAGTCAGAAAATCCAATCTGTTTATTTACTAAATCATAGCTTGCCTGATCAAGAGCTACAGGATCGGTGGATGCCAAAAAACCGATATCAGGAACGATAGGTGCATCGCTCCACGATGCGCAATCACAGTCAGGATTGATATTTATTAGAAAGTTTATATAACCGATACGTTTCTCATGAGCTTTGGCAAAGCCATATCCATATTCGGCCATTCGTTCAAGAAAAGCTACTAGGTCTGTCTGCCAGTCGATCCCGTTGGCCTTTACTGGGCAAACGGTTAAGCACTCACCGCATCTGATACATTTATCCAAGTCAATATGTGCCTTCATTTCACTCATAGTTATCGCCTGTTCAGGACAAACTTTGCTGCACTCACCACAGCCAATGCATTTATCTTGATCGACAATAATCTTGGTACCATGCTGCTCTTTTTTACCAATAGCTGGTGCTCCACCCATGGCAAGATTTTTTATTGCCCCACCGAAGCCACCCATCTCATGCCCCTTAAAGTGAGATAATACAATTACGCTGTCAGCATTAACAATATCTTTAGCCAGTTTCACTTTCTTAAAGTGTTTTTTATCAATCTCTACTTCAGTAATATTATCACTGCGTAATCCATCAGCTATTATAATTGGCGCACCTGTAACCGTATAATCAAAACCATGCTCCAATGCAGTCAGTAAATGATCAACCGAATTATGCCGACTTCCAGAGTAGAGCGTATTAGTATCGGTTAGAAAAGGTTTAGCACCCTTTTCCTTAATTTTATCCACCACTTGACGAACAAAAAGAGGACTAATAAATCCATCACTTCCACGTTCACCGAAGTGCAATTTGATAGCTGTTAGGTCATCCTTTTGAATAAGCTCATTAAAGCCAGCCTGATCAAATAAGTTTCTTATTTTGCTAATCTTATTACCCTTATCTGTTCTCGTTCGCAGATTTATAAAATATACTTTGCTGGACATGTTTCTTTTCCCTCTCTCATAAGTTAATTTTAAATCACTACCTATGCTACAACCTTTTCAATCGTAACTGTGAAATCACCATCAAGATTTGTGAGAGATTCCATACCGGACTCAATGCTACCCAATGGAACCAGTCCGTTCGAATAACCGAAATCACGATAGTAAAAGCATATGTTACCCCATGGAGCATAATATGCCAGCTCCCCAACCGAAGGATCGTAGCCTGATGGAGAACCTTCAGTAGAAAGTTTTTGGGGGAGATAACTGATTTTCTCCGTACCTGCATAATCCTTAAAAGTCAATGTTAGCGGAAGCTTTTTAACAAAATCCAGACTTGTGGGGTTATCATTCATTTTCACAATAATTTCCGTATTGTTAAAAGTAAGCCGGATTCGGACATCTTTTGCAGGCTCTTCTTCGTGAGGAATGGTTGAAACCGTATTGTTTTTTGAGTGTGCGGATTCTATCCTGTTAGCAGCAGATTCGGTTTCTTTCGGTTTGCTTTCTGTCGCCTTACTTCCAATCGACTCGCTTTTTATTATTTTTTTTTCATTTGGCGTTGTTTCCAAATTACCGTTCTCTATCCATTCACCTTCATTAACCCCGGTAGTCTGCGAGGAGGAAATATCACTTGTGGAGATTTCTCTGCTCTGACAAGCTACAAGTGAGAAAACCAGCAAAAGTAAAATGGAAGAAATCAAAAATATTTTCATTTTCTTTTCCTCCTTGTTCATCTAATCAATCCAGTCTTTCAATCGTAACGGTAAATATTCTTCATTTTACCTATTATAGTTGACACACACTCTGGTACATGGTATCTTTACCATACACTTGAGAGTGTGCTCTAAGTCAATGGTGTTTTCAAAAATTTTGAAAAGATTTTTTAAGGGGAGTAAAAATGTACTATAGGGTTAGTGAAATATCCAAAAAGTTTAATATATCTCCGCATACCCTTCGTTTTTATGATAAAGAAGGTCTATTGCCATTTGTTGAACGCAACGAAAGAGGCATCCGTATGTTTAAGGATGATGATTTTGAATGGCTTTTTATTATTGAATGTTTAAAGAAAACAAGAATGTCAATCAAAGACATAAGGACTTTTATTGACTGGTGTACGCAGGGCGATAAAACAATTAACCAGCGGCTCAACATGTTCAGAGAACAGCAGAAAAGAGTTACAGAACAGATTGCGGAACTACAGGAAACTCTTGATGTGCTCAAATATAAATGCTGGTACTATGAAACTGCACAAGGTGCCGGAACATGCGCTGTACATGATTCCTTAAAGCCGGAGGATATTCCTGAAGACATTCGGTATGTAAAGGAAAAGACGAAAAAAATGCATAGTCTCGCATAAATTGGAGCTTAACAATAAATTTTATGGGTCTATCCCGAACTTTGTGTAAAGTCCAAATCGATATAAAATAAGGCAGTATTTTGAGGGGACAATTGGCTATTAATGCAATTGCCCCCTTTTAACGCATTATACTTAAAAGGCCTTAATTGTC
>JBMOPE010000033.1:0-2084 GCA_049323755.1 Bacillota bacterium
TTTTCTCTTCCTTGAGAATTTCCAGTACAACCTTGGCTTTGAACTCCCCAGAATATGATTTTCTCACGGCAACGATCCACCTTAAATAAAGCTGTTTTTTTGTCTAGTTTTCTTTATCCATTATAACGTGCGAGAACTTGAAAATGCCATTGAGAGGGCTGTAATCCTTTGTGAAGGGACAGAGATTAAAAATGAAGACCTGCCTCCTTATATAAGAAAAGAGTACCGTAATGGGGAAAGTATTCAAGATGAAACCAATTTAAACAATTTAAATTACAAGCAGGCAGTGGAAGAATATAAGAAAAAATTAGTAAGAAAAGCTATAAAGCAGGCGGGTGGAGTACAGGCGAGGGCTGCCGAGATGTTGGGAATAGGGCGAAGCACGTTAAATGAAATAATTAAAAAGCTTAATATAGATGTATAAAGCTTGAAGCACAAAAAAACGAATGTGTTCAAAAAAACGAACATCGAAGATTGCTGCTACGGATAAGATTGCCGTAGCTTTTTTGTTTTTATGTGTTCAAAAATACGAACGCATAAACTGAAGTTTGGTGCTAAAGTAAATGCGAAAACCATTGTATATTCAGGAACACAGTTATTGCTATGAAATTTGGCATGAGATTTGCATGTTATATTGGTTGCTGTTAGTTTTTGGCGATAAATGTCGATTATCCTCGAAAAAAGGGGGGACGATTTCTAACCCGTGTGATTTGGGGGTATAAGAGTTAAATTAACCCCAAATCCGTCCGCATAAAAAAGGTAATAGGAGGAAAAAGTCAAAAAATGGCTAAATCAGCGAGTGAAACAATTAAAACTTTAAATGATATTTCTTTGCATAAGGTCCATTCCCCTATTAAGGATGTACTTATACTAGGATTTATGGCCGGAATATTTATTTCTCTTGGTGACCTTTTCATGATGACGACTGCAGTAGGTACGAAAGAGTTTTTGGGACCTGGAGTTGCAGCTCTTATAGGTGGAATTTCTTTCTCTGTCGGATTGCTGTTAGTGGTTTATTATGGGGCTCAGTTATTTACTTCTAATGTATTAGCGGCTGTTCCGTGGGGCGCAAAAAGGTTAACTTTTAAGGATATGATGTTTAACTGGATATTGGTCTATATAGCAAACTTTGCAGGATCACTTTTTTTCGCCTGGTTTACTATTAAAACTGGGTTAACATTTAAAAATGAAGCCTGGATAGCAAATCACTTTATTGCTGCGGGTACCGCAAAGACAAATTTAGATTTCCTTGCTGCTCTGCTAAGTGGTATTGGAACAAACATTTTGGTATGTATGGCTGTTTATATGGCGGTAGCAGCCGAAGATGGTGCAGGAAAGGTACTTAGTATCATGATGCCAGTTGCCGCATTTGTTGCTATTGGTTTTGAACATAGTATAGCTAACATGTATATTATTCCATCAGGCATAATGCACTTACAGTATTATCTTGACGGAGGTATGGGACTGGCGGAAGTGGCACATCTTACACATGTGAGTGTAGAGGCTTTAAAGAATCTAAATTGGTATGGATTTTTAGTAACAAATGAGATTCCGGTAACTATAGGTAACATTATCGGGGGAGCATTGTTTGTGGGTTGGCTGAACTGGATTTGTCATGGCCGGGATACTCATAGCGACAAAACTATCCAAAATAGACATGATAAAACTGCTCGTATGGGTTCTAAGGCACAAGACGCAAAGCATCATCAAGAAAGGCAACTAGATGAGTTAGTTTCTTAGCCTTACCATCTCAAGCTTTGTATGGTTTTCTATGAAGTTGGGGTGCTGCCTAAAGGTTGCTTTAGAGTTGTAACTCCGGTTAAGTAAGTCGAACAGTTTTAAAGGTTTTGTATTTTGATATTCAAAAATTTTCACTAAGATGGGCCATTATAAGTGAAGGTGAAATCGAACGCAAACGTTGCAGATGCAACCTGATCCTAGTTGTTACAACCTTAATAAGTTTAAGGAGGTTTAGTTATGAAACATGAGAAACCTGAAAAAGTTTTGACAATATGTCCTTTCTGCGGTGGTGGTTGCGGCATCTACCTGAATATCGAGGATGGAAAAATCACCGGTACCGAGCC
>JBMOPE010000034.1:0-2037 GCA_049323755.1 Bacillota bacterium
TATCTTAATGGTGAAGCATATTTCATTGTTTTCCCGTCCTAATCTTTTAAGATTGTTTTTACAAAAAGTTCAAGATTATCCCATGTTATTTTTAACTCCTTGGGGTTTGGATGAAGCAATCTATTATAAACATAGGCATTTGACGACAAAACAGTTCTAGCCGGTTTCAATTGGTGTTTATTTAGAACTGGGTATACAACCAATCTTATACCCTCCTCTCAATCTTTCCATCTGGCCTAATGCTAAACGGCACCACCCATATCTTGCTGTGACTCAGTTCCCAGGCATTAAAGATAGACATTAACTTAGCCTTCAAATCCACCTCCGCAATGGCTTTGGCTGCCGGTGGCGGCACCATATTGCCGATCCGTTCTCTCCATCGTGCGTCGGATTTTCCGGCCAGCTGTAGGGGACTGCCATCTCTCATATGTGTAGGTAGACCTTGAAGCATGGCCAGTTCGTATGTCGTCAGGGGACGGTGCCATGTACCATCGGGGGCGATAATTATAGGTGGCGGATCTGGCCGGCTGCTCATGTCCGGCAACCGCTTGTCAGCTACTGCAGCGCTACCAGAATGGATATCTGCCCCTGTGACTGTCTTTGTGGGAGCATCGTAGTCCTGGACTCCATAACTGCCATTTCGGCAGCAGCAACCCAATCTCGGGTCCGCCACTGAGGGAGCACCGGCCTGCACATTATTACTGAAGCGTTTTGTTGATTGGTTTGGCAGTCTTGGATCGGCAATACAGCTGGCCCCATTGGACCTTCCTACCTTCGCACTTCCGGTTACTGTAGTAGAAGGTTCTTCAAACCTCATTATCCGATAAACACCTTCACGCGGGGAATGGTTCAATAAATAACCCATTCTCGGATCTGCGATCGCAGCACTATTACTTCCTCTCACCCCGGCCCGTCCGATAACCGTATCACTTACATCGTCCCATTTTTGAACCCCGTAGGAACCACCACCCCGGGGGATATACGCTAATCGGTATTCTTCCGATGCTATGCGCTGCAAATCCCTCCAGTCACCACCGGCAGGTATTAATGCCAGGCGAATCCATGTAATCATATCCAATCTGGGTAAACGGTGCATCGGGCCACCGGCGGGGTCGTCCGGCATAGGTAGGGGGCCAATAATGTCTCCAATTGTTTTGAGAGGTCGTTTTTCTGGTTCATAAACGAACGACGACACTTTTACTGGGTGGCGAGCAATTAATAAGTATCTTTTTCTTCGTTGGCCCAACCCTCCGATTTCTCCGCAGCAGTGTGTGCTTTCAGTATAAAGATACCCATATTTCTGTAACAGCAGTTTGATTTCCGTTAATAAGGCTGAGCCCCGGGATGTGATCAGGGGGACATTTTCGAACAGGATAATGCCCACGGGATCATATTTGAATGCTTCCAGCACCAGGGCAATACCTCTGATAGTTAGTCTGTTGAGGGCTTGATATTTCTCGCTGGACGCAGCCGCCTTTGGGAGTAAGCCGCTAAACCCTTTACATGGCGGTGAGGTGAAAATAGTATCCGGGGCTTTGCCTTCAAATACTTCAAAAATATCCTCCGGCATGACTTCCTTGAATCCCTTGGGCGGCTGTTTGCCGTGGAACAATGTATAATCGTTGTAGCTAAAAAGGTCCATTTTATGTGCCTGGCCATAGGTCAGTGAATCGAAATCCTGGCAGGCTTCCGGGTCGCTGTCAATACCGGCCACCGTGACGAATCTGCCTGCAATCCCCCGGTACTCCTGTTTTACCTGCTCAAACCCGATAGCCCCGCCACCGGAGCCACAAAATATATGTCCTACTCTGAACAGGTGTAAATGCTTCAATATTTCACCACCGTCCATAATGTTCTTTATAAACGTAAACAGGAAAATTAAAAACCGCTTAGTTGCGGTTTTAACATTTACAGTAGTTATGCAGTTCCAGGATAATATTCCCAGATCCATAACCTAAGTTCTAAAGATTGCGGCCAAAATTTATCAATAAGCCTTGAAAAACGCTCGGTTGCCGTGTCAAAATAGACTTGGATCAA
>JBMOPE010000035.1:0-145253 GCA_049323755.1 Bacillota bacterium
CCTCCGAACAAAAAACCGTGTAGTATTACTTTCTACACGGACAATAGAAAATCTTGCCTTTAAAACAATTTGTCAACAGCCCCAATCGAGCGATTTACCGGAGGTTGTTATCTGGCTCTCGGCGAAGGAGCCTAATGACAGACGGGTCTCCAACAGGACGTTGGAGGCAGTCCGAACCGGCGCAAGGACGCGCCGTTGAGGACGGTCGTCTGTCAGTTGGCGACAAGCCTAGAGCCAGTTACAGCCGGAGGATCCTATCGTGAGTGCGGGGGTTTATCCGATACGCCCCAAAGCTATAATGTTATTTTCAACCAAACCATGGGTTACTTTAACGTTTTAAAGCGACATGCAATTTCCTTAGCAATAAAAAAACAGGAAGCTCACTTCAAAGAAGTGAGCTTCCTTATTCGAGCCCGCAATGACCTACACTACAGCCACTACGCATACCTGCATAGCCCACAACGACCTTTCGGCCGCTATAGACCATTACGGCACCCGTAATGACCTTTGTTCGACTATTATGGATACCTAGGAAGCCTGCAGCAATCTCTCGACTGCTGCAAACCTCAAGCTTCAAAAAAGTTTTGAATATCCGGAACCCATAATAGTCTTAGCTCGACCGATGAACATCCCTTATGACCCTGTAATAATCTTTAGGACTATTACAAAGCCTGCCGGAACATCCACCGATCTGCCCGCCGGCTAATACCGAGCCTTCTGACCCGATATTAACCTTTGGCCGACTATCACAGAGCCCTTTTATAGACCCTGTAACAGTCTTGGCTCGGCCATTACGAACCCTACGATAGTAGTATGAGCCGAGCCAGTCATTATTATACCGCTATTTTAAAATTTTTTATTCTTCAACCATCAAAAGCAGCTTCTCATGTATGTGCAGATTTAGCTGGCGCATAACATTTCTGAGTGACTTGGGATCAGTAAGCGTGAAGCCGTCCTCCCAGCGCTCAAGAAGATATGAAACAAACTCCATAAAGCCCGTAGCAAGAGTCAGGGTGTAAAGTTCACGGTACCTGTTATTCTCCGCAGGCTGACAGCTTGCTCCAAGTGTATCCTTGTGCGTCAGTTTGAAATTTCCCAGCTGCTGATCCTCCCTGGTCCAGGAAAGGATACCATCAACAGGCAGTATTTCCTTTTTGCAGGTATCGCAGATAAAGTTGCTCACTCTCAATCCCTCCCTTTAAAAATGGTTGGTAAAACATTTTTCCAATCTATTTTTTAATATAATTATGCCACTATTTATAAAATTCCTTCCCACTAAATAAATAAACGCCCTGCGGGCGTTGCCGCTAATTCAGCGGCTTTGTTAAGCATTATTTATGGGTCCGGAATTGGGAATTGGGAATTGGTGAAAAATTAAATTACTACATTTCGCCTATACAATCCCAATTTGGCTTCATAGAACAAAGACCTATAGTTGCACTTTCAAAGGACCTTCATCGGGGCGGGGAATATCATCTCCGTGCGTTGATTTTTCGGAGGCTGTTACTGGCTCTTGGCGAAGGTGGCTACCGAAAGGCAAGCCGCCAACAGGACGTTGGCGGAAGTCCGAACCGGCGCATGGACGCGCCGTTGAGGACGGTCGGCTATCTGTTGACTCCAAGCATAGACCAGTTTCAGCCGGAGAGATCATCAACGCATGGGGGTGATATTCTAAGCCTGCCCTATAGCAGGCATTCAATTTATCCCCAGCCAAAAATTTATTTTTTTCTGGTGTATAAATAAACGCCCTGCAGGCGTTGCCGCTAATTCAGCGGCTGGAATCAGGAATTGGGCAAACAAAATAAAAAACCCGGAGATTTCTCCGGGTGATTAGACCGTTTTTATTTATTTGATTATGCTTTCCAGTTTCATAGCCAGTGACATGTCGCCTTTGATTTTAAGTTTTCCGCTCATGAAAGCCATGGTTCCATTCAGCTTGCCATCGACCATGTCTTTGAAATCGGCTGCAGCCATCGAGATGGTAATGCTGGGGCTGTCAGCATTTCCCTCACCAACGGTGGGAGCCCCGTCTTCAAGCTTGAAATAAAAGGCCATCGGGTCGTCTCCGCTGATATCAAACTGGAACACGCCGTTTACACCCTTGTTCTTGGCAGCATTGTTTTGAAGCACTGTGGTCAGACCTGTTACAACTTCCTTCATAGTGGCCATTAGAAATACCTCCTCATTTTGTCCGCACAAAAGCGGAATGTATTTTAGGAAATAAATATTTTACTTGCATAACTTTTCGACGCCCCTGGAAAATATCCTTCCTGCCAAATGTTAATTTTACTAAAATATTCTGTGGTTTATCGACTCCAGGAGCCAATATGGACAGGGGAAAAATCGAGGAAATCGGCACTGACAAGATGGAAGTTAATACCCCAGTTGCTATCCGGAAGCCGATGCTGACAGGCCCTTGAGTGGAGATGTCCATAAACTACAGTATCTACCCCATAATCCCTGAACAATTCTATAAAGCCGCTGTATTCCTTTTTTTCGTTAGTGGGCATGAAATGCATTATTCCAATGGTTTTTTCAGCCTTCCCCCCCGCATTTTTCAGTGAGTTTTCCAGTCTTATAAGCTCTCTCCTGTATATCTTTTCATCCTTTTCCCCAAAAAAAGAGCTGTTTGGACAAAGCCAACCCCTGGTGCCACATATGGCCAGCCCCTCAAAAAAGACACAGTCATTCTGTATCAGGCTTACATTAGGGGGCATTTTAGACCTCACCCTGGAGATGCTCTGCCACCAGTAGTCATGGTTTCCCTGGACAGCCACTATCCGGCCGGGCAGCATGCCCAGATAATAAATGTCCGGCTCTGCCTCTTCCAGCTTCATGGCCCAGGATATATCACCAGGAAGTAAAACAATGTCTCCCTCTTTTACGACCCTAACCCAGTTATTAAATATTTTGCGGGCATGGTCTGTCCATCCCCGGTCTATTTCCGACATCGGCTTATATTCCCTTACATACCAGTCAGGCGGATCTGGAGTGGAACAAAAAGAAAGATGCAGGTCGCTTATGGCATATATATTCATATACATCCTTTCCCGGCAAAAGCCAAAAAAAATGGAAAAGTTGAAGGATAAACAACATATAGCTTAGAATCTGTATTAATTAAAGGCAGGGGTGAAACCATGAGCGAATACAGGCTCGTTATTGTGGTTGAAACCAAGGAGCATGCTTATATAAGGATGTTTATAAACAATACCCTGGTGAATCCGGAAGGTTTGATACGTCTTAAACATTCCGATCTTGACCAGCTTTTTAAAGATCTTTTCAGGGCCTCAAGGGGAAAATGCATAAAATGCCGCTGCACCAGCCATTAGATATGCTTATACTGAAATTATCGCCGGTCGGAATCCAGAATCCAGACTCCCGGGCTGCCAAAGCAGCCTCCAAGGAGGATGAAAATTGGGTCCTTTTAAAGCCACAGAGCACACAGAGGTTTTTAGACCTGCCTGAATGCAAATTAAATGAAGATGTTTGATAATTATTCCCGAAGTGCCTGCTTTTGCTATAGAGTAGTTCTTTACAATTATTCTCTGTGATCTCTGTGCCCTATGTGGCTAATAAAAACCTGGGTTGTTTTCAGAACAGAATGGTTATTTTATTCCGTTAACGGCATGGGCAATTACTATAGTTTTCTTTGTTATGGATAATATCCCTCCCTTTATTTTACTAACTCCTATCAATTTTTATAAAGCCCGGGTAACAACCCGGGCATTTAACATTTCGCAAAAAAAAACTCCCGCACGTTACGGGGAGTATACAAAATCATGCACTTTATGAATTATTATTGAATGGCTTAGTGAGCCTCCCATTAGCTTCTGAATTCTGAATTCTGGGTTCTGAGTTCTGACCTCAAAAGCACTCCCTTTAGATAATTATCCATGGATAAGGGCCGGCAGGCAGCGGGTGCAGACCCAGGTGCTGTCACCCTCTTTGCGGCAAGGCAAGAGCGGGAGATCGTCCTCATCCCTTCCGCACCTGAAGCACTTCTGGGGAATATAGGTGCGGGGGGATTCTTCAAGGTGCCTGTGCACCGCCTCCTCGGAAAAAGCCTCCGCCTCCCTTTCCTCCAATGTCAGTGCTCCTTCCGGGCAGACCCCCAGGCAGAAACCGGCCCCGTCGCAAAGCTCGTCCCTTATCACCCTGGCCTTTCCGTCCCTTATTTCAATAGCCCCCTCAGCGCAGGGTGAGACACACACCCCACAGCCGGTACACTTTTCTTCATCTATACGTACTATTTGACGCTTTTTCATTTCATCGCCCTCCGGTTTTTATGTTTAATAACATTATGACCCATATTCAGCATAATATCTGTGACCGGAGGACACAGAAACAGTGATATTAATCACATAGGCTTGTTGCCAAAAATTTTTTATCTGCATGACAGGATAAACAACTCTGCCCCGGGCCTGTTAATTATTTTATTAACCTCAGCCTGGACAGGTATATTTCATTGCGGACCTGAAAGCCGGGCAAAGTATAATCCCGCCATCCTGTAATAGTGTACTCCCCGTCGCTGGTCCGGCCTATAAAGAAGTCCTGCTCATACCTGTCGCCAGTTAAGACCGATTCCTGTATTTTTTTACCGGAGGGACTGATTTCCAGCAAATAGAAGGATATTTTTCCATCACCAAAAGAATTGGACCACCCGGCCACCAGGTAACCCCCATCGCCGGTTTGACGCACGTTCCTGCCCACTTCCAGGTCTCTGCCGCCAAAGAATCTTTCCCATTCCAAATCACCCTTGGGGCCGGTTTTTAACAGATAGACATCTGACTCGCCGCCACCGTATGAGTATGTATGCCCCGTCACTATATAGCCCCCGTCGGAGGTCTGCTCCACGGAAGCAGGGATATCCCAGCCCTTGCCCCCGAAGCTTTTCTCCCATTCCACATTGCCACGGGGTCCGGTTTTCAGCAGGCAGACATCGTACCCTCCTGTACTATCGGAGTATACCCGGCCGGCCAATACAAAACCCCCGTCGTCAGTCAGGATCACAGAGGCTGCATGTTTGTCGCCATTACCGCCGAAGTATTTCATCCATTGCGCTTCCCCCGCCGCCCCCGTTTTAATCAGCAGCATTTTGCTTCTTTCCGATCCCCTTTGGGAATCAGCGGCTATTATGTATCCCCCGTCACCGGTTTGCCGTACGTTAACCCCCAGGTCGTCACCACCAGCGCCGTAACTTTTTTTCCACATTAGCTGGCCGGAGGCATCAGTTTTGACCAGGCACACCTGTTTATCATCATAGAATTGATTTTCTGTCGTCCCCACCACGATAAAACCGCCGTCACTGGTTTGCTGAACAGAAGTTCCCCGGGATTCTCCATTGAGGCTTATGGTTTTTTGCCACATTCCGGAGCCGTTGCCGTCAAGTCTTGCCAGTATTATTTGCGAAGAATTTCTTTGAAAAAAATAGTTCTGGACTATTATTTCCCCAGTCAATATGAAACCACCGTCGGAGGTCTGGGCGGAGGACAGACCCAAAAGCATGTCCCTTCCATTCCAGTTATTTTCCCACTCTACCTCAACCGTGTTTTTTGCCGCCACGGGTCCGGCAATTACCAGGCACAATATTATTAGAACGCAGAGCAGCAGGCACAGCCGGGCGAAAGAGGGCAAACCCGCCTGCAGGCCGGAAATCCCGGGTTTAAGTCCGCTGCCTCCCGGAAAACAGATCATAATGTCTCCCCCCTCTTAAAAACTGGATAATGTTTTATTTGATTTTTCGGCATAAACCTCCAATATCCTCCATATATAGTCTAAATTTAGTCTAAAAAAATAAAAACTACTCAAATAATAGTGTTATATACTTATAACTGCGAGTTACCTTATTAAACATCAATCTAAATAAATATTACAAATATCTACAACAAAGGAGGGAATACCTATTAATCGTCGAATATTTATTAGGAATATTTACTAGGACTATTTTCTTAGGCAATTATAGGTCTATTTTACCAGATAACCGGGAAAGAAGGAATGCAAAAATGAGCGAAAAAAACAGTAATGGCGCTCTGTTACCGGCTTACCCGGTGAGCCTGGACCGCCTGCTGATGGATACCGTGGAAATGAACGGATCTGATTTGCACCTGACCGCAGGCGCGCCCCCGATGGTCAGAATCAGCGGTGAACTGGTAACAATGGAGTACCCGGTACTCAGCCCCCCCGATGTGGAGAACATGCTGCTGCAGGTGCTGGACCAGCGCCTGCGCAATATGCTGGATCAGCACTGGGAGCTTGATTTTTCATACTCTCTTCCCGGGGTCGCCCGATTCCGGGGCAATATAATGCGCCAGCGGGGAAGCCTGGCCGCAGCCCTGAGGGTTATACCCTACAACCCTCCTAGCATAGAGAATCTGAACCTTCCCCAGGCCATAAGGGATCTCTGCTATTTGCCCAGGGGCCTAGTGCTGGTTACCGGCCCCACCGGCAGCGGCAAGTCCACCACCCTGGCCGGTATTATAGAAATGATTAACCAGGAGAGGAACGTCAATATTGTCACGGTGGAGGAGCCTATAGAATTCCTGTACCGGCATAAGAAATCCGTCATCAAGCAGAGAGAGGTGGGGACGGACACCCAGTCATTCTCCGAGGCTCTGCGCCGGGTGCTGCGCCATGATCCGGACGTGATCCTGATCGGGGAAATGCGGGATCTTGAGAGCGTTTCTATTGCCCTGGCGGCAGCTGAAACCGGGCACCTGGTTTTTTCCACCCTGCATACCCAGACTGCGCCTTTAACCATTCACCGTATAGTGGACATATTCAGCGATCAACAGCGCAGCCAGGTCCGCCAGCAGCTTTCAGACTCGATACAGGCGGTTATCTCCCAGCAGCTGCTGCCCACTAGGGACGGAAAGGGAAGAGTTGTTGCCGTAGAGCTGATGCTGGCCACCACAGCGGTGCGCAACATGATCCGGGAGGGCAAGGAGCACATGATTTATACTGCCATGCAGACCGGCAGGTCACAGGGCATGCAGACTATGGACCAGTCTCTGGCCAGCTTGTGCGCCGCAGGAAAAATAAGCCGGGAGACAGCGCTCCTGCGCTGCGTGGACAAAGTGGAACTGGAGCGCCTGCTGCAGAAAGAGATGTTCGGATACCCCGGGGGCGGGGGCTTTCAGCCCTGACCCGGATAGGCAAACTTCAGAATATAACTCTTAAAATAACTAATGCTGAAAATTTTTGTGGAATGAAAATAAATTTGCATGCTTTCCAATGCACGTCTTAAAAAACCAAAGAGAACACAGAGGACACAGAGGTTTTTTAGCCTGTCTGAATGCTTCCTGAAAGTAATGCCTAAGAGCAAATTCTCTGTGTCCTCTGTGGTTTATAAAAAAAGACATTCATTATTTTCAGGGCTGAATTCAGAATAGTTTGGGCATTGCTGTTTAATTAACTCTTTTCGATATAAAGGGGCCTTCATAATTATGCCGGTTTATTCTTATCAGGCCATAGACAAGTTAGGAACTGTAACCTCCGGACAGTTGGAAGCGGACAATGAGCCGGCCGCTATCGGCAAGGTGCGCGGCCAGGGGCTAATGCTTCTGGAAATCAGCGAGGTCATGCCCTCGCCGCTGATAAACATGTTCCGCATTCGCCGGGCAGTAAAGATGGGCGAACTGTGCCTTTTCAGCCGTCAGCTGGCCGCAATGCTGGATGCCGGAATTCCCCTGACCAGGGCGCTCTTTACCCTGAGCCGGCAAGCCGACAACCCCACCCTGCGGGATGCCCTGGAAAATGTGGCCCGAAGCGTAGAGGGAGGAATGAATTTTTCCGACTCCCTTAAGGCCTATCCAAACATTTTCAGTGACCTTTTTGTTAACATGATTCAGGCAGGGGAGGTCGGGGGCACCCTGGAGGAGATATTAAAGCAGCTTTCCGAACAGCTGGAGAAGGAAAAAAACCTGAGGGACCAGATTCGGACAGCCTCTGTATACCCTCTTGCCATAGTTGTCTTCGCCTCTCTGGTAGTTTTAATGATGTTAATATTTATCGTACCCACATTCCAAAAGATGCTGCCAGGCACAGCGAAGCTGCCGCTGCCCACCAGGATTATTTTCGGGGCATCCTCTTCAGTGCGGGAATGGTGGTTTCTTTACGGGCTGGCCGCTGCCGGTATAACCCTGGGCACCCGCCAATACCTGCGCAGCCCGGCCGGGATGAGAGCATGGGAGATGATAAGATTCCGCATACCGGTTTTTGGACCCCTTTTCCATAAGTCGGTGGTGGCAAGGTTCTGCCGCATCCTGTCCACCCTCCTTTCGGGCGGCATACCAATACTGCAGGCGCTGGAGTCCGCAGGCCCCGCATCAGGCAGCACCCAGGTGGAAGATGCTGTGGAATCCACCATCGAAAGAATTCAGGAGGGAAGAAGCATAGCCGGGCCATTGGAAAAAAGCGGCATGTTTCCCCCCATGGTGATACAGATGGTGGCGGTGGGAGAAGAATCCGGAACCCTGGCCTTCCTGCTGGGCCGGGTGGCTGATTTTTACGAGTCCGAGGTGGCTAACTTAACAAAAAACCTTGTATCCCTCATTGAGCCCCTTATGGTAATTGTGGTGGGCCTCCTGGTGGGAGGAATGGTTATAGCGATATATCTGCCTATCTTTATGGTGGTGACTCAATCGGGAAGATAATGAACAATGCTGTCAGTATCCCGCAGTCACGTGTGAGGTGTATGAAAGCTGCTTAAAAATCTATTCAAAAAAAGAGGCGCCGTGGGCCTTGAACTGGATAGCGGTGAGGCCAGGGCTGTAGAGCTTACCGGCAATCCCACCGCCCCTTCGCTGGCGGCCCTGGGACGGGTGCCGCTTCCTCCCGGGGCGGTGTCCGAGGGCATGGTGCTGCAGCCCGGGGCAGTGGCCGGGGCACTGGAAAAGCTGTGGTCCCAGGCCGGCATAGTGTCCCGGGAGGTGATTCTGGGAGTTTTCAACCAGGCGGTGCTGGTGCGCATAGCCAATTTTCCGGCAGTCCCGGCGGACAAGGTCGTCCAAATGGTGCGTTACCAGGCCCAGGAGCACATTCCGGTGCCTTTAAGCACCGTTGTTCTGGACCATGCCGTGATCGGAAAAGCCCCGGGAGAGTCGGAAAATACTCTGGAAGTACTTCTGGTGGCTGCCCGCAGGGACATGCTGCAATCGTTCCTTTCAACCCTGGAAGCTGCCAGAATGAAGGCCCTGGACATAGACGTTTCCCCCCTGGCCCTGATCAGGAATCTACCGCCCCAGGCAGCCAGGGGTACAGTGGCAGTACTTGATATAGCCCTGGGCCTCAGTAATTTTCTGATTGTATCCAGGAATGCCCCCCGCCTTGTCCGGCTGCTGCCCACCGGTGTCCAGAAAGCGGCGGAACAACTGGGCTGCACTGCGGACGACCTTATCCCGGCTGCGGGGAATGGAAACCTGCCGCCCTTCCCGGATTTAATTGATGAGGCTGCCGCCACCCTGACTGAGGAAATTCCTGCGGGGGAAGACCATAGCCAGGGATGGCTGGACGGAGCGCTTGCAGCCTGGGCCGGGAGCCTGGAGGGTGAGGTGCGATCCTCTATTGGATACTATCTTGGCCAGCCCGGCGCCTCCCCTGTGGACGGCCTGCTGCTTAGCGGGCGGGGGGCAAGGCTGGAGGGACTGTCCCACTACCTGCAGAGAAGGCTGAAAATACCCGTTGACATAATGAAGCCCATGTGGGAAATAAATCACCGGGAAGACCCCACCAGATTTCCATCCGAACAGGATTTTTCAGTCAGCGTAGGCCTGTCCAGGCGCGGACTGGAGGTGTGACAAACTGAAAAGCATCAGCATATTGCCCCCTGAAATAAAGAGACAGCGCCAGTCCAGTATCCGGAGGGCAAAAAATATAAAGCGCGGCGGATCAGTGTTTCTGGTGTTGTTTATTATATACTCCGCAGCATGCCTGGCCACCTGGCACGCCCGGTCCTGGGCCGCCGGCCTGAAAAGCCAGCGGACACACCTGGCGGAGAAAATGTCAGGCTTCAGGGAGTATGCGGCCATGCAGGACCACATTTACCTGCTGGACTCAATTATTAAAAAGGCCACTGGTGACAGCCCTGACTGGGCTTCCATCATTTCTTCCATAAACCGGAACATCCCCCCTGGAGTCTGGCTCACCGATTTCAGCGGGAATTCAGGGGTCGTTTCAAAAAAGGAGGATAAGGAAAAGAGTAAAACAGCGCCGGCCGCCAAGTCCCCCGACGCCAAGGGCGAGGTGGTTATCCGGGGAAACGCGCTGAATGAACAGTCCCTGGGCGCCTGGCTGGAGGAACTGGGCAAAGCAGGCCTTCCCAATGTTCGGCTGCAGTATGCCGACAGGACTGCCGGAGAGGAAAAAGCCCTGATCGACTTCGAGATTAAGACCGGCATAAAGTCACAAACGTCCCCGGTAAAGGCTGACGGAGAGGGTGGACAGTGACCTTGCAAAAGAAAATAGATACTGCTGACATATTGATCTTTCTGCTAATAGCGCTGGTGCTGGCATCCATGCTTATATTAATCTATAACCAGCTGCTGACAGCCCGCGGGGCATACCTCGGCGTGGCCGAGGAGCAGGCAGCCCTGGCCAGGGACCAGGACAGGCTGGAGCAACTGGCCAGCCTGAAAAACCGGGCCGGTGAGCTGCAGGAAAGTGTGGCCAGGTTTGATCACCTGATGCCCCGGGAGCCGGAAGAGCAATCACTGCTAAATGACATAGATGCCCTGGCCGGCCAGTGCGGGGCCCAGCTGACCGGCTTCCGGCTGGAGGAAAGGGTGAACGGCCAGGAATATATTGAGATGCCCTTTAAGGCTACCTTCCAGGGAAGGTATCAAAATCTCGTCAGCCTGCTGGGGGAGTTAAAAAAGAGCCCCCGGGCCATTCGCATAGATGAAGTGAAGCTGGGCAAAGGAGACAGGGACCTGCCGTACATTCAGGCCGAGATTTCAGCCAGCGCGTTTTACGCCCCCGGGGCCGGGATGACAGGCCAAATTGCGCCGGGGTCATAGCAAGGGGAGTGCTAAGGATTGAAAATTGACTTAAATAAGCCGATAAAAGTAGACCTTACAAAACTGAAGCAGCTTCGCAAAGATAATCCCCGGGCCTTTTGGGGAGGGGTTATACTGGCCCTGGCACTGGGAGTGGCAGTTTATTTCATAATCCATGCCGCCAGGAATAATTCTCAGCCCACAGTCCAGGGAAACCCCGGCGCCGTTGATAAACCTCCCTCAGTGCTGCCTGAAGCCAGGAGGTCTGATACCGCCGGACAACCCACAGAAGGCGGAGAAGGCCAATACAGAGACCCCTTCGCCGGGCCCCTGGTTCTAAAGGGCGTTGTGCGGGGCGGCGCTAAAGACATGGCCATAATAGAGGTGGGAGACAGCGCCTTTGTGGCCGAAAAGGGGGCGCTGGTTGCCGATACCTGGACGGTGGAGGAAATAAAGAGCACCAGTGTTACACTTAAGTCCGGTAATAAAAAAATTCAACTGGAATTCGGCGGCAGGTCCAAAACCGAGAAGGTGAAGCCCGAGGGCCAACAGGAAAACACAAAGTCCGGCAGCACCGCTGCTGAAAACAAGGATGGCGGGGGGGTGACGGAAAGTGCCGCGAACAATGCCCAGAGGTAACTCCATCATGCTGGTTTCCCTGACTTTGCTTTTCATCCTGGCGGCCCTGTCCTGGGTCCCAGGCAAGGCCTGGGCCGAGAGCGGACAGATATCCCTGGATGTCAGGGACACCGATATCCGGGACGTGCTTTCCGCCCTGGCCATTGAGATGAACGCCACCGTGATACTGGACACCGAACCGGTAAAAATCACCTTCAAGGCGGAAAACCTGCCCCCGGAGGAGGCCCTCAGCCTGATTATTCAGAGCCAGGGACTGGCCTCCGTGCAAAATGGCAACATAATAGTGGTGGGCAAGCCTGCTATTCTCCAGGAAAACTATTTTGACAGGATGATACTGACCAGGTTCGACACCTATTACGTTACCCCCGACCAGATAAAGGGGCTTATCTCCAGCCTTGAGCTTGACATCAGCGTGCTTTCGCTGGATACCAATCCGGGAACACTATGGGTCCAGGGCACTGCTCAGTCCCTGCAAAAGGTCAGGGAACTGGTCAATGCCGTCGACTTTCCGGAGAACCACCAGCTGGCCCTTCTGGAATACAGAACGGTTACCGTCACCCAGATAACACCCCAAAGAGTGGTGGAGCTGCTGTCCAGCGCAGGGGTAAAGCTGAATCACTACATAATCCGCAACAACCAGTTAATGGTGTTTGAAAAGAAGCTCTTCCCCCGCTGGAGCGAAATTGAAACGCTGATTACACAGCTGGACACGCTGGACTCCCGGAAGGAAAAGGCTTTTGTCTACCAGCTTAAAAACGTGTCGGCCAAGGACGCTGCCGCCCGGCTGATGCTTTTTAACCTGGGGGCCGGGAATGAAGTTAAAACCATTACTTACAACAACGATAACCTGGGCCATGAGCTGCTGGTCATCTGCCCGCCCTACCTGGAGGGTGCGGTACGGGACGCGCTGTCCGCCATAGACCTTACCCGCAGCAAAATAAACGCCCCGGTGGCCTCCGCCAAGGGAGCAAAGGCATACGACAGCATAAGCAACACCCGGAGCCTGCTCAGTGAAATGAGCGGCGTCTCCGTGTCCAGCATGCGCATCTCGGGTAACCTGTCCGTGGACGGCGTTACTCCCTTATATGTACTATGGGCTAATGAAACCCCGGATAAAATAAAGAAGCTGCAGGATCTGGCGGCAAGTTTTTCCTCCGGGGGCGAGGATTAAGCAATAAAGAACCGGACCAATAATTCAGGGCGTGACAAAGGAAGGTTGATCGCATTGGATTTTAGTCAGGGGAAAAGTCTTCTGGGCCTTCGCCTGGTGGAAAGCGGGGTTATTACCCCGGAACAGCTGGAGAGCGCCCTGCGGTTTCAGAGTGAGGACAGCAGCCAAAAAGGGCTTTTAGGAGACATCCTGGTCAGGCTGGGCTACTGCACGGAGGAAGATGTAGCCCGGGCTCTGGCCCAGCGGGACGGGAAAAAGTACATTACCCTGGAGAGCTACCGGCTGGACGACTCGGCATCCAGCCTTGTCAGCACAGAAACCGCCCGGCGCTACGGGGCGCTGCCCATAGGCTTCAGCGGAGGCAAGCTGCTGGTGGCCATGAAAAACCCCTCCAACATAATAGCCATAGACGACCTGCGAATACTTACGGGCTATGATATCCAGCCGGTGGTGATGCCTGACAGCGAGCTGGACGCCGCCATCGAGAGGACGGCCCGGAGCAGCGCCGACGTGGAGCAGCCGGCAGAGGAGAACAGTCAGGAAGAAACATTCCCGGCCCTGGAGGAAACCAACGAAAAGCCTGCTGTACAGCTGGCCAATCAGATACTGAACGAGTCTGTCCGGGCAGGCGCCAGTGATGTGCATATTGAAATCCAGGAAAAAAGCCTGCGGGTTCGCTTCCGCATCGACGGTGTGCTGCACAATGTGATGCACCCCCCCAGGCAGCTGCACCCGTCCCTGGTTTCAAGGATCAAAGTAATGGCCAATATGAATATAGCAGAGCGCCGTGTCCCCCAGGACGGGCGCATTACCCTGCGGGTGGACGGCAAATCCGTGGATGTCCGGGTGGCCACGCTGCCGACGGCCCACGGAGAAAAGCTTACACTGAGGCTTTTGGACCGCACCTCCCGGATAATCTCCCTGGAGGACTCGGGCTTTTCCCCGGATATGATGGAAAAGTACAGCAACCTTATTCGTCTGCCCTATGGCTTTATACTGGTTACCGGACCCACCGGCAGCGGCAAGACCACCACCCTGTACGCCACCCTGTCGGTGCTGAATTCTACAGACAGGAACATAATTACCGTGGAAGATCCCATAGAATACCGTCTGGACGGACTGAACCAGATCCAGGTCAACTCCAAGGCTGGCCTTACCTTTGCCACCGGGCTGCGTTCAATCCTGAGGAATGACCCGGATATAATTATGGTTGGAGAGATAAGGGACCGGGAAACCGCCCGCATAGCAGTGGAATCCGCCCTGACAGGCCACCTGGTGCTTTCCACCCTGCACACCAATGACGCTGCCGGGGCAATCACCCGCCTGGGAGACATGGGGATAGAGCCCTTTCTGACAGCCTCCTCACTGGTGGGAGTGGTGGCCCAGCGCCTGGTGCGCATGCTCTGCCCCCACTGCAAGGAGCCCTACGAATATAAGAGGCGGGAGCTGGAAAATGTGGCAGGCTTTCCCCTGGAGGACCAGGAGGAAAGGGTGACCCTGTACAGGCCAAAGGGGTGCCTGCGCTGCAGCAAAACCGGCTACAAGGGCCGCATGGGGATTTACGAGCTGCTGATAAACAGCGAGTCCATTCAGCGCCTCACCCTGGAGCACCGCTCCGCCCGGGAAATAAATGACGCCGCTGTGGCCGAGGGAATGGTCACCATGCGGCGTGACGGAATGATAAAGGTAAAACAGGGCTTCACCTCCCTGGAGGAAATGATGAGGGTGATAGTTTAATTGGACTTATACTGAAATGCTTATGCGGTCGGAATTCAGAATTCAGGAGTCAGAAGTCAGAATGGCTTGGGCATTCCTTTTGTTTTCATCCAACCGTGATAACTAATTTTTACGCTTTGAATAATTGATATATTTTGCCGGAGAGTTTTTTAACTGGATGTTACCGGCAAAAAGCTATACCGAATTAATGAAAGGAGGTGACATAATGTTAAACAGAATAAGCCGGGCCACAAAAAACAGGAAGGGCTTCACCCTGGTGGAATTGATGGTTGTTATGGCCATCATCGGCGTTTTGATAGCGATTGCTTTGCCTGTGTATAATTCAGCGACAGACGGCGCTAATAAAAGGGTTGTTGAGGCAAATTTACGGACAATTGATAGTGCTATCACACAATATAAAGCCGCTAACAATACAAATACCGATCCCACTCAGGCTCAGCTATCACCAGGATATTTAAACTCCTGGCCCAATACTCCGGCCGGGGCAACCTATGATATAGCGGGTGGTCGGGGTGTGGTTGATATTGCTGAGAATACTTTCGGAACTCACGCTGCAGCGGCAGATGCTAACCTGGATGCTTTGCAAGCATTAGCCAACTGGTAAAGACTGGCACATGGCAACTAACTTGTTAATCTATCAACGGTAAAATAAGGTAAACAGCTATATTGATCATTTACATAGTTTAGAAGGCAGTTTGGAATCAGAACCATTATGCATGTTGCTTGAAGATTCTGCGCCTCCTGCCGGAACCACGGCAGGAGGCGCAACCCCAGAAGCGGCCTTCATGTGGGGCCGGAATATAATGCAGGCCTTATGATAGACTTTAATAAAAACACAATAGCGTTAATTTAATTAATATAATACAACTTTTTTTATAATCGGGTAGAAATTTATAAAATATGGTGGTACAACCAAGTATTATCCGTTAAAATATAATTATAAGGAAACAGGGGGTGAATAAGGATGAATATTAAGTGCCAAAAGGGAATGGCCATGATTCCGGTATTAATAATTCTCATTGTTGTCTCTATTCTGGGGACAACCGTATATTACGCCAGTGCCCAGGAGGTTTTAAACAGCAAAGGGGATGAAAACAGGACACAGGCCTACTATTTTGCGCGGTCAGGCGTGGAAATGGCTATTAACCTTATAAAAGGCGGCAATTGTAACAATATGTCGACTGGAGAAGAAGTAGTATATTATGGTTCGCTCGACGGTGATTTTACCATAGAGGAAACCAGTGATTACAATATAAGATTTAAAATTGGGCTCGATGAAGAAAACTATTTTATTATAGACTCCGTAGGCATCGTGAGAAGCAGCATGTCCGGGGGCGCACAGACGCAGAGCGACTTAAAGTTTAAGATTAACAAGAATGATATTACAGGCGGCGGTGGCAATGGCGGTGGCCAAGGCGGCGAAGGGGATGTCCCCATAGCCCTTTTTGCCAATGAATCGCTGAATCTTAAAGGCAGCGCCAGGGTAAACGGAAATGTAGCAACTAATGCTATAAATCCTGGGAGTGTGGAGTTTCAATATAGCTGCTATATAAACAACGGCAACCTTTATATCGGGCCGGGAGCCGATGCGGAGAGAGTTGTAAAATTTAATGGTTGGCGTCGTGGACCGGATACAAACATACCCGATGGAGAAATCTTAAACCTTCCGTCAGCCTTAAGCTATCCAATGCCTACCTTTCCTGCATTTCCCAGTGGTTTGGAAGACAGGAGCAATTTATCAACAAATCACGGTTCCCATATAATTAGTGAAAATGGAACAGGCAAAAATAATTACAATTTTGGTTATTACGATTTAATAGATATAGGCGGTAGCAGTAAAATTACAATTAAGCTAGACGGAAAAAATAGAGTGATCCGTGTAAAAAATCTGGAAGTTACAGGAAGTTCAGATTTTATATTAGAAGGTTCTGGAAAGCTGTACTTGTATGTTGAAAATGTATTTACTCTCAGCGGAAGCAGCAAAATTAACTACAACGGCGACCCCAATTCTTTGGTTATGTTTTATCAGGGTAGTGATGCGTTAGACTTCAGTGGAAGTACACAGTTTTCCGGCAATATTTTTGCACAGAATGCAAATGTTAAAATCTCAGGCAGCAATAATATAACCGGCAATATTGTTACTGGAGGAAGCAGCGTTGAGGTATCAGGGTCAGCGGATGCCTACCCCCGGATTTTGTATTCTCCTAATGCCGATGTTAAAGTTTCTGGAAGCGGCAAGGTTAAAGGTATTGTCATATCGAATAAATGCACAGTGGAAGGCGGTAACAGGGATGCCATTGCCGCCGGAAGCTCACTGGACACTGCATTTTTCAATTCACTTGACTGGGGTGCCGGCGGACCTCCCTCATTATTGCTAAATTCGGGTCAAACTCCGGCCCAGGAACAGATAAACTGGTGGCAAAAAGGCAGTTGGATAAAACAATGAGATTAAGCAGTCAATCAATTAACGGCTTTAAGAAAAGAGTAAAATCAGGATTAATGCAGAGCCAGGGCTTTTCTCTGGTGGAAGTAATGGTGGCATCGGTGCTGCTGGCTGTACTTATTGTTACCTTTACAAATTTTTTCGGGTGGAATGTCACCAGTATTTTTGATACCGGCCAGAGAACCGAAGCCATTGCCGAGGCTGAGAAAAAGCTGGAAAAGCTGCACTATTCCATGGATGATTATGAAAGCGACCCTGAGTATACAAGTCCTGGGACTGTACTGACGTATCAAAACCGCAGCCGGAATTTCTGTGTGGAGGAAGAAAGTTATGCAGGCGGCAGCATTCAGGGCTATAAAGTTACGGTGGTTGTATTTTACAAGAGCGGAGAACGCCAGGCGGCAATTACTTCATTTATCCAGGGGGGGTTATAAATAAACTTCTCTTTATTTAAAGAAAAAAAAGGGTTTACCTTAATTGAAATGATAATTGCCCTGGCCATTTTATGCATAGTTCTGGCCGTTGGGTACTCCTTTAATTTTTATGTCAACAGATCCATAAGAATGGCCACCGAGCAGTCGCAATTGCAGTTCAGCGCGCTTATGGCCGGTGAGCGCATAAGGGAAATAGTCCGCTTTGCCGATGAGGTTAAGATTCTGCAGGAGGATAACAACGTAGTGGGGCAGCTGGGGGCAACCTATTCTGAAGCTATCTACGTGCAAAGCGGTTCCCTGGTGCATTACAAGGATGGAGCCGCAACCGATCTTCTGGGAAGTTATTCCGGTAATGTGAGTCTGCAAATAACTTTTAATAAAGCAGACGACCTTTTTTTGTGGTATAAAATAAGGGCAGAAACAAGCAGCGGGCAGGCTCATGAAATAGATAAAGAAATACAGATATTAAACATTGGGGTGGGTCATGAGATTATAAAGGATTTCGGGAACTCATCCACCACCGGCCTGGCAATAGTGTTTTCCAAGTAATAGGTATGTTTTAATTGGGGATTGGGAAAATTTCGCCTATACAATCTCAATCTGGCTTCATGAAACAAAGACCCTATAGTTGCACTTTCAAAGGACATTCATCGAGGCGGAGAATATCATCTCCGTGCGTTGATTTTTCGGAGGCTGTTATCTGGCTCTTGGTGAAGGTGGCTACAGAAAGGCGATCCGCCAACAGGACGTTGGCGGAAGTCCGAACCGGCGCATGGACGCGCCGTTGAGGACGGTCGGCTATCTGTTGACTCCAAGCATAGAGCCAGTTTCAGCCGGAGAGATCATCAACGTATGGGGGTGATATTCTAAGCCTGCCCTATAGCTGGCATTCAATTTATCCATAGCACAAAATATATTTTTACCTGGTGTATTTAAAAATGCGGGCGCTGCTTCGGTCATAGGACCTGAAGCGGCGCCCGGCCTTTTAGCCTCCTCTTATTATTGACATCATCTTCTCAACATCGGTAGTTGGCTCGTGGCAGCTGAAATTCTCGCATATGTATGCAGCGGGCATCCCGTCAACTGCACCCCGCCCCCTGGTGAAGGGAACCAGCTCCTCTATCTCCGGCGGCCCGCCGTTTTCAGGCCTGAAGGCCACCACAGTGTCCGGCAGAAACTCCCTGTGGACGGCCTCCACCATGCTCCTGACTCCCTCGCTCCCCTCTCTTCCCGCTATCACAACCTCCCTGGGAGGAGTGTGATACGAATGAAGCGCGGTTATAAAGAAGGTGTGCGCCCTTGGGTAATCAGAAACCGCTCCGGCAAAGGCCTTAAACTGGCGCTCGGCCATTTTTTGCAGGTCATCCCGGCCTGTAATCCGGGCAAGCCGCAAAATATTAAGGGCTGCCACTGAGTTTCCCGAGGGCATTGCCCCGTCGTAAACCTCCTTGGGCCTGGCAATAAGCTCCTCGGCGTCACTTCCGTAGAAGAAGAAGCCTCCTTTTTCGTCATCCCAGAAGAGATCCTTCATCTGCTCAAGAAGTAACAGCGCTTTTTTAAGGTGTTCGGGCTTGAAGGTAACTTCAAAGAGCTCCAGAAGGCCCCACTGCAGGAAAGCATAGTCCTCCAGATAACCGGGGTAGGCCGCCTCCCCCTCCCTGTACCTGGCCAAAAGCCTTCCGTCATCCCTTCTCAAACTATGCCATATAAAATCCAACGCCCTCTCAGCCGCCCCCAGGTGCCTCCGGTCACCCGTAACGGCTGCGCTCCTGGCCAGAGAGGCCACCATAAGCCCATTCCAGGAGGTCAGTATTTTGTCGTCCAAAAAAGGGCGGACCCTTTTTTCCCTGTGATCAAAAAGCTTGCTGCGCAAAGCCTCTAACCGGTCCCTATCCTTACCCTCCGGCCTGCCGGATTCAATGAGGTTTGGAATGCTGTTCCCCTCAAAGTTCCCTTTTTTTGTTATATCGTAAACCTCGCAGAAGAACCTGCCCTCTTCCTGGCCCAGCACACGTGCCACCTCGTCAGGCGTCCAGACATAGAATTTACCCTCAACCCCCTCCGAGTCGGCATCCTCCGCTGAGTAAAAGCCACCTTCCGGAGAGGTCATATCCCTTAAAACATACTCGTATATCTCACCTGCCACCTCGCGGTAAAAAGGATCCCCGGCAGCCTGGAAGGTTTCGGTGAATACCAGGGAAAGAAGAGCATTGTCATAAAGCATTTTCTCAAAGTGCGGGACAAGCCACCTGTCGTCAGTGGAATATCTCGAAAAACCGTAGCCTATATGGTCGTATATTCCCCCGGCGTGCATACACCCCAGTGTTTTTTCCACCATTTCAAGGGCTCTTTTTTCACCGGTCCGCTTCCAGTAGCGAAGCAAAAACATCAGGTTGTGGGGCGTGGGAAACTTAGGGGCGCCCCCAAATCCGCCATACCTGGAGTCAAAGCTCCTTTCCAGCTCACGGCAGGCCCTGTCAGCCACCTCAGGGCTCACTTCACCCTCTCCCCCGGCAAGCTGGCCAGCCACCAGGCCTGTTATCTTTTCCCCGGCATCTACAATCTCCTCGCGGTTATTCCTCCATTTAAGGCTTATCTGGCCGAGTATGTCAAGAAGCCCGGCCCTTCCCCACTTTGACTTTTTGGGAAAGTATGTCCCTGCAAAAAAGGGCTTCTTTTCAGGGGTCATGATCACGGTAAGCGGCCATCCCCCATGCCCGGTAAGGGCCTGACACACCGACATGTATATATGGTCCACATCAGGCCTCTCCTCCCGGTCTACCTTTATGGAAATAAAGCTCCTGTTAAGAGCCCCGGCTACCTCCTCGTCCTCAAAGGACTCCCTTTCCATGACATGGCACCAGTGACAGGTGGAGTACCCCACGCTCAGAAACACCGGCTTGTCTTCGCTTCTTGCTTTATCGAAAGCCTCCTCACCCCATGGGTACCAGTCCACAGGGTTGTTGGCGTGCTGGAGGAGATATGGACTTTTTTCCTTTTCAAGCCTGTTGGCCATAAAAAATAACCTCCTGTATCTGTTTGAGGTTATTATCCCTAATATTAATTACAAAATAATAAACAAAAGCTTCCAAATCCTTAACAATTACTAATAAGTTAACAGGTTAGGAGACAGGCACCGTAAAAAAGTATTTCCACAAAAGAGTAATAAATAGAATTATAAAAGAGATAATGAGAAAGATCCTCACTACATTTGTGCCCTTTTTTATCGCAAGTGTACTGCCCAGGTAGTTTCCTAATATATTGCCTATAGCCAGTGGCAATCCAAGAAGAATAATAACTTTATCTTCAATGAGGAAGACAATCAATGCGCCAAGACAGGAAGCCAGATTAAACACCTTGGTTGTTGCAGAGGCCTGAACAAGATCCAAGCCGACCAATAAATAGAAAGCCATTATCAGAAAGCTACCTGTTCCTGGTCCGAAAAAACCATCATAAAAACCTATCAAAAAACAGATTAGAGGGACTTTTATATTCAGGTCCCTCGTCGACAATTCTTCAACAGGAACACGTTCTTTTCTGGGTAAAAGGGTACCCAGCATGGCCAATGGCAGAAGAAAAACAATAATCTTCCCCACTGTTTCGTTATCAAAATAAAGAATTGTTTTAGAACCTATAAAGGCACCCAGTAGTGAGAATACAATTCCTACTGCTACTATTCTCCAAACTACCTTTTTGCTTCGTGCAAAATTGAAAAGGGCAAAGCTAGTCCCGATAGTAGCCGCGAACTTGTTTGTTCCCAGTGCAGTCTGGGGGGAAAGTCCTGCAAATAAGAGTGATGGTATAAGCAAAAGGCCTCCACCTCCTGCAATACTGTCTATAAAGCCAGCTAAGAAAGAAACTGCAGTAAGGATAACTGCTAATGTTGTCATATCAGTGTCTAGCACTCAATCACCTCTTACATACTTAGCACTCCCTACCCCCACCCATAGCTCTTTCAAGTTGTTTAGCTATGAACTCATCATTTACTTCCAGACGGTAAGCAGAATGTTGGGGTATGATTTTGCCCATATCAAGAGAAGGTGCCCGGTACCTGTGAAGACTTGTAATAGAAGGTATTATATCACATAATTAAACATCAATGAGAAGCCGTTAAGCTAAATATTAAAAAGAAAAGGGATTATAATATTGGATGGAAGTAATTAAATTCATAGATTGGAATAAATTCAGTGGAATATTTTTGTACTAACACGAGACCATCAGGCATTGAAATAACTTAATATTCTGGGAGCCTGGCGCCGCTGTCTCTGGTATAATATACTTCGAGAGGTGATAAATGTGAAAATTTTCAGGCATACCATAACACTAGCACTTATTATAAGTCTTTTGACATCCGGCACTTCCTTTGCTGCTGAGAAACACTGGGTGTATGATGAACTGGCGGAGTTCAAGCAGTTAATTCTCCCTGTGGTAAAAACCATACCTGCAAACGAAATAGCATCAGAGGCTGAATGGAAGTCTGTACATACTGCCGTTTTGAATGAAGAAAGATTGGAGGCACCTATTTTGGCAAGGGATTGGGCAATAATGCTGAAAATGATACTTGGCCTGCCTGAAACACAAACCGGGCAATTGCTTAATATGTATGTTTTTGGACTTACCAATGATGATTATATATTAAGAGAGGATGCTGTTGGAGGCCTGGTTAAACTCCTCACACTGGGATACATTAAGGGGAGTGGCAGTCCGGAGGAATTAAAGGACTCAAACTACCTGAAAGATATAGGTACAGTAAGTGAAATGCAGGATGTACTGGTTAGAAAGGCATACTGTGAAGGACTACTTGACAGCAGTGTAAAGGATTATTTCAGGCCCAGGGATAGACTTACCAATGCAGAGGCAGCATCCATGCTTAATAAGGTTATAAAAAAATATGATATTCACCTGAAATTAAATGTCGTATTAAGCCATAAACATTGGGCCACCGGTGAAATAGCTGGCCTTGCCGCGATAAATAAGAATAATACTGAATTAGTTAATATACTGGAAATGATCCTATATGATGATAAGCATCAAAACAACCCTTATATCTTTGACGACCCAATAACTGACGACAACTGGAACAGCATTTTGTTTACAGCTTTAAATTTGAAGGACAGTAAGTATGAAAAGGACTTCCTTGAAGGTTATACATACGGACTTGCAGAAAATGGATATGTTCCAAGAGATAAGGCCTTTGCCGGGATGATGAAGCTGCTGCACGCTTCAGAAAAGGTAAAAGGCAGGGATGCTACGGATGAAGAACGGAAAGCTGCAGGATTGCGATTTAACGATTACAACACAGCCTTTGACACAAGCAAGCTTGCCATATGCTTAAGCGAAGACCTTGTCAGCGGTTATACAGATGGAAGCTTCAGACCTAAGCAGCCTCTTACCAATGCGGAAGCAGTTGCACTGATAGCAAGGATATTGAAAAAATACAATTAGCAGGTTAATTTTTTCATGGCCCGGGAGATAACTCTCCCGGGCCTTTTATTTGAAAAATAAGCCGGGAGACAATGATGACAGAAAACACACTTATCTAACAATTCTTTTAATACCAAATACTGTTAATTTATGGTAATATTGCTGCAGAATAATAAAGTGCCTATAGATCTGCTGAACAGGAAGGGAGCAGTTGATGTGGTTGGTGTGATTGAGACACTTACACTTATCTTCCTGCTCACAATTGGTGATTTGTTGTTGACCTATTACGGACTGAGTTTGGGAGTTATCCGGGAGGGCAACCCGCTGACGGCCCTGTTGTTCAATATCGACCCTTTGCTGGCCATAACTGCACTTGCTGTTTATGTGGGTGCGGCCTGCCTGTTCATATACCGTGTACAGCATAGAGTGAGCTGGCTTCCGGCAGCATTGTTCGGCCTATTGGTAATTAAAATGGGAATAATATGCCTGCACCTGGGGTGGCTGAAAAATTACATTCCCACTTGTTCACTGTCATAGTTTATAATAATCACAGGAAGGACGGCCGGCTCACAGTTGACTTTTTTGGCCAAGGTCGGTTAAACTAAAGGAGATCATTAATAAACCTGTTCAAAAGGAGTAATCTGATGCGCTTCTAATCCTGCTTGGCAATGAAATAATTGATTCACTGTGTGAATTATTCCAGAGCAGGATTGGTATGCCCCCAGGGCAAATATATGCATCTTTTTTATGCTTTTAAAAAGCATGCACAGGCGGCGAAGACAGGTCTGCTACCTGATTGTCTGTGTCCGTGCTTAATTTGGAATGCATAAACCATCCTCTCTCTAAACAAAAGGGAGGTTTTTTTATGCTTATACTAGAGGCAGTCAAAATAAAAAAACAATATGGAGACAGGCTGATTTTAAGCTTCGACAGTTTGAGAATATATGATAATGACAGGATTGGCGTAGTCGGAATTAATGGCTCCGGAAAGACAACGCTCTTAAACATTTTAGCAGGTAAAGAGCCCCCCTGCGAAGGAATGGTTCGCCTTTACGGCAGGCACGCTTATATTACCCAGTTGGAAGATGCTCCAACCGGTATGGTTAGCAGGGCTATGGAAAAAAAATTTGGCATTCACAATATCGACAGAAAAAACTTGAGTGGAGGAGAAAACACCCGTTTAAAAATTGTCCAGGGGTTCAGTGCCCACTGCTCTATCATATTTGCGGACGAACCCACCTGCAACCTGGACCTGGACGGAATTCAGCTGATGGAAGAACAGATGAAAAACTTCCACGGGGCGCTGGTATTGGTTTCACACGACCGTGCTTTAATGGATATATTGTGCACAAAGATTTTGGAAATTAATAATGGGAAAGTAACCGAGTATGCGGGTAATTACAGTGATTACAAGCGGCAAGTGGAAGCAAATGTCAAAAGGCATTATGATGAGTATAAACAGTATGTTAATGAGAAAAAACGTCTAACCGCTGCATTAATAGAGATAAAGCAAAAAGCCGGCGCAATAAAGAAAACACCTTCCCGGATGGGCAACTCCGAAGCACGCCTCCATAAGCGAGCGGCGGGGCAAAAAGCTGCTAAGGTGGAAAAAGCCGCATCGGTTATTAAAACAAGAATTAAACAGTTAGAGGAAAAAGAAAAACCGTCGAAAGCCCTCAAAATCAACATGGATTTAAAAGAGCAAAGGCAACTATACTGCCCTGTAGCCATCACCGGGAAAAATGTCAGCAAAGCCTTTGGAAATAGGTTGTTATTTAATGAAATCGGCTTTGAGGTTCCCACCGGAGAAAAAGTTGCTCTAATTGGCAACAACGGCAGCGGAAAAACCACCCTCCTCAAAATGATTGAAGCCGGAGAAAAAGGAATTGAAGTGGCCCATGGAGCCTGCATAAGCTATTTTCACCAGGATCTTGGCAGCCTGGACAAAGAAAAAACAATTCTTGAGAACGTATTAAGGAGCAGCATTTTACCCCTGGCCGATGTAAGGCTAATACTGGGGCGATTACTTTTCAGAAATGATGATGTTCATAAAAAAGTAGGGGTGCTGAGTGGAGGGGAAAGAGTAAAAACAGCTCTTGCAAAGATATTTGTCAGCAGTGTTAATGTCATTGTGCTGGATGAACCAACAAATTATCTGGATGTTTATTCTCTGGAAGCACTGGAAAAGGTTATTAGCGAATATCAGGGCACCATTTTGTTCGTATCCCATGACAGAGTGTTTGTCGATAAAATTGCAGACCAGGTAATAATACTGCAAGACGGCAAGGCTGTTCAATATCCCGGGAGATATAGCGAATACTTAAAGCACATTGAATCCATAGAGCAGCAAGGAAACGACCAAATTAAAATAAGTATTATGAAACTGGAACTCAGGCTAAGCGAAATTGTCGGTCGTCTGTGCGTCGCAAAACCGGATGAAGCCTTAATACTTGATGAAGAGTACAAAACAATAATAAAAAAATTAAAAAGGCTAAGGGATAACAATTAAAAAATATGCTGTATATTAGGAAATGTGTCTTTTGCGTGGGGAAAGTGCATGGCCTCAAAAAAATGCTCCTGGAAATCGGCTTCTGCTGCAGTCTCCACGAATTTCATAAAAACTGCAACCTCTTTTGCCTCCGAACGCTTGCCAGTGTCCAGCAGAGCCAGTTTGGCGCCCTCCCCGGCTGCGTTGCCGACGGCTGTAACATTTTCCAGATCACAGTCGGGAAACATACCGATAACCAGGGCGCTTTCCTTATTTATGTAGCTGCCAAAGGCTCCGGCCAGGACAACCCTGTCCACCTTACTCACGCCTCTTTTTTTCATAAGAATTTTTGCCCCGGCATATAATGCGGCCTTGGCCAGTTGGACCGCCCTCACATCCTTCTGGGTTATGGTTATATCCTGGCCAATTGCTGTCTTGGCAGCCCACGCCAGGACATATTCCATCTTTCCATCTGAACCCCTGCGATCCTGGGACAGTCCAGCTTTTTGTTGAACCCTCCATCGGGCAGGATGATTCCAGCCTTAAACAGCTCGGCAACGGAGTCGATAATGCCGGAGCCACAAATGCCTTTTACTCTTTCCCCTCCAATGACCTTACATTCAGGCTCATAGGTGTGCCGGTTAATCCTTACTCTTTCTATAGCCCCGGGGGCCGCCCGCATGCCATATTTAATTTGCGCCCCTTCCAGGGCGGGACCGGTGGCACACGAGGTGGACATCATACATTCTTTGTTTCCGAAGGCAATTTCACCGTTTGTTCCTATATCAATAACAAGCGTCATTTTTTCCTGCTTGTATGGTTCTTCAGCGATTAACACCGAGACATTGTCCGCGCCCACAAAGCCGGCCTCAACAGGCAGGCAGTGAATATTGCCGCTCCCGGCAATTTTTATGCCCAGGTCTCTTGCCTTGATGTCCACGGGGGTTCTTATGGCAGATGCAAAAGGTGCGCTCCCCATATACCGGGGGTCTATGTTTAATGTTATATGATGCATAGCCGTATTAAAAACCATAACCATTTCATATATATTTTCCTGACTGATTTCAGCAGCCTGTGAGAGCCGTGCCACCAGTGTGTTCAGATCATCTATAATAATGCTGTGCAGCCTGTTAAGGCCGCCGTCATTCATCATGCAGTAAGAAATACGTGTTATAACGTCATCCCCGTAGCGTACCTGGGAATTCATCATAGAGTGGCGCTTTAAAACCTTACCAGTTACAAGGTCGCAAAGATAAGCTGCAATAGTCGTTGTTCCTATGTCAACTGCTATACCATAAGCCTCTTCCACCTGTCCCGGCTCAACTGCTATAATCTCGGTGTCGCTCCAAAGGGTGACTGTAACCTTCCAGCCGCCTTTTCTCAGAATACCGGGCAGAGTCAGCAAGGCGCTGTAGTCTATACTCAAATCTTCTTTGAGGTCACTGCAACAACTGATTAAGGCCTCTTTAAGCCGCATAAAATCATCCCTGTAATCTTCCAGGGTTGGCCTTTCCATTTCCACATAATATTTTTTTACGGTGGGATTTAGATTAAAATCCCTCTCTTCTGCCGTTTCAAGAATAATCTGCCTGGCCCCGCTGCTTTGATCTGGAATAAAGGCCAGGACATCTCCCCGGATTTCTGCACAGCAGGCCAGCCTAAAATGATCAGCCTGCTCCTCCGGCGTCAGCATTTGTTTTTCCTGCTCAGTCAATGGTGACAGATTAAAATAACCTTCCTCAATTTTTACTTTGCACTTGCCGCATTTACCGGCGCCGCCACAGGGGGATTCAATATCGGCCCCCAATTCCCTGGAGGCCTGAAGTATTGTCTTACCATTTGAGACCAGGCCGCGGCGGCCTGATGGTTGAAAAACAATATTATATCGCATAGTCACAACTCCTGCTTCAAAATAAACGCCCTGCAGGCGTTGCCGCTGTTCCAGCGGCATTGTTAAGCATTATTCAAGGGTCCGGAATTGGGAACCCTAAACAACCGTGATGGGATTTGGGGCAGCGAGCCCTAAATCCCACCACGCAGTCCAACTATTTAGTCCAATAAGTAAGCCCCAGGCCGGTAAGTATTTTTACCGCCTCATCATATATATCCAGGTACTCCTGGGTAGGAACCAAATTAACCACGTCATAGCACTCTTCAAAGGGTTTGCCTTTAGGGGCGGTTTTGTAGTCTTTTTCATATATCGCCACAAGCTTGTCTAATATCTCGTTGACCTTTTCCGTCTCCATTCCGGCCACGGCACGGGCTGCCTCGGCCATCATCCTTGCTTCCAGGCCGGTTGTATAGTTGGTAGCCACACCCTTGGACGCTGCTACCCCGGATAATACCTCACGGCCGCTGGCAGTGTCTGTAATGGCCTGCGCCGCCGTCTCCAGCAGGCACATAACGGTACATGGCCCGGCCAGGGTATAGTACTGATTGCCCAGCATTAAATTGGTGTTGGCCTCAATGGCCATGGCGCAGTGTCCGGCTATAGCCAGAGTCTCTCTGGCTGTGGTTATTCCCCAGCGCACATGGACGGGTCCATCCAAATGCCAGGTGGCCTGCGTCATTACAAACGCATTTATAGTGGTTGCTACGTCAACAATGGTTGTTTCCTCCAAACCACCCGCATAGCCTCCATATATAGGCATCTGCTCGCACATGATAATATTCCCGGCCAATACATAATGAGCAGTGAAAACCAATGCACCTACATCAATTTTCAGCTCATTTAACTGGGATACTTCATGGCTGTCAGACTGCCTCATCCCGCCTGGAAAATCTGCTGCGATTACTCCGGCAGGTGAAAGAGATGTCTCATTCCCCTACAATCCCATTCCTGGCCGGCCGGCCCTGCTTTGAGCGGCTCTCACCAGTATGGCTTCGGATTTAACCGCTGCTATTTCCCACGGGCTGCCCGGTACAGGATCATGTCCTTTTATTGTCTGCAGCACACCGTCTACAATGGTGTCTACCAGGGGCTCCTGGGCATACGACTGGTGTATGGACAGGAAGAGTTCTTCCGAACATGGGGCCCCTGTGGGACCTCCCTGTATTATTGGAAGGCGGGAGTCGGTATAGCTGCGGCAGCTCAGTTCAACCGCATCTTTTCCTTCTCCGTACATCACTTTGGTTGGGGCCGCTGCTATGGAGGCAAGCACCTCTTCTTCGGTATATTTAATTACACGCTTTGTGTCAATACAGTATACCCCGCACTCCACCAGCATCTCCAGACCGGCCTTAAAAAGGTTGTTGATCTGTTCTTTGTCGGTGGGAATTATTTTCTTTTTGTCCATTTTGATGCCATATTTTTTCTTCAATGCGGCCGCTTTCTGGGGTATTACCTTGTAGTCCCAGTCCTTTTCATCCATTTTCGGGCCGCTTTTAGCCCTATCATATATGTCAAATACTGTCAGAGCTTTTGCAAGAGCCATTCTATCCCCTCCTTATTTCCGCCATTAAGGCCTTTGCCTGTTCAACAGCCCCGGACGCAGTTTCCGCGTAGGCATCCGCCCCAATCTTGGCTACCCATTCAGGAGATACCGGAGCTCCCCCGAACATGCACTTAAATTGGTCCCGAATACCTTCTTCTTTCAGTACTGAAATGATATCCCGCTGGGCCGGCATAGTGGTAGTCATAAGGGCTGATCCGGCAATAATATCCACTTTTTGTTCTTTTGCCTGCCTCACCACTTCTTCCACAGAAACATCCCTGCCCAGGTCAATTACTTCAAAGCCGGCAGCGGATAACATTGTTTTGACAATGTTTTTGCCAATATCATGAATATCCCCCTGCACGGTATGAATGAGTACTTTCCCCAGGGAAGCCTTTCTTTTTTCCTCGTCGGACATACCGCTAAAAAGTATGCCCATTGCCGTTTCAAAAGCTTCGGCGGCAATCAAAAGCTGAGGAACAAAAACTTCTCCCTCGTCAAAAAGATCGCCGATAACTTTCATCCCCTGCGATAATCCCTCATTGACGGCTACCATGGGCTCAATGCCGGCCGCCACCGCTTCCCTGGCCGCTTCTTCAGCCAGGTCGGTGTCTGTTTCCGCAATGGCTTTTTTAAGCTTCTCTAAAATCTCACTCCGACTCACCTTCTTACCTCCTGCTTTTATTATTAAACTCATCCAGGGCCTCAAAGAAAGTTTCCAAATTGGCTATTGGCACTTCCGGGGGAAGATCGCAGCCTGATGATAATACAAAGTGCCTGTAAGGCTTCATTTTTTCCAATAATTCAGTGGTTTTCCCTTTGACAATTTCCTCCGTGCCCTCATTTAACACCCTGGAGGGGTCTATGTTGCCAAATACCAGGTACTCCTCGGGAATTTGCGGGATAATATCAGCCATGTCCACCGCGTTGCCGAAATGATAGCCTTTCGCCCCTGTACTGACCATGGAATTTACCAGTTTTACTGTTTGCCCGCAATTATGAAGAACAACAAAGAATTCTTCATCCTGAACGGCATCTACAATCTCCTTAACATACCTGGAAGAAAACTCGTCGCACTGCTTGGGCGCCAGCAGGCCTGCCGTGGGCTCGGCCAGCAGCACGCCATTTGCCCCTGCTTCCTTATACGCTTTGGCATAGGCTATGCTGTACCGGCTACATTTTTCCAATACAATATGAACCGTTTGCTTGTCTTTTATTGAAGCTTTTAAAGTTGGTTCGAGGCCCATTAAGACTGCCGCCAAAGAATAAGGGCCAAGCATTCCCCCAAATGTTGGGCGGTCGGTAATGCTCTGCGCTGCCAATTCGGCGGCCTTTAAAAATATAGGGCCGCGTCCCGCCTCTATGGAAGGCACTTGCAAACTTTCCGCCGATGCTCTGTCAAACACAATTTCGTCGGTAACATGGGGAGCTTCAGTGTCCGAAAAGCTCACTTTACATCCGAAGGTTTCAGCCTCGGACGTTAGATCCATTCCGGTCATGGCTCCTATCATTTTGGGAAATTTAGATATAACATTTTTCATGTTCTCAAAATGGGCTTCCGCATTATTGGCTGCCTCGATAACTCCCTTGTCAATCAAAGAAAGACAGGGAAAGAACAGAATAGGAAGACATCTTATATCTTCGGCCTCAATTATTTCACGCGCCCATTTATTCATATTAATTTTCAATAACTATGCCCCCTCTTCAATTTATTTTCTGTAAGCTTTAAAACCGATGAATCACCCACCTCCCTATAAACAAAAAAGACGCTCTCACGAGTTTGTTCACTCGAAAAAAGCGTCTTCGCTTCCTGCCTATAAATGCGGCTGCCGGATCTATTTCCGGTTACAGGCTTCTTTGCCCCGCTGTCCATCCTGGAAAGCCGTTGTATTCCTTCAACGAATAATAAAAGCAAAAAACGCCTACTGCAGGATCACTCCTTCAATAGGCTACTTTGCCCGGTCATACAACCTCGTACACTGCTGCTGTGTCATACTTGACATTAGCTAAACACGAAAGTTTGTTTTTATTTTTTTGATTTTAGCATAGAAAAAAAAACCAGTCAATATATTTCGTAATTATTCTTGTCGTTTTAATTACGTCTGCATGGTATTATTGTATAAATGCTTAACCTACGTAAAGCAACTTGCCTTTCTGAGAGTCCATCTGATTTATGCAATGCCATACTCCTCGCTACTATTGCATTTCCAGATAGATTCTCCTAAAATGTTTTTATTCATTTATATTTAATGTTACATTTTAAGGAGGCCTTGGTGATGCAGGACAGCCATTTTAAGTTTAATATAGAATCAGAAGTGACCAAACTTGGAATTAAAGTTGCAGGTGTTGTAGTTAGCGGAATGAAAAATGAAAGGGAAAATTGTGATTTTAATTTCTTCAGACAAAAGCTTCTGGAAGATTTTAAAATAAATTGTCCAGCCAATATAATAGACGAAGACCCAAATATTCAAGGTTTTAGAATGCTTCACAATAAGATTGGCCGTTCAAATAAAAAATATATTTCATCGATAGAGAGTTTAGTTGGATTTTTGTTTAGGAATGGAAAACTTCCATCTATTAATCTTATTGTTGATATTTATAATTGCATTTCACTGGAAACAAGACTTTCATTAGGGGCACATGATCTTGATAAGGTTCATGGCAATATAACATTGCGGATGGCAAACGGTGATGAAAGTTTTCTTCAACTGGGCAAAAGTGAAGCCAAGAAGGTAAATTCAGGAGAGTATTGTTATATAGATGACAGTAATGAAGTAATTTGCAGGATGGAATGTCATCAGTCAGAAAAAACTAAAATTGAACTGGGAACTAAAAACTGCATTTTTATTGTACAGGGAAACCAAAACACATCGAAGGAATACATTTTATTTTCCACATATAAATTATTGGAGCTGTTAAAAAAGTATTGCGGAGGTCAGGAAAAGGACTTTTTTGTTTTCTAAGAAAGGTAGGCTATGTGGCAGGGCTTGGAATGATTATGCCTGATACTAAGCCGCTGGAACAGCGAAACGGGCCGGAGGCCCGTTTTTTTTACACTAGGAAAATAAATTTTTGGCTGTGGATAAATTGAATGCCAGCTATAGGGCAGGCTTAGAATATCACCCCCATGCGTTGATGATCTCTCCGGCTGAAACTGGCTCTATGCTTGGAGTCAACAGAATAGCCGACCGTCCTCAACGGCACGTCCATGCGCCGGTTCGGACTTCCGCCAACGTCCTATTGGCGGCTCGCCTTTCTGTAGCCACCTTCGCCAAGAGCCAGTAATAGCCTCCGAAAAATCAACGCACGGAGATGATATTCCCCGCCCCGATGAATGTCCTTTGAAAGTGCAACTATAGGGTCTTTGTTCCATGAAGCCAAATTGGGATTGTATAGGCGAAATGTAGTAATTTAATTTTTCACCAATTCCCAATCCCTAATTCCGTACCCATGAATAATGCTTAAAGCTGCCGCTGGAACAGCGGCACGGGCCGGAGGCCCGTTATTATACTCCCACCATCGGTATGCGGGTAATAGCCGAGGCCTCCATCGAAAGCGCCCTCAAGTCCTCCGGCTCCAGGTTGTGGCAATTGGTCTTGCCGCATATTCGGGTAATCATCCGTACTTCCTCGGTCATGGCCAGGATCAGATTGGCCAGCAGCTCCGCCCCCTGTTCCCAGTCAAACCGTTTGCGCAATTCGGGGTCCTGGGTGCACAAGCCGGCGGGGCAGCTGCCGGTGTGACACTGGCGGCAGGCCTTACAGCCCAGGGCAACCAGGGCGGCGGTGCCGATTCCTACTGCCTTGGCCCCAAGGGCCAGTGCCTTCGCCACATCGGGGCCATCCTTTATCCCTCCCATAACCACGATGTCGATTTCGTCTTCCATTCCCTCTTCCCGCAGTCCTTCCATCGCCGCAACCAGCGCCGCCATGGTGGGAATGCCCACGTTGTCCTTAAAGGTTTCCGGTCCTGCGCCCGTACCGCCCTGCATGCCGTCCAGCACCACAATATCTGCTCCGATCTTGCAGGCGATTTTAACGTCCTCCTTGACCCGGCTGGCGCCAATTTTCAAAGATACAGGTAGTTGCCAGTCGGTGGCTTCGCGCAGTTCCAGTATTTTTAAAACCAGGTCGTCCGGCCCCATAAAATCAGGGTGCCGGCTGGGGCTGCGGAGGTCGATGCCGACAGGCAGGCCCCTTTGTCTGGCAATGTCCGGGGTAATTTTAGAGCCCAGCAAATGCCCGCCGGAGCCGGGCTTTGCCCCCTGGCTGATGAATAGCTCAACGGCATCCGACCGCTGTAAGTCCCGCGGGCTAAAGCCATAGCGCCCTGGGGTACACTGGTAGATCAAACTCCTGGCCAACTGTCTTTCTTCTTCAAGCATACCGCCTTCGCCGGTGTTATCCACCGTTCCGGCCAGGGTAGAGGCCCTGGCAAAGGCCATCTTGACTTCCTTGGAAACAGCGCCGTAGCTCATGGGCGCAATGATGATCGGTGTTTCCAGCTTCAGCGGCCGTTTGGCAAACCGCGCTCCCAGGACCGTGGCGGTGTCGCATTCCTCCCTATGCACATCAATACACAAACGGCTTAAAGCAGCGGCCAGGAAGGTAAGGTCATCAAATGAGGGAATCGGTCGCTTGCTGCCAAATCCTTCGATTATATTGTGGCCCAGACGCGCCCTCTCATGAATTTGCTTGCGGACATCATTATTCCATAATTGTGAATTACTCACTTTCACTCACCCTCTTTCCATACCGGTGGTGCTTTTGAGCAGAAACAAACTTGCGGAAGGCAGGCGGTTTTTGCAGACCGTAGCGGCGCAGCAAATCGCTGAGGTAAAAATCATCTTCATCTGTGTAAACCTCTTCTTTAACGTCTACTCCCAAACTTTCCACTTCGCCGCCTACATAAATGGTGCCGCCCACCATATAGTGTCCTAACAGGTCACCGGCATTGCCGAGTACCACGATGGTTCCGTTTATCATCATAAACCCTGTCATAAAGCCGCTGTTTCTGCCGACAATAATAGTGCCGCCTTTCATGACCTGCCCGGGACGGGAACCCATATGCCCTTTGACCACCAGGGTGCCGCCGCGCATGCCCGGCGCGGCACAACTGCCGGCGTTGCGCTCAACGATGAATTCCCCCGACATCATATTGTCGGCTGAAAACCAGCCGACACTGCCTTCCACCCGGAGTTTGACGTCTTCGTTGAGGCAGCCGCAGAAATAGCCTGCGCTGCCGCGAATGGTCATCTGCAGTTCTCCGAGGATACCCACCCCCAGGTGGTGCCTCGCCCGGGGGTTTAAGACCTCCACTTCCTCTCCTGTTTTTACCGATTCCCTTAAAGCCCGGTTAATTTCAGTTACAGATAACTTTTCTGCATCAAGATATATCATTCCAGCCCCACCGCCTGATAAGTTAATTTTGTAATGCTATGCTCCCCCGTTACGGACCATGTGCCGGCAATATATGGCGGCGGCTCCACTACAGTGACGTTTTCCAGGTCCGGGAGCAGGGCCTGCAGGCTTATTTCCTCGGAAGCCAGCACCACCCTGTCTTCCAGGTCTACATAAACCAGGGGTTTGGCCGCCAGTTTATCCTTGGCAAAGCCAATCTCCGTTGGTGTTGACACCAGGAAGGTATAAGTCCCATCCAGGTCACTGAGGCTTTGTTCCAGTATATCCTGGAGCTTCATGCCCTTCTTCAGGTGATGGGCAATATATATTGCAATCAGCTCAGAATCGTTATCAGTGCGGAACTGGTAGCCCCACATTTCAAATTTCCTTCTGAGCTTCCAGTAATTCGTCAGCTGGCCGTTGTGAACAATTGCCACATCGCTAAAGCCATAGGCCCAAAAAGGATGTGCCCGGTCGGGGCTGACCATGCTCTCGGTAGCCAGCCGGGCGTGGCCGATACCATGAGTACCTTCAAAACTACGATAGTTATATATCTGATCAAGCTGGTCGGATGTTCCGAGATCCTTGTAGATCCTCAATTGATTACCGATACTGATGGTCTGGACCTTGCGCCTGTCCAGTTCATAGCACAGGTCCAGTTTAGATCCTCCGTATAAAGCGCGAATGCTCATGATAGTACCCTTTGTCCAGGCTTCCAGGACCTCTCCGCCCGCCTTTTTCAGAAGGTCTTCAACAACAGAGAATACGTCTTCTGTTTTACCGTTTTCAACCCGGACGTTGATCAGCAGGACATCGTTTTCACCAGCCTTTTCCTTAGCACTAAAAATGGCGACGCCGCTGGAATCTTCACCACGATGGCGAATTCCATAGATCAGCCTTTCCAGATCGGCGCCGACCTTACCGGTGCCATTTTTGAAAAGAACACCTCCTATGCCGCACATCCTTCTCCCTCCTATACCTTTCAAGCTTAAAATGTTGTCGAAAATATTCTGATCTGCCGCTATCCTGCCGTCAGGTAGCGCTCTACCTCCCAGTCTGAAACGGTGTTGTGGTACTCATCCCACTCCCGGCGCTTGACCTTAAGGTAAAGCTTCATGTAGTCACTTCCCAGAGCCTCACACAAAACCTCATCCGCTTCCAGTTCATCCAGCGCCACATTCAGGTTGGCCGGAAGCACGTTAATCCCGCGGCCCTGCAGTTCCTCCACCGTGTAAGTGTAAGTGTTTTCCTCAAAGCGCGGACCTGGATCGATACGGTTTTCGATCCCGTCCAGTCCCGCCGCCAGTATTGCCGTTACTGCAAGATACGGATTTGCCGCACCGTCCACGGTGCGCTTTTCGATGCGGCCCGCAGCCGGGACCCGGATCATCACGGTGCGGTTATTTCCGCCATAGGTGATATACACCGGCGCCCAGGTCGCCCCTGATGTGGTGGGCCGGGATACCAGCCGCTTATAGGAGTTGACGGTGGGTGAAGTGATGGCGGCCAGCGCCCGGGCATGCTTCAAAAGCCCGCCTATAAACCAGTATGCAGTCTGTGAAAGGCCCTGGGAGTCACTGCGATCCAGGAGAAGGTTGGTACCGCCCTCGGCATCCCAGAGACTCATGTGATAATGACAGCCGTTTCCTGTCAGATTTTTAAACGGCTTGGGCATGAAAGTGGCTGTAAATCCCTGCTGTTCCGCCAGGCTCCGGATTAAAAATTTGGCCAGGGTTAAGCGATCGCTTTGGTTCAAGGCCTCGGAGTACTGCCAGTTAACTTCGAACTGACTGTTGGCGTCTTCATGATCGCACTGGTAAACCCCCCAGCCCAGTTCGTTCATTATATCTACCAGCCGGGTCACAAAGCCAAGGTTCCGGCTCAGAGCCTGCTGGTTGTAACAGGGCTTGGCAGAGCTGTCCAGCGGGTCAAAGGGCACGAGGTAGCCGTTTTCCCGCCGCACCAGGAAGAATTCGGGCTCCATCCCCACCATCAGGCGGTATCCCCTGTCGCTGACTTTCTTCAGCATATTGGTCAGAATTGTTCGTGGGCAATAGGGCCATGGCTGGCCGTTGACATATAGGTTTGAGGCAACCCAGGCAATCTCCCGCTGATAGGGCAGGACATGCAGCGATGAAAAATCCGGGATGGCCATAATGTCCGGGTCGTGAGGATCCTGACCCAGGTCGCCGGCCGCAAAGCCCGCAAAGCCAACTCCATCGGAAGCCACATCCTCCAGAGTTTCAACCGGCACAAGTTTTGCCCGGCTGATCCCGTTCATTTCCACAAATGACACCATGAGATAACGGATCCCTTTTTCACGTACCAGGGACGTCACTTCAGAAAGTGTCATACAAAATCAACTCCTTATTTGAATTTAATTAATAATAAACTAACGTTGTTTCCGCCCCTTGCTGTAGAGGTTCAATCCCACCACCACCTTTTTACACCAAGTTTTGCCACGCTGTGCATCAGCTTTTTTAAAACAATGCGCATCACCTAAGCAAAATGAAACAAAAAAAGCGCTTCTCGACAGAGCATCACTGCCCTGTAGATAGCGCCCTTGCTTTAATGTGTTTGTAATACCGAAAAAGGCCTCTATGCCTATTTTCAGCCCTGAAAACAAACTAATCCTAAAAAATATATTTTGCCCTGTTCTCTATTGTCTTCTTAACAAAAAAAGCCTTTCGCAGGGTGTTTCCCCTCCGAAAGGCGTCTTCGCCGCTTTATACAACCACGTACCATCCTTATTGTTTAAAACCCATTTCAAGCTATCGCCCGAGTCATTTGTGTTTATGACAACTACATCTTTGTATGGCTTTATATTAGCATAGTACATAAGCTTAGTCAACTACCTTTCGAAAAACACTTTCCCATTTTGCTATACATTTGTTATGTTAAGTCCCCTGGATGTCATTGACCACCTGGCGCATATCGATTCCGCACTTTTCCACCGGCGAGGAAAGCACCATCATTGTCTCGGCCCGCTGAAAGCCATAAACCTGATCAATTTTATTGAAAATGATTCGTTGAAGATCCTCATTGTCCTTTGCCCGAACTTTGACAAGATAATCGTACCGCCCCGTCACAACGTGTATTTCTTCCACCTCGGGATATCGCTTCAACTCCTCCATGGTGCGGTAGGCCTCGCTCCCCTGGATGGTAATTAAACCGACTATTGCCATAACAGGATAGCCTATAATTTTGGCATTTACCCGGGCGTGAAACCCCTGCAATACACCGCTTTCAGTAAGTTTGCGCACTCTTTCATGTATGGTGACCCGGGAAACACCAAGTTTTAAAGCAATATCCTGGTAGGTAGAGCGGGCATTTTCCTGAAGCGACTTTAAGATGAAGAGATCAGTCGAGTCCAATGTCTGCAAGACAACCACCCTTATCGATAAATTAAATAAAGTATATGTTTATTTATAATATCACAAATACCTCTGGACACACAGGGCATTGAAAACTGTTTTATGAAATGGCGAATAAATATTTATATCTTCTTCATACTATAAAAGTTGATATATTGTGGAGTGGTGTGCATGTTGTATATTATTATGTTAGCAGTTATTTCAGTATGGATGGTTATTTTGCTTCGAAATAGTCATCTCTCCTGGCATTCCATTGTAACCGCGTATGCGCTCGGTGTCTTTAGCGCAGATTTGGTGGAGGTTTCATTCAACCTGCTGCTTGGGCTGTATAAGTTTACCACACATTTGTCAACAAATCCCATCTATGAAAATGAACTGGGCATTATACTGGCAGATACGTTAATTCTACCCTTTACCTTAATAATATTTGTCCATTATGCCAGGAAAGAACAGCCCTGGAAAACATCGCTTCCATTCGCAATATTATTTATACTATTAGAAATTGTTTTCTTAAAGTTGGGATACTTGAAATATATAAAGTGGAGCCTGGCCTATTCTGCTGTGGCCTATGTAGCCGTGTTCCGTTTCTATGCGTACTTAACCCCGAGCATCACCAGGTACGATCCCCCCATTCCCTATCCGGCCCGTTTGCTTTTCTTTTCACATACCATAATCATGTGGGTCGGCGCTACATTTGCACTACCTTTATTCAAGATGTATCAATTCAGACCCGGTGTATTTGAGGATATAATGGCCGACTGCCGTTTTACGGATCTCCTTTCCGGGGATGTGTTGGCTGTACTCTGCGCAGTATTCATTCCTAGAATACCCAATCGGCTAAAGCCGCTGGCATTCGCCGTTATTGCTTTTATAGGCGTATCTTTTGCACTGTACTCCTACTATAAAGGATGGCTTTTCTATCACCGCTGGAATCATTTTTTTACCATACTGAGATATTTTATACCGGTATTTTTGATTATGCTGTATGATCGTTGGGAGTTTTCCTATAAAACGTATCGCTCCTTGGAGTTAAAATCTTAACTAATACAGGACGAAGGAGAAACAATGCCGACGTTACTTATGGTTACACCTGAAAATACGGAAATTAACAAGTTTCGAGCAAAACAGCTCAATAACTTTACACAGTTAACCATGCCTTACCTCGCCGGATTTGTTCCTGCCGGGTTCCAAATAAAATTAGTTGATGAATATTCACAATCAGTCCCGTTTGAAAAATTTGACCTAGTAGCAATAACAGTTAATACTCCAAATGCTCCACACGTATATCGAATGGCTCAAAGGTTCAGGCATATCATTTCAACCTGAACACTTTACACCTCAGCAATTGTTGGAAGGTTACCACCAATTCAGAGGCAACTTTTACTCGTGGAAAAGTATAATAAAAAGGTTAACAAAATCAAGGGTGAACATCATGTACAATCTGCTTTTGAATTTTGGTTACCGGCAGTCTTTTAAAAAGTTTATATCCGTTCGGATAAAGGAAAAGTAAAGTAACAGCCCCATTACTCATTGTTGTTGTTTATGTATAGCTATGACATCGCTATAAAGGTTAAAAATGGTATAATGATAGTTAATGAATCACCGACGGATTTTATACAAATACTTAATTTATTGGAGTGAAATAATTTGAGCTATGGGGTCGAATTAAATAGTATTTCTTTGTTTGAATACAAGGAAATGTTAAAAAAAAAGGATCTTTTACCAGGACGAAGGATCTTACAGGATAATATCGACGATAAATTTGAAAGACTTTTTGCCTGTGGTATTACAAATCTTGATGAGCTCTATAAAAGCATGAGCAATCCTCAAAAGCATAAATCGTTATTAACAAAAACAGGAATTTCTAATGAATATATAACAATTTTGAAAAGAGAGATTGGGAGCTTTATTCAGAAACCAGTCCCGATAGCCGATTTCCCTGGTATCTTGCCTGATGTGAAAAATAAACTTTTTGAAAGAAGCATCAAAACATCAAAAGATGTTTATGAATTGTCAAATGGTTTTAGGGAATTAAATATTATATGTAATATAGCAGGTATTTCCAAGAAGGAAGCTTTAGAATTGTTTTCTTTATGTGACATGGTTAGAATAAATGGTGTAGGAGCAGTTTTTTCAAGAATATTATTTGAGGCTGGCTTTAAAAGAATAACTGACATAGCAAATGAAGATGCTGCAGAAATGCTTAAAAAAGTATCTGAAATCAACTCAAAAAAGAAATATACAAAAGCAAAGCTTGGAAAAAAGGATATGCAGTTCTGCATTGAATATGCAAAGGTTTTAATTAGGAAATAGGATTATTCGATCTCCCTACCCGAAGATATCTTCTTTTCCAGTTCCAGAAGATTCTCTTTTCGCTTTATTCCCCAGCGGTACCCCCCGAGACTGCCGTTTTTCCTTATTACCCTGTGGCAGGGTATCAATATTGCCGCCGGGTTTCCTGCCACTGCCCTGGCCACAGCACGGACAGCTTTGGGCTCACTTATTGCTTTTGCTATTTCTTCGTAGTTCCGGGTGCTCCCGTAAGGAATGGCCAGCAGCTGTTCATATACCCTCCACTGAAAAGCGGTAACCTGTAAGTCTATTGGAAGATCTAAATGAGGCTGCCAGCCTGATAAGAAATTAAAAAAGGTTTCCACGGTTTTACCAAGATACTCTTCATCACGCCTGATTCCGGCCTCAGGGTATTCTTTATAAAGGTCCTTAATCAAAGCAGCATCCTCATCCCCAAGGCTTGCGGAGCAGACTCCCCTATTAGTGACAGCCACAAGCAAACGGCCTAAAGGGCTGTCTGTAATAGTAAAAGCTATCTGCATCCCCCTGCCTCCCCGAAGGTAAGATCCGGGTGTCATACCAAGGCGGGAAGGTGCTTTTTCATATAGGCGGCTGCTGGAGCTATAGCCTGCATTATAAAGAGCACCGGTAACGTCTTTGCCTTCATTTATTGATTCTTTAAGACGCTTTAAACGACAGGCATCCACATACTGTTTTGGCGTAATACCCATAAGCTTTTTAAATGCTTTTTGTAAATAGTGGGGACTCATATGTATACGTTTACCAAGATCAGCAAGCGTAAGGGGCATATTAAAGTCGTGCTTTTGAATTATATTACAGACTTGTTGGACCAGCCTGACCAGAGGATCTAAATATTCTAATCGCTGCGGCTCACAGCGAAGGCAGGGGCGAAAACCCGCCTGCTCAGCAGCTTCAGGCAGACTGTAAAAAGCCACCTGCTCCCTGCGGGGAAGCTTTGATTTACAGGAAGGCCGGCAGTAAATCCCGGTTGAGCGGACAGCGTAAACAAAAGAACCATCTAACTCCTTATCACGGCTCAATAAAGCCTGCCAGCATACCTCAGCATCCAATTTCTTTGCTTTTCCGGAAAAGTATTTATCTTTGCTCATATTTACCTACTCCCTTTAGAAAATTATAAACAATAAAAGGGGTAGTTAATATCCGTTTATTGCCTTCCAATTTTGGCAGGAATCCAATTTTTTATTTTAAAATATATAATATCAAGACACCATCATCCGGGGGGTGAAAATAATTTGTCTCTTTTCGATGGGAAACCTATAGAAATAGATAATCGGAAAAAGAAGGTAGTTTTAACAGCTTCCAGGATGACTGACATGCCGAAGTACTACCCTGAAGAAATTATTAAAGAAGTACATAAAAGGCTTGATCGGGGAATTGAAATTCATACACTGGTACTGTTGACCAAACATCCAAGGTCGCTGCTGTCCGACCCTTTAAAAGGCTTTCTATTGAATCTTCAAAATAACGGCATTCAAATATCGGCTCAAATAACTATTACCGGGGTGGGCGGTATGGTTATAGGAAAAAAAGCAAACGGGAAACCTCTTATCCTTGAACCCCAGGCCCCTTCCTGCAAGGATTCTCTGAAGGCCCTGCCGGAAGTAATTACACTGGCCGGATTGCCGGAAAGAATAAGAATCAGATTTGATCCCATCGTAAGGCTTACAGACAGTGAGGGAAATTTATTTTCTAATATTAAATACCTGCCTTTAGTTGTTGAGACTGCCTCCGGATTTGGTATAAAGGACTTCAGCTTTAGCTTTCTGGAAAAAAACACACATAAAAAAGTTGATCAAAGATTCAGGATGATGGGCTGTACCATAATTCCACCCACCACGGAAGAAAGGGAAAAATTTAAAACCTGGCTAAAGAGACTGGAAGAAAAAAATAATGTTAATATATTCGCCTGCAGTGTGCCCGGCTTTGAGAAGACAAGCTGCATTGACGGTCAGACACTGCAAAAAACACACCCCGATAAAGAGCCGGCCGATTTATCTCATGCCCGAAAAAGGCAGCTGTGCGGCTGTACAAAATCCATTGATTTAGGGGGCTGGCCCCCTAAAAAGTGTTTTACCGGCTGCGACTACTGTTACGCCCACCCGGCATACTCCGACTAGCTTTCTTTAAAGCATTATTTACGGGTCCGGAATTGGGAATTGGGAATTAAATTCAATAACTGCATTTCACCCGTGCAATCCCTAATCCCTAATCCCTAATCCAATCCTATTACCTCATAACGGTACTGCACAACCTGGTTTTCATCCTTATACCGGACCCACTGGCCATCATAGTCCGGATCTACATAATAGAAGTGCAATACGCCTTTGGCATCCTTATAGAAATGCCACTGGCCGTCACTATCGTAGTCCTGTAGCCACTGGGCAGTATTATAGTGATATATATTTCCCTCACTGTCATAATATTCCTCCCAGAGCCCTTCTTCGACGCCCTGTTGGGAGCTGTTTTCGTCATATGCCCCATCAACTATAACAGGCTCACCGGCATCACCAATTTCACCCGCAAGCTGGTCCTGCAGCCCGCTGTCGATTAACGGCTCGGGGGTGATGACTTCCTCAGTGGTAGTATTATTAATCAAATCCTTATTTTTTATTTTATTAATCAGTTCTTGAATAATTTCCGGCAATGGGCCGCTACCATCTTCTGAATACCAGCTGTACCCATGGGTTCCGAAACTAATGCTGCCCTTATACTGATTCCCGTAAAGCACATATTCACCCGGTTCATTAGCAAAAGCAGAGGTAGCAAGGATAACAGCAAGAAACAATGCGAAACCAAGAATTAATACTTTTTTCATAATTCCACCCTTTCCTCTGATTTCTTATGTTCAAAACACTTTTGGGAATACACCCTAACAAACAATTTATTTTATAAAACATATTAGTTCAATGCAAAAAGGATGGCAAATGTTATAGATTCATGAAAAATACCCATATTAACTCAATTCCTGTTGAAAAAAAAGGTTTTCCTTACTGTAATTTTTGCCTTTAAATTGCAGCTTCTTTAAATGATTTTATAGTAAAATAAAAATACTATTATTGGTTGGGAGGTTAGTGAATATGCACCACTACCACAGCCTGCAGAGAATACTTGACGCACACCCCATGGGGGCTCCCATGGCAGAGGAATTCATGGAAATACTTAAAATACTTTTTAAGTCTGAAGAGGTGGAACTGGCCGTTGCTCTGGACTTCAGACTTAAAAAGCTTAGCGAGGTTGCCGAAAGAGCAGAAGTCCCGGCAGAAGAGGCTCTCAAGAAGCTTGAGGAAATGGCTAACCGGGGGTCTATTCTGGCCAAGAAGCTGGACGGAGAACCGGCCTATGCCCTTCTCCCCATATACCCCGGCCTGTTTGAATATCCAATCATGAAAGGCATGGACAGCGAAACTCAGAAAAGGCTTGCTGAATTATGGCACGCATACTACATGAAGGCTATGGCCGCTGAAATAGCATCTGCCAAGCCCCCCTGGAACAGGGTTTTTCCTGCCGAAGAGTCCCTGACCGAAGAATATGAGATACTGCCTTACGAAGTAGTGTCTGAAATGATGAAAAAGGTGGAAACAATCGCGGTGGCAAACTGTCCCTGCCGGGTTTCCACCGGAAGGTGTGACAAGCCTCTGGATGTCTGCCTGTCCTTTGACGGGGCGGCAAGGTTCCTGTCCGAGAGGGGTATGGCAAGAATAATAACCCGGGAAGAGGCCGCCGAGGTATTAAAAAGATCCGAAGAGGCAGGGCTGGTACACACCGGCAGTAATATGGCGGATAGGCTTGTGTTTGTCTGCAACTGCTGCTCCTGCTGCTGTCACTTTTTAAGGCTTATTACCGAACACAACTATACCGGGGGACTGGCAAAGTCAAGCTATATTGCCAGCCTTGAAACATCGGACTGCAGCGGCTGCGGGGTGTGCGCCGGGGAGCGGTGCCCGGTGAAAGCAATTGCAATGGTAAACGGCTTTGCAGAGCTTAGCCCCGAAAAATGCATAGGCTGCGGCCTTTGCTCAACTACCTGCCCCATAGGAGCCCTTAAGTTGACAAAACGTGAAAACTACCAGGTCCCCCCGGCAACGGCAGGTGAACTGGTTAAGCTGATAGTGTCGGGAAAGAAAAAATAAACATCAGGCAATGCCCCTGCAAATCGAAGAAGAAATTCACCCTTCGGGCGACACTTTAGTTTGGCTTTCAAAAGACATTCATCGGGGCGGTGAATAGCAGTCCCGTGTGCTTGCTTTTCGAGGACTGATACTGGCTCTTAATGAAGATGGCTTATGGAATATCGATTCGGCTGCTGGATGCAGACGAAAGGCCGAGAGCCACAGGACGTGGCTTTCGAGGCCGGTCGATATTCCATTAGCCACGAGTTTTAGAGCCAGTTTCAGTCAGAGAGATCGCCAGGATATGGGGCTGTTATTCTAAGCCTGCCCTATAGTTAGCTTTCAAGTTATCCAAGAGCATTATTTCTTATATAAAAAAAGCTGTTGGATTAAACCAACAGCCTTTTTAACAAGTATTCGATTAGCTAATTGGCTGGCTTCCGGGATAGAGGCGTTTGCCTCTATAAACTCTGTAGTAGTGAATGAGTAAGCGGTCAAGTCCGTAATAGTAGGCTACAGGGCCTGCAATAAGAAGCAAAATGGAAAGTGTATACATTACAGGGTTTGAACTGGCGCTGCCCGCCAGCATGTAATTAAGATTCATAAAAGCTCCCGCCGAAAGTGCAAATATAGTGGTAACACCCAGTATCAGAGCGATGCCCGTTAATATTTCCCCGTATACCACCAGTTTGGCAAACCACGTAAAGTGTCCTCCGTCATGTAAGCCCTGGATAAAAGAACCGTACCAGCCATATTTAATAGAAGGTGTGGTATTGGGCAAAACACCCAGGGCTTTTGCCCAGTATCCCTTTAATGCTGCTCCGCCCTCCATCCATTTGGGGTCGTTAATTTTGTTCAACCCGGCGTGTAGCCACTGCCAGCCCAGCCAGACTCTAAATAGGGTCCAAACCACACTTAAACGCTTATCACGTAAGATTGCCATCATCCCGGTGCCCCCCTTTCTATTAGATTATGGTATCTACCTTTACTATATAAGATAGAAGGGGAACGGCCCATAAATTGAAGTTCCTATTTTTATCTAGGTCCTGCAACCTAGGTATAACACTCTATAAAAGTGCGTCTTATCTGTCCGCCTCTTCTTCCAGGCTTAACAGCCCTTTTTTAATGGCATATTTCACCAGCTCCACCCTGTCATGTATGCCAAGTTTTTGCATAAGATTAGCGCGATGGGCCTGCACGGTTTTAACACTTATAAAAAGCTTACCGGCTATCTCGGCGTTGGTACATCCACCGGCCACCAGACGCAGTATCTCATTTTCCCGGGGAGTTAGTTCGGCACCACTTTCCAACCGCCTGTTCTTATCGGATAAATTTTCTTTCTGCAGGCTGTCAACCACTCTCCTGGCTATGGCAGGATCCAGGTAGGTCTCATCACGGGCGGCCAGGCGGATTGCCTTTACCAACTCTTCCACCCCGGCCCTTTTAAGAACATATCCTGTTGCCCCCGCTTTAAGCGCCTGTATAACCATATCCTCTTCATCATACATGCTGAGGATAATAACTTTTATATCCGGGAATTTCTCACTTAGAATTCTGGTGACCTCAACCCCGCTCATCTTTTGCAGCCGCAGGTCCATAATAACAACCTGTGGATTGGTGGCTGCAGCAACCTCCAGCACATTTTCCCCCCGATCGGCTTCACCCACGATTTCTATGCCTTCTTCTGACTCCAGAAGGACCTTCAAACCTTCACGCACCACAGTATGGTCATCTACCAGCATAACTCTAACGGCCAAGGCTTTCCCTCCCCTCATTGGCCTCGTAGGGCAGCCAGAAGGTAACTTCAGTTCCCTGTCCCGGAACACTGTCTACATTCACCCAACCTCCCCCCAGGGCGGCCCGGACGCGGATATTATCCAAACCCATTCCCTGGGGAGCGATTTTTACGGGAATAAAACCCACCCCGTTATCTCTGACCAAAAGGCTCACTCCCCTGTGCCCCAGATTAAGATTTACCTCCACTTTACCTGCCCCGGCATGACGCCGGATGTTGCTCAATATTTCTGAGGCTATATGATAAAAATGACTTGCCTGCTCAGCGGTCATATTTTTTTCCTGGTGGCCCCAGCAGCGAAAAAAAGGAATAAATCCTGTTGAAGCCGTAAAATCCGCCAGCAAATCCTCTACAATTATAACAGCCTTTCCGGGTAAACCGGGGGAAGGCTTTAATTCCTGTAAATACCCCCTCAACTGGGATATTATGATATCGGCCCGTCCTTTCAGCTCATTCAGCAGGACCTCGCTGGCCGCCTGGTCTTTTTTCAACAATTTTAAAGCCTGGTCCAGTCTCAGGGATAAACCGTAAATGGCCTGTATGACGCCATCATGTAGATCACGCCGGATACGGTCTTTTTCCAGCCAGATAATTTCCCTTTCACGCAAATATTTTAAGTGCTTCCTGTTTTCTATTTCATATAAATCGAGGCTTCTTATTACAAAATAAGCTATGAATACGCCGGTCCCTGCCCTCAAGAGCTGAACCGGCAAACCAAGTTCTAAAAGTACATCGGCATTAATAATGCTGGCTGGGAAAAAACCTGCATAAGGGACAACCAGCCCCCCGACCAGAGCATATATGGCAAATACAGCGGAGGCTCCCATCAGCAACCTCTCAAGCGCCGGGTAATATAGCCCCCTTACTTCTCCGCGTTGAAGGTATAGTCCTATGGATGACAGTATGGCTCCCGGAAGAGCCAGAAAATACCTGGAAGCTATCTCCGCATACCTGAGCCACTCGGATTCGGCCCCCGTTTTTACAGGGGTTTTAAAAATAAAAATCCATATCCATACCCCTAAAAACAAAAAAGGCAACCATTTTAGCCACCTCTGCCACCCCAGGGTGTTAACTATGAGAGCCATCCCGAAAGAAAACAAAAATGTGAAGGAAATGGCCGCAAGAATGGCGTGACCACTGCTTATAACAGTCCCGGTATAAATCTTCCAGCCTCCCGCCGCAAACCCTGGAGAGAAATAAACATAAATCCACTCCGAAATTCCGTGCAAAATGCCAAAGCCCGCCAGCAAGAGCAAATAGCTGCTAAGGCGGAGACTACTGCTCTGCCTGGCATGTAGGGCAATGCTAAAACCCATCAGGAAAAAAGACAAACCATAAATAAAAAATATAAGGACCCAGTTATTGCTAAAAAAATCCCTTACAATACCCGGTGAAATTCCAATCCCCCCATTTTTTACATTTATTTACTCCTTATTTAGACTATTTACATATTGTAATTTTACATATAATTTTGGCAACAAGCAACATTTCTACATCAAAGGAAAAACCGTCTATTTCCATCTTATTAAAAACAAGCTGCGCAAAATCTGGTAAACACCTTAAATCCGTACTGAGTGTCTTTAAACGTTATGCCCGTTATATTACCGTTTATATATCTGAAACAGATGCAAACGGGACCTTAAGCACCAAACTATACCGGGGGACTGGCAAAGTCAAGCTATATTGCCAGCCTTGAAACATCGGACTGCAGCGGCTGCGGGGTGTGTCCGGGGAGCGGTGCCCGGTAAAAGCAATAACAATGTTAAACGGCTTTGCAGAGCTTAACCCCGTGTATGTTTTTCTCATTTATTGTAATTTTGAGGATGAAAGTATTTTGATATTACAAGTCCGACCAGTATAAAAAGAATATAAACAATAAAATAATGGAATAGCGCTGATTTAAAGCCCCGTGCCGAAAATAAAGCCATTCCCAAAAATATGAGTGCGAATGCCAACGGGAACCGCCAATGTAGCGCCTTTAAACGGTAACCTGTATATAAACCCACCACTGCAATGGATATGAATAGCGCGGCTAAAAAAATTGAGGGGTGCACAATCTCTTTTTCCACGGTATAAACCATGCTTCGGTATAAAGTTAAAGCCAGGGAAACAACTGAGAAGGTTATAAGCATCAGCTTACCAGTTGATAAAATGAATTTTACCATTATTAAGAACCAACAGTCCTTCCCTTAGAAAAAATAAGAACCACCCCTCATTAAAATGAAGAGTTGGTTACAATTCTCTTTACTAAACCTGCAATTAAATCTTTAACTTTGCCGCAATATACCCATCTATTCCTAATCTCTCAAGGTCAGTTGATTTTTGGCACACTTGTTCAGCCATTTTTGTTTTCAAGCTTTTAATCTTTGAGTGTATATCCGGGTCACTAACAGCCAGTATCTGTGCAGCCAGTATCCCAGCATTTCTTGCACCGTTGATGGCAACAGTTGCCACGGGCACCCCGGGAGGCATCTGCACTGTTGCATAAAGTGCATCCAAACCTTTTAAAGCTCCTGAATATATTGGCACACCGATTACCGGCAGGGTAGTATGAGAAGCAATCACACCGGCAAGATGAGCCGCGCTGCCCGCCCCTGCTATAATTACTTTTAAGCCCTTGTTTGCTGCATTGGCTGCGTACTGCATGGTCCTTTCCGGCGCACGGTGCGCAGACGATATGATTACTTCATGGGGTATAGAAAGTTCACTTAACAGGGAAGCGGCATCTTTCATCACATTAAGGTCCGAATCACTGCCCATGACTATGCCAACAAGCGGGTGAATCATAATAAATATACCTCCAAAAATTTATTCCAGGGTGAAAGGGAAATTGTTCAATCATAAAAACCTGGGTAAACGGCTTTCAAGCCTGCATCAAACGCAGTGTTATTTATTGTCAGGAAGCGGGCCGGAGCATTATCCGCAATGGCCTTCCGCCAGTGCGCCTCTTCTATTTGAAGCTTTGGCGCCAATGCGCCAAGCATTACCACGTTTACCGCTTTTCCGCTGCCTGATTCCGCGGCAAGTCTGAAACCTTCCAGCACCACCAAGTTTTTTACCCGCTCCCTGATTGATTGAATAATACCTTCAGGGTATTCGGCCGTGCCGGCTAACACGGGAACCGGGTAAATCTGCTGATCGTTTATATATATAGTGCCTTCGGGGTTAAGGTAAGCTAGCCAGCGCAACGCCTCCAGCTGTTCAAACGCCATTATATAATCTGCTTCACCCTCTGATATGTGTGGTGAATAAACTTTCTCTCCCAAGCGAACCTGGGTCACTACGCTACCGCCTCGCTGGGCCATGCCGTGTATCTCGGACACTTTTACGTCATAGCCCACCGCCCGGGCGGCAGCCGCCAACACCTTGCTGGCCAGGATGGTCCCCTGGCCGCCTACGCCCACCATTAGAATATTCAACGGTTTAAGCATTGTTTTTCCCACCTTTTATTGCTCCACTGCTACAGACCTGTAAACAAAGTTCACAACCCGTACATTCAACGGCATTTACCGTGGCAACCTTATCTCTAACCGAAACGGCAGGACAGCCCAATTTCAGGCATAATTTACATCCCTTGCACTTTTCAGCAATAACTTGCACAGGAGTTTTCCTGAAGGCACTTTTTAGCAGCATGCAGGGCTTCTGGGCAATAATTACCGATATTCCCGGCGCAGCCACCTCGGTCCTGATTACCTCTTTAAGGCGGGCCAGGTCCAGCGGGTCCACCTGTTCCACCTGTACCACTCCCAGGGACCTGCACAGCATGGCCAGGTCCAACTCGGGTGCATGCTTGCCCATCAGAGTTCTTCCTGTGGCCGGGTGGTCTTGGTGTCCCGTCATTGCAGTAGTGCGATTGTCCAATATAATAACAGTTATGTCGCTTCCGTTATACACGGCATTCAGCAGCCCGGTGATACCCGAGTGCACGAAGGTTGAGTCACCGATTACAGCAACTGTTCGGCCTTTAAAACCAGGTACGGCTTTATCCATACCGTGAGCCATGCCAATGCTGGCGCCCATGCACACGCAACTGTCTATCCCTTCCAGAGGCGGCATTCCACCCAACGTGTAACACCCTATATCTCCCGTAACCGTAAGTTTCAATTGGTTTAAAATATAAAACACTCCCCGGTGCGGACATCCGGCGCACAAGACCGGCGGGCGAAGCGGAGGCTGGGGCAAGCCTGCGGTCATATCCTCCCCCTGCGGCTCCCCTTGTAGTACCCCGGCTTCAATAAACTTACGCCTCACCAGACCCTGGCTAAGTTCTCCGGTCAATGGGAAAAGCTCTTTTCCGACAACTTTTATACCCAACATATTGATTTGTTCCTGTAAATATGGCTCAAGTTCTTCCACCACATAAAGAGAATCTACATTTGAGGCAAATTCTTTAATTAGCTTGCCAGGAATAGGATTGGTCATTCCCAATTTTAATACTGAAACGTCGGGTAATACTTCCCGTACTATCTGGTAGCTAATCCCACTTGTTATAATACCGACATCCCGTCTGCCATGCACAATATAATTAACTTTAGCATGTTCACTGTATTCTGCCATATTTGCCAGTCTTTCCTCGAGGCTTATCCTGCGCAAGCGGCCAAAGGCAGGAACCATCAGGTATTTTTTTATTTCCCTATTATAAGGCTTTATTTCCCTTGTCTGCGGCTGTCCTAATTCCACCAGTGTCTGGGAGTGGTTAATCCGGGTGGTGGTGCGCAGCATTACGGGAATATCAAACAGCTCACTGATTTCCAGGCCCAGGCCAACCATATCCTTGGCTTCCTGGCTGTCCGACGGTTCCAGCATGGCCATTTTGGCAAATCTGGCCAGATACCTGTTGTCCTGTTCGTTTTGGGAGCTGTGCATACCAGGGTCATCAGCGGAAACCACTACCAGCCCTCCGTTCACTCCGGTATATGCGGCTGTGAGCAACGGATCGGCAGCCACATTGACCCCTACATGTTTCATGGTTACCAGAGTCCTGGCTCCTGCCATGGCTGAACCGATACCAACTTCAAGGGCCACCTTTTCATTGGGCGCCCATTCGCTGTATACCTCTTTGTACCCTGACAGGTTTTCCAGAATCTCTGTGCTGGGTGTGCCGGGGTAGCCCGCAGCCAGGGTAACGCCATATTCATAAGCACCTCTGGCAATTGCGGCGTTACCGGTTAGCATTACTTTCAATCAATTCTTCCCTCCATTTCTATCACCGGTCCTCGGTGTTTGACGGTGTGCCAGCGCATTTTGCATAATAGTCAAAGGTAACGACATCCGTAATAATAATGAGCTCGCCAATTAATCTGACTGACAATTCTTTTCACCACTATGCTTTAGCAATGTCACAACCATCTTTAAAACCTGCAGGGTAAAACACTCCCTTATGGCTGACAAAATACTTCTCTATTTCCAGGTAGGGGAAATTATTTATAATAATTCTTTCTGCCTGGTTCATTTTTTCATGGTGCAATTTTACCTGTTCCCTGGTTTCCATGCAGATGTCTCCCAGAGCAGCACAGTCTTCATGGTGGAAAATAATAATTCTTTTTACACCATGCTTGCTTATGGCAAGGTTAATATTGTTTAAAATCATTGTTCTGTGTTCAGTATCATTAATTAAAGCCAAAGACGAACCGGCCACTGAAATTACGTCATACTGCCCGTCAAAACCCCGGATCTTTAACCATGAATGCGTAAAAGACTGAAACCGGTGGTCCATACACATTAATACCAGGTTATTGCATTTTGCCATTTTACCCACCTCTTCAATATTTGTTATGCAAATAAAAAAACCAACCCTTCGTTTAAGAAGAGTTGGTTTATTCCAAACTGACATCAAGCATGCCCTTTTATGAATCAACCAAACAAAATCTTGTTCACTATGACCAGGATTACCCTCTCACCGCTTCTTGTGCTGACATCGGTATGCAGGCTAACGATGTCACACCCGGTTATTTCGAAGATAATTTGTTTTAAATAATCCCTGCCGTTTTCCAAAAGCTTTGAGCGCATAGACTTGATCATTATTATGCCGTCCAAATCCTTGGCCAGCTCAATTTCTGCCCTGGTAAGCACCCCTTCAAGCCTAATCAGTATTATGTCCCGTATTATATCAGTCTTGACATTTACAGGTCCCCGACCAAGAAACTCACGCTCAAACTGCATGATTTTTTTGGAAATCTGATCTTCCAGCTGCCCCTTTGAATTGTTTTTCATTAAATTAACCTTTTTTTATAAAACAATTATATTTGATCATCCCTGAAAAGGCAATAAATATAAGTTTCAAATCCGCGAGCCGCCAACAGGATATTGGCGCAGGTCCGAACCGGCTAACGGACGCGTTGGCATTCAAGTTATCCACAGCCAAAAATTTATTTTTCCCATCTCAAAAAAGAAACCCCGGTAAACCAGGGTTTTCATTAACTGACCAAGATCTCCTACTAATTAATATATTGCACTATTACATATAAATCATCCTCATATATATTTTTAAAAAATACACTATGCTGCATTGCCTGATATATCGGCCTATTTTTGTTAATTATAACATAATTTATCATGTAATTATCCAAGAATTTTTTATAGTCTTTCATTAATAAATCAGCTTCAAAGTAATCCTTAAACAAGTTGGTGTCATTATAAATTGGTGCAAATATGTCAGCCCTGCCATCTATCATAGGTTTAATATCATTATATATTAGAAAGCCACCATCATCATACATATTATAAATTCGCTTTAAATTATTTTCTTTAATAAAGATTATAACTTTTTTATCAGGAAAATTGCTTGTATTTACAGGTTTATTAAAATCAGTATCATATACAGCCAGAGATAATAACACCAGCAGAGTAACAACGTAAACATATTTTAACTTCTTTTCAAACGCCTCTTTTAGGTCTGTAAAAATATTGTTCTGGGCTATGTAAGGAGTAAGAACCGGTATTACCAGAAGATATAAAAATGTAATGTGTCTTGCTGCCATAAAAGTCTGTACTATTATGAACAGTGAAAATAGAGCATCTTCTTTTTTAATTTTCTTATTAAATATTAATAGAAACAATACTATATACGTAATTAAATTGTACTCATGGCCCTGCCCGGTTAATTTTGTCGCAGTCCACTCCATTATATATTTTGTAAATTCAGGATACATCTGAACCCTGAAGGGATAAGTAATAATTTCCCATCCATAAGGATTAAGCATTACCAGTAAAGGAGAAACAAGAACAAGCCAGGGCTTTTCCCTCCAAAGGTAATATGTAAGCAGCAAAATATACATGGGATAGAACCCACCATGCACATTAACTCCAATTATTATTATTGGCAGCACCCCGGGCCATTTTTTCTTTTCAAGGGCTATAGCCATTAAAAGTAACAGGCAGTAAGAAATTGTTTGGGGTCTTGGGCTCAGGAAATTTACCATCCCGGCTATGGCAATACAAGCAAGAAACAAACTAAGGAATGTGTTTCTTGATCTGATTTCCATTAATATATATAAGAGTAGAAAAACCAGGCCTGCTATTATCGATGTAAATATGGCTACTCCCTTAAGTCCATATATACTGTGCACTGCAAATATTAACAAATCATAAAGCCATTCATGATTTATCCACTTAAAATTGTTCTCGGCCCCATACCAGGAAAAAACATCGGCTGAAGGTATTTCCCTGTGGGTATATATATACTCACCGGTTTTAACATGCCAGAAAGTATCATTGTCCATACTAAACAGCAATTGGGTATTATAAGATGTCAAAACAGAGAAAAATATACCCATTGCCAGCAACAGGGAATAAATTCTTTTAATATCGGTCATTTTACGACTCCCCGCTTAAACTAGCCATCAAAATTGATTTTCCAGGACAAAGAGAATTCCCCATTAGATTCTTTCTCTGTCATTCTCCTCTTTATTCTGAAGAGGTCTATCAGCATCCTTACAGAATCCGCAACAGGTGAAACCTTACTCTCCTCGTCATTGTACCAGGGCACCTTTAAAGAATTAACTTTCAGGCCCATTATTTTAGCAACAAGCAACATTTCCACATCAAAGGAAAAACCGTCTATTTCCATCTTATTGAAAACAAGCTTCGCAAATTTTCTGGTAAACATTTTAAATCCGCACTGAGTATCTTTAAATGTTATGCCCGTTATATTACCATTTATATATCTGAAACAGATGCCCATAATTCTTCTGTATAATGGCTGTTTCTTAATCTGGATTCTCTCGCCAATGCAGCAGTCATATTTATTAAAACATGGCATAAATTTTTCTATTTCATTTATGGGGACTGATAAATCACTATCAACAAACATTATCAGGTCTCCCCTGGCAGCCAAGACTCCCCTTCTGACAGAAAACCCCTTACCATACCTTCCGTCATTTTCAATATAGCTTATATTGGGATATATCTTCTGGTACTTTTTAGCAATGTCCAGAGTCATATCCTCACTTTTTTCCACCACAATAATTATTTCTGCTTCAATACCACTTGAGGTCAAATAATTTTCAATCTTTTCTATAGATTTGGGAAGCCTTTTTTCTTCATTATAGGCGGGAATAACAATTGAAAGCATATTCATAACACTCCAATCATCTCAGCCTTGGATCATCAATTCTTGCAGGCCAAAGCTATTAATGAAACACCCACTGGAAGTCTTGTATTTTGAAGAATAGCGGCTTCCGAAGACATTACAGCTTTCAGGAGATTATTTATAATGTGTGGGGGCATGTATAAATCACCATTTGGGGACTTTGAAGAAAGCAGCCTGCCGGTAAACCTGGCGGCTGCTATGGCAGGAAACAGAAAAAAATTAAAATAGCTGCAGTATACCATTTTTAAATTTGCTTTTTTGATTTTATTAGCCAGTTCCATGCTACGGTATCTTCTTTTGTGGTCATGCACTTCATCGTGGTATCCCCACAAAAATGAAAAAGCAGGAACCGTGACTAAAAGGTATCCTCCGGGGCGCAAAAGTGAGCCCAAAACAGACAGTGCTTTCTCGTCATATTCAACATGTTCCAGCACATCAAGAAGAGTAATAAGATCAAAGGACTCTTCCGGAAAAGGCATTTTGTCAGGAAGCGATCCGGTTAATACACCTATTCCGTGCTTTTCGGCTGCAATACGTGCAGCCGTAGAGTTCATTTCCACTGCCGTAACATGTCCGCCCAAAGATTTTAAGAAATCAAGGTTTCCGCCTGTACCACACCCGGCATCAAGAATGAACTTCGGGCTTCTCTCAAGATATTTTTCAATTACAGCCTTCAATATAGCCCTGCGTGCCACAAACCACCAGTGATTTTGCTCTGTTTTGCCCAATTCGTCATAAATGTGAGGCTGCATTAAAATCATCCTCATACTTAACAATCTTTTTACTATGCAAAGGCAATGAAACAATAGTCAAAGTTCTTTCATTGACAGGCCTCTTATGAACTAAGAATGAGACCGGTAAAAAATGTGATGTCTTGCAATTAATACTAAAATATTTTATTAAACCACAAAACAGGAATATGTCCTTTTTCAGCTGGGACTTAAGCACCAATTATTAAAATAAAAAACAGGGCACAAAGCCCTGCTCAAAATATTGAGAAATTAGTGTTAGTTATTATTTGTCTGAGGGAATATACCCACTGAGGGTTTTCTCCAGGTGTGACTGTTAATTTTCTAAAGGACCCTTGAAATATCAGCCGCAGTAACGTACACCATCAGTCCCAGTACGAACAGCCAGCCTGCAACAGAAAGGGGAAGGTGCAGCCGTAAAAGGGCGGGGTGTATCTTCTCCATGAGATAAAGCAGTATCTTCCCCCCGTCCATGGCAGGAATAGGAAGCATATTGATAATGGCCAGGTTGAGGCTTATTAAGGCCATAAACTGAAGTCCCCTTAAAAGGCTGGCTCCGATAAACTGCCCTCCCTGGGCCACTATGCCAACAACACCCGACAGTTGATCAGGCTGTGAAAACAGTAGAGGAATGGCGGCAACCATCTGGTAGAGTAGAAAAACCGCCTGGGAAAATGGTTTTACAAATACTCCGGCCAACGAAAAGCCGTTAACGGCAGCGTTTATCCAGGCAATGCAAACTACGCCCAGGGCTATATTGGCCAGCGGACCTCCCAGGGCCATAATAATCCTGCTCCTGACGGAAATCCTGAAAAAATCCCCTTCATCTTCTATGTCGGGTAGCACGTAACCCCCAAGCGGTATTAAAGAAAGCCTGTATTCGGTCCCTCCCCGTGTAAAGCCCAATATTCTAGGCCCGAACCCAACCGAAAATATCCTTATAGGAATATTTGCCCGCCTGGCGGCAATGAAATGTCCTAATTCATGTATCAAAATGGCAAGTCCAATCAATAAAAGGGCGATTGTGTAATTCATATTACTCTCCTTGTCAGGTGCTATATATATCCTATCTTTTTTGGAGGGGGTTCCTCAATAAATACTTTTCTATTTTCCTGAAACCCGTTTAAAATTAACCCGGTCAGAGGAACAGTCTGCCGGAAGATTGTCTGTAGCGCAGCCCACCGGGTGTTGCAGTATTTTCCCAAACTCCTGTTTCTCCGAAATATTCTGTTCCTTTTGGCAGTTTCCTGCCAGGGCAGTTGTAAGTATACCCACCAAAGTAAAATATTTCATACTCCTCTTATCACCCTCCCTCCAGCATAGGCTGGTACATCATCACGGCATGGTTTTCAGCAACAACCTCATCTTTAAAAAGACCCTGTTCACTGTATATTCTCCGCCTTAAAACGTTATGTCGCATATATCCGCCCCACCATTCACCGGTAAAGCGATGTGAACTTTCATAGACCCGGTACCGGAAGGAGCTTAGCCTTTCAGCTCTCCACTCCCCGTAAAGATGGGAATCCCCCACCCATACTGCCAACTGGTAATCTGTATCCGTGCCATTCTTAATACGCAGGTCAATATAATTGTATGCAACCGTTGCACCGCTGCCAAAGGGCTGTGTCCTATTAGAATCAGGGAAGACATCATGTGTATGCCTCCACCTCTCTGTCACCGTAAGAGGTGTGTGCAGAGTCATCCAGTATATCAGGTTTGAAAGCTGGCAGAGGCCGCCCCCCGTTTCCGCCCGGAAGGTTCCATTACACAAAACCATACCTTCCAGATAACCTTTCCCTCTGGTAGGCTTCCCCACTGCCCTCCAAAAAGAAAAAGTCTCACCCGGCTTCAGCGTTATTCCGTTAATCTTTGATACAGCCAGCTTAAGGTTGTTCACCTTATTTCTCTGCATCCACATGTCCACATTACAAAGTTGCCTATATAAAGGTGTCTGGTGTTCAAACACAACGAAGGGAAGCGAGTTGGCCTCCGGCCTGCCCGAAGTAAAACGTATTCTCCACAGTAAATCGGACAGGTGCCTAATCAAAGTAAAATAGATTCTCCCTGCAAGCATGACAGCTTTTGACCGGCTGCGGGGACGACTTGTAAGTTCCGGCTGTAACTTTCCCATCCGGCTAACCTTCTCCCTGAGGAAGCCCTCATAATAAAGACGAAGCTGATTAATAAAATGTTACAATAAAAATTGCATATTACATATATTAACAATTTTTCACCCGCAAAAAAAAGAAAAGGCCCGTAAATGCCGGGCCTTTGTATGGAAGCTGAATCACAAATATTTATTGGCTTACCTGAAATACAAGGTTTTTCAACATTACCGCCGCCTCCGCCCTGGTGGCTTTGTCCAGCGGCGCGAATTTAATTAAATTTCCGAAAGGCTTACCCTTCAGTATTCCCTGTTTAACCGCTTGTGCTGCATGCTTCCTGGCCCAGTCTGATATGGACGGCCTATCGGCAAATCCTCCTATCAGTCCTTCCACATCATCCACTTCGGCCAGTATCCCTTTATACCTCAGGGCATTGCAAATCATAGCCGCCATCTGCTCACGGGTGATCATCCGGTCGGGAGCAAACAGGTCAGGTCCGACACCCTTTACAAGCCCTGCTGCGTATGCCCTGCCCACACTATTGTAGTACCATTCCCCGGGATCTACGTCTCCGAAGGGCACCATAGGGTTTTCAGTCAGCTTCAGGACATTTACCAGCATAGTTGCAAACTGCGCTCTGGTTACCGGCGCCTCGGGAGCAAACACTCCTCCTCCCATTCCACTCACATAGCCATTCACAGCCATATACTGTATAATCTCCCGGGCCCAGTGACCGGATATGTCTGAGAACTCCACCGAAACAGACTTCTTAATCATCAGCGCCCAGTAACTGAATTTATCGGTTTCGAACACGTACACACCTTTAGAAGCATCATAGGATCCCTTAACCTCGTCCCAGATTCCGGTTTCCTCGTTATACCGGCATACCAGCAGTGTGCCATTTGAAGCCAAATTCCTGTATGATTCCGGAACCGGCAGGCTTACCCTTACCATGCCGTTAAACTTTTCTATATACCTGTCGGTTTGGTCGGACATGGTAGCCCGGGCCTCCAGCTTATAGATGTTGCCGGTAATGATGTAAAGTCCACCGTTTTTCGCATTTGCGGCAATATCACTTATTATGCTCTGACTGGCCTTCTGCGCCCCGAGTGATATGTTTGTCACCTTGCCGGTATCAAAGCCATCTACTTTTAAGGCACTGGAAGCCAAATTAAACGTTATTTCTGAAGAAGCTAATTCCAAAGGTTTTCCGGTAGATTCGATCTTATTTATCTGTTCAGAAGTGAATACAACTTTTCCAATTGTAGGATCAGCTTTCAGAACAACCTTTCCGGCGGTACTGGCATTGCCTAAGGCGCTGTTTAATTCGCCTTCGCTTACCAGCCCTGATGTGGCCCCTCCGGTATTACCGGTAACACTACCACCGCCACCACCGCCACCGCCGCCACCACCGCTGCCGCCATCATTATTGCCGGCGTTTTGGCTGGTGCTGAGTGACAGTGATTGGGGATAAACCACTGCGAACTTGGTAAAGTGATCGGTGTAGCCCCTCATAATGTGGCTAGTTGTATCATTTGTTGCAGCTATTACGACCCAATCGTCTACAGCCGTGTCCCAGTATGCCAACTGCATGTTATCGGCCATTGTGTCAGCAGTGTCCTGGCCATATTGAGTTACCCATCCCTGGTAGTCGGTACTGTAATCCAGGCTTATCTCAACGGGCTGGTTAAGGCTCGTTATGCTGTTGCCCTCACTGTCGGTGATGTTAATTTCCTTCGCTGTACCCATGGGTTTGGCTGTGGCTGTTTCTGCCACCGCCGTGGTGGTGGCCGCAGTCACACTGGCATTTGTGCTGTCGCTTCCCAGGGCATTGGCCGGAATCACCAGGTTAACCCCCGTTTCGGAACTGGATATGGCACCTCCCTGGGAAGGTTTTACCACAGTAGTGGATGTCTTGGTCTGCGCCTCATTGCTCAGTGATATGGTCACCGTATCGGTACCAGTAATGCTTACGGTCTGCTCACTGCTGTAATAGCCATCGGTGCTGGCCTTAAACACCCAGGTCCCAGTGGAAGGCAGCTTAATGCCTATTCCAGTGGCGCTGGCGGAGCGTGTCTTCACCACGCTGCCGGTTGATACATTCTTGGCCCAGACCAGGTATTCGGGCCTGTTGGCGGACGCCCCGCTTCCAGTGAGGTTAACCGTCACCAAAGTGCCGGTGTTTACTGAAGTCAGGTTAAAGGTAGCCGACGCGTCGCTGTCTCCCACTGTGACATCCTGCTTTGCCGGGAAATAGCCTTCCTTGTGCACACTTACGCTTACCTGGGTATTCTTGGGTACCTTGAAGGAAGCGGCTCCTGCGGTGGTTTTCATACCTGCTGCCACCGCCTTGCCCCCCTCGATTCCCATCAGGTTGACCCAGGTATCGTCACCTCCGCCGTTCACTGTCACGTTGAGGTTTACAGTATTATCAACCGCCACATCACCGGTCAGATCCAGCACACCGGGAGCAGCAACGTTGTCCCTGACAATATGACCTATATCCTGCACAAATATATCCACAGTGTAAGTTCCGGCGGGAGCCTTTATTGTTACACTGCTGACACCTTTCAATTCCTTACCGTTATGGAAGCCGGGGGGCGGCTGGCGCACCCCGGCAAACCCGTTTACAGGACGGCCAAAATTAATAGTCAGGGTTGACAGTGTAATGGTAAAGTTAACTGTTGTGTCGTAAGACACCGGGGCCATTTCTCCGTAGCCCGGTACAGCACACCTTATTTTAGCGCCGGCGGTTTTACTGCTGTCAATCTTGAGAGTGTAATTTCCGCTTGAATCGGTTACGGTTCCACCCAGGAATCCTTTATCCGACCCCTCTGCCCAGACCATCGCTCCTGGCAACGGGTTGCCCCCCTCGGTCACAGTGCCGGTAACAGTGGCAAAGTTGTTTAAAGGAGGAAGGTTGAGGTTTGCAATAACCGCATCGCTGGAAGAAGTGTTTACGTTTTCTGCTACCTTCTGTGGTCCCAACTCCGGTATGAAGGTCATGACATTCCACACACCGGACGGCACCCAGAGGGTATAATTCCCGTTGCTGTCCGTAAAGCTGGGCGGCGATTGCCCCGGCGCGCTGGTGTTCATGGCATGCACCGGAACTCCGGGCACCGCATTTCCATCGCTGTACTTGATATAACCGGTTATCTTCTTGTTTGGCTTACTGACCATGAGGCTCACCTTCACGGCCGGCAATCCATCCACATACAGGGTTCCGGAGCTGCCGGCAAACAGCACTTTCTTTTCAGGCGCCGGAGGCATGCCCGGTGCGCCGCCGCCCACTATATAGGCTACGTCCTTTTTCAGTTTAAGGACAACGGTGCCGTCGGAGCCGATCCTTCCCCCGGTTCCCCCCACATCAGGGCTGGTGGGAGAATAGGCGAACACTCCACCGTCACTGGGCACATTGCCGCCGCCATCCTTCAGCTCCACCGTCACACTGGCCAGATCAGCCTGGGAAGTCAGATTTATAGTTGCACTCATATTACCCGTGACATCGTACGGCTTAGGCAGAGGAGGCATGAACTCCGGCGGAGCAGGAGTAGTAATCATCCCGGGAGCCGGCGGGGGCATATATGGATAAATCCCTAACATATACTGGCCGGGAACCCGGACTTTGAGCTGGTACTCCCTGGTTGAGCCGGTGGCAGGGCTGGAATTGGATGTTTCATAATAGAAATTCTGCCCGCCCGCAAAGACTACCGCCTTGGCGTCATTGGGAAGATTATTTACAGTAACCGTTACCGTTCTCAGGTCTGCCGCGTTAAGATTGGTCATGTAGAAATCAGCATCTGGGGCATTTCCCGACGAAGGAATCCAAACAGGAAGATCCCTGACCTGAGCCATGTAGTCGGCAGGAGAATTGGAAATCCACACATGGTAGCCCGCATCGGCCTGCAGCCCGTTAAAGGTGAATGTCAGCGGCACCCCTGGAGCTGCGGTAATGCTCTTGCTTAATCCTTCCGGAGGCAGTCCCGGACCGCCTATATTCACGGTGGCGCTGGCATTGGTAATGACGTTTTGCGTCGCTTCATCCTTAAGGTTTACTGTGACATTGCCGCTGCCGGGGTACTTTACAAAACCCGGAAGTGTTATGCTGTTTGACGATGTATCGGGAGCCTTAACGGTAAACTGGTACGCCTGGCCAGGAGGGCTGGGTGGGGTGGGGTTGGTAATATTAGACAAAACAAATACCACACCGTCACCGGCGCTAATATTTCCACTCACCGTCAGTACAATCTCACGGGTGCCTGTGTTGACGCTCACATTCGAAATGGTAGGCGTTCCGGAAGCCGGCCCGTTTATGTCGCCATTGGGGTCGAAGGGCCGCCCGGATGTGTTGGCCATGGCCACAGTATTGTCAATGGTATAATCCGACGGGAAGGTTATTTTAATCTGACCGCCGCTGGAGACTGCTTCCTTGGCGTTAAAGTGAAATACGTACTCCGATGTCTGCCCGCCAATGGGGTTAACCGGCATGACATCCCCGCCGCCTCCGTGAATGAAAATATAATCCCTGACAGGGCCTTCCATAATATGGTGCGGCCCCTTTACGGGATCAGTATTCATGGGCTCATTGCCGGGGCCGGTTATGTTGCTGGCAGTTATTCTGACAAGCCTTGTATCACTGGCCGGGTCAGGATTAATGGTTATATCGGTAGCCATTATAACGGCATTTTCCATGCCATTATAAACGGCTTGACCCCCATCGGGTCCCGTCAGGGATACCGGGGAACCGTCAATTGTAACGGCGTAATTCCCTAAAGCCGTAGCCTTTGTAACATCCACAGGGCCGCTGAACAGCACTGCCAGACCGTATTTGCCCTGGGCAAAAGCTTCCGGAATCAAAGCGAACCAGTGTATTCCCAGTGCACCCGGCGCACGGACAGGATAAGGTATGTTTGATATGCCGGATACAGGCGTTTCCGAGGCATCTAAAGCCTCAATGCCATACCTGTACATCGTTCCCGGGTTGGTTCCGCTTAAAAGCTCCGGGTCTGAATAACTTATAAAATTTATGCCGTTATCGGGAACCGTTACGGTTGTGAATGGTGCGTATACAGTGCTGACAACGGTCCAGTTGGCCGGATTGCTCCAGTCAAGCATTGCATCCTGGGCGCGGTATATTCTGTACTTTGGAACCGCAAACCCGCCGTCCATAAATTCCTTCCAGTACAAAACAAGGTCCTGATTATTAAAGTCAAAGGGGTGGTACATTCCCGGATCAGTTGGCTGTGTATCAGTGTCATACCGCCAGACAACCTGCGGTCCCCCTCCGCCGCCGGACGGGTTGACCTGAACGATAGCCGGAGTAGAGTCCGTCATTCCCCCTTCAGTCACCGCACTTGCCTTTACCACTATATCTACGTTTATAGTGGAATTGACCGGGGATGAGGCCGTTCCGGATACTATGATCTCGATATCGTTGCCCGTCCCCTTTACAGCTGTTGCCGTCAACCCGGACGGCAGCCCGGTGATTATTAAATCACCCTCGTATACCGTGCCGCTTACCGTAGCATTGGATATAGTCAATACAAACTTATTGTCCCCCGACACGGCGGTGTTTCCCGGATCCATGGTCACCGCTGCGTCAACGGGGTTCACCGCAATCTGTGTACCGCCATCTGACGGGTTGACCTTAACGATAGCCGGAGTGGAGTCCGTCATTCCCCCTTCAGTCACCGCACTTGCCTTTACCACTATATCTACGTTTATAGTGGAATTGACCGGGGATGAGGCCGTACCGGATACTGTGATCTCGATATCGTTGCCCGTCCCCTTTACAGCTGTTGCCGTCAACCCGGACGGCAGCCCGGTGATTATTAAATCACCCTCGTATACCGTACCGCTTACCGTAGCATTGGATATAGTCAATACAAACTTATTGTCCCCCGACACGTTGTAGTTCCCCGAGGCCATAGTTACGGCGTCATCAGTGGGGTCTACCGAAAGCACCGCCGCAAAAGCCGGTGGAACATACCCTATAAATAATTGAGTCAGTATGAAAAGCAGACAAAGAATAATTGAAACACTTTTTTTAATTTTCTCATTCTTTGGCACATTTCCACTTCCTTTCGTTGGTGCTTTATGAGTTCTTCTTTATAGCCCCCCTTCACTTTTTAGTAGCCCATCTTTAGAAACTGGTTAACTCAATGATTGACCATGTTACCCGGATTAAAGGGCCTGTCCAACATGTTAAGAGTAGACACAATTCGACATATTATACTATTTATCGCGCTTAATTTTAAATTATAATAAAAATATGTTTTCATTACAATCACATATTTGACAATATTTTCTCTTTTTTGGCACTTATAACTTTTATCTAACATTTCTTTGAAATAGCACTTAGGCATATAGCCACCGGGCAAAAAAAAACCACCGGTATAACGGCGGTTGTGTATCTTACCTGTTTTGTCTATTCCAATACAGCCTTTCCCTGGGACCCGGTTAATCCGGTGCCACCGTCAGTCAGGCTGTCATACTTCTCCATTTCCTTCAGCCTGGCCTCCTCCACCTTCTTTTTGGAGAGAGGGAAAATAAACGGCAGTGTTATCAGTGCTATAAAGGTGCTTACCAGAAGAGCATCATCAATGCCGTTAACCATGGCCTGCTTCTGAACCATGGCGTAAAAATATCCTACCGCGGTGGGTTCCCCGGACCCGGGGCCGGATAAAGCTGCTGCCATGTTGCTAACTTTATTATATGCCTCTATAGCTGCGGGGGAATTCCAGCCAACCCCGTCGGACATCCAGGAGGCGTGCTGGGCCTGCCGGTCAAGCATTATATAGGTCATGTAGGCAATACCCAGTGAAGCGGATATCTGCCTGAAAAGATTGTTAATGGCTGCGGCCCTGCCCACAAGTATGGGGGGGATAGTATTCATTCCGGCCGTCGATATGGGCATCATGCAAAGCCCAAGCCCAACCGCCCTGAGAACCAGCAGGATCTGAATCTCTCTAAAGCTGGTATCCAGGTTTATAAAGCTTAGCTTCCAGGTAAAAAAAGCTGCAATTATCAAACCAACTATCCCAAGCGGCAAGGCTCCTATTTTATCAAAGAGCTTTCCGCTTATGGGCATCATAAAGCCCATTGCAAGTGCCATAGGCATCATCAAAAGGCCGGTCTGCATGGGCGTCAGCCCCTGAAGGTTCTGACAGTATAAAGGCACCAGAAAAATAGCGGCAAACATTGCAATGGACAATAAGCTTGTGGCCATAATACTGGCGGCAAATACACCGTTTGTCATCAGCCTTATATCCAGCATGGGGTACGGGACATGCAATTCCCACAGACAGAAGATTACCAGCAGGAAAATGGAAACCGTAAAGAGAGACACAATATACTGGGAAGTCCAGCCTTTATCCTGTCCCTGGCTTAAGGCCAGCAGCAGGCAAAAAAGGCCTGCGCAGCTCAGCATACTACCTAAATAGTCAAATTTTAGACCTTTTTGAAGCGGAGTTTCTTCAATAAAAAGGTATGAGAGTATTACAGCTATTACTCCTACAGGAATGTTAATGGTAAAAATGAGATGCCAGCTATAATAGTCCACTAGGTATCCACCCAGGGTAGGTCCGATGGCCGGGGCCATTATAGCCCCAATACCCCATAAGCCCATAGCCATACCAATTTTTTCCATGGGCACTATCCTGTATATAATGGCCATACTCAGGGGAATAAGCATACCCCCGCCCAGCGCCTGGATAACTCTGAAGGCTATCAGGGAATTGTTGCTCCAGGAAACCCCGCAAAGCCCTGACCCGATGGTAAATGCAGCCAGGGCATAAATATACGTTCTTTTATAGCCGTACTTATCTCCCAGGTATCCGGTTATTGGCACCACCACTCCCGAGGTAAGCAGGTAGGCGGTCATAACCCACTGTATTTCATCAGGGCTGACGCCAAATATGGCCATCAGCCTTGGCAGGGCTACATTAACAATACTGCCGTCCAATATCGCCATGAAGGCGCCGAATACAAGTATAGAAAGTCCCACCCATGGGAAAGGCCGGTTATCCAAACCAACCACCTACCTGATGTGAATTTTTACGTAAGCGTTGGAATTATGGGGTAAAACATACCCTTTATAGCCATCTACCGCTATTTTAACCGGTATCCTCTGAATAACCTTGGTAAAGTTCCCTGATGTGTTGGTGGCGGGCAGTATTGAGAATGTTGAAAGTGAAGCCTCACCTATCCTTTCCACGTGCCCGGCAAATTTTTCACCCGGAATGGCATCCAGGGTTATATCCACCACTTGCCCGGGAAAAATTTTATGGAGTTTGGTTTCCTCAATATTAGCAGTAATATAAAGGCTGTAGGGATTAAGCATCATAGCGATCTGCTGGCCAGGAGACGCCATTTCTCCGGGATTTCCGATTTTTTTGATAACCACTCCGTCAATCGGCGCCCTTATCACGGCCAGATCAGGGTTAGCCCCCTGCTGCAGCGAGGTATCATCCAGCCTGGCAATTGCCTGGCCGGAAATTATCCTGTCACCCTCTTTTACATAGACACTTTTTACTTTACCTGAGATTTGGGGACTGACTTTCAGCACAGGGCCGTCAACCCTGGCATCTTCGGTTTTGACATAGTATGTATTGTTATACCAGTAATATAATGTAACGCCTATAAGTGAAGCCACCATAAGAGCCAGAACAAAATATATTTTCTTTTTATTATTCACTTTTAAATCACCTTTTTTATTATTCTAATTTCCTTTCCTTGGGCTTACGGCCATTCCGTCCTCCAGTCCGGAGCTGCTGTAAACCACAAGCTCCTGTCCATCAGTAAGACCTTCTTTTACCACTGCGAAGCTCTCACTGATTTTTTCAACCTGAACAGGAGTTTTTGCAACCTTGCCGTCATTGTATATGTAGACGAAATAAGAACCTCCGTTATCCGTAAGGGCGGTTTTGGGAATTATAAACTGTTTCATCTGCCCACCATCTGCATAAAGCCGGGCAAACATCCCCGGCTTTACCGAGGGACTTGGATTTATAATCCTTATTTTCACCTGGTAACCCTTGGTGGTGGGGTCAGCGGCGTTCGATATATTAAGAACCTCCCCCTCCATCAGTCCTTCTGCAGAGTCAACGGCCACAGCAACCTTTTGTCCTGCTTTAAGGGTGTGTATATTACTTTCATCCATAAAGGCCCTTACCGCCATTCCGGAAAGTCCGGTTACCACAAAGACTGTCCTGGAAGTGGAACAGGTTTCCCCGGGGTTTATATACCTTGCGGTAACCTCACCATCCAGGGGAGAAGTTATTATACTGTTGGAATAGTTGGCCTCCGCAGTCTGAAGAACTGCCTTCGCCTGGGCAAGCCTGTTGGGGGCTGTTTTTTCGGCCTGTATCTTTGCCAGCTCAAAGGGAACGGAGTACTGGTTGTCAAAAACTGCTTTTGAAAGGGCTCCCGAATTATATAGGTTCTGTGCCCTCTCATAGTTCTCCCTGGCCGTATTCAGGTCGATTTTGGCCTTTTCAATTCCGGCCTCGGCATCATGCACAGCCGCCCTGGCTGAATTAAGGGTTCCCTCAATTTCTCCGGCATCCATTTTTAACAGAACCTGTCCTGCCTTAACCTTGCTTCCAACATCCACCGGAACCTCTGACACCTTGCCTCCTATCTTGGGAACAATGGTCACCGAGTCAATGGCCTCAGTTTTGCCTGTTATGCTGTCCGGTCCGGATAGTGTTCCTGTCATGGTCTTTTCGGTTACCACCTTTACCCCTGTATCCCCGGCACAGCCATAAACTAGAGCCAGTACGAGGACCATAACAAAAGAAAATGGCAGCCTGTGCTTCATATATGCTCCTCCCAATTCAACCAATAATTAAGCTAATTAACTTTTTATACTGTTAAGTATATTGCCATATGGTAATGCATGTCAATACAGTGCCAAAAGCAGGTTTTTTAATTATCAAGCATTTTTCGCGGGTCCTTGGGATTGGGGATTGGGGATTGTTGCACTTTCCAAGGACATTCATGCTGAGCGGAGGTGTATCTAAAAAAGGGCGTCCTGTATAGACGCCCTATCCCTTTAAAAAGCATTATTATTCTTTATACCTCAAAGAATCCCATGGGATGGTCACAGATCCCTGGTGTCAGACTATTCTCCCAACCCTTCGAGAATTGCCTGCCAGTTACAGTATTCATTAATATTCTCAAGAATAATCCTTATTCCGGCTTTGTCTCCGGGTGTAATATGCCTGGTGACCCTGTATAGCTTCTCTATGGTTGTATATGTATCGTGGTGAACAAGTATTACAGGCACTCCCTTTTCCTCTGCCCTTGCTAAAACCTTTACATCAGGATAAAGTCCCCCGGTCAGAATAAGAACAGAGGTGCTTGTTTCAAGGGCTGCCAGCGCCATGTCGGCCCTGTCTCCCCCAATTATTACGGCCTTATTGGTTGACCTCCTCAGGTATCTGAGAGCCCCCTCCAGTGTCATAGCTCCAACCGTGATATCCTCCACCAGTAAATTCATCCTGTCACCACAGGCCAGAATCTCTCCGCCCAGTTCCTTGTAGTACTCCTCCACAGTAGGAGCCGAAATTTCCGGACGTTTTGGGATCACTCCAAGGGATTTGAAACCCCTCTCCTCAAGAATTGGGGCATATACCCCCTTTGCCCGGGCAACCAGTGGCCATGGAATATTATTAAAAAGAGTGCCTACCAGGGGAACGTTTTTGAGCCTTAAAAACTCATTAAAAAATAGCGCCTGGTCCATTCCAAAGTCATTTTCCACCTTGGCGACCACCATAACCCGTGCTCCCGTCCTAAGCGCCAGGGTTATGTCATCAAGTCCCCAGCTGCTGTAAATATAAGGGTAGAACGCCCCGTCCACAAGGACCACATCGGCCCCCTGGGATATTCTACCGTAGGCGTTTATAATTTCTTCGGCCCATTCCTGTCTTTTATTCCATGAAAGATATGTCTGCCCGGCCCTGCAGGGAACAATATCGCTTAAAGGGTTTTCCATATTTAAAATATCTTTCATCAATACGGCGTCTTCATCATCTTCTCCATTAGCCCTGAGAGGCACTCCCACGGGCTTAAAATAAGCCACTTTTTTGCCCTCCTGCTGAAGTTTAAGGGCAATACCAAGGGCGGCGATGGTTTTACCGCTGCCGGGAGAACCCATGACAAATAAATTTTTCATATATATTCACCTCACGAAATCGAAATAGTTATTTTAACGTCAAGGGCGTTCAAGCCATTTTCATAGGCAAAGACAGGGTTGATATCCAACTCTGTTATTTCAGGAAAGTCCGTTACAAGCCGGGCAACCCGCCCTACAGCATCTATCAATGCGTTTATGTCCCTGGGTTTTTCACCCCGGTAGCCTCTTAAGAGCGTATACGCCTTGGTCTCAGAAATCATTGTTTCAATTTCCCTCCGCGAAAGTCCCCTGGCAAGGCGGAAGGATACATCCTTCATTAAGTTAACGTATATGCCGCCCAGACCCACTCCAATCATTGGCCCGAACTGAAGGTCCCTGGTCATTCCGATAATAATCTCAGTGCCCTTGGGCATCATCTTTTGCACTTCCACACCGTAAACCTCGGCCTGGGGCATGTAGCGTCCGGTATTCTCAATTATTTCAATAAACCCTTTATATACCTCCTCCCCCGTTCCCAGGCCGATCTTAACCCCGCCAACATCTGTTTTATGGAGTATTTTGGGGGAAGCTACCTTAAGTACTACGGGGTAGCCCATCTTTTCAGCCTCTTCCACCGCCTCTTCAGGAGTGGTAACCAGGGCCACAGGAGCCGCCTGAATGCCGTAGGCCCTGGCCACCTCAGCTGCCTCACTTCCCAGTAAGACCAGGCGGTTATCCCGTAAAACATCATAAAAAACTGCTTTAACCGCCGTCTTGTCAATGTCGGTAAAATCCATTTCCGGATATATTTCAGAATTCCTGTACTTATTATATTTTACCATCTCACTGATTGATGCGATAATTGGTTCGGGAAAAGTAAAGCAGGGTATTCCGGCTTCCTTTAGAACCTCTCTTCCCTCTATAAGAGCAGTTCCGCCCATATAGGCCCCGAAAAAAACTTTATCGGGATATTTTTGCTTCATTTCAATTATTGACCTGGAAGTCTCCACAACGTTTATAGTGGCGGTGGGAACACTTATTACCACCACGCTGTCAGTGCCGGGATCGGCACACACTTTATCCAGGGCAAAATGGTATCGATCTGCCTTGGCATCCCCCAGCACATCCACCGGGTTATATATACCTGCCTCAGGCGGCAGGCCATCCCTGAGGGAATCCAATGTATCCTTCGTAAACCTTGCCATTTCCAAGTCCCTGAGCTCAACATTGTCAGTGGTTATGATACCCGGACCACCAGAGTTGGTTACTATTGCAACCTTTGGCCCACTAGGAACCGGAGACTTGGAAAAGGCCGTCGCCATGTCGAAAAGTTCGGTTACAGTTCTGGCCCTTATTACCCCGCATTTTTTAAACGCCAAATCATAGGCCAGGTCGCTTCCGGCCAGTGCGCCGGTATGTGAGGAAGCCGCCTGTGCCCCTGCCTGGCTGGTCCCGGACTTGAGAATTATAACCGGCTTTTTGCGGGCGGCCTGACTAACAACATCCAGGAACCTGGCACTGTCGGTAATATCCTCAATGTAGGAAAGTATAACCTTTGTGTAAGGGTCATTGGCGGCTTCTTCAATAAAATCAATTTCCGAAAGGTCGGCCTTGTTGCCAAGACTCACTATTTTTGAGAAACCAAGGCCCACTTCATAGCTCCAGTCCAATATGGCTATCATCATAGCTCCGCTCTGGGAGAAGAAGGCTATATCTCCCTTCAGGGGAAAGCCCTTGGCAAAGGAAGTGTTTATAGGCACGTGAGTGTCCATCATTCCTGCGCAGTTAGGTCCCAGGTTTCTCATGCCATACTGCCGGCACAGTTCCAGAAGTTTTCTCTCCAGATCAAGTCCTTCCCGCCCAACTTCCTTAAAACCTGCAGTAATTGTAACAAGGTTTTTCACCCCGTTCTGACCGCATTCCTCCACTACCTCCAGCACTCTGCCTGCGGGAACGGATATTACAGCCAGATCCACCTTTTCGGGCAAATCTGCCAAAGTGGGATAAACCGGCAAGTTCTCAATTTCACTTTCCTTTGGATTAATAGGGTATATTTTTCCTCCATAGCCTGATGATATAAGGTTTTTGACTATGGCATTACCTATCTTTCCCTGTGTCCGGGATGCCCCGATAATCGCTACTGAAGCAGCGTCAAAAAAGTTGGCAAACCCCATTTCTCTCACCTCTTTTGCCTGGAATCAATAGCTTTTCCATTAATTCCTGTATTATGTATACAATCTGCTTACACTCATTATAATTGCGGTTTTTTTCTAAGTAAATATCTAAATGTATAGTTCGAACAAAATATCACAATTAAGAATTAATAGATAATTTTAATTGCAGTAATTGCATGAATTTATTGAAAGACCGCAAAAATATATATTATTTATAAAAGGGGGAAATAATGTTGCCCTTTCAGATACTGACCAGGGTGGATCAGGATTTATCAGTGGATCCAAGTTACATTGTAAGATATCAGGTTTTTGAAGACAATCAGTTCCTGGGAGACGGAGTTGTTCAGTACCACAGGCTGGCCGATGATAATGATTTTGTTATACCTGACACAATAAGGTGCAAAAACGGAGAGCCTCTCCCCGAGCATATCAGAGAGAGGATATTTGAAAACATATGTGAAGCTGTAAAGCCATACCTTAATGACCGGGGTTTCTAGGCCTTTACAATCCTGGCCACCCTTGAGTAGGGGTGCCCCTTTGCATCAATCTCAAGTGTATTGAACCATCCAAAGGGAGTACGCTCAACTTTAAATCCCCTGCCTGCTAAAATTTCTTTAGCCCGGTCCATTATATCTATGGCAGCCTCGGGGGGGCCGAGATCGGCAAAAAGGTGGGCAAAAGGGTGAATAACCACTGTGTTCACCTTTAGATTACGGGCGTTTTTTTCTATTTCTCCGGCTGCTTTTTCCGCCACCGCAGCCGGCTGTTCCTCATCTCCTGCCTCAACGCTGGACAGGACAACCAGGGATTCTCCCACGGCTGTTTCCTTTGGGTCGGGCGGCTCCACCACTCTGGACCGCCCCTTTTCAGTGATACAGCTTCTAAAGCTGTTGACATGCATCATAATAAATCTCATGGGTTATCCTCCTTTGTCGGGAATTGGGGATTAGGTATTTTACCGGGATTCCCAACCCATGGGGGTCGGGAATCAGTTTTACACAGCAGCCCATTAATCCGATGGTAACTCAATACCGATTTTCAGAGAGCATAAGAATACAATAACCTATACTCCCCAATTCCCAATTCCTAATTCCTAATTCCTAGATTTCCTCGGCAGCGCCCTGGGCCAGAGGTTTTTCAAATCTGCGCCCTGTAGTGCGGCAAGTACCTTTCCCCTCAGGTCGGGGAATTTTTCGGTCAGGTCCGAAACTAGAGTTTTAATCTCCTCACGCTTTGTATATCCGCTGGCCGGGCACGGGTTTTCTATAATGGGGATCATTTCCATCGCCGCCAGCTGCCTGACGGTTTCCTGTCCCAGATACACCAGGGGCCGGATCATATGCAGGCCTGTCCTGTCGAGGAAAGTATTGGGGGAAAAGGTTCTGAACTGCCCCGTATAAAAAAGGCTCAGAAAAAAAGTATCCACTACATCATCAAGATGGTGGCCCAGTGCCACCTTGTTGCAGCCAAGGCTTAAAGCCAGGTCGTTAAGCGCCCCTCTCCTTAGTGTAGAGCAGAGAGCACAGGGGTTTTTTTCGTTCCGCACGTCAAAAACTATCTGGCCTATATCGGTAGACTCATAGCTGAACTGTATTCCAAGCCGGCTGCAGTATTCCGCTATGGGGCCGTAATCCATGCCGAAACCTAAATCAAGATAAATCCCGTGAATTTCAAATTTTATGGGAGCCGTCCTTTTTATGGCCTCCAGCGCATATAAAAGAACACCACTGTCTTTTCCCCCTGACAGCCCCACAGCAACCCTGTCGCCGCCGGAAATCATCCCGTAATCCACTATTGCCCTCTTAACAATTGCCAGTGCCCATTTTCTAAAATCTTTCTTACCCATCGGCATCTCCTATGGATTATTAAATATTAATAGTATTAGCAGCGGTTAGCTATCGGATAAATTTCAATACTTGCGGAAAAAATAGTTTAAACTCAAAGTACTGGAGGAATTCAATTGTCCGACCTGACCATTCGTCTGGAACCGGCCATCGACCACAAAGCAATGGAAAACCTCAAAACCTCGCTGTCCCGGATACATAACAATGACCAGATTACCATTATTATGGAGTCCACAGACGCCCACCAGGCCGATAAAGTGATGGAATTACTCAGGAACGAGGGATTCGACTTCCAGCCACGGGGATCGCATGACGGCAGGGATTACCAGGTTATTGCCAGGAGAGCAGGTGATTAACCCTTCATTCCATACTTTAAGTTACTAGACTTTATTTTATACATTAGGATGATTGAGGACAATAATAAATAAGGCATCACCGGATAAAATCAGGAGATGCCTTACATAGTATCTTTTAGCCGGTTAATCGTTACGGGCGGGAGCCGTGACTCCCGACATAAAGTGGACATGTAGCGGCCTTCCGTTTAGGGTGGTAACCCCATTGTAACGGTGTACATGTTGCCCCGGCCCTGCGGGTATTCCCGGCCCGGTTGTGATATTATAATTATGAATATGGCCGTCATCAAAGGTTGTGGTACCTATAAGCCTGTGAACATGAGCATCCACACCGCCAACACTGCGGGTGGAAATACCTTCAAATCTATGCAGGTGGCCCTCGTCAAAGGACGTCCTCCCTCTATAGGCGTGGACATGGCCAACAACAGGCCCCGGAGTAAGTCCGTATCCCACATTAATTCCCCCCTTTTTTTGCTGTTATAATATGGTAATTGCGGCATAAATGTCCTAAAAAGATAATAATAAATATCCCGTGTCTTTACAGATGTTAGCCACAGGCATTAGAATATCAACAGCAACCCTGGAATGGAGGAAATTAAATTGAAATGGTTAATCTCCCTTACAATTAACTCGGCAGCACTCCTTTTGGCAGACTGGCTGCTTGACAGTATTTACATCTCTGGAGTATTATGGGCCATTATTGCAGCCCTGGCCCTGGGAATAATAAACACTCTAATAAGGCCTGTTCTCATTCTCATTACCTTGCCTATTACTGCCTTAACCCTGGGGCTATTTATTTTTGTTATTAATACCCTTACCTATGCCCTGGCTGCCTTCCTTGTGCCCGGTTTTCACGTGTTCAGCTTCGGCGGAGCCTTTTGGGGAGCAATTATAACCAGTCTTGTCAGCTGGGTGCTTAGCCGGTTAATCATCCAGGATTAATAACTTTAAGCTGCAGCTTTAAACTTAAAAATTAACATCACTAATAATTATTGACATACTATCCGCCCCCGAAGAAGGGAAACATGTTTTTAAAGGGGGTGGAAAAGTTGAAGGAAGATAAAAAGATATTTAAAATGCCCATGACCGGAAAGACACCGGAGAAAGAGAAAAAGGAACCGCATGTAGTAAAAGAGCCTCCGTACCGGGACTACCCTATTGACCCGGACCTTCCTCCCCGGGGCTGATAATGAAAAACGGGCCTCCGGCCCGTGCCGCTGTTCCAGCGGCAGCGTAAAGCATTATTCATTGGTCCGGAATTGGGAATTGGGAATTGGTGATAAAATTCAATTACCACATTTCCCCTGGATAAAACAAAAAGCGGGCCTTTGGCCCGCATCCTTGTTCCAAAAGGGGCTGCCGCCCCTCGGGCAGCCCCAATCCCCAATTCCCAATTCCTGATTCCCAATTCCGACCTAATTTTTAAGCAATATATTCTTTCCCCAGGCAAGCCCCGATAACATCCGGGTTTGAAGCTATTTCTGCCGGTGTGCCCTCTGCCAGCTTTACACCATGTTTTAGAAAAACTATTCTGTCCGCAAGGCTCATAACCATGCTCATCTTATGCTCAATTAGGCAAATAGCAATACCTGAGGCCCGTATCTTTTCTATCAGACTTGTAATACGGCGGGTTTCATCCTGCATAAGACCGCCTGTAGGCTCATCAAGCAAGACTATTTTAGGGCGGCCCATTAGCGCCACCCCTATGGCAAGGCGCTTCTGCTCCTCCCGGGTAAGGGTAGAAACCATTTCAAAGGCCTTATCTGACAGCCCGATAAAATATGCGGTCTCCATTATTTTAGCGGTTAATTCAGCCCGCCGTCGGCCGGAGTAAAATACCGTGCCCCAGAAACCGCTGGATAAATGCTGCCTGCAGCCAACTGCCAGATTGTCCACAACCCGTAGCCGGTCAAATAAAGATGTGGTCTGAAACGTTCTGGAAACACCTTTTTTTGAAATAATATAAGGTTTTAACCCTGTGATACTGTCTCCCTTTAGGTATATCTTCCCGGAAGTAGGGCGTAAAATCCCGCTTATCAGGTTGAAAACCGTGGATTTTCCCGCACCGTTAGGACCTATAACAGCCAGTATTTCATCTTTTTTAATATCAAAAGATACGTTGTTCACGGCAACAATTCCCTCAAATTGCCTGGTCAGGCCTTCTACTCTTAGCAGCAGATTTATCACCCGCCTTAAATCGTTCTAATGTCACAGCAGCCCCCAGTTTTTACCATGCATAAATTATATCATTTTATTTTGCCATTTAATAGTTATACTTATTCGACAATTCAGATATTTATAAGCCTTATAACGGCAAAAAAATGTCCCTGCTAAAGATCAGAAGGCTTTTGGCAATAATCTGTTTACATATTCCTGATTATGCCTTATTCTTTTTATAGATCAAAATTGACAAAAAGCTCCATTCGCTATTCCTCGGAGGTGAAAAAAACTGGCCTTTCTGCATTATAAGTACGAAAAGCTGGGAAAACTGGAGTCAGTTTGCATTGCATTTTTTGATCTCATGGGCTCTACCAGTCATAAGAAGGATTTGGAGCAATCTAAAAGGGTAAGCCTGGCAGTGGCCCACAACCAACTGGCGGCAGGCATCTGCAGCCGCTACAGGGGAAAAGTCATTAAATATATTGGTGACCTTATTATGGTTGCCTTTGAAACACCCCTGGAAGGAATTCTTGCAGCCCTGGAGTTTGTAGAAAAGATAAACAGGGACAAACTGCCTTTCCGCACAAAGTCGGTGATAACTCACGGTATTGTCACCAGGATTGACAACGGCGGCATTGATTATATAGGAAATGCTGTGGACATAGGTTCCAGGCTGATTGATCACGCTCTCCCCAGCCAGATTCTTACCGATGAGGTTACCCTGGAGATTATAAAGCCTTTTATTAAGGATTTTGATGAAATGGTTTCACGTTTTCTGGGCATGAGGGATCTGGGAAAGGCAGGAAGGGTTCCGGTATATGAGCTAGCCCTTGTAGATACCGGCTTTGTTAATGATGATACTTTACCAAAGGAATTGCAACTGGATAACCCGTTAAGCAGTGTAACCGATCCCGCTATAACACCGGCACCACCAAAGATGGAACACCCCCCGCTGGCTGCGCCTCAGCATATTGATGCGCCTGTTACTGACGGTTTGCTGTCCGGGGTGATTAAAGCCTGCACCTTAAGCGAGGCTGAGCTGAACGCCATTGTCCTGGGTTATCAGAATATTTCCCACATACTAGAAAAAGCCCATGACATGCATGTAAAGCAGGCATCCCTCAGTGGGAGTTTTGCCAGGGGCACCATGATAAAGCCTCTTTCCGCCGTTGATATTATCGCTGTGATGGCGCCCCCGACGGGCCAGGACCAAAAGGTGCCGGAAACCCTTGACAGGCTAAGACAATTCTTAATAAAGGAGTCTCCCGGCACCGAAGTCTCTGTATCCAGGGGCCGGATAGGCCTGGGAATGCAAGGAATAGAATATGCCATAACACCTGTTCTGGCCACACTGGACAACGGACAGGTTCAGCTGTATATCCCCAGCAGCGAGGGGGGATTCTGGGTCTCGCGCAACCCTGCCCTGCCCGAGCAGTGGATGAAAAAAGCTGCAGAAAAGCATGGGCCTGCCTTTTTGACTTTCCTGAAAATTATCAAGGCCTGGCAAAAAACAAACTGCAGCTACATAAAAGATTTTCACATTGAGCTTCTTACCGGTAAGATAGCCTCACAGGTTAAGCTGGACCTTTCCTTTGAGTCTGTATATCAATGGTTCAAGCACGCATATAACCTGATGAGCCAGAATAAAAAACCCTTCTTAACGGAACCAAACCGGCCGGACATATTCATAGACGACTATATATACTCAAACGCAGTGACTTTCGGAAGGTTCGGGCGTATCCTGACAGAGTCTTACAACCTTGCCAAACAGGGCATTGCCTACCATCGGGCCGGAGAAAACAAAATGGCTCTTACCCGGTGGAAAACATTGTTCGGGCTGTATATAGAAGATATAAATTGATGTGTTCAGGATCTCAGGAGGAACAGGGAAGCACAAGGGCAAAAATACTGCCCTTTTCTTCAATACTGTTGAATTCCAGTTTACCGCCATGCTTGTTAACTATCCATTGCGCAATGGACAGTCCAAGACCTGACCCGCTTTTGCCCCTGGCAGTTTTCCCCCTGAAGAACCGTTTAAATATTTCCTGCCTGTCCTCTTCAGGGATTCCGGGGCCATTGTCTTTGACATATATTGCCACCATACCTGATCCCGGGATTTTTCCCAGCCATTCCTGCAAATCACTATAGTTCTCTTCGCCGTGGACTACTCCAAGGCTGATGGATGAACCCTCCGGTGTATATTTAACCGCGTTGTCCACCAGTATGTTCACCGCCTGAATAATTAAATCAGAGTTTACATTTACCTTTAATCCTTCCGGCAGATTTTCCAGTCCTTCTGTTTTAATATCCCTGTCTGTAAGAAATCTTAGACCGCTTACTGCCTGTTCCACCAGCTCCCGAAGCGCCACGGACTTTGTTTCTATTACCTGGCCCGCATCGGCCCTTGCCAGGTACAGAAGGTTTGAAACCAGTCTGGTCAGCCTTTCAGCTTCCCCTGCAATGTCATGAAGAGCCTCTGCCCTGGTCGCCGGGTCACTGTCACCCATCTTTATAAGAAGTTCGGCATTACCCCTTATTGTTGTAAGCGGGGTCCTCAGCTCGTGGGATGCGTCAGCCACAAAACGCCTCTGGGCTTCATTTATTTCCTCAAGCCGGCTGTACAGGTTATCAAGTCTCTCAAGCATCCCGTTAAGGGTTTCGGTCAGTGTGTACAGCTCATCCTTAGGCCCCTGGTATTTTATACGCCTTTTCAGGTCGCTGCCCCTCTGAATCGAGGCCGCCGCCTCAATAATTCTCTCCACGGGCTTAAATGCAGTCCTGGCCAGAGACCAGCCCAGCAGGCCTGCAGCAAGAACAGTAACCAGCGCGTCAAAAAGCATCATTAGCCTTAAACGTCCCAGAACCATTTCAACCTGGGAAAGAGACCGGCCTACCTGTAAAATGCCTATTATATTGCCCTCAAGTATTAGTGGGTAATTATATACCCTTATTTTTTGATACCCGTACATTACATTTTCATAAAACTCCTTGCCGAAAGAGGCCTTTCGCAATGTTTCCTCACTTAGGGGAAGATACTGCGGCCCCAGGTTTCCGGAGCGGGACCAAACCTTTCCCCCGGCATCTACAACCTGAACGTAAGTACCGGGAGATGAAAACACATCCATGTCTGGAAGGATAATCTGGCGCAGGTCATAATATGACCTGGAAATCTTTATTGATCTTGCCACCGACAGGGCCATATTGGAAATACTGTTATCAACCTCGGCATGAAGTGTCCGGGACATGGTGACATACACGATAAAGCTGAAAATCAGCAGTGTCAGCCCCAAAACCCCCGTATAAAGGAAGGTAAGCCTCAATCTTAAAGAAAGGTTTTTCATGCAAAAATCACCGCTTAAAAATTATTGCCTCTACGGGGATTCTCTTAAAACGTACCCCACTCCTCTTACGGTATGAATCAGTCTCTTTTCCCCGTCCTCCTCCAGCTTCTGCCTTAACATGTTTACGTATACTTCCAAAACATTCGACTCCCCGCCATAATCATAGCCCCAAACTCTTTCCATAAGCATATCCCTTGTAAGAACCTGCCTGGAATTTTCCATAAAATAAATCAGTAAATCATATTCCTTGGCGGTAAGCCTTAATTCCCTGTTACCCCTTAAAACCTGCCTGGTTCCGGTGTTGATCATCAAATCTGAAAAACTAAGTATACCGGCAGCGCCGGTGGAAACCTTTTTCCGGCGCAAAAGCGCCCTCACCCTGGCCAAAAACTCTTCCAGCGCAAAGGGTTTTACGAGGTAATCATCGGCGCCTATGTCCAGCCCCTTTACCCGGTCAGCCACCTCATCCCTGGCAGTTAACATTAAAACAGGGACATCCTTTTCCGCCCTGATTCTTCTGCATACCTCCCAGCCATCAAGGCCAGGCATCATTATGTCAAGCACAACCAGGTCGGGATTTCCTGCTGTAACCATGTTGAGGCCTTCTATTCCGTTTGCTGCAACACTAGCCGAATACCCCTCAAAGGACAGGGCTCTTTTAAGAAGAGCGGTAATTCTCGGATCGTCATCGATAACAACTATATTCATAGTCAACCCACCCGGGAATAACATTTCTCACCAAATATTCCCACCCTGATCTAACCATCAACCTTACCCTTTTCTCCAATAGTTATATCCACCTTCATCATTTTACCGTCACGGTATACCACCGCCACCACCTTCTGGCTGGGCTTAAACCTGGCAACCACATCAGTTAAGTCACCTGCGCTGGAAATACTCTGGCCGTCAATTTCGGTTATAACATCTCCCTGAGCTATTCCGGCCGCCGCCGCCGGGCCTCCATCAACCACAGAGGTCACCAGCGCGCCCTCGGTTCTGTTCAGCTTTAAATAATCTGCTATTTCCTTATTAAGAGATTGAATATATACTCCCAGCCAGGGCCTGGTAATCTTACCCTGGTTTATCAGTGTATCCAGAACAGGGCGAACGGTGCTGGTCGGGATGGCAAAGCCTATACCCTGGGCCGAGGCGTTTACCGCTGTGTTTATACCTATAACCTGACCCTTCATATTAAGCAACGGCCCGCCGCTATTGCCGGGGTTAATGGAGGCGTCTGTCTGAAGAAGATTTTTATACTGCCTGTCCTGCACGGTGATTGGTCTCCCTTTGGCGCTGATCACCCCCACGGTTACGGTATGATCAAGCCCCTGTGGGTTGCCTATGGCTATGGCCCACTCGCCAACCCTGACAGCCCCTGAGTCTCCCAATTCTAGCGTCGGAAGGTTTTCCTCCGCTATTTTTAGCACTGCCAGGTCAAGCTCGTAATCAGACCCCACCAGTTTTGCCGGAAGAGGCTTATCTCTTCCTGTCATTCTGACTTCTATTTTAGAGGCGCCGCTTAATACATGCTCATTGGTAAGTATATAGCCGTCCTTGCTGATAATGAAGCCGGACCCCATGCCCTTTGAAACCCTGGAGCCATTGTCAAAAGGCACTTTCCCCCCGAAGAAGTCCCTGAAAAAGGGATCGTTGAAAAAAGGGTCATAGCCCCTGCTTTTGGTTTGAACAGTTGTCTCGATGGTTACCACCGCCGGGCTGGTTTTATCAACTATATCAGCAATTTGATTAGTACCGGTGGGATTGACAGCCGGTAAGACATCCGCCTCCGGATTGGCCATAGAAGGCATTATAGGCAGGAAATAGAAGGCAGCCCCGGCTACCGCCACCCCAAGGACAAATGCGGCAATAACCAGAAAAGCAGAAAAATTTCTTTTCTTTCCGTAATAGGTGGTATTGATTTCTTCGGTACTCATTAGCCTTACCCCCCGTGAACATTTTATATAACCAATTTTACAGGGAAAACTTAAAATAGCATTAAAATTTCCTTAATATACAATAAAATTGTGCTGATTAATAAAAGAAAGCAGTTTAACCTGCTTTCCCGAAAATTTAACATAAACAATATTCCTGGTTCTGGTGGGGTTTTAGCTCTATGCCATTGGGGTAGACACCCTTTCTCCGCTGGCGGTAAACTCCAGCCCCTCGTTGGCCACTTCCCAGGCAATGTTACGGACATGCTCACTGATACGTAAAAGAGCATTGATTAGGTCCAGGTGGACGGCGCCCACTTCCTCGGAGCTGCCGCTTACCCGCAGCCTGTGAATATGAAGGACCCTTAAGTGCCTTTCCATCCTGGTTATTTCAGGCTGCAGGCCGTATGCCTTATTGGCAAGAGCATGGTTATTGGTGACAAAGGCGGTGTTGGTCATCTGCATAAGGTCGCAGACCCTCTTGTGCATAATAGATATCTCGTCCCAGCCTTCCTCTGAAAAGGAGCAGTGACCGTCGATACTGCACTGGGCCAGGTAGGTGACGTTCTTTTCAATAATATCTCCAATATGTTCAAGGTCATTTACAATATTGATAAGTCCCATGCACTTTATAAACTCCTGCTTAGAGTGGGGCTGCCTAAGCACATTTGTAAGGTACTCGCTTATTTCCTTAAAGAGAATATCCACCCGCTCCTCTTTCTTGGCAACGGTTTTCAGCAGGGATACATCGTTTTTCTCTATCATTGTTGTGATGTCCTTGGTCATTTCATACACATAGTCGAAAGTACGGTTTATTTCCTTGGTGGCAAGACCAAGAGCAATAGCCGGGGTGTTTATCAGATTAATATCCAGGTACCGGGGGCCAAAGGTTTCCTTTGACTCCTTCTTCTCGGGCACAATTATCATTAAAATCTTTGCGAACTGGTTAACAAACGGCAAGAAAAGAACGGCAATAGCTATATTAAAAAATGTGTGCACATTGGCCACCTGGTATCCCGGAGATGAGGTCAGGCTTTCCATAAGACCGGCGAAGGGGGAAACAAAGGGTAAAAACATAATAACCCCGGCAACCTTGAAAAGAAGGTGCGCCGTAGCCACCCTCTGGGCCTCCCTGTTTGATCCCAGGCTGGACAGAACAGCCGTAAAGGAAGTGCCTATATTGGCTCCAAGCAAAAGGTATATGGCTGCATGAAGGCTTACCAGCCCCTGCATGCTCAGCACCATGATAATACCAATTGATGCGGCGCTGCTATGAATAAGGAAAGTAAAAATTGCCGCCACGATAATGGCCAGAAAAGGATTCTCGCCCATTGTTGCCATCATCTGAGGAAACAGGGGGTTTTCCCTAAGGGGATACATCACCTCGGACATTATTTTAAGACCCAGAAAAAGTAGCCCGAAGCCCATAAGTACCTGGCCGTACCGGCGGTACCTCTCGCGGGTGGTGAAAAAGATTATGGTTGCCCCCAGGCCTACAATCGGAAGGGCAATCTCTGTTACTTTAAGAGCAATAAGCTGGGCCGTGACGGTAGTTCCTATATCAGCACCCAGTATAACACCCAGGGTCTGTTTAAGAGAAATCATGCCGGCGCTTGTAAGTCCCACAAGTATAACAGTTGTGGCGGTGCTGCTCTGGAACAGTATTGTGATGGCCGAGCCAACCAAAAGAGCGCTGAAACGGTTTTGCGTAAGTGTGCTTAAAATAGTGCGAAGCCTGGCTCCGGCTATTTTTTGGAGGCCCTCGCTAAGTATCTGCATGCCATAAAGAAGGAGCCCCATTCCCCCTACCAGGCCAAGAACTACTGTCTGCCACATACTATCATCTTCTTCCGTCAATATTTTAAAAAATATATGACCAAAGTTATAAAATTGTTAAATTCGATATATACAATGAAATTCCTCTATTCTCAGCCGCAAAAACCAATTCTGCTTTCATTTTTAGGTTATAAGAATGTATAATTATCTCTCAATTATTTATTTTTGGGGAAGATTGAATCAGGCTCAGCCGTTATTTGTATAGACGAAGCCAGAAGGGGGTGAGGAATTTGGAGGAGAAAACTGAATTATTAAAAAGGGCGGCATCCGGGGACCGAAGGGCGGCGGCAGATCTGGTAGACACATACAGCCAGGAAATTTACCGGCTGGCCCTTTATCTCCTGAAATCACAGGAGGAAGCCCAGGATGCAGCCGCAGATATCTTTTTAAAAATATATTCAAACCCCACGCTAATTCCTCCTGAAAAATTTCGCCCCTGGCTTATGCGGGTCACCTATAATCACTGCCATGACATTTTGAGAAGAAAGAGCACCTTTAAAAGGCTTCTTCCCAGAATATACGCCAAGGCTACCGGCCCTCCGGAGCCAACCCCGGAGCAGTCGGCGTTAGAAGCCTCCGAGAAGGCGGAAGTCAGAAAGGCAATTGAAAAACTTCCGGAGCAGGAAAAAGTGATATTATTCCTGCGCTATTACCAGGAGCTAAGCTATGAAGAGATCAGCAATGTAACCGACATTCCCCCGGCAACGGTAGGTACGCGCCTTCACAGGACCCGGGAAAAACTGAGGAACTATCTTACCCCGATAAAAGGAGGTGCCGGTAAAAATGAATTGTCCCGTAATATATGAATGGGAGCTGTTTTTTGATAGCGAGCTGCCCCCTGAAAGAATAGAAGAAATGCAGGCTCACCTGGCAGAGTGCGGGGATTGCAGCGATACAGTCAGGAAACTGCGGCAGGAATATGAAATGATAGGCCAGGCCTTAGCCTTTTATCCCTTACCGGCCAATCTTGAAGAGTTCATTAAAAGTCGGTTGTACTCCACAAACAGAGTTAACAACAGGTGGACCTGGCTAATGATGCCTGCAGCCTGCCTGACCGGAATTTTTATCGCTTCGGCTGTGGGGATATGGAGCCTGCTGTCAGGTTTACTGGAATTTGTGAAAATGCTTGGAGGAATTAACCTTCTTCCCGAACTGGCACTCTTTCTGGCGGAAATAGCAAGGGATGTGGCAGATTCTTCAATTCGCGGCAATTCTGCCGCGCCGGCACTGGCTGTTATTTCACTGCTTGTTATTTGGATAAAGCTGAGCTTAAGAAAAGGAGGACACGCCCATGTATAAACACAAACGAAAGATATTTGCCTTTATTTTAGCCATTATGACAGTTCTGTGCCTTGCCGCTCCGGCTGTGGCGCTGGAGGTTATGAGCGGCGGCGTGGTTACTGTTCCCGAAGGAAAAATAGAAGGACCTCTCTTTGTCTCAGGAAACAATATTGTCATTAATGCTGATGTGGACGGCGATGTATTTGCGGCCGGGGAGACCGTTTCCGTTTACGGAAAGATCAGCGGGGACCTGCTGGCCGTTGGCAATCAGGTGCGCATTAACGGGATTATAGACGGAGATGCCCGGGTGGCGGCTGCCGAGATAAGCGTTGGCGGGACAATAAGCAAAAGCCTAACAGCCGCTGCCGGAGATATAATATTATTAAGCGGGTCAAGGGTTAGCCGTGATATGGTGGCAGCTGCCGGTAATATGACACTGTCGGGAAACCTTGGGAGACATTTTGCAGGAGCCGGAGAATCTGTTTTTTTGAACAACAATATAAACGGGGATGTTCGTTTATGGTCGGTTGATGAGCTAAAAATTGGTTCCGGGGCTGCCATTAGCGGAAACCTTGTATACGGTTCAGGCAAAGAGGCCTCTGTGGACCCCCAGGCTAAAATAGGGGGAACCACTTCCTGGAACCAGCTCCAGCCCCGTGAAAAGCCTGTGCAGACAGAGGGCTTCAGTTGGCTTGCCCAACTGGCATGGTTCGCCGCCGGTGTTCTGGTCTGGGGTGTATTCTCCCTTGTATTTCCCGGGATATGGAGATCACTTAGCATGAAAATAATACAGCAGCCTTTGCCGGGACTGGGCTGGGGGTTTCTTTTCCTGCTGGTTACCCCCCTGGCTGCGCTTATACTGCTAATAACAGTGGTCGGGATACCCATTTCCCTGGCTCTGATTACAGCCTATGCAGCACTCCTTTACGCCGGGAAAATAATAATTGGAGACGCCATAGGCAGGCTTCTGTCCGGGCGCTTCGGCTGGGAAAAGAAAATACCCGACATTGTTCCCTTTATGACCGGCTTTGCCATACTGATACTTCTGACCAACATACCCGTGGTGGGATTCCTGGCAAATTTAACTGTGGCCGCCATGGCACTGGGCGCGGTTTTTCTAAAACTGCAAAGCTGGCGTAAGGATATTTCAACAATAATAGTCTGATAATATATCTTTACAAAGAAGTCCGGGTTAAGAAAATAATAATGTCAGTAAAAATGGCGTACTCTTTGACAGCTCATTGGTACGCCATTTTTTTACCACTAGTAAATACCATAGGAGAACGCCTAAATACAGGAATTTGTACTCGCATTAATTTTTTATTATGTACAGCAGTTGAAGTATTTGTCCTCCAGCCATTTTGCAGGATTGTTTGCTATGTATTCTCTAATTTTGTGTAATTCATATTCATTACGAATAATATGTTCGTAATAAGATTTTTGCCACAAAGTATTTTTTAACGATGTATCAACCGTTTTGTTGTAATACCTTGTTGATATCGATTTAAAATCCCTAATAATTCCCTGTAGGGAACGGTGCCCCCACCGTTCCGTTGTTTCAAAACCGTATTTTTTTTCTATCATAATATTGGAACCGTTATTCTCTATAACAATTATTCCGTGAACATGATTGGGCATAAGGCAAAACAGATCTGTCTTTATATTTTCGTTTAATCCAGAAATATTGTTCCAACAATCAATAATTCTTTTGCCTATAGCAGACGGAACGACGAGGGCGTCGTTCCCTACAATTTCACACAATATATTCTTTCTGTCTTTTGTACATATTGTTACAAAGTAATACCCTGCCTGTGAATAATCATAATAATAAGTCATTCATACCATAATTATACAATAAAGGAGAACCCTAAAATAGGTTCTCCTTTATTCTGTCATTCTTCAGTATAATGATCCGAGTAGAGCTTTCTCAGCTCGTTCTTCTTAACTTTTCCCGTGGTGGTCCGGGGCAGGTCCTCGACAATAATCACCGACTTGGGGACCTGGAAGCCTCCCAGCTCTTTCTTACACCAATTTATAATGTCCTCCTGGGCAAGGCCGCTGCCCTTTTTGGGGACCACCACCGCCGTAACAGCCTCTGTCCAGTGCGGGTGGGGAAGGCCTACCACCGCGGCGGCCTCCACATCGGGATTGGCCAGTATTACAGTCTCAACTTTTATGGAGGGCACATTCTCCCCGCCTGTTTTTATCATGTCCTTTTTGCGGTCCACAAACACCAGCATTCCCTCGCCGTCAATGTAGCCCTGGTCCCCGGAGTGGTGCCAGCCGAACTTCCTCGCCTGTTCGGTGGCCTCTTCATCCTTGAAATATCCCTCCATCACCCCGGGACCCCTCCACACTATTTCCCCAACCTCACCGGGAGGGAGCAGCTTTCCGTCATCGTCCATAACCGCCGTGTCATAGCTGGGCATTGATTTCCCCCATATGTTGCCCTCCTTCTCCGGGAACCAGCCGGGGCTGAAATAGTTGGTTGCCGGGTAGGCCTCTGTTTGGCCGCTGGCAATATAAAACGTGGCCTTAATCCTCTTCACGGCATCTTCCAGTGTCCTCCTGTCCATGGGGGCCATGGCGTACAGGCAAATATTAAGGCTTGACAGGTCATAGCTGTCTGCGGAGTGATGATCAAGCATGTACCTGTACATCATAGGCAGGGCAAAAAACCAGGTTACTTTTTCCTCCTGGATTGTCCTCAATACATTTTCCGGCTCGAATCCCCTCATTACAACTGTTTTTGCGCAGGCCACAAGGGATGTTGTCAGGAGGGAGTGCTGGGCGCAGTGGAATATAGGCATCATGGCAGTAAGCACACCGTCTGAATGCACCTTGAGGTCCAGGGTGTTCTGCAGTGCGGTTATATAAACACTGAGGTTGGATATAAGGACCCCTTTGGGCATTGAAGTGGTGCCGCTGGTATACATAATCTGCGCAATGTCCCTGTCCTCAATTATCACATCATCCACCTCGAAGCAGTCGACCCCTGAGACAAGGGAGTAAAAGTCCACAAAGGGGTCCGAAACAGCCTGACCTGAAACCGGAAGGGATATATAGCTCTTTATCTGCGGAAAGTGTTCCAGGTACTTTCCGAAGACCGGGGTGAAGGCATCATCCATTATCAATGCTTTAGCCTCGGAATGATTTAATACGTAGACCAGTTCCTGCGGGTTAAGACCGGGGTTGATAGGAACCAGAACAAAGCCCCCCTTGGCCAGACCGTATATCGATATGGCAAACTCTATGGAGTTGAGACAGATGGCGGCCACCCTGTCCCCCTTTTGCAGCCCCAGTTTTCTCATGGCCCTGGCGAAGCGGTTACACTCCTCATTTAGCTGTCTGTAAGAAAAACTGATCCTTTTTCCACCCCGGCGCTCCACAATAGCCTCCTTTTCCGGGACACGCCCGGCCGACCGGCGAAGGATATCACCAACGGCCACCCTGTGAATAAGGTTATGAGCCAGTACAGAATCCATAGGTATCCTCCTCTAAATAATAATTAATGAAGTGGAAATGGGTAATAAAAAGGATAGCCGTTTACATAAGACTATCCCTGTGGTCATGCTTTACCTCATTAATAAGATATGGCTTTAAGATTTTTTCAGAAGCAAACTGCCTATAAAGCCGGTGGAAATATTTCCGCAGGCAAATTGAGGGTCGGAAACAACACTTATCAATAAGGGTATATTGGTTTTTACCCCCTCTATTACGGTTCTTCCCAAAACCTCCCTCATTATCCCGAGTGACCTGTCCCTTGACCCGGACTTGACTATAATTTTGGACAGCAGCGGGTCATAGTAGGGAGATACCCTGCAGCCTACCCTTATACCACTGTCCACCCTTACTTTTTCCCCGGCAGCCAGATCCGGAGAGAAGTAATCAAGGGCTGTTATTTCCCCCGAAGACGGCCTGAAACTGGCGGGATCCTCGGCATATACCCGGCATTCCAGGGAATGGCCCGATATTTTTATATCATCCTGCCTCCAGGAAAGGGGTAAGCCTGAGGCAACTCTTATCTGTTCCGCCACCAGGTCTGTTCCGGTAATCATCTCGGTTACCGGGTGCTCCACCTGAAGGCGGGTGTTCATTTCCAGGAAGTAGTATTTCCTGTCCCGGCCTGCCAGGAATTCCACCGTTCCCGCCCCCACATAGCCGATTGCCCTGGCCGCCATTACAGCGTCCAACCCCATCCCTTCCCTCATATGGTCATCCACCAGCGGACTGGGAGCCTCCTCAATTATTTTCTGGTGTCTCCTCTGTATGGAGCACTCCCTTTCACCCAGATGAACAACATTCCCCTTCCCGTCCGCAAAGATCTGGATTTCCACATGTCTGGGAGTCTCAATGTACTTTTCCAGGTAAACTTCGGAGTTCCCGAAGGCCGCTGCTGCCCTTGACTTACAGGTATTAAAGGCCTTTTCCAGGGCTTCGCCGGCTTCCACCAGCTGCATGCCTATGCCCCCACCCCCGGCGGAGGCCTTTACCATTAGCGGGTAGCCCGCTTCCCGGGCAAAGTCCCGGGCCTCATCCAACGACTCCAGCGGGCCGCTGCCAGGCACTACAGGAATACCGGCCTCTTTCATTATCCTTCGGGCCTCAGTCTTTATGCCCATACTGGCTATGGCGCCGGGAGGCGGGCCAATAAAAACAATCCCTGCCCTTTCACAGGCACCGGCAAACTCAGGATTTTCCGAAAGAAGGCCGTAGCCCGGATGAATTGCCCCGGCGCCGCACTTTATAGCAGCAGAAACAATCTCTTCGATGTTAAGGTAGCTCTGAGCAACGGGCGGCGGACCTACCAGGTAGGATTCATCAGCCTCCAGTACGTGAAGGGACCCCAAGTCGGCCTCGGAATATACTGCTGCCGCCGTTATTCCCAATTCCCTGCAGGCCCTGATTATCCTGACAGCAATTTCACCCCTGTTGGCAATCAATATTTTTCTGAACATAGCTTGACTCCTCTATTCAAGGACAATCACAAGCTGACCCTCATCCACAAAATCCCCCTGGGCCACCTTAATTTCAGAAACCTTTCCGGAGGCTGATGACTGAACAGGTATCTCCATCTTCATTGATTCTAAATTTATAACTTCCTGGCCCTCCGACACATGGTCCCCTGCCTTTACCATTACCTCCAGCACAACACCGGCAATATCGCTTAATATATCAGCCATTTTTATCCCTCCAGCTAGTTTTTGTGGTCAGGAGACAGGAGACAGAATACAGGAGACAGTAGTTTTGCATGTCAATTCCCTGGAGTCAAAAATCGGTATTCAGACTATTAAACAAGCTCTTTGCACATTATCGTTTAGTTAGTAGTACCCGAGTCTCCTGTCTCCTATCTCCTGTCTCCCGACCTATAATGCTATCCCGTTAGTCTATGTCGATGTACATCCTGAGCAGGTTTGCCCCGAAGCACTTGCCAAGGTTGTCGCTGCGCAGGGAGCGGGAGGCCCCGCCGTTCAAAGCACCCCTAAGCACAAAGTTCAGCCCCTTTATATTGGGAGCCTCATAGCGAACAACCTCTCCCTCAGCCAGCCCCGAGAAGTGGTCTTTAACCCGGTCTGCAGTCACCTTTTCCTTTAACAGTACATAGTCCTCGTCCTTATATGGGAAGAGCCCTATATTTACTGTATTTCCCTTATCCCCAGATCGGGCGTGGGCTAGATCCAGCAATAAAACCCTGGGCACATTAATCCACCTCCCTGATGTCTATCTTAACCTGCTTCTCCACCTCTTCCCTGGGAACCAGGGCCGACCAGACACCCATCAGCTCCCTGGGCCTCGGCATTCCACCGGCGCCGCTGGCCGTGGGAGGGCCGTTAAGTGCCAGTGGCGGGAGTAGCCGGGGCATCCTTGCCGCGTCCAGCTTATTCCTGGTTTTAACCGCTATTCTCAGCCCAACCTCGTTCAGGTCCTCGCCATCCCCCCAGGCCAGAGGGCCGGAAAGCGAATTATAGCCTATATATTCCGTAAGTACTTCCTCAAAATTAAGCCCCAGGGCGGCAAACTGATTTTTGACAATTTCCTCGGCTTTTCTGGCCTTATTCATGGCATGGGGCCATGAGTACCTTATAACTGCCTCACCCAGCCAGCCGTCACTGTATCCCACGGAAACCTTAAGGTTTTCCGGCCTCGGCCTGCCCTTCATGCCGGTGATTCTCACCCTGTCGGGACCGTCAACAATTAGTGCCGGAGACGTAAAGTCGGCCACCACGTCGGGTGTGATATAGGCTGACGGGTCGTGAACTTCGTAGAGCATCTGCTCCCTGACCGTCATAAGGTCAACCCTGCCGCCGGTTCCATCCGGCTTGGTAAGAACAGCATCCCCGTTTTCCCACACCTCGGCCACAGGGTATCCTATCCTCTCCATGCCGGGTATGCTCCACCAGTCACCGCTGAAATTGCCTCCCGTGCTCTGTCCCGAGCACTCCATAAGGTGGCCCAGCAAAATGCCTGCCGCAAGGCGGTCCCAGTCATCCCAGCGCCAGCCCAGCTCGAACACCATGGGGGCCAAAAACTGTGCAGGGTCGGCTGTGCGGCCTGCAATCACCACATCCGCCCCCATGCCCAGGGCCTCCACCATGGGCCCGGCCCCAAGATAGGCATTGGCAAACAGTATCCTGTCCAGTATGGAGGATATATCCTCTCCGCTCTCCATGTCACACAGGCTGATACCTATATTCCTCAGCTCTCCCAGCCTGGAGAGCAGGTCATCCCCGGTTATAACGGCTATCCTAAGCCCCTTCAGCCCCATTTTTTTAGCCAGGTCATATACCATCTGCCCTGCCCCTGCCGGGTTTATTCCCCCTGCATTGGTAAGCAGCTTTATCCCCTTTTCCCGGCAGGGCTGGAGCAAGAGGCTGAAAAACATATCCTCAACGTAGCCCTTGGCCGGGTCCTTTTGCCTTGCCTTTTGCAATATGGCCAGCGTAAGTTCGGCCAGGGCATCTCCACACAGGTAGCTGATATTTCCTGCTTTTACCACCTGCAGGGCCGGAAACGGAGAATCTCCCCAGAAGCCCTGTCCCGCCCCTATTCTCACGCTCTTCACGGGAACTCCCCCTCTTAAATGAAAAAATATCTCATTTCATGGTCAGTGTTATCTTACGTAGTTGTGTCTGATGAAGGCTTTTTATTTATGGCAATCTTTAAAATTGCAGTGCAGCAAATCTCATCCCGCTGGTTTTTTATCTCCTGTTTTACAGTAACTACGCCGAAGGGTCCCTTGTCTGACTTATCAATTAGCTCGGCCTCAACCCTTATTGTGTCCCCTATGAATGTGGGGGCTGTAAAGCGAACCTTTTCCATGCCGTAAAAGGCCGCCACGATCCCCGGGTCCATGGTCACAAGCCCGGTAGCAACGCTGAGCACCAGCATTCCGTGGGCAATTCGCTGGCCGAACATTGTCCCGGCCGCATATTCCTTATCTGTGTGTAAGGGGTACCAGTCTCCGCTGAAGGCCGAAAACATAACCAGGTCGGCCTCGGTTATGGTCCTGGCCCTGGAAACCGACCTGTGCCCCACATCCAGGTCATCAAAATACTTTTCAAGCATGTTTTAACCCCCTTTCAGATTTGCTTTATCTAATCATTCTTTCAGCTATAATTTCCTTCATTATCTCGGTGGTTCCGCCACCAATAGTGCCTATCCGGGCATCCCTCCAGAAGCGCTGCACAGGATACTCCATCATGTACCCGTAGCCGCCGTGAATCTGCACGGCCTCGTCAGTCACCCGGTTGGCAGTCTCGCAGGCGTATATCTTGGCCATTGCCACCGCGGTCAGGGCATCCTCACCTGCAACATAAAGGGACAGGGCATGATAGGTAAGGCTCCTGGCCGTCTCTATCCGGGCAGCCATGTCAGCTATCTTGTGCCTGGTAACCTGGAACTTGCCAAGTGGCTTGCCAAACTGAACCCTCTGCTGGGAATATTTAATTGCCTCCTGCATGGCCACCTCGGCCCCGATCACACCTCCGAGGGCCATTACCAGCCGCTCCCAGGCAAGGTTTTGCATTATATAATAAAAGCCCTCATTTTCCCTACCCACAAGATTGGACTTGGGAACCCTGCACTCCTCGAAATACAGCTCCCCGGTGTCCGAGGTGTTCCAGCCGAGCTTTTCAAGCCTTCTCCCCACCGTAAACCCCGGAGCTCCCTTTTCGATCACCAGCAGGCTGATACCCCGGTGCCCCGCCCCGGGGTCGGTCTTCACAGCTGTTACCACGTAGTCCGCCCGTGCCCCGTTGGTGATGAATGTCTTGCTGCCGTTAACTATGTAATGGTCTCCTTCATCTTTTGCGGTGGTCTGAATTGAAGACACATCGGACCCTGCATTGGGCTCCGTTATTGCAAGGGCCCCTATTTTTTCCCCGGCAATGGTTTGGGGCAGGAACCTCTTCTTAAGATCATCGCTTCCAAACCGGTATAACTGGGGTGCTGCTATTCCTATGCTGGCCCCCAGCCCCGCCGAAACTCCCCCGGACCCGCAGCGGGCCAACTCCTCGATAAATACCGCCCCGGCCAGGTAGTCCTCACCGCTTCCTCCGTATTCCTCAGAATATGTCAGGCCCAGAAAACCCAATTCACCCGCCCTTTTAAAAAGATCCACGGGAAACTCGCCCTTTTCCTCCCATTCCTCAACATTAGGCTTAATCTCTTTATCTACCCAGCTGCGCACACTCTTACGAAGCATTTCGTGCTCCTCCTGAAAAAGCCAGTGGGACATTCTTATTACCTCCTTGGCTATACTTTTCGGTCGGAATACAGGAGTCAGGAGTCAGAATTCAGAAGTTTTCTATGCCGGGCTAGTGTAGACACTATAATGAAAATACTGATTGTCTTTATATAAGCCACAGAGGTCACAGAGACCACAGAGAAATTTGCTTTCAGGCATTATATTCAGGTCTCAAACCGAAGAAAAGAACCAGAAAATTCTTTCTACCTGCCCAATTAGTTAGGATTAAAAATTTTTAGTACATTCAAGCCGGCTAAAAACTCTGTGTCCTCTGTGTTCTCTGTGGCTTAAAAAGGACCTGATTTTTCATTCTGATTGGCAGTTGCTTTGGACAATCCCGGATGCTCTGACTGAATTCTGAATTCTGGATTCTGAATTCTGACCTGAAATCAAATCCCCAGAGTCTTCGCAATTACTTCCTTCATTATCTCGTCGGTGCCCCCGCCTATACGGTTAAGCCTGGAGTCCCTCCAGGATCTTTGCACCTCGTACTCCATCATGTAGCCGTACCCGCCGTGTATCTGCAGGGCCATGTCGGCAACCTTATGGCTTACCTGAGCGCCTATCAGCTTGGCCATGGAAATTTCCCTGACCGGGTATTCACCTGCGGCAAATTTCCTGGCAGTGGAATAAACCAACTGCCTGGCGGCCTCTATTTCAACGGCCATCTCCGCCAGCATATGGGCTATAACCTGAAATCTCACCAGTGGCTTCCCGAACTGGGTCCTCTGGCGGGCATACTCCACCGCCTTTTCATAGGTTTTTTGAGCGCCGGCCACAGCACCGGCTGCGCCAATGAGGCGCTCGCCCTGGAGTTCCCACATAATCTGGTGAAATCCCCTGTTTTCCACCCCCAGCAGGTTTTCCGCCGGTACCCGGCAGTCCTCAAAAAGCAGCTCGGCAGTATCCGATGACCGCATGCCCAGTTTTTTCAGCTTTCTTGTAACGGTAAAGCCAGGAGTGTCCTTATCAACCAGGAACAGGGACACCCCATGATAGCCAAGGCCGGGGTCGGTCTTGGCCACCAGCGTTATAAAGTCAGCCCTGACGCCGTTAGTAATGAATATCTTCCTGCCGTTGATCACCCAGTGGTTACCGTCCCTTACCGCCCTGGTCTCAATTGAAGCCACATCAGACCCCGCATTAGGCTCTGTTATCCCCAGGGAGGCAACCTTCTGTCCCTTAAGCGCCGGTATAAGGTATTTCTTTTTTTGTTCCTCTGTGCCGAACTGCATGATTGGCGGTGTTGCCATGTCGGTCTGCACTGCCACTGCCATGGGAAGCCCGCCCACACCGCAGCGGGACATCTCTTCCCCAAGCACTATGCCCATAAAATAGTCGCCACCCGCTCCCCCGTACTCAACAGGGTACCTCAGAGACAGAAAGCCCATCTCACCCATGCGGGGGAATACCCAGTCAGGAAAATACTCCTCCCTTTCCCAACCCTCAACGTGGGGCGCTATTTCTTTTTCCACAAACTTTCTAATGGTCTTTCTGACCGCATTATGCTCCTCGGTAAAAACCGAGTATTTCATGGTAATCCTCCTTTCCGGAACCGCTGCGCCTATACCGGTACCACGCCGTGCTTTTTCCAGGGGCGGGGAATCTTTTTATTGGACGCCATTTCAAGTCCCCTTATAATTACCTTCCGGGTGTCCCCGGGATCGATTATGTCGTCTATATATGCATAGGAGGCTGCTATCTCAGGATTAATAACCTTGCGAACCTCGTTGGTCAGTATCTCTTTCATGGCCTTGGGGTCAGGAGCATTTGCTATTTCCTTCCGGAAAATTATTCCCACCGCCCCGTCAGGCCCCATTACACTTATTTCAGCCGTGGGCCACCCCACAATCAGGTCAGGCTCGTAAGCCCTTCCGCACATCACGTAGTAACCTGCCCCGTAAGCCTTGCGCACCACCACAGTCACCTTCGGCACGGTGGCCTCGGAAACCGCATAGAGCATTTTTGCGCCGTGCCTGATAATACCCTGTTTTTCCACCGACGATCCGATCATAAATCCGGGCACATCCACCAGGAATACCAGGGGTATTCCGAATGAGTCACACAGGTTTATGAATCTGGCTGCCTTATCAGCAGCATTTACATCCAAAACCCCACCCAGCACCATTGGCTGATTAGCCACTATTCCCACCGTTCGGCCATTCATCCTGGCAAGGCAGGTAATCAGATTCCTGGCCCATTTAGGCTTAATCTCAAAGATTTTGCCATCATCCACTATTTTTTCAATAACGTGCAGCATGTTATAGCGCTTCCTCTGGTCCCCGGGAACGATATCCAAAAGCTCCGGCACATACCGATCAGGGTCGTCATCTGTCCGGATCACCGGGGGACTCTCCTGGTTATGTGAGGGGAAGTAACTCAGGTATTCCTTTATAACCTTTATGCATTCCTCATCGTTCTCCACCTCCAGGTCCCCCACACCGCTTACTTCACAATGAACCTTTGAACCTCCAAGAGTATTCTCGTCTACATCCTCTCCTATCATGGCCTTGACCAGAGGAGGGCCACCAAGCGCCATAAAGCTGTTATTTTTTACCATCGGCACAAAATCCGAAAGGGCCGGTATATATGCGGTTCCCGCTGCCCCCGGACCCATCATTGCGCACACCAGGGGAATAACCCCGGACATGATTACCTCGCTGAAAAACAGCTCTCCCGAAAAGGCGAACCAGGATCCCACAGCCTCCTGTATTCTGGCTCCGGCCGAGTCAATTAGCCATATCATGGGCATCCTCTGCTTTAAGGCCCACTCCCTAATCCTTGTGACTTTTATTTCCCCCGTGGCCCCCATGGACCCGGCCATTACGGTAAAGTCATAGGCTGCCACACAGGCAAGCCTTCCATTTATTTTTCCGTAACCTGTTACTACCCCGTCAGCCGGTGTTTCCTTATTTTTAAGTGAAGGGTGATCGGAGTGGTGGTGTCCCAGAACGCCCATCTCTACAAAGCTTCCCGGATCGAACAGGATCTCTATTCTCTCCCTGGCTGTTAGCTTGTTCATGGCATGCTGCTGGGCTACTTTTTCCGGTCCCCCCATCTGCCGGTATTTCTCTTTTTTCTGGTTCAACAGCGCTGTCTGTTCCTTCAAATCCAAATTAAATCCCCCCCTTTTTGGTCGTCGGACGTCAGTTGTCAGTCGTCGGGAGAAAAACGCAGGCATACTTGCACCTTTCTGACGTCTGACTACTTACGACTGACGCCTATTATTGTCCTTTCCACTCCGGGGGCCGCTTCTGGATAAAGGCCATAGCCCCCTCTTTTAGGTCCTCGCTCATAAAATCAATTACCCTGAGGGTATTCAGGTAGTCCATGGCCTTGTTTACTTCCATGTCCATGGCAGTATTGAAGGCGTTGAGTCCCAGCCTTAAGACCAGGGGGCTCCTTCCGGCAATTTCGGAGGCCAGCTTTATCGCCCCGTCATAGAGGTCCTCCTGTGGATACACCCTGCTGACAAGCCCTAGTTCCCTGGCTCCATGAGCATCCAGTGTCTGGCCTGTCAGGGCCATCTCAAGCGCCCTCCTAGGACCTACAGCCCTAATTAACAAGGGAAATATCACAAAGGGGAAAATACCTACCTTTATCTCCGGAGTTCCGAATTTTGCCTTTTCACCCGCCACCGCCAGGTGGCACATTGCCGCCAGCCCGCAGCCGCCACCCATGGCGGGACCGTTTACAGCGGCAATAACAGGCTTTGAAATTGTAAAGCCCATCTTAAACAGCCGGTTAGATAACTGACCCTCAAGGTGCATTTCCGGCGCTGTTTTGGAGGTCATTTGGGCAAAGTCCGAGAGGTCGGCGCCTGCACAAAAAGCCTCCCCCCTGCCGGTTAGAATCACCACCCCCACACCCTGGTCCTGGTCGGCCTCCTCCAGAGCTGATAAGAGTTCAGATGCCATCCTGTCACTGAGGGCGTTTCTTTTTTCAGGCCTGTTCATATAAAGAACTCTGACCCTTCCCTGCTGCTCAACCGCAACCTGGTGGTAATCCATTAACTCCCCTCCTCTTTCTAAAATAATTAGTTAAAAACATAGGCCGGGAATAATTTTATCCTTTTTGTTTATTTTTGACCCATGGGTTGAATTTTTACTAATCGTATTGTAATATACTTTAAATCAAAATCAAATCTTTAAAATGCCACCGGCTGAATCCTGGCTCCTAATGGGAAAAAAAAGATACCGAATGGTTTTTAATTGACCTCAGGGTCAAAATTGTCGAAAAATGATGAGCTTGCGCAAAATAATTATTGCCAACCTGATTGTGGGCTGTAATCTTGACAGAGCCTTTTTGAGCCGGTCGCCTATATATGGTAAGATAGTGCGCAGAAAGGGGGAAACGAATGAACTACAGGGAAGAGAGGGCAGCAGAGAGAAGGCTTAACATACTGAAGACAGCAGCCAAATTATTCAGCGAAAAGGGCTACCATGACGCCACCCTCGAAGAAATCGCCAGGGAATTAAAATACACCAAGGGGAGTATATATTATTACATCAGCAGTAAGCAGGACCTGCTTTTCCAGTGCCACGAGATGGCCATGAACCTCCTCCTGGACAACATTGACAGATTAAGAGACACAGACCTGCCCCCCGACCTCATGCTCAGGGAGATAATCAAAAGTCACATAGAAACCCTTATGAGCGAGTTTAATCTTATAACGGTAACCCTGGGCAGCGACTACGAGCTGGAGGACAAATACGCAGAGATTATTTATAAGAAAAGGGATTTATACGATAATTTCATCGCCGGAATAATAGTGGACGGAATTAAAAAGGGAGTATTTCGCGAGGTTCCTGTAAAAGTAGTAATAAACCTGATAATGGGAGCGGCAAACTGGATCGGGCGCTGGTACTCCGATGAGGGACCGATGTCCTTGCAAGAAATAGGCCAATTTTATGCGGATTACCTCGTATCGCCCCTCATGTCACAAAAATTGACCTGATTCAGCAATTAGCCGTCTTTTACAATCCTATATGGGACATGTTAAAATGTACATCTAATAATTAAATAATCAGTGATGCAGTATCCTAGTCGGGTACCCTCTTGCGAAGGCGGGGCTAAAAATCCGCCAAGGGCACATCGATGAAGTTCCTGGTGCTGGCTTTCGACGCCATCGGGGGCTGGTGCTGGGAGTTAAGGATTCAGGGCTAAATACAAAGGCATGTATGATGTCCCTGTTTCCGTGGAGACCCGGTGCGCAGGTGAAGAAAAAGCTTACGCCCGGGGTGTGAACCTGCATGTGGTAGACGCTGCGTGCAGTGTAGCCCGCCTTGAAGTGGTTGCGGGGGATGGACCCTGTCCTGAAACCGTATACTGCAAAAGAGGCTAGCAAGAGATTGTCACCGTCAAGGAAAACTTCTAGGCTGTCCATCATAGGGATGGGGCAGACCGGGGATTGCAGTGCGGACTCAGTGGCAATCCGGTCCCGGGCTGTGTGCCCGGAGGGGTTTTAAAGGGAAACCGCCCGTGCGGCAACGACGGGTAACCTTCTGGGAAATCCTACCGGACCTTAAGCCGCAACATTTACCTGGCTTGCTATCACTGAAACCTTTAAGCAACCCCAAAAGGGTTGCTTTGTTATGTTTTGCCTGGTTTTTGAAATAATATACATATAATTTATAAACGTTATTATCTTTCGTAAGTAGAAAATGGCCTGTCAACTTGAACCAGATTAAAAGTGCTGGTAAAATAATGTTGAGCACAATAATGTGCACAAAAGGAGACTGGCATGGAATTTATCCGTATCGGAGATAAAGTACTGAGCAGGGACCGTATACACCGGACGGTGGATCATATTTTAATGCTCAGGAAGGAAGGCCTTTCACAGCAGGAGGTGGCCGACCGGCTTAGTGTTGACAGAACTCTCATATCCCGCCTGGAAAGCCTGGGAGAAATAAGAAAAGGGCCCCAGGTGGCACTGATAGGGTTTCCTGTTTCCAATGCAAGGGAATTAACAGAGGTTGCAAAGGCTGGCGGGGTTGACTTTATTTTGCTCATGAATGAAAAGGAACGCTGGCGTTTCGTTGAAGAGAAAAATGGGGCAGAGCTCATTAACCATTTTATGACCCTGATTTCACATGTCAAAAGCTACGATACTGTAATTTTCATAGGTTCTGACATGCGTATAAAGCTGATCGAGGCCATTCTCGGACCAAAGGTGATAAGCTGGGAGATTGGCATCTCACCCCTTAAGGAAGACAGGTGGGTTAACCCGGAGCAATTGAGCCAACTTGTTCGGCAGCTGAAAAGCGCGGGTTAGTTAAAAGCTCTTAATGATAATATTTTAATAACACACTGCAGAAATGACTATACTAAAACCTGTTAATTCCATACAGGTGAAAAAGAGGTAATCTTTATATGCACAACTATTCTAAGTACATAAACCCCCACCTTGGTGAACTTTTGGAGCAGGTCAAGATGGATAAGGTATACACCCGGGGAGAAGGCCACTGCCTGTATGATTCCGAAGGAAAGCGCTATCTTGATTTTATCGCGGCTTACGGAGCGCTACCCTTTGGCTATAACCCCCCCGAAATCTGGGAGGCCCTGGAAGAAGTCCGCACAAAGGCACAGCCGAGCTTTATACAGCCCTCCGCCCTGGAAGCGGCTGGAGAACTTGCACGGAGGCTTATTGAAATAGCCCCGGAAGGACTTGAGTATGTCACATTCACCAACAGCGGGGCCGAAGCGGTGGAGGCCGCTATTAAGATGGCCCGCTCAGCCACCGGGAGAATGGGAATTCTCAGCACTGACAACAGCTTTCACGGTAAAACCCTGGGAGCCCTGTCTGCCACGGGAAGAGAATACTACCAGGCTCCATTCGGCGCTCCGGTGGGAGGTTTTAAAACTGTCCCCTACAACAACCTTGAGGCACTGCGGGAAGAGCTTGACAATAACGGTTCAGAATATGCGGCCCTTATACTGGAGCCTATTCAGGGGGAAGGCGGAATTATTGTGCCTTCCCCAGGCTACCTGCCGGAGGCCCGTGAGCTTTGCCGCCGGCACGGGATATTGTTTATACTGGACGAAATTCAGACCGGTCTAGGACGAACAGGCAGGCTTTTTGCCTGTGAGGAAGAAAATGTGTGCCCGGACATGCTTCTCCTTGCAAAGGCCCTTGGCGGGGGCCTGTACCCTATAGGCGCATGCCTTAGCACATCGGATGTCTACACCAAAGATTTCGGAGAGCGCCACTCGTCCACCTTTGCCGCCAACACACCAGGCTGCCGGGTGGGCATAAGGGTGCTGGATATTTTAACCAGAAAAAACCGTGAGCTTATCCGCCAAGTGGAAAATAATGGAGAAAAACTAAAAAAGGCCCTGGTTCTCCTGCAAAAACGCTACCCCCGGATACTGAGGGGTGTACGGGGGCGGGGTTACATGCTTGGCATCGAGTTCGAAATGACCAGGTCGGACTTCCCCAGCAGCTTTTTAAGCGTCCTGTCCGAGCAGGACAATCTTACCCCTCTCATTTCCAGCTACCTGCTAAACGAAGAGGGTCTCAGGGTAGCCCCCACACTTAACGGCAACAAGGTCATTCGCCTGGAGCCATCCCTGACTGTTACGTGGGAGGAATGCCAGTCGGCGCTTAAGTCGATTGAAAAGATTCTTTCTGTGCTGGATTCAGGAAACACTCTGGAAATACTGCGCCCGGTCCTCGACCTGGACGATGAGATTATCGACAACCAGCCCAAGCCGGAGGTATATCCCTGGGATCGCTACAGGCCCTCGGATGACCAGAAGGAAGGCAGGTTTGCATTCCTTATTCACCCCCTGGACCTGTATAATTACCACCAGTTTGATCCCAGCCTTGAGTCATTGCCGGAAGACAAGCTTCAAAAAATGGCAGACCTCGGCAGCATGATTCTGGAGCCTTTTGTGATAGGAAGGACCACCATAATATCTAAGGCAGGCAATCGCGCCTACGGAGAATTTATAACCCTTCCCCATACCGCCAGGGAAATGCTGGAGCTGAAAACAGAGGTAATATTAAAAGAGCTGGAAAAGGCTCTTGAGCTGGCCCTGGAGAGAGGTGCCCGACTGGTGGGACTGGGCGCCTACACATCAGTGGTATCCAGAAGCGGCACACTGCTCCAGGGGAAGTTTCTGCCCATTACAACCGGTAACAGCTATACTGTTGTGGCAGGTGTCGAAGCTGTTAAACTGGCCGCCAGGAAATTCTCAATGGACCTCGGAAAATGTACGGCAGCAATAGTGGGCGCCACAGGTTCAATAGGGAGAACCCTGGCCATCCTGCTGTCCGAAGAAATACAGAAAGTTATGCTGGTGGGCAACTCCCGCCACCCACAGGCCAGCACCCGCCGCCTGCGCCGGGTTGGCGCGGACATATGCCTGCACCTGGCAAAACAGGCAGAAAGGGGCTGGGCCCCGGTTTCATCAAGCCTTGGCACCCGGCTCCTTCAAATGAGCCTCCCTCCTTTGGAAGCTTCTACTGAAGACTGGATACCCGTTGCCGAAGAGCTGGAAAAAGAAGGCCTGCTGGTAATAACCACCGAACTGAGCCAGGCGCTTCCCCATGCCCAGGTAGTTATTACCGCCACCAACAGCGTTGACGATTTAATAAATCCAATTTGGGTTGCCCCGGGGGCAATTATCTGCGATATATCAAAGCCTTCCAATGTACGCCCCTCCCTGAGACAAATCAGGCCGGACGTACTGGTCATTGACGGTGGTGTGGTGTCGGTTCCCGGCCGCCCGTCCCTGGGATGGGACTTCGGTTTCGAGCCGGGGCTCGCATACGCCTGCATGGCAGAAACCATGATGCTGGCCCTTGAACACCACTACACAGACATGAGCCTTGGTGCATATCTTTCTCTTGACAACATGATTTACCTTAGAGATCTTGCAGGAAAGCACGGTTTTGAATTAGCCCAGCTTAGGAGTTTCGACCTTCCCTTAAGTGAAGAGGAATGGCAAAAGGTAGCCAAAGCCCGGTCACAAACCAACGACCTCCTCAAGTACGGGTCGATAAGCTAAAAAACGGGCCTCCGGCCCGTGCCGCTGTTCCAGCGGCACTGTTAGCATTATTCTGGAGTTCGGATTTGGGAATTAGGAATTGGGAATTGGTGATTATGAGGGGCGGCAGGCCCTTTTGAAATGAGGATGCGGGCCAAAGGCCCGCGTTTTTATGTAATAAACTCTTACACTTCGGATTTATTTTGAGAATCTGTCCTTGCAGCAGAGAAATCCCAGCTCTTTCGAGGAGTCTCTAATCTGCTTCTTAATCCTTTTTTCAGCTATTTTGAGCCTATTTAAAAGCTGTTCCTGGTTTTTCATAAAATCATTTTCGCCGGAATACAAAGGACTGCCCACAATGTGTTCCCTGCAGCGGATCAGGCCAATCCTGGTTGAATTGATGTACTTTCTTGTGATAACCAGTTCGGTAATTAACCTGTCAATATCTGCAAACTGCTTTTTGATCTTATACTCCAAAAATTCCTGAGCCATAACTTCCCCCATACTTTATAAAAAATCGGCTACAGTTATATTTTCGTTATTTATTATTAAAACTTCAGTGGTAATTAATTACAAAAAAATTGTTAAATATTTGGTTTAAAATTAAAGAAACCTGCCCTTACGGGCAGGTCCCATTAGATAACTTCAACCTGCGGCACTATATTTACCTCTTTTTTGTCTTTACCCCTGGTCCTGAACTCAACCACACCATCTATCTTGGCGAACAGCGTATCGTCTCCGCCCTTCCCAACGTTACGGCCCGGATGAATCCTGGTGCCCCTCTGGCGTACTATTATTGAACCGGCGGAAACAAACTGTCCGTCGGCACTCTTGACCCCCAGCATCTTAGGCTTGGAATCGCGCCCGTTCCTTGAACTTCCAACACCCTTCTTATGAGCCATTAATACTCACCTCCGTATATAAGCCTTTACTATGCCTCTATTTTTTCAACAGTAACCTGGGTAAATGGCTGGCGGTGACCGGTTTTGCGGCGGTAATTCTTTTTGGCCTTATACTTGAATACAATAATCTTCTGGCCCTTTCCATGACGTACCACCTTGAGCATTACCTTGGCGCCATCTACCATGGGTGATCCAACTGTTATCCGGCCATCCTTTTCGACAGCCAGCACATTGTTGATTTCCACGGTTTCACCGGGCTCACTGTGAAGCAGTTCAATGTAAAGGGTATCCCCTTCCTGAACCTTGTACTGCTTTCCGCCCGTTTCAATAAGAGCATACATGTTTTTAAACCTCCCCCTTTAATTCAGGACTCGCCGGACCAGGTACGGAACTGCCGTTTATAAAGACCTGCCCCGTGCGGTGGTCATTAATAGCCTACAATACTATATACTAACATATCATAAATATTTGTCAAGAAAGCAGCATAAAATAAATGCCCTGCGGGCTTTGCCGCTGTTCCAGCGGCGTATGGAATTGGGAATTGGGAATTGATAGTTGTTTCCAATGACTAAATTTTATTAATACCATTGCATGTTCCCAATTCTAATGTACGACTTAAACATTGTCTATTGTTTAAGTACGCCCTGCGGTTTGCAGCTGTTCCGGCAGCTAGTGTTGAGAATGTTAACAGGCCCAGAATTGAGGAATGGGAATCAAGGATTGGTTATAAATTCAAACCAAACCCCAATTCCCAATTCCTAATGCCTAATTCCCTATATTAGCTATGCTACAACCTGTTTCCCAGTATCCGCTCCAGCGCCAGCCCTCCTGAAGGATCTCTCGATAACTTCCCTGGGCAGGGGCTTGGTAAGCAGAGAAATGACCACCAGAGCAACGGTGGAAACAATTATGCTGTAAAACAGCGGGTCAATATGGGTCCAGGGATATGGCAGCAGTGTGGGCACCCCGAACAGCGCCTTGCATATTCCAAAGGGCACCGCTTCTGAGGCATGAAGGAAAACGAATCCCAATATTGACACCCCGTATCCTAAAGCAACACTCCATACTGCTCCCTGCTTTGTTACTCCCTTCCAGAAGATAGCTCCCAGTAGTGCAGGCAATATACCCGCTGCACAAATTCCGAACCAGAAGGCTGTTGCCCTGGCGATGATGCTGGGGGGCAAGGTATAGGCAAGCACCACAGCAGCCACTGTTCCAATTATCACACCAATGCGGGACAGGGCCAGCGGGCTGGTCTTTACATTCCAGGTGGCCATAAGGTCACGGGAAAAGGCCACGCTCTGAACGTGAATAAGACCGTTAACGGTGGTTATGCATGCCGACAGCAGGGTTACCATGAACAGGTATATATATGCCTGAGGCATAACGGAATTAATGAAGGTAGGAATGATAAGGTCGGTATTGCCCTTTGCCATGACAATGGAAATTTTACCCATGGTTTCATGAAAGTAAACGTTTGTCAGCGGGCCAACCATAAAAGCGGTGCCCGTAAACAGGAATATACATACACCGCCGGTTAAAACCGCGCGGTTCAAGGCACGCTTGTTTGGCACTGTCAAAAATCTCAGTATCAGCTGGGGCTGGGCCAAAACGCCTATGCCAACACCCATTACTATGGTGCTTATTACAGTCCACCAGATAGGAGAATTGAATTTTGGCATGGCAGTCCAGCCAAGGTGCCCTCCCTTGGCGAGGTTTTCCGGAACAAGGCCGGCAAGGCTTGTTAATGCCTGGTGCCCCGCAGTTACCCCTCCAACCACCGCGTAGGTTTTATACAATAGCACAACCATTCCCAGTATCATCATCCCGCACATAAAGGCATCGGCATACATTATACCTTTCAGCCCGCCCCAGCCCACATATACGGCTATGATTAGGGCCAGTATGAGAAGAGCAGTGTGATAGTTCATTTGAAGGGACTCCTCCATGAACCGTGCTCCTCCCACAAGCACTACACCGGTATAGGCCGGCATCAGGAGGAATATCATCAGGCCTATAAACCAGGTTATAAATTTTGACTGGTAGCGCTCACCCAGCATGGAGGCCAGGGTGCCGGTGCCCAGATTGTTTGACATCCTGCGAATAGGCTCACCCAGGAATATGAAGGCCACAAAAATACCCAGTATTATGTTAAAAAAGGACAGCCACATAAGGGTGAAGCCGAAAACTCCGGCTGCCCCCCCGAATCCGACTATGGCCGAAGTACTGATGAATGTTGATGCATAGGAAAGAGCCATAATCCAGCCGCTCATCTGCCTGCCCGCCACCATGTAGTCATCCGCGTTTTTGGTCTGCTTATAACCGAGATAGCTCAGGTAAGTAACTATGGCAATATAACAAAGCAGTATTACCGACAAAACGGTCAGGTTCACCAGTCTTCACCATCCTTATTCCAGTTGATTACCCCGTAAACAACACACAGCAGCATTGAGGCCACATTCAGTATCCAGACAGCTGCTGTCCAGCCATCAGCCATTCCTAACATTTAAACCACCCCATTAAAAAAATTCTTTAGCACTTAAACTTTGGGCGGGGCCGTTAGCCCCAATACAGTCAGGACAGGAATATTCCGGTAAAGTATATTATTAAGGCCGGTTCGGGCTCCCGTATATTCCGGTTTCCCCAAGTCTTCCGTTATTTTAATAATTGCTGCCAAATTGCCTAATAAGGTATTAAAATTATTGAAATATGCCGTCCTACCGTACCTCCCGTTAACCCAAGAAACCTACTCTACATGATTCACCCCCTGTTTCGTTAAATTTTATTTAAATAAAAAATCCGCCCCCCGAAAGGGACGGATTTTATCCGCGGTACCACCCTGGTTAGTTTCATGTAGAAACTCACTCATAGAAGGTACAGTAATTACCCCATAATACTACCCTTTAAAAGCTGGTCCCAAAAACAATAAAGCCGTTTCATCCCGATAGGGACGAACGGCTCGCGGTACCACCCTACTTGATCCAAAAGGATCCAGCTCCTTAAAGGTACTGGAAATAATTATCCTATACCCCTTCCCTGTAACGGGGGAAAACCGTTTCGGCCTACTTTCCTGCTCAACAAGTTTCAGCCTCAAAGTTCGGGGGAGAACTTCAACTGGTCCTTCCCTGAAAACGCTTCCAGTCGTCGACGTTTTCTCCCTGGAGGGCGGTTGCCAACCTACTTTTCCCCGTCATAACTTTTAAGTATATAGCTAATGGATATATTAGCCCGAAAAGAGGATATTGTCAATACCTTTTACCTTTCCAGGGAAAAAAGTTATGTTTTACCCTTTAAAGCCATGCCATGCAGTGATATTTTCAACGGGCACCCTGGCGCTTTCCAGTTTGTTGGTCGGGAAATTTTCGTCAGGATAGCCCAGGGCAATGCTCATAATAATTTTCTTTGATTCGGGTATCCCGGTATACTTTCTTATCACCTCCGGAAACATAACACCCTGAGCTTCTATGCATGTGCCAAGGCCGTATTTGAGGGCGGCAAGGCATACGGTCTGAGAAACGGCCCCCAGGTCAAAAATCCAAAATGACCCGTTAACGGATTTGTCCACAGACACTATTATTGCAGCCGGGGCGTCAAAATAGCGAAAGCCCCTTTGCATCCATTCCGATCTTTTTACAGTATCCTCCCTTGCTATTCCCATCAGCTTAAAAAGTTCAACCGCGAGGTTCACCTGTCGCTGCTTATAAATACCCCCGAAGCTTTCCAGAGCAAAATCAGAGCTTGGAGCAGTGCCCGAAAGAAGCGATTCAACATTTTCCCTGCGGATATTCTCAATAACCTCACCGGTGATAACTGTAAACTCCCAGGGCTGGGTATTCATGGCCGAGGGAGACTTTGTGGCGGACCTTAATATCTCCTCGATAATCTCTTTAGGCACAGGATCCGGCCTGTAGCCCCTTATGCTTTTACGGCCCTTCACTGCCTCAATTATATCCACCATAGTCACTTCCTTTTCTTTTATAATCACTCTTTCATAAATTATTTGTCAACTGAATAATTTGGCGGAAAGTTGCCTACGGATGCTCAATCATGATGGTTATTGATTTTATAATACCGTCCTTAACCTCAAAGTGCAGATATTTTGTTGCCACGTCGCTAAAGCTGTAAATATGGTTTTCCCTGTTATAGCTGGCCATGTGGTCCTGGGGAACATAGGTGTAGGACTGAAGAAGCTTCTTGTAGCTGTCCCCGGTTTTTATACCTCTGGGAGTGACATACCTGCTCCCGGTTACAAGCATTCTTTCCACAAAGAATGCCTTGCCGTTATCCTTTGGAGACATAAACCTCAGGTCAAGCCCGTTGTAAACCTGCCTTTTTATAAATGTTCCGGCAAAGGTATCGGCCCCCGGCCCCAGCTTTTCTGTTTTTTCGGAGAGCGGTTTTCCCAGCATGATTTCCAGATTTAAATCCCTGTCCCAGGTACCCAGTTTAATCAAACTGCCATCTACCATTACAGCATAGTCCTCTTCGTTAAGGGGCTGGCCTATTTTGGAATTATCATTACTATTTTGCTTACCGGCAACAGGGGCCTCAAGCCTGCTGGTCAGTTTGTCTTTCTCTTCAGCCTCTCCCTTTTTATCATTGTTAATTTCATTGCAGCCGGCTACAAAAAACACTAAAAGAAAAACACTTAACAGCGCCATTATCCTTTTGGCCATAAAAGCACCTCCCAAACTAACCTGACGAAAAAAGCAGCCAGTTGTTCCCCGCAAGAAAACACCTTTATGATTTTAGTAACAACGGTACTTTATTGACAAGTACCTGGTAAATTTTTTCAATTAAATTCTCTCCGTTTAGAAAGGAATTTATGGGAAGATTATAGAACAATATTATGTCATTTAATGTCATATTATGTCGAATGAGGGAATTACCCCTTGCGTTATCAAGTACTTTGGCACCATCATATTGATTCAAGTGTTGCTGCTGGATCCGGACCCTTTGCATCCTGCAAAGATAATATTTATGTTGGGAGAAATTGAGATGAAAGGGCCTGACATTTTCAGGGAGGTGACGGGTGGTTTTAAAACAGCCCTTTTTACTTGGACCGGATGGATCTTGTACCGACTGGACTACCTTTCTACACAATAATCTTTTAAGTGAGGGACAAAATGAGACTTAAAATTGGAGCAAAAATAAGCCTTGGTTTTATGTTCATGCTACTTTTGGCAGCAGTGCTGGGAGGGAACTCCTTTTTTTCGCTAAGTTCTACTAAAGATAGCCTGAACAACATTAATGACGCCAGCAACCGCCTGATACTGGAAATGAAAATAGAAAGCGAATTTAAAAGCGCTGTTGCCGCCACAAGAGCCTTTATTGCCTACGGTGACGAAAAATATTTTCAGCAAATGCAAGATCACTTCAAGAAAACCGTAGAAATGGAAAACCAGCTTCTTAGTATTGCCCGGCCTGACAAAAAGAAGGATGTACAGGATCTTATAACTGCAACTGAAAAATACAGGTCCGGTGTGCTAAATGAATTGTCACCGATAATCAGAGATTATCACAGGGAACTGAAGGCACATAACAATGAAAAAGCATATGAGTACTTCAATCAGATGAACAATAAAGCCAAGGAACTTATCCCTGTAACGGAAAAGCTTACAGGAATAATAAAGGAACTTGTGCAGGAAAATGACGAGATACTAAAAAATAACATGCAAACATCTATCAGTCACGCCAACAAGGTGATATATACCTCAATAATTATGTCCCTTTTGGCAGTATTAGCCGGTATTTTTTTGAGCGTTTTTCTTACCGGAATGATAAGGAAACCTATCCTGCAGATAGTGTCCGGGGCCGGCAGATTTGCTGAGGGAGACTTTAGAGACAGGATAGACATAAACTCTGCAGATGAATTAGGCGAATTATCATCAGCCATGAATAAAATGAGGGATAGTTTCAGGGACGTGCTTGAAAAATTGAAAACCTCCTCCAATAACCTCAGCCAGTCCAGCATGCTGTTGGCCGCCCAGGCGCAGCAAACCTCCGCCGGGGCGTCTGAAACCGCCGCCACCATGGGTGAAGTGGCCAGCATAGTTGAAAACATGTCACAAAACACCCAGCAGGTTTCCCGGCAGGCCAGTCTGGCCACGGAGTATGCCGATAGGGGCTACCAGGACATTGAGTCAGTTAATGGCCAAATGCAGGAGATTTCCGTATCCACCCTCCAGGTAAACAACTCAATAAATGCACTTAGCCAGGCCATTAATAGAATAGGACAATTTGTTGAGGTGATTACCAACATTGCAGACCAGACGAACCTCCTTGCGCTGAACGCGGCAATCGAGGCGGCAAGGGCCGGGGACGCCGGAAGAGGCTTTGCCGTTGTGGCGGAAGAAGTTCGGAAGCTTGCGGAACAGTCAGCCCAATCCACCAAGGAGATAAAGCAGCTCATAGGCGAAATAGACGATCAGTCCAGGCAGGCTGTGGAATCAATGGACAGAGGCAGTGAAAAAGTTGAACAGGGAAACAGGATTGTTTCAAAAGTTGGCCAGAGCTTCAATGAAATAATAAAAGCTGTTCAGGAACTTACTTCCCAAATACAAAGCGTAGCCACCGCAGCGGCAGAGGTATCGGCAGGAGTCCATAACGTGGCCGGGACGACGGAAGAGCAGACCGCAACCATGGAAGAGGTATCCGCAGCCGCCGAAAACCTTAGTAAGCTAGCTGACGATCTTAAAAAGCTGGTACTCAAGTTCAAAATATAGCTTTATTTTAATTTAAGACTAATTGTGTATTATTTTTAAAAGCAGGGAAAACACCCTGCTTTTTATTTAATAGAGCACAGCCTGGTATTTGTAAATATCCTCGCTTTTTGTTATAAAAGAAGTGTATAACAGAACATTGAAAAGATTTTTTTAGATATGGCCACTGTTTAATTAAATTAAAAGGGGATATTGCTAATAATGTGGAGAGCCTTGGAATGGAAAAAATGGAGGCTGGTTTTAAAACTGGACCCCGATAAGGAATTACCTGAAGCGGCTTTTAAAATACTGCAGGAACCGAATGTTGACGCAGTATTCGTGGGAGGCACCCAGGGTATAACTTATGAAAATACTGTCCGGCTGATAAGTTTGGTCCGTCAATCAGGCTATAACGGGCCCCTGATACAGGAAATTTCAACCGAGGACTCGGTTGTGCCGGATGTGAATGCCCATTTTATCCCTGTTGTCCTTAATTCCGATAACAGGTACTGGATTATTGACGCCCACTTAAGCGCCATAAAAAAATACCGAAAGATGATTCCCTGGGAGAGGACAGTAACCGAGGGCTATCTGGTCTGCAACCGGGATTCAGCCGTGGGAAGGCATACAAATGCAAGAATAGTATCAATTGAAGATGCAGTGGCTTATACCATTTTAGCCGAAGAAGTATTTAAAATACCACTGCTATATATAGAGTACAGTGGAAATTTTGGGGATATGGACTTAGTAAGGGCTGTTTCAGCTGCAAGAAATAGCATCCACCTTGTTTACGGAGGGGGAATAAAAACAGCGGATCAGTTAAATACAGCAGCTTCCCTGGTTAATACAGTGGTTATAGGCAATATAATATATGATAACCCTGTACAGGCAGCGATGCTTGTAAGAAACTCTACACTCACACCCAATTTCTAGCCATTCTGCCCAAGCTTTTCTCTTTCTGCTTTTTTAAGCCCCTTAAAGACCAGTGCGTACGAGAGGTCCACCATCTCCATAATTTCATTATCCGGTATGCTTCCGTCAATCTCCACGGTATTCCAGTGCTGCTTATTCATATAATAGCCCGGGGTAACAGCGCTGTATTTTTGGCGCAGTCCTCCTGCTATTACAGGGTCGCATTTAAGCGTTATTTTGGGAGTTCCGTCCCTTTCACTTATCAGGGCAAACATTTTCCCCCCTACCTTTATAACCATTACATCCTCTCCAAAGGGAAAATCCTCTTCCGCGCCCTTTTTACTCAATGTGTAGCTCCGCAAAGACTGAATATCCATGCTCCCTCCTGTTGTATACCTTCGCTCATAAAATTTTTCATAACAAATTATAACATACACTAATAGGCGCGTGCAGGCCATTGAAGGATTGTTATCACGTTATGTTTTATGTAATAAAACCTTCACCTGAAACGTCTATAGTATTGGAATAAGCTTACAGTATTGTATGATTGATTTCCAGGAGGGTTGATATGGTTGAGTTACTCGGATTGATTGGGCTCCTGCTTATTATAGGCTCACTGATTCCTTTTATCTCACGACGCCTGGGCATGCAAAATTCCGTATTTGATTTTTTTGCCCGCAATCACAAATTTCTGGCCCTTACCAGCCTGGCGGTACTGCTTCTGCACGGCATATCCGCACTGTCACATGCGGGAGGGCGCGGCTGGCAGTGGGGCAAACTGGCTCATTTTCAGGGTGATTTCCTCACAGGGGCGCTAAGCTGGTCTTTTATGCTGGCGGTTGTTATCCTGGCGGCACGAACAACCAGAAAAAAACCTTTTGCAAGAACACATTGCTGGTTGGCTGTTTTACTGGTTATCTCGATTTTTGCCCATATTTAAAAAAAGGAAGTAGATTACAACCTACTCCCTTTTTTATTTGAAACCAGTTTTTTTCTTACTAAACGTGGTCAGCCTCTTCATCCAAAAATTCTAGGAAAGGCCTGTCCAGATTAACCATCGCATTAACCACCAGCTCTACCAGGCCGCCGTAGTGGACATTATACCTTTTTGTTGTCCCGTAAAACTCCAGTATGTCCCTGATGGCGCCCTTGCAGTTTGAGCAGGGGGCAGCCACGTATTTGGGAATACCGGGGTTCTCGATGGTATCCTGGAAAGCATCCAGTATTTGTTTAAACTTCATCCTGCTGGCGATTTTGTTTCTGAATTCCGGGAAGTTATGCGACTTTATTATGGCAAAGCCGCTGCCGCCTCCACAGCAGTAGTTATTTACCCCGTGGGGCGTCATTTCCCTGAACTGGGGGCAAATAGCCTTTATAATCTTGCGCTGGGGCTGAACAATACCCATCATCCTGGCCATATTGCAGGGGTCGTGCAGTGTGACAGGGAAATTGTTCTTCATGGGGTCCAGCTTCAGTTTCTTGCTTTCAATCAAATCCCACAGAAGGGGCAGGAAGCTCTCCCTGGGAATATTATCCTCGCCGACGATGGCCCGGTCTATGGCCAGGGCGATGGCCTTGTGGGCGTGGCCGCACTCGCCTACTATAATCCTTCTTACCCCCAGCTCTTTGGCGGCCTTCATCTGGGCAAGACCTATTTTCCGGGCCTGGGCGTCATCGTAAAAAAGACCGTAGTTAACGTTGTCGTAGCCTATAAAATCACTGCTGCACAGTGTCCAGTTAAGTCCCGCCTCCTCGAAAATAACCACAAAGGCCGAGGGGTTCTCCGGCCAGGCAAGGTATTCCCCGGCATTATGGGTTAGAAGAATATCAGCGCCCTTTTTATCTATGGGAATTTTATATTTTTTGCCGGTTCTTTCAAAAAGGTCGTCCTCAAGAAATTCAATCAAATCCAAAAAGGCTGTCTTGTTAAGTCCTGTGCTGGAACCCGTCTTTAACTGGTTAACGGTTCCATTTTCATGCAGGGGCTTGGGGGCTATCCCTATTTCCATGCTGAAGAGCTTTCTTATTTCCCTGGCTAAAAGCCCATTATCAAGTCCCAGGGGGCAGGTCTGGGCGCAGCGCCGGCAGAGGTTGCACCGGTAGGCCAGCTCTCCCAGCCTCATAATGGCTTCAATATTTATGTCTATATCCCCACCTGTAAACCTGTTTAGCAGTCCACCGCCCTGCCTGTGCTTTTTATAAAGCATGCGCAGAACCTCAGAGCGGAAGATGGGCCTGTATATTTCCGCCCCGCCGCTGGACTTAAAGGTGTGGCAGGCCTCTGAGCAGGTATTGCACTTTGCGCAGTTTTCAAAGGTAAGCATAAGAGGCTGTAAATAGTTCCTGTTGGTCTCATCCGAGAAAAGCTTGTCCAGCCCGCTGAGGAATTTCTTTATAATCTCCTGCTCTTCCTCCCTGGTTTTGGGTCTTACCAGTGTGTCATTTCCGATAAAACCGTCCAGGCTGGTGCAGTAACTTCCGTCCCATGACTTTTCCGGGGCTTTAAAACCCGGTTCTGTATCCGGATTATCGTAAGGGGCCGGCAGAGGCATTAACTCATATTCATGAGGCCTGGCAAGCTGCTTTGATGGTATGCCCATATCCCTCGGCCTTATGTTTTCCATTGATTTATCTATCCCCCCTCATATTCTTTATCCTTTACTGATGCTCATTAGATATATTTTTAGTTAATTCTTTTTGGGAGCCGGATTTCCAGGATTGATATGGGGAGCCGACCAGGTTACCTTTGGCTTATAGCTCATGGCCTTCTTAACTGTTTCCTCCATCTTGGAGTCCCTCAGGTTGGGCTCGTTTTCCCACATCACTTTATGGAAGGAGAAATACTTGGCCACGTAGTGGCTCATTTTGGTCTGGGGGATGTAAATCATCAGGGCCCCAAGCAGCAGGATGTGCAGGGTCAGGGCAGTGCCGGGCTGTATTGGTGAAACGGTAATAATCCCCCTCATAATTTCACGGCCGTACTGAAAGAACGGGTCGCCGCTCCATACAACCAGTCCTGACACCGCAACGGCAAAGAGAAAGAAAAGGTTAAAATATTCCTGCGGGGTTGTGTACTTTTTTAATGTGCCGTTAAATATCCTTCTCAAAAGGAGTCCGGCGGACCCAATGGTCAGAAGCAGCGCACCGGCTGCCCCGGCTACAAAGGTAGAGTAATATAGAAGGCCTGCCCATGCATTTGCCTTAACTGCCCCGGCGGTGGACAGGGACATTCCGGAAAGCTCGGCGATAGCTCCCGCCAGCAATAAAAAGGTCCACAGGCCTAAAAAATAAATTCCCAGGTGCATGGAGTATGAAACCCACCAGTGGCTCTTCTGGTTTACAAACAGGTTCTTGATAAACAGCATTTCCTTAAGCATTTCTTTCATCTCTCCGACATGAGAGACTTTCCTGGGCCTATTCCACCACTCCAGGTCTTCATAGTATGAGCCACCGTAATGGCCTTTTTCTCCGGGCTCCTTGGGAACCGGGTACAACTCCCACCTTCCGTGCATGGGCATCCTGGCATACTGATAAAATCTGTAGGCGGAGACTCCGATAAAGGCAAGAATGGAAAAATAAATAAAAGCCAGCAGCAGCAACAGATAACCCCCCTTTAAATTATGTCTATGAGGCAACCATGGAAATTTATGGATACAAAAAACCCCAAAAAAATGTAACCTATTTTTTTGGGGTTTCCATTCGACTTTTTTCCTCTTTTTTTAACAATATTTTATTAGTTAATATTAACTCTGTCAACTATATAGTTCTTTATCATTCGAACTAATCATAGCTGCATTGAGGATACCTCTATAATCTCCTGGCTACCGGAATTGGTTGTAGTCAATCTGTACAGCTTGAGAACCTTTTTGTCATTGTCCAAAATCCACAGGTTATCCCCGTTAGGGGTAACCGTAAAAGGATTATTTAAACCCCTTTCCTCTGCGGAGGACTGCGGCACATTAATAACCGGGCGTTGTTTGTTGGTATAGGTAAGGGCCACAAAAGTAAAGAATATTACTATTAAAAACGATGCTATAACAATATTTTGTTCGGGGCCTTTACCAGGTTCCACTGTGAGCGGTTTAATAAGCCTCATATGTATCCCCCCGGGGGAAAGATATTTACAAGAAATATTATAACATAAAACACGACACAGTTTATTCACTTTTCTGTATATTTTCAATTTTCAATTTTATATACATATAATACGACACCTATCCCTCCATCCCCCGATTTTCAATTATTTCTATTATCTCACTTCTATCGTAGATGTCATTGAATTGCTCCAGATGCTCCAAAACTTCGTCACGGGATTTAGCATTTACAATATGCAATGCTTTACCATCACTTTCAACATGTGGATAAATACTCCACCCTGAAGGAGAACCTCCAATTCTATCTAGCCGCTGGAAGAACTCTTCAACAAATCCTTTTTTGGGGCCTCCAACAAAATAGTACTTTTTCACATAATACACCTTCCTTTTAATATAATATAGTTGAACCTTCAACTATTAGGCCATGATTTTGCCCGTCCCAATAAATGGACAGGCAATCCTAGCTGACTATTTTTTTCAGGAGGTTTATTAGAGTTTTTCTTTCATCTGATGAAAGCTTGTTAATTCGTTCTGCAAGATATTTCTCATGCTCGGGCAGAGTTTCAGCCAGTGCGTTTTTCCCTTTTGGGGTGATACTTATTAAACTTACCCTGCGGTCTTCCGGGTGAGCAGTTCGCCAAACCAGCCCTTGTTTGTCCAGCCGGTCAACCACACCGGTAATGTTACTTACATCACACCAAAGCTCTTCGCTAATTCTGTTCATAGGCTTACCCTCTATTTCGCTCAGGCGGGTAAGAACCCCCACCTGCGCTCCGGTTAGACCATGTTTTCTAAATACAGTGTCTGCCTTTTTCTTTAAAACTGAAAAAGCCTGAAATATTAAGTATTGTATTTTAACAGATTCGTCTCTTAGATCCGACATAGTTTAAACCTCAATATTTTATACTTCAAGTATATATGCCTAAAAAAACCTTGTCAAGTAACCTGATAAATTTAATCAAATTTAAAACACCCTTCATAGGTGGGCTGTGCAACTGCGACTATTTAGCCTTCATTAATATAAATTCTGCTACACCCTCTTTGAATAAATCCGGCATAAGTCCAACCTGCCTGTATCCCAGACTCTCATACAATTTACGGGCTCTCTCATTAAAATCACTGACCAGCATGAATATCCTGGCAGCTTTCGCAAAGCCGACCTTCTCATAATACTCCAGCAATGCCGTCCCAACACCCCTGCCCCGGCAATCCTTCCTCACCGCCAGGCTTCTGCAGTAAGGGAAATCATAAAATGCTCCTCTTAAAGCTATCCATATATAGCCCAGGCACTGATTGTTCTCATCCAGGGCCACATGTATTTCTCCCTTTGTCATTCCTTCCGCCAGGCGGGATGTTAAAATCTCATCAGACGTATAGTAGACCTCTCCAAGCTGTGAATTCCTTAAGGCTTCTTTACAGTCGGGCAAGTGGTCAATAGTACCTGAAACAATTCTTATTTCCAAGCGGCTGCCTCCTTTAGACAATGAATAAAATGCTCAGACTGCCTATTGACCATATAAATTCCTCATTATTTTTGCTTTTCCTTTTACTAACTTCACCAAACCCAACCCCATTGCCAACCGCTGCCAGGGGCTGGTATTCTCTGCCTCGATGAGGATTAATCCTGCTGTTATGAACCCAAAACCGTAGGCAACCTGATCACGAAAATTATGGGTTACCTGGCAGATAAAAAAGGTGGTACAGTACTGAATGCCGTATATTTCAAATATCAAAAGGAGATTTATTAATGTTTGACTTACAAAAAATAATAATTAGTATGAATAAACCTCATATTTTTCAGCCTGGCGATTTTTGCTTTTGGACAGACGAATATATCTCTAAACAGATGCTGAAGGCGCATCTGAATCCGGACATTGATGCTGCAAGCCGAAAGCTTGAAAATATTGAACAAACGGTTAGATTTTGGCTGAAAAATAAGCTGATAAACCCCGGGGATAAAGTGCTGGATCTAGGTTGTGGCCCAGGTCTCTATACCGAGCGCCTAGCAGCAACCGGAGTTCAGATTGTGGGCATAGACCAGTCAGAAATATCACTGAACTATGCCATAAAACAGGCTAATAATAAACATCTGTCAATCGAATACCGACACATGAACTTTTTAGATCTAAATGAAAAAGAAAGATATGACGCCATCATACAAGTCTTTGGTGAATTTTGTACTCTTTCAAATGCTGACAGAGACTTGTTTTTGGCTAATATTTTTCAAGCATTAAAACCTGATGGGCTGTTTATTATGGACGTTTCTACACGAAAGCTGCGCATGAAGGACGGTTTAAAAAATAATTGGTATGTTAGTGAAGGTGGTTTTTGGAGCCCCGGGCGACACCTGGTTCTTGAAATGGGCTTTGACTATCCTGAAAGTGATACCTGGCTGGATCAATATATTGTGGTAAACGAATTCGGTGTCACGACTATATACCGTGCATGGTTTCATGATTATTCACTTAACAAGTTAATTTCTGTGGTGGAAAAAGCAAATTTCCGCGTAGAAACTGTCTGGGGTGATTTGACAGGCAGACCGTATGACGAAAATAGTAATTGGATTGCGGTAGCATTAAGAAAGAAAAAATAAGGATTAATCCTATCAATAGCGCTTTTCGAAAAAGATTTCATTCGGGGAAAACAGGGTGAAACCTTTTAATGTATGGATCGTCTTATATAAAGAGCATTTTCATGTGGAGGGATTTTGATGTCATATTTTAGGCGGTACATACTAATATCGTTAACGGTTTTATTCTTGACCGGCCTGGTGGGCTGCTCCACCTGGTCATCGCAAAGGGATAGCCTGGGCCGGGACGAATCAAAGGGCCAAAAGCAGGAAGACCGGGCAGTCCCGGCAGAAACATCTAAAAATAGCCCTTCCGTAAAGGTGCCTACCTCAAAATCCGGACTGCCGGAGGCAGCAATCTTTAGGGGCAATCTGCAGCGTACCGGGGTATACCTTACTGAGGGAGTGGAACGGAAGCCGGAACTTGCCTGGAAGTTTAAGACCGGAGATTTAATATATTCTTCCCCGGTTATTGCTAACGGAACGTTATATTTTGGGAGTAATGACGGCTATCTCTACGCTCTGGACAATGCCAGCGGCAAAGAAAAATGGAAGTATAGGGCAGAAAACGCCATACGTTCTTCTGCTGCCGTTGACAAAGGAATTGTGTATTTTGGCAGCCATGATAACAATCTTTACGCCCTGGATGCAAAAACCGGAAAAAAGGTATGGCAGTTTCCGACTAAAGGGGGGGTGGAATCGTCCCCTGTAATAGATAATGGAGTGGCTTATTTTGGAAGTTTTGACAATAGCCTGTATGCTGTTGATATAAAAACAGGTAAGGAAAAATGGAGCTTCAAGACGGGAGATATGGTTGGTTCGTCACCAAGCATACTTGAGGATACAGTCTTTTTTGGCAGTTACGATAGCTATCTTTATGCGCTGGACAGAGAAACCGGCCGCGAAAAATGGAGGTTTAAGACGGGCAAGAGCATTTATACTACACCTGCGGTATTGGACGGCCTGGTTTATTTTGGCAGTTTAGATGGGATCATATACGCAGTGGACGCCAAAACCGGTCAAAATAAATGGAAATACCGTACTGCAGGCTCTATAGTCTGGTCTTCTCCCGCCGCTCTCGATGGGACATTATATTGTGGAGCTTATGACGGAAATCTTTATGCCTTGGACGCGGTAACCGGCCAGTTGAAATGGAGGTTATGGACAGGGAAAAAGGCCATATATTCCTCTCCTGTTATTGCAGGCGGGGTGGCTTACTTTGGGGGCCTGGACGGCTACTTTTATGCAGCGGACTGTCAAACCGGGCAAAAATTATGGTCCTTTGAAATTGGAGCGGGTCTGGAGTCTTCAGCTCTGATCGACAATGGTATTGTATATTTTGGTGGTAACGACGGTGTTTTATATGCGCTTAAAAATAACAGGGAGAACTAATTATATTAATTACCCTTTTCTTGCAATAGTGCCATTAGTTTGAGGATTAACTATAAGAATAGATTTAGGATTATCTATACTTGTATTGAGTGCTTTAAGGCAAATGTAATTTAACCATTGCCCAAGGGGAACTATCTTTCTAAAGGAGGATGTAAATAATGCCAATGGAACAAGAAGTAATGCCATTACTTATTACAGGTATTTCTATAGTAATGTTATTATCTTTTATTATTGTTTTAGGACAATGGATAATCACGAAGAATTCCGCTTACTCCTGGATAGTAGCCCATTTGGTTGTGTTATCTGTAAGTTTATCCAGGTGGTTGCATTTATTGAATGGCCCTGGCCATCATAACTCTATGGCTTCTGAAAACAACTCTTTAGTTGTAGGAGGCGCTGCAGTCTTATGGGCTTTCAGCATGGGCTTGTTAATGATAGGTATTTACAAACTTGGGTCGAAAAAAATGTAAATCCGGACTAAAGGTTTTTTATAATCAAACCGGATTCAATTTAAAAATAGTAATAAGAACAGCCCACTGGCTCATACTATTTTGCACCCTTATTATTTTTAACAATTAAAATATTAACCTGCTATAATTTAAATTTCACGCCGCTTATTAAAAAAATATTACTTTCATAAAGGAAAACATTAAATTTTGTTGAAATTAATAAAAAAAATATTATGAATTGTCTTAATAAGGTTTTTCTTTGATTTCTACAAAAAAGGGATGAAGTTTAATAGTTTGGCCCCTTACAATTAATAAATTGTACATAGGAGAGGAGGGTCTAATGTGAAATTTTCTGTTAAGGCCAAAATTGGCGGCGGTTTTTTAATCGTCCTCATGTTCCTGGCCTTCATCTCTTTAAACGGTATTGTTTTTATGAATGCTACCTCCGGGGCGGTTGATGATGTGGATGTTCGCATTCAAAGGATAAGTCTTGACTACCAGATGAAAAACACCTTCCAGGGAGCAGCAATGGCGATGAGGGATTACATGGTTTACGAAGACGACAAGTACCTCAGCCAGCACAGGGAATTGATGACACAGACCCACAGACTGGTTGACAAAAGAATTGAAAACTCCTCGGAGCAGGCTAAACACGAGTTTGAAAAAATCAGAGATAGTTTAATTGAGTATGATAAACAGATAACAGAGAAAATGATCCCTCTTCTGAAAGAAAAGAATATCCAGGAAGCCACTGCGATTGGAGCGGCTATTGCTCCAATAACGGCTGAAATTAATGGCACCCTGGAAACAAGAATTTCCGAAAATGAAAAGAAAACCGGTAGTTTAATTCATGATGTACATAATTCTGTATCCGGAAATACAAAAATGATCATAATTTTCAGCATCCTGGCATTTGTTTCAGGAGTCATCCTGGCCTACTTCACAACCAGGTCGATCACAAGGCCTGTCAGAGCAATGGTGGCAGGAGTGAAAAAGCTTGAGGAGGGTGATTTCACACAGGAAATCGCAGTCCGGTCAAGAGATGAGATAGGTGAGCTGGGCAAGGCCCTCAACCGAACACGCCAGCAGTTAAAGGAACTCATTTCGGAAATTGCAAATTCCGCCCAGATACTTGCAGCCCAGAGCCAGCAACTGGCTGCATCTTCGGAAGAAGTCAGTGCCACCGCTGAAGAAGTGGCAAGCACAACTAACGAGGTAGCCGCAATGGCGGATAAGAGCCTGGAAAATGCCAATTCCACGGCAGTGGAGTCAAGGAAGGTTGTCGAAATAGCCAAATCCAGCGGCAATATTGTAAAACAGACCATTGACAAGATTAATTTAATTTCCGATTCCGCCTCAAAAGTAAACAATTCTATACAAGGTCTGGGCCAGTTGTCTGCCCAAATTGGCAATATTACTGATTTAATAACCAGCCTAGCTGATCAGACAAACCTGCTGGCTTTAAACGCCGCCATTGAGGCTGCAAGGGCAGGTGATCAGGGACGCGGCTTTGCAGTGGTGGCAGAGGAGGTAAGAAAGCTTGCCGAACAGTCCTCCAGTGCCGCTAAAGAAATAGGACAGCTAATAGCACAAATTCAATCAGGAGTTGATGTTTCAATCAGCTCCATGAATCAGGGCGCTTTAGAGGTAAGCGAAGGCGTCAAGCTGGCCTCCGAAGCAGGAAAGGCCCTACAGAGCATTATAGAGGCAATCAGCAAAAACATAGGGCTGGTGGAGGAAATAGCTCAGGGAGCCAAGCAAACCAATGATGGAACTCAGCAGCTCTCTTCCAGCAACGAACAAATAACCTCCACGGTGCAGCAGGTAGCCGGGGCAACCCAGGAACTGTCCGAAATCGCCAGCAAGCTACAAGCTTCAGTTGCTATTTTCAGAATTTAAATAAGGCAAACTATCAATCCGCGTCAACAGACTGCTTGCAGTTCGATGCACTCATGACAACCATGGTTAGAAGAGAAAGAAGGCTAATTCGCCTTCTTTCTCTTTTTTATATGGTAAGATTCATGGATTTCTCCATACGACCAACCTCAAGTCCAAATAAATGGCACTGACTCAGGATCTATTAAATATCTTGACTACCGGGTAACACTAAGACCTCGAGTGGCTCATTTAACCGGATTTCACGCAAAGATAAGCTTTGTTGCAGTATCCCGGCTGATATACCTTGTCTATTTCAAAGCCGGCCCTGGTGATCATGCCTTCCATCACCCAGTCCAGGGTTGAGTATTCATCTCTTATATGCCTGTCAATACTGGCGGAAAACTCCTCACCGGCCATCTTCAACACAGAGTCCCGCCAGCCTCCAAAATACTCATTGTAGTTTTCCACCCCGGAATCAAAAACAACATCCCGTAAATACAGTTTTCCACCAGTTTTCAAAAATCCATAAATGTTACGCAGGGCAATAAATTTCCAGAAATCTGGCAAATGATGAAGGGCTAACTGGGTAACCACAGCATCCAGCGGCATCTCCCGGTGCTGGTATGTAAGAAACCCGGCCTGCTGAAAAATTATATTATTCAGCCCCAGTGACTCTGCCTTTTGCCTGGCATAATCCAGCATAACCGCTGAAATGTCCAGAGCGTATACCTTGCTGCATTTAGTGGCGGCTGCTATGGCGAATTCTCCGGTGCCGGTGCCGAATTCCAATATGTTTTGACCAGGGCCTGCATCTATAATCTCCAGTATATGTTTCACTTCTTTGGGAACGTCCCTAATTTTTTGCATTCGGCGGTCATACTTGCGCACCTCTTCAATGTTAAAGTAGTCGGTGCCTATTTGTCGCATTTCATTATATGACCATGACGTCTGTTTACACATATAATCAAACCTCCTATGCTTAAAGTCTGTTGTATTCTATCACACCTGCGCCTTTAAATTATACCCCGGAATACAATATGTCCTCCAGTATTTGTTTACCCGTACAGAGTTACGTGCTTGACACTGGTTCCCGGTACAAAAGGTAATATTTGTATTATTGTTGGTTAACTCATTTGTAGGTATAATTTAATCCAACAGAATTTATTTGGCAGCAGAAATGGAGTATATTAAAATGACAAAATTTTTAAAATCATCATTGGCAGTATTAGTTTCTGCATCTATTTTGCTTTCCGGTTGCTCGGGGAGCCCCCGGAATTCAGAGGAAAGTCAGAACCAGAGTACTTCTGCTGTTGGATCACCAGCTGCCCAAACAAATTCAGTTACCCAGACAGATATCGATTTATCAGAGGTTAAGCCGAACGAAAACGGTAAAATAATGGTTGTTATGTTTCACAATTTTGTACCCTCTTTCACTCCTTCAAAATATGACGATGGCCAATATACAACCACCTTCAACGACTTTCAAAAGCTTCTCCAGACATTATATGATAAGGGATACCGCCTAATAAGCCTGAATGATTTGTTAAACAACAACATTTCGGTGCCGGCCGGATTTATACCCATGGTATTTACCTTTGATGACGGGACTCCAGGACAATTTAACCTGGTGGATGACGGGGGAAAACTGGTTACCAATAAAGAATCCGCTGTGGGAATCATGGAGGAATTTAATAGAACCCATCCTGATTTTGGTCTTAAAGGCACCTTCTTTGTTAATTTGGGGCTAAAAGTTTTTGATGGCGATGGGACAGTTCAGGAACGATTGAACTATTTAATCAGTCAAGGGTTTGAGATAGGAAACCATACCATGTCCCACATCCATCTGAATGAAGCCAGGAGTGCCGAGCAAATCCAAAGGGAAATAGGCGGCGAGCAAAAAAGAATGTACGAGTTGATACCCGGCTACAAACTTTTTGCTTTTGCCCTGCCTTTCGGACAGCCCTCCAGGGATTTGCAGGAATTTGTTATACAGGGGGAATATCAGGGCGTGCAGTACCAGAATTCCGCCATCATGGAAGTAGGCTGGGACCCTACGGTTTCACCGGTGAGCAAAAAATTCAATCCTCTATCCATCCACAGGGTAAGAGCTTCGGGCATAAAGCCGGTACAGGCTGATCTGGCCTGGTGGCTCCAGAATCTTTCAAGAAATGACCAGTATATAAGCGATGGCAATCCGGATACCGTTACCATACCAAAGGAGAAAGAAGCTGATATTGACAATAACAGGCTAAACGGTAAAAAGCTTGTTGTATATTAGTAACAAACCTTCCGGTGCTGGCTGATGAGGCAACGACTGATTTGGTTTGCTCCTCCCGATCCATTGCATCGGGAGGAGAAGACCTTCTAACCCCCAGCAGTGTGAACGGGAGCTTTCTTTTCGCCTATGCTAAGGCCCAACAGCCCGGCCACGAGGGGTAACCAGATCAACAGGTGTATGACGTAAACAATGCCCATATGCTCTACCAGCATTCCTACCAGACCCACACCAAGGCCGCCTATGCCGATACCAAAACCAAGCATCAGTCCTGAAGCCATGGCGGCGTTTTTATTTATAACTTCCTGGGCTACTACAATGGTTACTGAAAAGGAAGCCATCAGGAAGGCGCCGGCCAGGGCAAGAAACAAATAGCTCAAAAGGCCGCTTGTGCCAAGGAACAGATAAAACAGCGGGCTGGCCGCCACCAGTGATCCCACAATAACCACTTTTCTCCCGTAAAGATCGGAAATAAACCCTCCCACCAGTCCCCCCACTGCGCCTGAAAACAGCATTAGAAACAAAAGGCGGCTTCCGGCTATAAGGGAAATATTCTCGTGCTGTAGAAAAAAAGGCAGGAAGGATACAAGTCCAAAGTATGTCAGGGAACGGCAGGCAACCACCAGCACTATTTTGCTGAGCTCTGTCCAGTTTGAGCGTAACGCAGGCCATAGAGGCGGTGGTGCAGGCTTCAATCCGGCCGGAACTCTGGGGGCGGTTCGCCAGAGCAGTACTGTCACCAAAACTCCCGGTAAAACAAATATAGGGGTTAATTCCAGCCCCTTCATCTGTACAAAAGGAACCACCATCAGAGGGGTCAGCGCCCACCCTATGTTCCCGGCGGCCACGAAGAGAGCCTGATAGAACCCCTTTTTGTTTCCGCTTACCGCGGAGATCATGGCCGAGGCCTGGGGATGAAAAGCGGCTGTGCCCAGACCAGCCAGTGTCACGGTAACAATTATAATAGGATAGCTTTTAAGCACCCCAACCAGGCTCAACAGCACAGCCATCCAAAGAGTTCCCGCATAAACCATCCACCGCTGATTTTTCTGGTCCACCAGGTAGCCGGATACCGGCTGGAGAAGTGAGGAGGTAATGGTGAAAGCGGAGATCAGAAAGGCCCCCTTACTTACTCCCAGCCCGGCGGCTACCATGAACGGAAGCAGCGTCTGGATATAATTCATATACCAGTCATTTAACATATGAGCTGCTGACAAGGAGAATATCTTTATTTTATTGGGCGAATCATTGTTCAGAATAATCATTCCCTTCCCAACCTAATCTAATCGTCATATTCCATAGCTCGCCCTGACCTTCCGTTTTTAAAACAGTCCCTGCCAGAGACAGTTCAGCCGAAGGTCCTTATAATTACAACAATTGTTCTACAATTTCTGCCGCATCACGGACAAATTTGGGACAAACAGTTGAAAAAAGCTTTTTTTCCCGTGCAACTTGAAGCCCTTCAGGGGTGTTAATGTCATAACCAAGTAGATCCTTACATATAAAAGATCCGTTACGTGACTTGAACAAATCCGCAAACTCTCTTACAAGGCTGTAAGTCTTTTCTCTTGCCTGATATTCATCAGCCTTTGTGTTCCCGTATTTAAGTGAAATTACCAGAAAAGCGCCGGTTACAGCTCCACAAATGCCGCCCATACGGGCCATTCCCCCACCAAAGGCTGCAGAAATCTTAAGGGCTTTGTCCCGATCCAACCCTGAGTCTGTGCAGTAAGTGGAAAACAACGCCTGGGAACAAATAAATCCTTCTTCAAAACAGGATACCACATTTTCAACTTTGCTCATGTTTAGAACCCCCTTCACAGTAGACCGATTGTTTAATTTACTTTATCATGTAAATAAGTATACTGCTGACGGTATATCTGATGATGACAATCAGATTTCCTGATAGTGTTTTGGGGTGAAACGAAATGGAAATCAGTCAATTAAAGGCGCTTCTTGCTGTAGCAGAGGTGCGTAACTTTACCAAAGCTGCCGAAACACTTGATTGCGCCTTGGGAGGAAATTTTATTCAGAAGACCCCCAATATGCCTAAAGGAGGTGGACTGTGTTTAAAATAGGAGAGTTTTCAAAACTGACACAGGTTTCTATTCGAATGCTGCGCTACTATGATGAGAACGGACTTTTGAAGCCGGCGCAAATTGACAAACTCACCGGTTACCGACTATATTCAGTTGAACAAATCCCTATTTTACATAAGATTATCTTCTTACGGGACACGGGATTTAATGTTTCTGAAATTGCAGTTGCTCTTAATAATTGGAACAACGCCTTTATAACAAATAAACTTAAAAACAAGCAGCAGGAAATACAATCGGCAATCAAGCTGGAGCAAGAAAGGCTTACTAAAATTGATATTGCGATCAATGACATTCAGGAAGAAAAAATATCAATTCATTACAATGTTTCTTTGAAAAGTATACCTTGTTATCAGGTTCTGTCGCTCCGAAAAATCATTCCCAACTATTTTTGTGAGGGGCTGTTATGGAAGGATTTATTCGATTTTATTGAGAGCGAACACATTCATATACCGCAAAACAGCAGTAACTTCGCCATTTATCATGATGTGGAATACAAGGATGCCGACGTGGATGTTGAGGTATGTGTCGTAGTAAATCGAATGGGCGATAGCAGGAATGGATTTACTTTTCGGGAAACAGAAAAAATAGACACAATGGCTTGTGCGATGGTATATGGCCCATTTGAAAATATTGCCGCCGCATATGAGTCTTTTGCCCATTGGCTGATGCAGCATAATCAATACATAATGACAGGACAAAACAGGCAAATATGTCACAAAGGCCCGTGGAATGAGGAAGATCCAAGCAAATACCTCACTGAAATTCAGATTCCCGTCGAAAAGCAGATACATAATATTGTTTAAAACAATCGGCAGTAAAATTTTTGCCGATTGTTTTTATATATTGACTCTCACATGGTGGCAGGGTTTACTGTGAAATTGCAGCTATTGCAGAATAAAAACGGAGGTTATATCATGAAAAAATTTATAGTAAACCCAATCGGGAATATCAAAATATGTGTGGAGGGAATGTTTGTAGAAGTGGATAAAAAATATATTCCCGCATTAAAAGAACTGGATGGATTTAGCCATGTAAATGTCATTTGGTGGTTCAACGACTTCGACAATGAAGAGGCTAGAAGCGTTATGGAAGTTCCTGCCCCGTATAAAAAAGCACCACAAACCATGGGGATCTTCGCTACCCGATCACCGGTCAGACCTAATCCGATTGCCCTGAGCGCTGCGCAAATCATATATATTGACAACGAAAAAGGCACCATTCAAATTGCCTACATTGATGCAAATGATGGTACCCCAGTCATTGACATAAAGCCTTATACGCCAAGCCTCGACAGAGTTGAAGCACCCGGCGTTCCTGAATGGTGCAGCCATTGGCCCAAAAGTTTGGAGAAATCTGGAGATTTTAATTGGGAAAATGAATTTAGTTTTTAAATAGCATTTGAGACGAGTTATTAAGCTTTCTGCCCGTTAACAAAGCCATTTCCCCCTCCCTAAGACTGCCGCAGATTTTCTCTTCCCATGACCTTGGTGGACTAATAGTCGTTAAAAACTGCCAGAATGTGAAAAAGCCGCTCATCAAAGAGCGGCTCTGCTTACATCAAGACTTTGCGGTACCGGGTACCTGATTATGCTTGAGTTTCCTGGTGTGGTCAAACTGGCCTCGTTCTTCGACCCCGATGGATACAAGCTCCTGCTTTCGGAAACAAGTAAGTTATCCCCAAGGCTTCACTAATTTGCTTTTAGCGAAAACGTCTTGTCGAATGAATATCCGCCAAATGACAAAAAGCTCCAACCCAACCGCGATCCAAATCGGTATTGGTGAATACCAAGGGAAAGAATGGTGCCAGGCTCTTAACTTTTTTAACTTACTAATTACCCTGCCTGTTGATATATTTAAACACTGCCACTCCTCCCTGGCAAACTACTAAAGCGGACTCCGTGAGCCATAGGGGTCTATTCTGGTCAACATCGCCACGGCCCTGAATACAAAGACCGACTACCTTCTCGGCCACGCCGACACACGGGAATCACTGGAGGAGGGCATTGTGACTAGTATTTCGAGCCAGTCCGAGTTATCGGAAATATGGGCAAAATAAAAACCGGGAGGATTTGAAAACCCTTTTAAAAAGAAGTCAAACCGATGCCCCCGGAATATGTTAAAAAGGTTATAAGAATAGTAAAGGCAATGGGTGAAGAAAAAAGAAGGCTAACCAGCCTTCTAGCTTTTTTAATATGGTATCTAATAAAACCTCAAAAAGTTAACAAGTTAAGGGCCTGGCACCATTTTGTCCTTGATCAACTTGCCAAGCCCCAAGGTTCGTAGTAAACAGAAAAACCCTCCTTGCTGTTCCGGCGATGACCGAACGAGACAAGGAGGGTTTTCTCAGGCATCGATTCTTCGCTTCGGATTACTGCACATATGTCCGGAACGGCAAGTCATACGCTGCATACGACTCCCAAAATCCCAAGTCAGCACGCCGGTCCGCCCAGGCTTGCCCGTCAGAATAAGTATCGTTGGAAACAGGTTGATTCCACGACCAGCCCGATGAGACAAGCGGTGTCCGGTAAATTGCATACTGAGTTCCAGCCGCGACAGGTGCTGGAGAGTCAAAGGAGACGGAAATCAGGTGGTCCCCGTCAGGAACGTCGCTGTGAAGTATGGTAGCTGTGGCTAAAATGGTATCTGTCGGCTGGCCCGATGCGTCAACTGTACGGATGGTGACCGTTGCGTCGGTGTCAGCGGGGCCGTGGAGATACAGTTCAACCCGGTCCAGCAGCCCGGTGCGTCCAGCAGTGAAAGTCTGAGCCCACGGAATTTGATCTGCACCATGTGTATCGGCAACCAGCCCGCCACTGGACTGGTCTAGGGCGCTCGTATCGTTCCATGTGATGGGACCTGAGTTGTCAGTCTTGGTGTTCTGTGCGGCCTGTACTGCCTTAACCTGGATGCCAAAAGTTGCATTTTTCCCTTGGTGGGAGTTTGGGGTGCTCAGCGCCAGGTTATATTGAATATCGAAGTTGATGGTGGTTCCGTTGGACACCTTGGCCACAACCTGATCTAACGCGTTCGAGGAGTATGAGCGTGTTCCGTCGCTCGTTGTAACGGTAAGATGGCCTCCATCGGCCAGATCCCCTGCCAGGGTCGTGTCCAATCCGATCCAAGCATCAAGAGTACCTTCATAAGTGACAGAGTACGTAAATGTCCCCCCTTCTCCAGGCGCCATATTATCCGGGATGTTTACCAAATTTGTTGTCGGGGTACCCAATCGAACTGTCCCGGAAGCAAATGTACTGGTTGTCTGATTAGTTGAGGCCGTGAACAGTGCTAACGTGTAACCGCCTCCAAACAGAACCGTTACCAGCATTATACCCAAACAGAGTTTTGCAATCTTTTTAACGTAAATTACCTCCCTTACATTTGTATATTTGGAATATTTTGCCATGGCAATTTTATTGTATGAGGAGATGGTGTTAATGTCAATAAAAATTTTCCATTTAGTGACACAAGGGACGTTCTCTTGTGTCTTTACTACACTTGGAAAATTATAAGTGAAAAAGGTATTTCAATAAATAATGCAATATATGACGCTTCAAATATAGCAGGGAAAAATGATATTTATGATTTCAACAGTTCACATGTATCAAGCTGGTGGGGTTAAAGGAGGATTTAATAATGAAATCAAAATGGTTTAAGGGAATTGCATTAGTCTGCTTACCAATTGTTTCAGCCGTTGGGGCGGCAATGGCGAAGGGTCACCTAAACTTTTTCAAGCCACGAAAGAACATTGGGTCATTTATGTGTTAAGAAAGCAGCCACTTGGTAAATAGCTGTCAGCTAATGATTAACGCTCCTCCCTGGAGAACTACGAAAGCTGCCTCCGTGAGCCTAAAGGGCTATTCAGTTCACAAAAGGTTGTGGGTAGGATGATACGGTAGTACAATATTGGATAAAAGAGTAGGTTTTATTTAATAACGGCTCACAGAAAACTTGGCAATGAAGTCTCGGACGCAAAGCCAGTGCCGTCTATGAAAGGCGATAGTTACATGAACATTTTCGATGATGTGACCTTGCTGTATAAAGTCGCAAAGTACTATTATATTAATGATTATTCACAGCATGAAATTGCTAAGACACTCAATTTCTCTCGTCCGCAAATATCCCGGCTTTTAAAAAGGGCGCGTGAATTGGGTATTGTGCAGATTGAAGTTTCACTTCCAAACACCTTGGACAGAAGACAGCTGACTCAAGAAATAAAAAAACTGTTTAATTTAAAAAACGTTATCATTTCTCCCGTTGTACCAAATGAAAAAGAAAGTGATTCAGGGCTTTATGCGCTGGCTGCCGATTACTTACATAAGGCTTTAAGCAATTGCAAAAATATTGGTGTAGGTTGGGGAAAAACCCTTTACCATACCGCTCTGCAGTTATCATACCAGGAACAACACCCGGAAATGACATTCTATCCCTTGATTGGGAACTCGGGGAACAACAACCCATATTTACAAACAAGCAGCATCACGGATCGATTTGCAGAGAAGTTTCGTGCAAAAGCATATTTCAGCAACTCTCTGGCAGTGATGTTAAAGTCCAATTACACGAGCGTAGAACAAGAACGGGTAAAAAAGTTGAGAAATGCATGGGCTAATCTGGATACGGCTATTATTGGATTGGGGGGTAAGAATCTTTTAGATAAGATTTATATTGACGAAATTTCGGAGTCGGCGGAGTTTCAAAAACAGATCGATCATATCACGGGCGATATTTTAGCGACGTTCTTTTTGGATGATCGTACGAATCTGAAGTATCCGGAGAACTATTATTTAGAAGCTATAGATTTAAAAACACTCCAATCGTTAGAAAACGTTATTTGCATTGCCGGTGGTCCCAACAAAGTCGACGCTATTTGCTACGCGGCAGAATCCGGATATTTTAAAACACTCATTACAGATGAGCGAACAGCAAAAGCAATACTAAAAAAGAATGATCTTTTCGTGTAAAAAACCACTCAGTAATTTTAATTAATTCTAAAGAGTAAAGAGCCAATAAGTATTAACGCAATATTGGCTCTTTTTTAATTGACTCGATGGGAATTATAATTCACAATTTGTCGATAAATAATTTCAGAACATTTGTTCAAAGTTATCCATTTCTGTTTACACACTTTTGTATCTATTCTATTATGATGATATACAAATTTTCAGAACATCTGTTCAGCGACATCAGGACATGCACAACAACCAGTTAAGCTCATTTTCATAAAACAACTTAACAAATGGAAGGTGAATCAGATTGAATTTCAAAAAAGAAGTTGTAAAATTCAGCATACTTCTGGAGCAAAAGGGTTTTGTCAATGCCATGGAGGGTAACATATCTGCATATGACCGGGAAAACAGTATTCTCTACATATCTCCTTCAGGAAAAGCGAAGCTGTTTTTGGATGAGGATGTGATAGCAGTAATCAACGCCGAAGGGGATCAGATCGAAGGAACGCTGAAACGTTCCAGTGAATATTTGCTTCATCAGGCTGTGTATGAGGCAAGGCCCGATTGCAATGGCGCCATTCATTGTCACTGTCCCTATCTGACTGCGTACGCAGTATGCCAAAAGCCATTCAGGATGGATTACTATCCGGAATTCCTGGCAATGTTCGGCGAGATCCCTGTACAGCCCTTTGGACTTCCCGGAACGCCTGATATTCATGAAAACATTAATAAGCTGCTTGAAAAAAGCAACATTGTACTACTAGCCAACCATGGCGTCATTTGTGTTGGAAAGGATATTGAGGAAGCTGCAAAACTATTAGAGGCGGCGGAGGCGGCAGCACATGTTAATGCTCTTGCAAGACAGCTAGGAGATCCGGTGACGCTTTCCGAAGATGTTTTCCAACTGATTACCAGCCTGTTCGCAAAATAATAAAAGTTTCTTTAAGTTTTATTATATTAAGGAGGGTAAACTGTGAAGTATTTGATGGGATTGGACATAGGCACATCCAAATTGAAGACTGTGTTATTCACATTGGAGGGAGAAGAAATCCTGATAAAAAGCCTCGACTTGCAAGAATATGTTGTTGGAAATCAATCGGAACAGGATATGATGCAAATATGGGAAAAGACTTATGAATGCATCAAAAGTGTCATTGATTCCGGATACGATCCGAACGACATTCTCGCATTGGGATTAAGCGCACAGGGCGAGGGCTGCTGGTTGGTTGACGCCGATGGAAATCCTGTACAACGTTCGATGCGCTGGAATGACGGCAGATCAGTAGTCGAGGTGGAGAAGGTTTTGGCCGATTCGGAACTGGAGCATTTTTTTCATAAAACGACGGGGTGCCAACCTCTCACTCCTGCAACCATACTTCAGCTGAAGTGGATGAAAGAGAATCGTCCCGAAATAATTAAGCGGTCGGCAACCTTGTTCTGTTGCAAGGACTGGATCAGATTTAAGCTTACAGGTGAACGCAAAATCGAAATCACTGATGCCATTGCATCGATGGTTGATTGTCAGACGAAAACATTCTCGGCGGAGCTATTTGAAAGATTGGGTTTGCAAGAGGAAATGCGCCTTTTGCCTGAGCTTATCGATTCATGCGTAATTGCAGGCTACATAACAGAAGATGCATCCAAAAAAACGGGTTTAAAAGCAGGCATGCCGGTAAGCGGTGGAATGGTAGACATAGGAGCCTGCGTATTGGGTACGGGCGCAGTTAACGATGGTGACATCTGCTCCATCGTCGGTACGGCGTGTATCAATATCAGCATTCACAAAGAAGAAGAATGCCAATGGGGCAGAGGTAACAGCCGTTATACATTGCATAGCAAGCCTGGCCTATGCCTTGACATAATGGCCGCGATGTCGGGTACTTTGAATATTGACTGGGTGATGGCCAGCTTGTACGGCAGTTTTGATTATGATGCGCTTGAGAGTGATATCGAGGATATACCGGCTGGTTCAAACGGTGTTATGTATCACCCCTATATCTTGCCTGTCGGCGAGAGAGCCCCGTTTTACCAGCCAAACGCCACAGCGAGCTTTTTTGGAATTGGCATTGGAAATACACAATACGACATGGCTCATGCTGTATTTGAGGGAATCGCTTTTTCAATAAAGGATTGTCTGGAGACCAACAAAAAACCCGGCATGATCAGAATTGCCGGCGGAGGTGCAAAAAGCAAACTTTGGCTGCAGACAATAGCCAATTGTACCGGCCGTGAAGTTATCGTTTCAAAATGTACGGAACTGGGAGCAAAGGGTGCAGCCATCACTGCAGGGGTTGCTGTAGGCATCTTTAAAGATTTAGATGATGCAGTGGGAAAATTTTGTTCCTTTGAAACCACATATGTTCCGCAGGATTACGAGGTTAAGGCTTATAACGAACTTTTCAAACTTTACAAGGCCTGCCGGGTTTCCTATAACGACCTATGGAATATGCGTGCGGATATTCTATCCAAGCTCAATAAACATTAGAAAAATATACTGTAGACTTAAGCAGTGACGATATATGGAGGTTTATATGAAAATTGTCTGTGTATGTGATTATCCAATCAATGAATTGGTTATGGCTCCAATCAAGGAGTTGACTAAATACGGTGCAGAAGTTGTTTTTCTCAAGGACGAACAGATGCAGTCCCCGAAAAACATTACAGAAGTGGTGAGAATATGTGAGGCAAAGGGGGCGGACGCGAGCCCAGCCAATCCTGCTTTGGTTGAAGCCGGCAAGGATGCGGATATTATCGTTGTCCATTGTTCCCCGGTGAATACCGAGGTCCTACAGGCTGCCAGGAAGCTCAAGTGCGTTGCTGTTCTAAGAAGCGGCACCGAAAATGTTAACGAGAAGCTTTGCCAGGAGCGGGGCATAAAAATAATCAACGCACCCGGAAGAAGTGCTCATGCGGTTGCGGACTTTACCGTGGGCATGATGATTGCGGAAGCAAGGAACATTGCAAGGGGCCATATGGGTCTGATGCAGGGAAAATGGAGAAAAGACTTTGTTAACTCGTTTTATATGCACGATCTGCGTAAATGCACAGTAGGCATTATCGGCGCCGGACAGATCGGACAAAAAGTCATCGAACGGCTAAAGGGGTTTGGATGCAGCATCATTGTCCATGACCCATTTGTACCGGAAGAATCAGTTGCCAAACTTGGTGTCCCGGCGGTGTCTCTGGAAGATTTGCTGTCCCAATCGGACTTCGTTTGCCTGCATCTTCGTTTATCCGAAAAAACAGAGAAATTTATTGGTAAGGAACAGCTGGATTTGATGAAGCAGACCGCATTTTTGATTAATACGGCAAGATCGGGCCTGATTGATCATGACGCACTATTCCATGCCCTTGACGATGGCGACATCGGCGGCGCGGCACTGGATGTCTTTGATGTTGAGCCTTTACCTGCTGATTTCCCCTTTCTGCAGCTGGAAAATGTGACCATTACTCCTCATACCGCAGGGACCTCTGTGGACACATTTGATAATTCAGTGGAAATCATACTTGATGAACTGACAAACTTGTTCGAAAAGAGAGAATTCAATTAAAAAACGTTGTGCCGTAGGCGTTTCTGCACGGTCTGCTCCTGCTTTTTACTACAGGCTTGATTATGGCTTTGTTTTAGCAAGTGAAACATGAAAACTATGTGTTCATTGAAGGCATTACTTACACAATAAATTTTTAGGAGGTTTATCATGTCATTTAATGAAAACTCAAAATTGAAAGATATCCTGGCTAACGAGGAGGCCAAAGCAATACTGGAGAAATATGTTCCGGGGGCTTCTACCCACCCGCAACTGGCGATGATTAAGAACTTCACATTAAAGGTGATATCCGGATTCCCGCAAGCCGGCATTAAGCCTGAAGCCTTTGATTCACTGATCAGCGACCTGAGCAAGTTGGACTAGAAAATTGATTGGTTTTCACTTGCTAAAACTTAATGCCGAGTGAACGTGTAAACGGGCAAACGAAGCCATGGCCAACAGCAAATGAAACATGCAGCGTTGCAAGGTTCCACACAGGCCAAATAAGACATGTGTGGAACCTTGTGTTTTCCTTGTTATTTCGGTGCCGGTTGTTGAATTGTTGAAAAAAACCAATTTAGTAGCCGTCCCCCTTTTTCTGAGACACGTTGTCCAATGTCAAGGGCTGACCCATCAAGAACGTCTTATTAATGTATCTCTATCAACATTTTCTCTTTTTGTATTCTTGTGCTATATTAAAACTGAAAAAAACAACTGCCTTTCGGGGTGGCTGATTTGAACCGGAACGGGTTGCCGGTTTCAACGGGAATACCTTGCGAGTTAATAAATAAAGATAGATTAGTCGGAGGATAATGTATGAAACATATAGGTGAATACAGTATAGAAGCTTTTCCAACAAGCAGATTAGCTACTATTGACATTGGCGCTGCCAGTCAAATGAAGCACCATATAAAAGCCTTGATAGAACTGGATGTAACAGAAGCACGTAAAATGATTTCTGAAAAAAAGAAGCAAAAACATAATATTTCATTCAACGCCTGGTTAATTAAATGTATCAGCAAAACTGTTGAAGAATTTAAAGATATTCATGGAATTAGAAAAGGAAAGAGCAAAATTGTTATATTTGACGATATTGATATATCAATTATGATCGAAAGGGAAATTCAGGGGGCAAAAGTTCCATTACCCTATGTGATTCGAAAAACAAATCAAAAAAGCATTTCTGATATTTACGACGAAATAAGAGCTGGGCAGAAGCAGTCGATAAATGATGAAGGTAACTATGTTTTAGGTGAGAAGAAAAATGAATATTTAATGAAAATTTATTATTCTATGCCGGGTTTTATTAGAAGGATCACCTGGAGAAAAATAATTCAAAATCCTTTTTTTACAAAGCAAAATATGGGAACAGTCATTATAACATCTGTAGGTATGATGGGCAAAATTAATGGTTGGGTAATACCGGTAAGTGTTCATCCACTAGCTTTTGCAGTTGGTTCAATAATTAAAAAACCCGGGGTAATAGATGACAGGATAGAGATAAGAGAGTACCTTTATGTAACAGTATCAATTGATCATGATGTTATTGACGGTGCTCCTGCAGTCAGGGCACTATCTAAGCTAACTGAACTTGTTGAAAATGGATTTGGCTTATCATAAAACTTAAATTGTATTAAAATCCGTTTAAGTAAAAAACATGTTGGCGGTGGGAAAATGTTAGATCTGGATATAAATGACCTTATTAATATGTATGGCAAAATTTGTTAAGTACCCGTTACCGGCAGATATTTTCTATTTGTGACAAGGAAGGTGACTACACTGTTAAAAATAATTTATAGGTACATTCATATTATTTGGTTAATAGCTATTTTGGTATCTTTGCTTGTATCTCCAAAAATAATATTAATATCATTGAGTTATTTTTTAATTCCGACCGTTGACTTGCTTTCCCGTATAATACCAAATATGCCAAACGTAAAAATATTTTTGACAAACACAGATATTGGAAATTTGGAGAAAATTTTAACTATTATAGTACTACTAAGCTCTATAATCCTATTATATAAGTTAGTGCATAAGGTGATTAAAAAGTGCGTAAAAAAATAAAATCCTTATTAATTATCGTGTTAATTCCCATGAACTTAGTGGACTAATAGTCGTCAAAAACTTCCAGAATGTGAAAAAGCCGCTCATCAAAGAGCGGCTCTGCTTATTTCAAGACTTTGTGTTACCGGGTACCTGATTATGCTATAATAAATTCGTTCTCCCTCTTCTAAGAGGTTGGTACCTAGCAGGCAGTTAGTATTTTTTACATCTATCTCGTAAGCAAAGGGAGGTAATCAAATGTTTAAACCCGGGGTTGGGATACATTATAATGTAAGCAATTTGGAGCAAACTTTGGCATTCTATACTGAAAAGCTTGGTTTCAAAGAACTTTATTATAATGCGAACAACAGGCAGGCGATGTTGACAACAAACACCAAAGATTGCTTAATCGGATTCGCCGAGAGCCAATCACTTGTCCCTTCCTCGACATGCATCACTTTTGAAGTAGATAACATCGAGCAAGCGGTTCAGACCCTGCAACAAAAAGGAATCCATTTTAAAGATGGAATCTTTGAAGTTCCTGGTGTGGTCAAACTGGCCTCGTTCTTCGACCCCGATGGATACAAGCTGATGCTTTCGGAAGCAAGTATGTGATCCCCAAGGCTTTACTAATTTGCTTTTCGCGAATACATCTTGTGGAGTGCATATCCTCCAAATGACAAGAAGCTCCAACCCAACCGCAATCCAAATCGATATTGGTGAATACCAAGTGACAAGCCAGGCTACTCCTCCTGCCAATCCTGTCAGCCAGCTATTCCAGGTAAGTGGGCGAATGAGCAAAAGGAGTAACGTTACAACGAATATTAGTGCCGCTAAAATATATACTGCCACTTCGGCGTTTTGTATAGACATTGGCTCTATTTTATTTTCTACCCGCCCTTTTACCCCTTGCAAAATTTTTCGGACAGCTAAATGATCGGTAAACTCCGTAAATATGTCAAGGGAAAGCAGACTTGGCTGTGTCCAGTGAAACGACCAGCGAATACGGCTAACCAAGCGTGTGTGGTTCTCATCTATAGGATTTAAAGCCCAGAGAAAACTGCCTTGATGATCCGTCCCGGTCCAAATTATGTATTTGTTTGGTTCAATAGCATAGAAGACCATTTTGGCTACAGAACTTATCGGTACTTCGTCACCAACCTTAAATTGTTGAAACTCCGGCAAGATGCGTTCAGCACTTCGGATCCCCCGCGGGCTTCCCAGGTTCTCCAGAATATCGTAGCCGTAATACCCTGCTCTTTGATATCCCATCTGTATCAGCCAGGGCCAAATTTCCTCAGGTGTACCCGAGATGGTAATAGCCCTGGTAGCGAAAAATTCCGGATGTGCATCCAACTGGTCTCCCGGCATGGCCTGTTTCTGTTCTTGATCCGTTGCACCCCAATTTAGCTGATAAGAGCGTGCCAAAAACAGATATGCAGCCATCACCAGGGCGACTAAGACTAAGGTAGCCAGAAGCCTTTTAAATTTAGCCAAAGAAAAAATATTCATCATAATAGCCCCCAAAAATTAAATTCCCTTTACCTCATGGTCATACTAAGATTATGCTTCTTAGCCTGGGTACTTACTGCGTGATAATAAAATAGAAGCTGTTACAAATATTACAGTTAATACGGCAAAGACAAGGTGAAAATTGACTGAGCTATTATAATCGGTAATTTTATCTTTGGCATAATGGATGTAAAGGCCGCAAATGGTGGTTGAAAACAAGAGAATAAATGTAATAGCGTTTACAATTGTCCTTGTAGTATTCATTTTAGGGGCACCTCCTTTATTTCAAAATGTTGTCGACTATTTTGTCCAGAAGCTGATTTCTTTGTTTTTCATCAAAAATATCACTTTGCAAATATGATTTATACTTCCTGGCATTTAAAAATAATACCTGGAGAGGAACGATTAATTGTAAAGCAATTAATCTTAACTCACTTTCTGTTTTTTCCCCATTAAAAACTTCCGCAAGCACCGGTAGAATCATTTGAGTTGTCGTGAAGCTGCCGTTTTTTAACTCAGAAGAAATAGCAATTTCGGATAAAAAATAATTGTTAAAGGCAAAAGTTGAAATGTCTTTAATCATCGTTTTCAGGCGGACAAGCGGATCGTCATTATTTGATTTTTTGTCGAACATCTCATTGACAATATCTTTCATGCAAGTCCCAACCGCCATATTTAACAGGTTTTCTTTTGATTGAAAATAGTAATTGATTAATGCGCTGTTGACATTTGCTTCTTTAGCAATTTGTCTAACTGAAATCCTACTCACATCTTTTTGCTCTAACAATAGTTTGATTACGGTGTTCATAATCCGTTCTTTGGCGTCTGTATTTTGCTCTCCCATGTGTTAGACCTCCTGAATAATATCAGAATCAATCATGTTTTAAATGTGCTTTAAACATGTTTAAATTTTATTGTATTTTAATTGATAAGTCAATAGCCCCTAACAAAAAAAAAAACCTCTTAAAATATGTGCACAGCTTACATAGCAAGCTATTAGAGCAGTAGTTCCTGTAAAGTTTTTCTTGAAAACAAAATAAAAGGACCCTGGCTTTTTAACACCAAGACCCTATAGGAGAAAAGTTTGCTATTGACAGGCCCTTATTACACGAAACGCCCGTTTTGGTATTAATGGTCTGTTATGGACAAGCATAATTATGCGTCATATTCAATCGGAGGCTTCTCCGGTACCTGAAGATCCTTCTATCGGAATGGGAATAACCCATATCTCCATATAAGTGGCATCTGGTGTTGCTTTATAATACTTCTCCGCTGAAAAGGGCTGTGTTGTTAACTTTCTACTCTTAAGCCATGTTCCAAAGAAGATATTTCATAGCCTTATCAAGCGCTGAAGTTGTGAGTTCAGTAAAATTCTCCGCTTCAAAACAACATACCACATACTCGGCGACAGGCAACTCCCAAGTAGTAAGCGCTCCATTGGCAGGTGTTTGAGGTTCAGCTGCTCCTCCAACGAAATAAGTAAATGTTTCGTCCGTTGAGTTGCCCATCATAGACGCGCCTAGTTCTATACCGTCGGGCAGCAAATTAGGAATACCTGATTTCATAGTATGGAAAGAATCCCATAGCTGGCCGGGCACGTCAATACCGGTGGTTTCGCCTACCGGTGTCTGAGATAATAGTACCTGACCGGAAAGACCAACATAGGTTTCAGCTACCTCAAGTTTCTTGCGTGTAATTTCCAGAACTATACTGTCGGTAATCAATGGTACATCTTCATTAATCATCGTGTAGTTTAGCAACAACTCCGGCTTCATAATATGGTTAAGACGGACAGGATTGGCGCGATACTCTTCCGGCGTCATTCCATATGCGTCTTTAAATGCGCGGGTAAAGGTTTCGTGCGCGGAAAAACCAAAATCCAAAGCTATGTCTATAATCCGCGTATTCCTATCCGGTAGTACTTCTGACGCTCTCGCAAGACGGCGCAGCTTTGTATATTCGTTCACTGGCTTTTTTACCAACCGCTTGAATAACCGCTGATAATAAAACTGCGAAAGCGCTGCAATATTTGCGAGAGTTTGAATCTTAATTTCTTCAGATATATGCACCTCAATATAATCTATTGATTTTTGTATTTTGTTTCCATGCGTGCATAATAAGCACCTCCTTTATAAATAGGATAGCATGAGATTTCACTGCTCGCTTGACAACCTATGCCCTTGACACAGGAGAATGTTAAAAAGACCATTTGTCCCTAATCCACCAATAAGTTAGTTTGTTATGTTCCCGGTACCGAAAAAGGATAAGGGACAGCTGAAGTTGCCCCTCTACTATCCCCCGGGAAGATCATATACATTACCAGAGTTCCTCAACAGTCTCTACAACATCCCTTATAACATTAATACAGATCTTCTCTGCTATATTCTGTTCCTCAAACATCTTAATTCCTTCTGGTGTAAAGTCAATTCCAGTCAGGCCTTTGCACGTATAACAGCCATGTTTGACCTTTATTTTTTCTATTAGTTCCTGGGTAAAGGGAAAGGACTTATTTCCGGGGTCGAAAACGGATTTTTCGTCGTTGCCGTACTTTAAGCCCAAAGCCATTATTCCCCCGCTTACCGCGCCGCATATTTCACCCCTTCCGGAAATTCCGGCCCCAAAGCCGGTGGCCAGTTTAATGGCCTGGCTGCGGTCTATTCCAAGCTGTTCCCCCAGGGTGGAAAAAACAGCCTGACTGCATAAAAAGCCGTTCTTCATCATGGCTGCCGCTTTATCGGAAACCTTCACATTAAATTCCTCCCACAGTCTTAATACATATTCAGTTTTTACGGGGATACATTGATGAATGTATTACAAATATGTACGCGTTCACTTTATTTTATCCTGGGAGGAGTTTTGTGTCAATAAAAAGTGAACATATTCATATTTGAATATGTTCACAGTCATAGTCTTTCATTGCTTTCCGGTAAGGCCATCAGGTCTATTGTTTTACTGCAAGCCCTTCCAGGAATAAATAAAGCTTTTGTTTCAGATTATCCATAAACGGCATTTCCAGGCTGCTGTTCATGGTGGATTGAAGTAGACCCATGAACATTTCGATAATTATTCCCACAGGGATATCCTTACGAAATACACCTTTTTCCTGACCCTCACACACCACGTCAACCAGTATCTCCTTAAAAACAGGGCCGTGGGGGGACTCCCGCCGGGTACGCGGGGCCTGGCGGTGAAACTGCATAAACAGGTTTATTAGCTTCCGGTTATCTTCAAAATTTTTCCGGCGGCTAAAAGAATTTCCGACAATTTTTGGGACGGCCCCAGGGGTGATTTTTGTATGTCTTCAACAATATGCCGGACTTCATTAAGTTTTTCACCGAGGCAGTATTTAAGTACATCTTCCTTTGAATCAAAGTAGTTATAAAAGGTACCGGTACCCAGGTCAGCCTCTTCCATTATTTCCACCACCGTGGTATCCATAAAGCCTTTTGCCAGAAAGAGTCTCAAGGCGTTTTCTGATATTGATTTTTTTACCTGAATTTTTTTTCGTTCACGCCGGGTGTTCATATTAACAACGGTTTACCCCCATATTCATTTATGAATGAGTTCATTTTACCATTGTAATATTTTGACTTCAATAGGAAGGAAAGGTGCCAGGCCTAATGATTCCTACTGTATATAGGTAAGGCGGGCCTCCTGTGTGACATTATTCCACTCCACACGGCAGCCCAGATTTTCAGAAATAAATCTCACCGGAAGCATGGTCCTGCCCGGCGGCACCGTATACGGCATTACCATGGGATTGTCAGGATCGATCATGACCTCCTGCCCGTTAACCCTGGCGGTGCTTTTGCCAATCCACAGCTCTAAAATCCTATCCCCCAGCTTCACGGTAACCTTCTTCGTAGCTTCATCCCATGCCACACCGGCCCCCAGTGGCTCAGTCACATACCTGATGGGCAGCATGGTCCGCCCCTCGCGGGCGACAGGAGCCGTGTCCATATGCCGTATCTCGTCATTGACCCGGTAGGCGGTCTGACCAATGTTCAGACTAATCACCTTTTTCCCGGCTGATGTACCGGTAATGGGAATGACGGTATTATGATCCTGAGGGTTAATGGTGTATTGTCCTCTATTAACAGAGAGTTCCGGAACGGTGACGCTCACTTCCTGGGAATAATCTGAGGGATACCACACCCTCCAGGCCTTAATCCGATAGTAGTACGTCTTTCCCGGAGATACTGTCTGGTCGGAATAGGACAACTTCCAGGGAGAATTTAAAGTGGCCAGCTTATTATAGCTGCCGCCGTCGCTTTTACGTTCAATCTCATAAGTATCCAGATTATTTGACTGGTTAACCCAGGTCAGGCAAATCTCACCGCTGGAAACAGCCGCAGCCGTCAGAATGGGCGCCTTGGGTCCCGTGGTGGCCTTTGTCTCGGCGACAAAGCTGGAGTACAGGGCATTATGGGCGGCGATTATATAACTGTATTCTGTGTCGGGATACAATCCCGTGTCAATCACTTCCGTAACATTGGGCCCCAGTTCAAAGTCAGGATTGGTGGATGGTGGATATTGCTCTCCGCTGTAGGTCTTCTTCCGGCCAATCCAGAACCCCGTTTCATTGTCGGAGGTATCTTTCCAACTGAGCTTAATACTGGTGGGCCCCAAAGCGACAGAGGAAAAAAACCGGGGTGCGCTGGGTGCACTTGAGGGCATTGTCACAGCTGAATAATTTGAATAGGCCGATGCTGACCCATCAATTACCTTGATGCGGTAGGTGTACTCCACATCTTTTTCCAGTGTTGACGTGTCCCTGTATTCCGTGGTGTCAGTAGGAAGCTCCCCGATAATCTCAAAGCCACAGCCCGCCTTCTGTCTTTGAACCTCGAACTTGGTTTCATAGTCGGAGTTGTCGTCCCAGGTAAGTTTGACAGGGTGAGTCTGGACTGATACAACTATTTCAGCCTTCAGCATGGTGGGAGGCGCAATATAGGTATTACTGCTTACTACCACGGAAACTTCATTGGAATAATCCGACCCGCCGTTGTCATTAATAGCCTTGACACGATAGTAATACTTTTCTCCCGGGTAAACGGGATTATTGCTTAACTGGCTCTGCTCGCAGGAAGTTGCGTTAGCGGCTGCAAAGGCAACTTTTAAGAAAGTGCCGCCTTCATATTTGCGTTCGATCATAAAAGCAGTTTCATTGTTCGAATTGTCTTCCCAGGTTAAAATAACCTTGCCTGCATGGGACGTGGCTGTGAGGTTTGAAGGGGCGAAAATCAGGTTTAGCAATCCCTGATTGTTCTTTTGCTGTTCCGTATTTAATGTGTTCTGCGTTTTATTTACCGTGTTCTGTACCGGGCCTAAATTGACCGACAGCAAACCTGCTGACGCAATCTCTGTCCCCAGCATTAAGGCCATCGCAACGAAAGCTGTCGTAAGCGCTGAACGAATAAATCTTTTCATTATTTCACTCCTCGGACCAGTAGCTGCTAATACGTTATAGTAACTGTTTCAGTAGTCCATTCCCAGTCAACGTCGCAGCCCAGGTTTTCGGTAATAAATCTTAACGGCAGCATTGTTCTGCCCGTATCGGATGTGAAGGGAGCGACATCCAGCTCTTTTGGCGTGCCGTTTACCATGGCGGTGGTGCTCCCTATTTTAAGCACTATGCTGCTATCACTGCAATTAATAGTAACTTTTTGGGTTGTGCCGTCCCAGCCTACCGTTCCTCCCATAGACTCGACTATTGCCCTTATTGGGATGAACGTCCTCCCATTTACAATAACGGGGACCGTCCCATTACCCGGGTCGATTTCCCTGGCTTCACCGTTTACTGTCATATAAGGTTCTCCAATTTTTAAAACAATAGTGCCATGAGGTATGGTCGAAGCCTCCTTATACATTTGTAAGACGACATTATCCAATCCGTCTATTAAAGGCTCTATGGCGTAATAATAGGTCATCCCGTTATGAGCAGTATTGTCGGTGTAATAATCCGTTTTGACTGCAAAATCAGTTAGCGGGTTGGTAAAAGGCACATTAGGGGCGGTACCTCTGTATATATTGTACCCAACCCTTCCCGGTGCGCCGGCTATAGGATTCCATTTGAGACTGACACTGTTGTCCCCGGCTGTTACCTGCAGCAACCCGTCCCAGGGTGTCTGTTCGATGGTGAATTCACCACTCTCGGCATATATTCCGGTCTGGTATTTCTCCACCTTTATTCTGTAATGATTCGAGGGACTAAGCATGGATGGGTTTGCCAGAAGTAAATACGTTGAGTCGGCTGCAAGATTTTGATCCATAAGTAGAGTATAATTACCTGAATCTCCCAGGTATATAATATAAGTACCGCTGGATTTTACTTTAAACTCAATAAGAAATGGCTGCCCGAGCTTTAACACTTCCTCTCCACTGGGATAGATCATGGTGATATCTTTTATCTGGGTTATCATATTGTCCGGCTGTTTATATATGGGGGCCTGAGACTTTGAGGGTGTCGTTGCTTTAATTATTTCGCCGGTTTCGGGCACCAGGGGCGTAATGGTGGGAGTTTTGCCGGATAGAGGGATTGAGGCAGCCTCAGAAATGTTCATGCCAAATCCCCCTACCATCATAACCAGGAATAAAAGCAGGCAAATAAATCTCTTCATAGCACATCACCTTTCCATAATATATGTAGCTCGCCGCTGTGATTTACATGCTCCCATAATAAAAGAAAAAAGAGATTTTTCGAATACGTTTACCTTAATTGTCTATGACAAGAACTTGACAAAAAATTGACATACTTGATAATGTAAATAAAAAAGTTGGTTATCACACTCACCTTGATATTGTTATAAAAGCGGGTGATAGATTTTGAGCTTTGGAGACAAACTTGCGTTATTAATGAATATTTTCAATATAAACGGTAAGACGTTGGCAAAGGCTATTCATGTTGATCCTTCGCTTGTGAGCAAATGGCAAAAGGGCAGGCGCAAACCTAATCCAAATTCACAGCATTATGACTATATAGGTGAATTTTTTCTGGGCATTAACCCAATGGAGTACCAAAAGAACAAATTAAACGAGATACTGCATTCTATTGCACCGAATATTGATTTAAGCAGCCACTCAGAACGCAAAAAGGCTCTGACCGAATGGCTTATGACACCGGAAAACAGTAACATTTCTCCTGCACTTGAAATAAAAACAAAAACAGCGCCGGTCCAACTGCCGGATGCTATCATACACCCACAGCCCGGTGAGATTAAAAAATATGAGCTTTTTTCTGGTAAGGAAGGAAAAAGGCAGGTTGTTTTGAACGTTTTAAACACGGTGCTTACATTGGAGGAGCCTGTTGAGCTGCTGATCACAAGCCAGGATGATACTACCTGGCTTTATGAGAACAGGGAATATATTGCAGGTTTGATGCGGATATTTAATGCAATACTGGACAGGGGACATAAGATAACCGTAATCTATAAGTTTGACCGCAGCCTCTCGCAAATAATGAACATGCTGGATTATTGGCTCCCCTTGTGTAAAACGGGCAGAATGCAGGCATATTATTATACCAGGCATGAGAACACCGGGATAAACACATCGATTCACATAGTCCGGGGCATTGCTGCTATTATGTCGATGTCGCCTGAAAACGAGAATGGTATAAATCATACGTTTCTTTACAAAGACCCGGATGTTATCCAGTTGTTTGAAGCAAATTTTGAAGCTCTTTTAGCCGGCTGCCGACCTATTTTGAAGACTTATTTAAAGGATGAACAGGCACTATACAATGAAATGGCCGAAATAGATAAAAAGCCCGGGTACTTTTATTCTTATAATGAAGAACTCAGCGACCTGACAATACCCTTTGGCCTTTATCAAAGACTACTTGACAGGGCGGGACTGCCCCCGGATAAAAAAGATATGTTGTTAAGCCATCACAGGCAGCGCATTGAAGCTTTCTGTCAAAATATTCACTTCAACTGTTACCGTGAGATTTATCCCCTGGAAATAATAAGTGAACTATTTGAATTAGAAGGAGGCAAGTACTCCCGTATCTATTTTTTCCAGGGCAGGGCGGTTCAGGCTGAATCAGGTGAGATCATAGATCATATAGCAAATATAATAGAACTTCTGAAAAACAATGAGAATTACGAGGTCGGCTTTATTGACAGGCACGCGCATTTCAAATCTTTTAATATTGCAGTAAAAGAAGAAAGTGCTTTTATATTGACATCCTGGGATAATAAAGAAACAAACCCCCTGGTGCTCACATCAAGTGAAAGCGTCATGGTACTGGCTATGGAACAATACTTTCTTAGAATGTGGGAGCAAATTCCCAGGAACAACCGCAAAAAGGACTGGGTGATTGAAAAGCTCCGGAGTGTGATTGAGAAGCTGATGAAGGCGGGTTTTTCATGGTATAGTTAGCTTCCCTTATGTATTTCAATTTATATTCTGTAGAAAGTCAAACCCATAACCCCGGAGAATGTCAAAAAGAGTATCAGAATTTACACATTACCTTCTCTCAGGAAGCACTCAGTAATGAAACATTCTTTTTAGACGATTTACGTGTTAAATTAATGATACGGTTTGGGAACAATCGATAGATAAACCAGAAAATACGTGCAAAGGATGTAATGGGAATGATAGGTTTGTTCCGTGCTATGCCATCCAGGATGATTTTCGCACAGTCAGGAGCAGCCATCATTTTTATGGATGCCATCATTTTGTCATATGCATTTTTATTAATATTAATAAATTCAGCTGATTGATACAAGACAAGGGGACGGCAGACTGTGTGAATAATACTTTTGCACTAGCCCCATCGTCCACTAAAAATAAGCTTTTATTTCTATCAAAAAAACGGGAAAACGGTACCTTAGGGTCTATCCCGAACTTTGTGTAAAGTCCAAATCGATATAAAATAAGGCAGTATTTTGAGGGGACAATTGGCTATTAATGCAATTGCCCCCTTTTAACGCATTATACTTAAAAGGCCTTAATTGTC